>JBGQBE010000040.1:0-31183 GCA_041494685.1 Dehalococcoidia bacterium | reverse complement strand
TCTATCAGAGCAACGCAGAACGCCTCGCAGCCCTGCCCGGCTTCCTCCAGGCGTACAATGGCGATCGCCCACACACCGCACTCGGCGGTCTCCCGCCGCTCTCGCGGATCTGTCAATAACGTCCGTGGGAACTACAGCTAGTCCCGCGGGTCCTCAGAACGGCAGGCCCTTCAGCCCGAACGTGCCTTTCAACGCGGAGATTTCACCGGCATGGGTCAGGAAGTGGGTACAGACGCCGAGGACGATGATGCGTCCGACAGTGGTCTCGCGAATGAGGCCCTGCGTCGTTCGATCCAGTTCGGCGTCCGCCAAGTCAGCCAAGTAGGTATCGGTGGCCCCATGCACCGCGGCGGCGTAATCGCGGAACGTGTCGATGTCCATACGCAAGCCGCTTGCCCAATCCTGCGTTTGCATGGGAGGGTCACCGATGAAGGCGATGCCCGTGCGTTCTTGCCAGGCCCCTGATTGGAACAGCACAGACACTCCCCTTAGTCTGGCCTGCACAATCACGTCTTCAGTCATGAGCATATGGGCGTAGGTAGCGGCGATCGAATTGACGGTTGAGGCTGGCGTCACCTGGTGCAGGATCTCCGGGCTACATTCCGAGAGCATCTGGTCGACCAGGCCGTGCCAGAATGACAACGCTTCACGGGATGCTTGCTGAATGTTCATCTCGCCTCCGAGCTCGTGCCTCTGCGGTGCGCGGTTGCCTAGGCGGCCGGGTTCATCATACTTTGGCGATCCGCTTGACGCCGAACCGGCCATCGAACCTCGCCAGCGACATCACGCGGGCATAGTGGTACACTGCGCTCTGCCCGTGTCAGGCCACGTCGGGATCACCCATCGCTATGACCACGTCGTGCCAAGGCTCAGCCGATCGAACAGCTTCGGAGAACGCTCTTGGATCAGGCTTGACTTCGAGTCCAACCGGGGCTTTTCGCGCGGCGGCGAGCGCACAACATGTGGTCATCGTGATGGTTCGCTAGACGAAGTCGGCGGCGCCGTCAGCGCTTCGCGCAGCAACTCCTCATTCTCGTGTAGGGTGAGGGCAACCACTTCGTCTCCGGCGTGCAGGATCGTTTCAGCGGACGGCACGCGCGCCGCGCCGTGTTCGCCGACGATGAGCGCGATCATGGACTGGTACGGCAGGGAGATGCGATTCAGTGGCTCTCCAACGATGCGCGAGTCCTCCGGTATCTGCACCTCGACGATCTCCAGCCCGGTAGCCTTCAGTTTAAGGAGCAGAAGCAGCGGATGCATGGGCAAGTCCTGCTCGATCTGCGCCATGATGGCAGACGTTGCGCTGACGGTGGCGTCGACGTGGAGCTTTTGAAAGATCTCTTCGAGCTTTGGCTCGTTGATCCGTGCTAGCGTTCGGCCGACGCCGAAGAGCTGCTTTGCAACCTGGCAGGCGGCGAGGTTCGTGGGGTCGTCCCCGGTGACGGCGAGCAGCATGTTGGCGCGCGTAGCGCCCGCCTTCTTAAGTACAGTCGCCTCGCAACCATCGCCTTCCATGACGACATCGTCCTCCAGGTCGTCGGCAATCTGCTGAGCCCTCTCCGTGTCATGCTCGATCACCACGACCTCGTGGCCATCCCCGACCAACTCCTTGGCCAGATGGAGGCCCACGGTCCCGCCGCCGACAACAATGAAGTACATGCCCGATTATCGCACCCGACGCGATCCGTGGCGAAGGTCGCCTCCGCTCGCGTTGGTCTCGAACAAGGTTGCGGGCAGTTCAGTCATATCATGATGGCGCCCCCGGGCTTGATGCCGAGGGCAGACCGATAGCCGATAGGCGACGCTCCCAGGACTGCGCCAGCCAGTGACCACCCGAATCGTGATCCGTCGCCGGTCGCGCAGCGCATAGAATTATCCGTGAGTGAGTGACCGCGAACCAGAGTCTTGGGCGCGGACAGGCAAGGAACAATTTGTAGTGAGACGATCTAGGGGATGGTAGAGCGCGACGCAGCGATCGATGGTGAGGCGCAAGGAGTTGGCGCGTCGCCGGTCGATCTGGGCGCCCTGCACGAGATGCTGGCTCCGGTGTATCCCGGCCAGCGGATCGTCTCTGCTGATCTCATCACCGGTGGCTTCGCAAATACGAGCTTCAAGGTCACGCTGTCAGGCGAGGCTGCCCCGGTCGTGGTCCGCGTCTACGTCCGGGACCCGACCGCGGCCTTTCGCGAGGCGTCGATCCTCGAACTCGTCAAAGAGCGCGTGCCGGTGCAAGAGGTCCTCTACGTCTCGCCAGAAGCACGGGAACCACACACGTATCTCATCCTGCGCTGGACGGAGGGCGTCCCACTCGACCAACTGCTCACGGACGGCGCGTCGTCCGATGCTAGGCGTGCCGTCAGGTCGACGGGCAGTCTCCTTGCGAAGCTCCAAGGGTTCCGGTTCGCGCGCTCCGGCTTTTTCGGAAGCACGCTGGACATTCACATCCCGTTTCCGTCGGAACCTGGCGTCGTCGTTGGCGTTCTGGCGCAGTGCCTCTTCAGAGACAGCGGCGAGGAGCGGCTAGGCGTGGCACTAACAAGGCGCTTGTGGCGGTTCGTCACGGAGCACGAAGAGTTGCTCGCCGTCGTCGAGCACCATGCGATGCTCGTCCACGGAGACTTCAACGGCCTCAACGTCATCGTGCAAACCACTTCTGGCCCGCCGCATGTGGCGGCCCTCCTCGACTGGGAGTACGCCCACTCGGGGACGCCGCTCGTAGATCTTGGCAGCGTGCTCCGACGTCCCGGCCACGAAGTGGCACCCTGGTTCGCGGAGGAGTTGATACGGGGCTACAGCCAAGAGGGCGGCATCCTGCCGGAGAACTGGAGGCAGGTGTCCCGGATCGTGGACATGGTCAAGCTCTGCGCCTTCGTTCGGTCACCGAACGCAGGCGAGGTCGCTGTAGAAGGCGTACGCGCACTCATTGAGTCGGCGTTGGCGGAAGAGCGCCGGTAGGCGCCGATCATGCTCCACGCGTCTCGAACGCATGAAGGTGAGATGGGTATCATCTACAAGAGCCGCACTGACGCGGGGTGATTGGAACCCGGATGGCGCTGGACGTTTCGAACCCGGAAGCTATCGCGAACGCCGGAGTTGAGCAGCGTGTTGATGAACACGCCGCTCGTCAGGGCAGGCCGAGCCCGCTGGACGTGGCATTTCTATCCAATCGTGAGATGGTCACCGAGGTCTTCCTCGTCCGCCACGCCCACCAGCGACTCGACCTGGCTGGCTCGATCGGCGGATACACCGACCCTCCGTTGAGCGGCCTTGGAGAACAGCAAGCGCAGCTCCTTGGCGCCGCCCTTTCGACGAGGAAGATCGATGGGGTGTACACGAGCGCTCTGCAGCGCGCGCTGCGGACGGCCCAAGCGATCACCCAGCACCATCGGATCGAGCCTGTCGTAGTCGCCGACCTGCGGGAGATCGCGATGTTCCGCGACGCGCCTCAACACCTGTCGTCGCTGGAGTTCTTGGGTAGTGAGGCTCTGGCTGCGTTGCGACAACGGTTCATTCTCGAGCGATCGTGGGACGTATACCCGTACTCGGAGCCGAGTGCCGAGTTCCGCCGCCGCGTCGTCAACGCTATCGAGACGATCATCAGTGACCACGCTGGCGGGCGAGTCGTGGTCGTGTGCCACGGCGGCGTGATCAACGCTTACGTCAGCCACGTCATGGGCTCGAAGTTCGATGTGCTGTTCAGGCCCGCTCACACGTCAATCAGCATTGTCGCCTCCGCCGAGGGTATAGACACGGTCTACACGCTGAACGACGTGCACCACCTCGCTACTGTCGACGGAGATCTCCGCACAGTCTAGGACCATGTTCGCGTAAGCGAGTCCGGCCAAGGCGGGCATCCCGCCACGGAGGCGCGGGCTGGACGGGCAACGGTGCGAAGTAGCTCCACCGCAAGACCAGGAGATGGAGGCGAGCATGCAAGCCACGGTGTCCCGGACCGAGCAAGTGCGTGACTCCGTCGGCCCACTACACGCACAACTACGTGGAGATCGCGCACTACCCCCCGTCCGACCTGGTCGGCAGTTCGACGATCAGGCTCGCGATCGTCATCGTATGGCCCGGGCTGACGGCCGTCGGAGTACTCGCGTACTGGCTGTACGCCCGTGGGCGCTACGTCGCGGCATATCCACTTCTGGCGCTGTACTCACTGCTCGGATTCGTAACGCTCGGGCATTTCGCCTTCGGGTCGCCGCACATTCCGCCGTTTTGGTACGCGACGATCTTCACTGACGGCCTGCTCGGATTCGCGATCCTGACGTTCGCGCACTGGTCCGCCGTCACCTCATTTCACACTGCGCCTCAACGTGAAACGCGCGCCTGACTGCCTGGACTTGACGCCACCATGAACCGATCGTGGGGCGCCTAGCTACAAGTTTCCCGCCGGCTGGTGCGCGACTCGTGGGCGCCGTTTGTTCAGGGCAGCTATCCGGCTGCGGACCTTGCGATGCTTCACCGCGGCGGCATCTACGCGCTCCGTCCCAAGGAACGCCATGGCGCGCTGGACGCCCAGACCCAGCGCGTCGAGGAACGCAGGCTCCGGTGGCCCAAGTATGCTTTCGAGCCAAACGCCATTGACGACTAGCGTATTGGACTTGCGGTCCATCTTCGCATCGAGCCGTCCGACGAGCCGGTCACCCCACAGGATCGGCATCGCATACCGCCCGAACCGCATAAGCTCCGGCTTCTTGTAGATCTCCCAGACGTACTCAAAATCGAACAGCAGCTTCGCCCGTCCCCGCGCGCTGACAGGGTCTAACGGCGACAGCAACGTCACCTCCGCCTCCGTCGATGTTTCGACCGGGGCCCAAGCCGTAGGGATGCGCCCGCGATCCACGTCCGCGAGTAGTTGAACATCTCTCGCCGGCATCAGCTGGGTGCCCTGAGTACCCTCGATGTCCACGCGCACAATTTCGCCAGCGTCGATCAGTTCCTGTTCGAGTGCTCGCTCCTCCGCTTTGCTCACCGTGCGCCCGAGCCAGCCGCTCAGCGGCCCAAGCCGCCCGATGCCCGCGAATGAGACGGCCTTGCGTGCGAGAAACCGGTCCGCGTCCGCGTCACTCGCCTCCGGGACCAAGTGTGGAGGCGCGACTGATTCCGTCGGCGCATAGATGCGCTCGAACCCCTCCCGATGGTGCGTCATGGCTTCGCCCGTACGCCAGAGGTAATACAACGCCAGAGATGTGTCTTTCCCGCCGCGATAGCTGTTGACCGCACGACGGTCGGCCGCTTGGAAGTCACGGGGGGCAACCGTTCCCCGTTCACGTAAAGCGAGGCGCATCTCTTCGATCGCCGTGGCGTGCTGCTCTGCGATCAGTTTCTGCCCGGCATGCTCCCGGTTCCGACGCATGACCACGCGCCAGTACGGAAGTTCCTCCATCGGCCTGACTGCCAGCCACCCGCCCCAGTCGAAGAACGCTCGCTCTTTGTACGTCAGTTCATGGAAGAACTCGGGGCGATAGCCGACCACGCGGCTGTGTAACATCAGGTCGTGACTTCGCGCGAGGATCACGAGTGGGTCCAGCTGGAGGTGTTCACACGCGTGGATCGCCGCGCGCGTCCCTTCCTTGCCGGCCCAGCGGCGGCCCGGCCAAAGGCCTTGCTTGCCAAGGATGAGCCGTCGCGCGGTCCTGGGAGAAATCTCTATCGACTCAGCCATGTCCACAACGATAGCGTGGCCGGAGCATGACCGCCCGATCGAGAGGGCAGGCGGTTCCGAAACTCACACGGTTACGCCGAACAGACCGGGGTCACGCGCCCGAACCCTCGGACTTCCGTGGAGCGGCGTGCGGGACGCACAACACTCCGCCATCGTGTTCGAGCGCCAGCATGGCAGCCGGAAGGTCAGACCGGCATGCCCACCGGCACACCAGCATCCTGCCATGCGGCGCGTTCTTCGCCTGACGGGTCGTTCTGCACGCACACCGCGTCGCGGTCGAAGATCATCGTCGCGCGCTCCTGGAGTGAGTACGCGGGCCAGTGCGGGATCTCCGGGTGGTCGGGTGCGCCGTCGCGGGCGAAGGCGATCCAGGCGTCGCTCATTTGGGCGGCGAGACTTCCACGGCCAACGGACTCGGGCATGACGGGCGGCCGGGCGTTGTCGAAGACGAAGGGGATCTCGTAGCCGTGGGCCGAGCCGAGCGGACCGGCCGCCCAGCAGAACAGGTACATGAACACGGGTGCCTTGCCGCCGGCGAGCTTGCGCTCAGCGAGCTCGATCGAGGGGATGCGCATCATGCGGTCGGTCTCGATGGCGACGAGCAGATCTCTGGGCGACGCATCCGGTCGCGCGCGGCGGTATGTCTCAATGATCGGGCGTGCATGCTCGCCCAGGCTCTCGAGCCGAGGAGGGACGTGGTCGCCGTCGAGCACGGTCAGGGTGTCGAGCCCGGACTCCATCGCGAGAAAGAGCGTGGCCTCGTCACGGTTGCAGCCGATGATCAGGGGCACGTCGACGGCGGTGCCGTTCTTGATGGCGTCGCCCGGGTGTTCGGGTAGGTCGACGTCGTCGATCACCGGGCTGAAGGAGAACATGGCGCGACGTCCGAGCTTGGCCTGGAACCCGAGGAGCTTGTCGGCGGGTACCGACTGCAGCCACTGGACCGGGCTCGCGCCGGTGGCAAGATCTGCGACGACCTGCTTCGCAAGCTCCGTCGCTTGCCCGGCGGCGACGCGAGATCGCAGGCCGGGGCCGCTCTGCACGGCAGCTCGATGGAACAGGCCACGGGCCGCAGGCATGGTCATGAGCGTCGAGACCTTCACACCCCCGCCTGACTCGCCGAAGATGGTGACGTTGGACGGGTCGCCGCCGAACGCCGTGATGTTGGCACGCACCCACTTGAGCGCCGAGACGAGGTCGAGCATGCCGGCGTTGCCCGACGATGCGAACTCGGGTCCTGCGATCTCTTTCAGGTGCAGGTAGCCGAAGATGCCGAGGCGGTGGTTTACGGTGACGACGACCACGTCGCCGCGGCGGGCGAGCGCGGTGCCGTCATAGACCGGCCATGAGCCGGAGCCGATACTGAAGCCACCGCCGTGCAGCCAGACCATCACCGGCCGCCGGCGTTCGTCGCAGGCGGGTGTCCAAACGTTGAGGTAGAGGCAGTCCTCGGACAGCGAAGGCTCCTGTGACCACCCTTCCGGCCGCGCCGATGACTGCGGGCAGGAGGCGCCGTACTCGAGGGCGTCGCGGACGCCGGACCAGGGTGCCGCGGGTGCGGGCGGGAGAAAGCGCCGTGCGCCGACTGGCGGCGCAGCGTAGGGGATGCCCTTGAAAGCGACGATGCGGCTGTCGCTGGTGCCGCGCACTGCGCCCGTCGTCGTCGAGACTAGCTCGGCTGGCATCTTGGCGCCGCCTTTCCCTGGTGAACGAGACTGTTGGCGGATCGTAGGACGCAAGTGACGTGGAGATCAAGGTAAGGGCAGCAGTTGGCGTTTGGCGGTCTGAGCTGGAATCCTCAGGCGCCGACACAAGTTGGTCATCGTGCGCCGCGGCCTCGCCGCTGAGTCTTTTCCCACCGCGGTCGAACTGACTTTCTCGCAGTCCGTCGTGAACTGAGCCCGTGCTCTTGAGCCCGCACCACCCGGCGCAGATCCGGCGAAGATGAGGACCGGCGCGGCGACACGAAAGCCCATCCGCTCATAGATCGGCCGGCGCATGTCGAATGCCGACGCTTACGGACGAGGAGGTCGAGGTGCTCCGGCTCGCCGCCTGCGGGCTCGCCAACGCCGAGATCTCGGAGCGCCTGTCGCTCAGCATCCACACGGCGCGGGTACACTTGATGCACGCATTCGCGAAGCTCGGCGTCAGATCGCCCACCGCGGCCGTCATTGCGATGCTGAAGAGCGCGCTGCTCAAGCTGGAGGATCTTGGTGAAGGCTGATGTCGGGCTCACCCGCGCCCGCCCGTCCCAGCCGGCCGGCGCACTGACGCGGCGGCTGCTCGGCTACGTGCTGGTGCCGCTGCGCCGCCTGCCGGACCGGCTTCACGACCGCCGGTTCTGGAACATCCAGCTGATGGTGCTGGCGGCTACTGTGCCGCACTACGTCATCGAGACTGCCGGCTTCACCAATCCGTTCTCGACGTTCCACGGCCTCGCCATCACGCTCTACGTGATCCCGCTGCTCTACGCCGCGCTGTCGTTCGGCTGGGAGGGCGCTATCCTCACCGCGCTGTGGGCGACACTGCTCACAACGCCGAGCATGTGGATCTGGCACGGCTCGGGCTTTGAGTGGCTCACCGAGGTCGGACAACTTGCGATCACCTTGCCGGCAGGCATGATGGTGGCGTGGCGCGTCGACCTGGAGTCCAAGCAGCGCCAGCGCGCGGAGCGGACGAGCGTCGGCCTCAGTCTGCTCAACGAGATCGGCGAGCAGCTCAGCCACCAGATCGAAGCGGAGCAGGAGCTTCCGGCGGTCGTTGCGCGGCTGGCGCGCGGCCTGCCCGTCGAAGCCGCGTGGCTGTGCCTGGAGTCACCATCGCCTGACGAAGGCCGGACCGTCATTATCGAGCCGCGCGATCACCACACGAGCGACATCCCGATCGACGAACTCGATCGGCTGGCCACGGAGCAGCGCGAGCCGGTGGTCGTAGACGGGCGCCTGATCTGCGTGCCGCTGGCCTCTGAGGGGGGGATCGTCGGTTCGCTCGGCGTGGCCGTCCCCGAGAACAGCGACCTCGTCGACGAACATACGCGGTTGCTCGCTGCCGTGGCCCACACTATCCGGGTAGCCGTCGAGAACGCGCGGCTTTACCGCCAGCGCCAGGAGAGCCTCCAAACCTACGCACGCCAGATGACGCAAGCACAGGAAGATGAACGGCTGCGCATCGCGCGCGAACTGCATGACGAGACGGCGCAAGAACTCGTACACCTCGCGCGGCGGCTCGAACAACTCGGAGAGGCGGTGCCGGCCGACATCGCACCGCAGGTGGATGACCTCCTGACCCTGACCCGCGACACCCTGCAGTCCGTCCGGCGTTTCAGCCGCGACCTGCGCCCCTCCGTGCTCGACGACCTCGGCCTCGTGCCGGCGATCGAGCTGGCGGTCGATGAGACGAACGCGCGGCTCGCCGGTGGCGCCCGCCTCAAGGTCTCGGGGGAACCCCGGCGTTTGGCGTCAGCGGTCGAGCTGGCGCTCTTCCGGATCGCGCAGGAAGCGCTGCACAACATCGAGAAGCACGCTCACGCCACGTCGGCCGAGGTCGACTTGGCATTTGAGGACGGCGCGGTGCGCTTGATCGTCGAAGACGACGGGCGTGGCTGGGCGCCGCCGGCGAACGTCGCCGATCTGTCGCACGTCGGCAAGCTCGGCGTCCTCGGCATGACCGAGCGGGCGCGGCTCGTCGGCGGAACGTTCGAGCTGACTTCGTCACCAGGCCACGGGACTCGCGTCACGGTCGTAGTGGCGCAGAAGCCGGGCTGAATGGGCGCACACGATGAGGTGCGTGATCGAGCGGCTCGCTCACGTCGGTGATGGTTCGCGGCCGACCGACTGAATCAAGATCGTAAGTTCGCGCTCCCGCAGATGATCGCCTCCGCCAGCGCATCCGGCGGCACGCTGTTGGTCGCCTGCGCCGAATAGGCAGGCGGGGCGAGGATCTCCCGGGCGTACGGATATACTCGGACGGATGCGCCACTGTGTCTCTGTCATGGCCGCCGTGTCGTTGTCGGCGGCAATCGTGTTCGCCGTCGCTGTCGTCGTTTGGTGGCACGACGGCTATGTATCGATCGCGTCCGGTTGCTGCAGCGACCATTCCTACTACCTGGCCATGGCCGGAGGCCTTCCCGGGTATCCGTCAGCAGCGCGCACTCCTCCGTTTGATTACCGTATCCTCACGCCATTCATCGTTCGCACGCTCCCCCTTTCGTCGTCGATCGGCTTCCACACGCTTACGATAGCTGCGCTCATCGGCGCCGGCGCGCTCTTGTTCCAGTTGCTTCGCACGCTCGGCTTCGCCGCGGGAGCCGCAGCCGGAGGCATCCTGCTCTTTGGCAGCCTCTACTGGCTCGTTGAGTGGCCACAGATGGACTATGCGCTCGTCGATCCGGTGAGTTCCGGAGACGAGACGAGACGAGCCGAGCCGAGTCAGGTCGACGCGAAGCGGCGACAGAGAGGGACAGCACCACTGCACCTCAGCGCAGCACCTTGAGTACGTGACAGCAACAGCGCACTACGCCCTGCCTCATGAGTGGAGCGCAGGAAGCGCGACCCATTGTCCTGCATCTGTGGAGCGCACGACGCGCGACGCCTTACGTCAACTAGCGCACGATGCGTTCCTGTCGCGGCGATGGTGTGTGTACTGCTCAAGTGCTGCTGCGTCGCGTGGGGTGGGGCATGAGGGTTGTCCTTCGCACGGCGGGGGTGTGTGTCTGTATGGGTGGCTTCTGGTTGGTGTGTGTTGGTGTGAGGTGTCCGAGACCGTCGCGCGACTGTTCCTCAATTTTTTACATTAGCACGCACACGAGTATTAGTTCACGCGGTTGGGGCGGTCTGGAGCGGTCTACGGGTGTACTCGCGTGAGGGCAAGCGGCGATCAATGCCCGGCTGCCTCCTCAAGCCCCTCATGCCCTGGCCGGCCCGTGCCGATACTCCCGGTATGAAGGTGCTCCTGGTCGTGCTGCTCCTGGCTGTCCCCGCGTGTGACCGCGGTGGGAGCGCTGCCCCCACGCCCACCTGGACGCCTGGCGCCCTGGAGCGCACCCTGCCGCCGCACACACCCTTCGTCCTGCGGACGCTCGTGCCGCGCGCCACCCCTACGCCGCTCCCGCCATCTCCGCGCCGGCAGCGTGAGTGCCAGGTCTACGAGTACCCGGAGGGACACGGCCCGCCCCAGGTCTTCTGTCCTTGACAGAGGGCGCGCGTCTGCCTGCCCGTGCTCGGTACGCTGATGGCATGAGGAATCACTACATCCCCAACCTGGGCTGGATCGGCTGGATCGGCTTCTTCGCCACGCCCGTCTTCTGGGGCGTGCTGATCGCCATCGCCGTCCACTAGCCGGAGAGCGTGTCAAGCGCTGTGATCGCCTGCTCCAGGTCCGCGGCCGTGACGTCCAGGTAGATCTGCGTCGTCGCCAGGCTCGAGTGTCCGAGCAGCTGCTGGATCTGGCGCAGGGGCGTGTTGATCCCCACTGGAACCACCGGGTCCTTCCTGGCAGCGCCTATCTCGTGTACCACCGCCTCGATCGGCACAGTCTCCGGAAACGCCGCCGGCTCGACGGCTACCTTCACGTACCCCCAGTCCTGGGCGGTCACCATTACGGAGTGACAGTGGCTGAACCGTTCCAAGATATCGGGCTTGGTCGTCACCGTGGCCCCCCTTGGTCCTAAGGATGCGCGCGACCCGCCTGCGATTCTATCGGATCGGCTGAATCGATCGCGCGCCAAGAGCTTCAGCGAGTTCACGGTTCGGCGCTAGGTCTCTCAGGAACCCCGCGCACCATTCTGCGATGGTGTGGGTCCGAGGGGTCGCTTTGCCGCTACGGGCCAAGCCCGTCGCGCTCGGCTGACGTCTGTCCATAGCTAGCGAGCGGTCCGGTAGAGTGAACGGAATTTCCCGGCAGATACCCACACACGGGTGAAGGCGGCGGCCAAGCCGACCTTCATGGACTCCGGTTACAAACGTCGGTAGCTAGAGGCGAAGTTCGTATGCCGCGGCCGAAACGCGTGCCAATCCCAGAGCCGCTTAAACGCCAGATCCGCCAACGATGCGGCTTTGGATGCGTGATCTGTGGTCTGCCGCTTTACGAGTACGATCACCTAGACGGTCCCACCGATGTCAATGACCCAGGGCGCATAACGCTTCTGTGCGACAGGCACCACAAAGAACGTACGAACGGCCTCTTACCAACGCCTGATGTCGAGAAGGCCAACGTCCAGCCACACAACGTACGCCTCGGCGCCTCCGCGCCCTATGCCCTCAACTACTCGGGTTCTCAATGCAGCATAAGGATGGCGTCAAACGTCCACTCCTCCGATCTCATCGATGGCGCACGGATGTGCGTGCTCGAAGTTTCTGGGCGCTGCCTGGTGGGGTTTGACTATGAGGACGAGCACCTTCTCCTCACTCTCGATCTCCGTGACGCCGACGACCACCAACTCATGCTCATCGATCGAAGTGAGCTGGTGTATTGGATCGATACGTGGGACATTCAACTCGTCGGCCAACGCCTGACTTTTCGGCGCGACCTCGGCGACATCATTTTCGATGCAACATTCTCTCCACCGACGGAGATAGTCATCCACCGGGCGGACTTCTTCGTCTCAGGCAACCAACTGTCATCAGTCACGGATGACGAAGTGCGGCTGCCCGGGGTCGTCATGCGAGGCAACACATTTCACAATGTCGGCACGGCATTCTCGTTCGGCGGAGCGCCTGTGCGCCCTGCGGCGAACACGCGGCCGAGCGCGCCCCCAGTGAAACGCCCACCTAAGATAGGTCGTAACGAATCTTGCTTCTGTGGGTCGGGCAAGAAGTTCAAGCGTTGCCACGGGCCTTGAAGACACGCGTGCCGGCGCAGGCGAGTGTAACGATCCTGTGGCGCCGCCGCCTGTGAGAACGACATCGCGACCGTTTGCGTCGTCGTGACATCTGAGCGTTTGGCACCGGGCAATCGCGGGCGGGAAGCTAGCGTGCTGCGCGCCATTGTGCTCTCTGTACTGTAGGCTCTTGGGCGGCGGGTGGTTCCGGCATATGGGCGTTCGGCGCACTCCGCTACGATTTGCTGAAAGCGCCACCCAACTCCGCGGGGTCGGAGTTCTCGAAACAGCGCTTCAGCATGTATCGGAGGACTAATGGATGCGGGCAACTGGATCACCATTACGGGTCTAGTGACGGGCGCTGCCGCGTTCTTCGCGGGCCTTCGGCAGTACGCCAACGCCCAACGCTGGAAGCGCGCGGAGTTCGTGGCAATTCAAGTCAAGGAATTCGAAGCGAACGAAGCCGTGAAGCATGCAATGCTCTTGCTCGACTGGACGGATCTGAATGTTCCCATTCTTCCGGGCGGGGGTCTTGTATACGTCACTGACAAGATGTTGTGCAAGTCGCTCGAACCTCGTCGCGACCACCTTGGAGGCCACGGACCGGTGGCCGACGAACCTGGGCATTTTGAGGGCTACGAGTTTGCGATCCGTGACTGCTTCGACGCCTTCCTCGACGGTCTCGAACGATTCGACCACTTCATCGAAGCCGGCTTGGTGACGCTCGACGGATTCCGACCGTACCTTGACTACTGGATAAACTCACGGCTCACCGCGCCCGCCGATCTCACCGAATCCGTTCACACTCAAGCATTCTTCGACGCGATTCGCCGGTACATTGAAGCTTACAAGTACACTGGCGTGAGCCGACTCATAGAACGCTTCGCGGTGTACAACAGCGACGTGAGGCGGCGGGTGCAGGCTTCCTGACGCTCACGATTGTGCCATGGTGTTCGATTGGCGCGCCTGACGGCGGCTGCGGTTGTGCCGGTTTGGAGTCAGCTCAGTGAAGGCCCGGATAAAGCTCCCACGACGCGCTCGCGCGGCAGCTCGATGCGGACCGTACGCATCGCCCAGCTGATGCGGCTCACCCAGTGCGGTGCGATGAGTACGTCCTTGTGATGCGGCCAGCCGTGCGTTTGCACGACCAGATCGCGCAGGCACCAGCCCTCGTCGTCGATGAGGAGATCCTCCAACGAGCCAATCTCGCCGTCCTGCGCCACTGTGTGATATCCCATGAGCCATGTCGCACTTCGAAGGTGCGGATCGCCCGTTTGAGGCTTGGACCGCGGCAGCGGCGACGTCACCGGACTCGCGAGATACGGCACACCGAATCCTCCCACCCAATACGTCGCGAGCGTGACGAGATCGCCCAGCTGCGCCGCCATTCGAGTTGATACCGGCGGATCGGCGTCAACAGGCAAGCAATGCGCGATCTCATTGGCGGTCAACAACGCCGGGACGAAGTGAGCTTGGCCGCGTAATCTGCCCAAAGCGTTGGGCGAGAGGAGCACCTTGTGCCGATGAAGCCAGCTACCCGTTTCGGCGACCACGTAACGGACGCGCCAGGCTCGATCGTCGAACAGGATGTCATCGACTTTGGCGGCGTCGCCGCCATCGGTTCCTCGGATCGTCCAACCCCGCAGCTCCCGCATCGTCGTGTACATCGCCCGCCTCCGCGAACGGCGCCTTGACGCTCATCGACGCCACCTCCATAATAGATCGTGTCACGATACTACTCAAGCGAGACCGCGCGATGAAGCAGCCCGTCACGGACGCCGATTACCGAGCGTTGGCGGACCTGCGATATCAACTCCGCCGCTTCCTACGTGTCAGTGAAGACATAGCCAGGAGCGCCGGCTTGGAGCCGCAGCAACACCAGCTCCTGCTCGCCATCAGAGGCTTGCCGGAAGGTCGTCAAGCTACGATCGGAGAGCTTGCAGAGCGCCTCCAGCTGCGACACCACAGCACCGCCGAACTCATCGACCGCGCCGAGGAGCGCGGACTCGTGCGGTGCGTGCGCGGGGACGTGGACCGGCGCCAGGTCTTCGTCCAGCTCACCGGCGAGGGTGCTGAGAAGCTTAGGCGCCTTTCGATCCACCACCGCGACGAACTCCGCTCCGCTGGGCCTGATCTCGCTCGCGCACTGAAGACGCTCATGCGCGACGCGCCGCCCGAAGGCCCGCCACGGCGCGTCCGCGAGACCGAGACGGCGACCAGATGACGCTTGCCGGTCTGGCGAAACGCGCGGCTGACCTGACGCGACGCGGTAAGGACGACGCCGACGACGAACGGCTCGCAGACTTCGCCCTAACGCCTCGGGTCATCCCGATCGCCGCGCTCGCCATCCCGATCGGCGTCGCGAGCGCATTCCTTGCGCTGGCGTTGCTGCGCCTCATTGGTCTCTTCACGAACCTCTTCTACTACCAGCGCCTCGGCACGGCGCTGGTTAGTCCTGCCGGCAACCACCTCGGCGCGCTGGCAATCGTCGTGCCGGTCGCCGGTGCGCTCGTGATCGGACTCATGGCACGCTACGGCTCCGAACGCATCCGCGGCCACGGCATCCCGGAGGCGCTCGAAGCGATCTTGATCGGCGATAGCCGAATGCAGCCACGTGTGGCGATCCTCAAGCCGCTCTCCTCAGCGATCTCGATCGGCTCAGGCGGTCCGTTCGGAGCCGAGGGACCGATCATCATGACCGGCGGCGCGTTCGGCTCGATCATCGCCCAGTTCTTCCATCTCACCGGCGCCGAACGCAAGACGCTGCTCGTCGCGGGCGCTGCTGGCGGCATGTCGGCGACGTTCGCGTCGCCGATAGCCGCAGTGCTGCTCTCGGTCGAGCTGCTGTTGTTCGAGTGGAAGCCACGCAGCCTGATCCCGGTCGCCCTCGCGAGCGCGGTCGCGGCGGTCGTCCGGAGGAGCGTCATCGGCGCTGGCCCGCTCTTTCCCGTGCCGGCCCATCCGGCGTACATCGGGTTGCCGGGCATCGCGGGTTGCGTGCTCGTCGGGCTGCTGGCCGGCCTGGTCGCCTCCGCGCTAACGGCATCGGTGTACGCATCGGAGGACGCGTTTGCTCGCCTGCCGATTCACTGGATGTGGTGGCCAGCCATCGGCGGGCTCGTGGTTGGTCTTGGCGGTCTGATCTTCCCCGAGGCGCTCGGCGTCGGCTACGGCAACATCGGCGCTCTGTTGCAGCAAGATACGTCGATGCGCCTAATCGCCGGCATCTTGATTGTCAAATCACTGATCTGGGCGGTGTCGCTGGGGTCGGGGACATCGGGTGGCGTGCTCGCGCCGCTGCTGATGATCGGCAGCGCGATGGGCGGCCTCATGGCGTCGGTCCTGCCCAACGAAGGTACGGGCTTCTGGCCGCTCATCGGCATGGCCGCGGTGCTGGGCGGGACGATGAGGACGCCCTTTACCGCCATCATCTTCGCTCTGGAACTAACACACGACGTGAACGTGCTGACGCCGCTGCTGGTCGCGGTCGTCGTGGCGTATGGTTTCACCGTCCTGGTCATGCGCCGCTCCATCCTCACAGAGAAGGTCAGTCGCCGCGGCCTCCACCTGAGCCGCGAGTACGCGATCGATCCTCTCGAGACGACGTTCGTCCGTGACGTGATGCGCACGGACGTCCTGGCGCTCGATGCACTCGAGAGCCTCCGCGAGCTCACACGATCGCTGAGGTTCCGTTCCGGGCGCGAGCATCGGCTCTATCCAGTCGTCGATCGCGAGGGCACGCTCGTGGGCGTCGTGACTCGTGGTGACCTCCGCGAGTTCGCCGCCGGAGCCGATGTGGACGGCCAGCTCCTGCGCGAGCTGATTCATGAGCACCCCGTCGTCGCGTACCCCGACGAACCGCTCCGCGCGATCGCGTTCCGCATGGCCGAGTCCGGCTTCACCAGGTTGCCCGTCGTGGAGCGTGGCTCAGCGGTGAAGCTCGCCGGCATGATCGCGCTGAGCGATCTGCTCACCGCTCGAACGCGGCAACTCCATCACGAGCAGCGGCGCGAGCGCGTCTTTCGATGGCGCCGCGTGCGCGCTCATCGCCCGCGTCCGCTGCGGTCACGTTCGTAGAGTCCACCTCGGGCGCCGCGTGACCGGCGGAACCGCCGAACACGATGTCACCATCGTGTTGGCGAGAGCACGGGAGACCGTTCGTCCGCGTAGGGGCCGCCTACATCTACGGTTTGAGCGCGCGCGTCGCAAAATAGCCAGGCATGTACTTCGCGGTGATGCCGGCGTGGTGCGGCGCCTCAGCGAATGCGGTGAGCACGAAACCCGCCGCGAGCTGCCCCCCGATCTGCTCCGTCATGGTGTGGCTGTATTCGAGCGGCGCGTCCGGCCCGACGAGGCGTTCGCGCTCTTCTTGCGAGAGGTGCGTGAGGTCGGAATACGGGAGCTGATGGCGCACGACGAGCTCGGCCCGCTGCTCCTGCGCCTCCATATCGAAGACGTAAAGATCCGGGTTCATGAAGCCGGCGAGCAGTGACCCGCCCGGACGGAGGACGCGAAAGCATTCGCGCCAGACCGGCCCGAGTTCGGGGCAGAAGAGGTTTGAGACCGGATGAAACACTAGGTCGAAATTCGCGTCCGCGAACACGCCGAGGTCGCGCATATCGCCGAGCACGGTACAGAGGTCGAGGCCCTCGCGATCAGCGACCGATGCGTCCTGTGCAAGTTGCTTCGGTGAGTTGTCGAAGACGGTGACGTTCGCGCCCGCAGCCGCGAGGACGGGGCCCTGCTGGCCGCCGCCGGATGCGAGGCACAGGATGTCTACGCCGTGGAGGTTGGCGGGGAACCAGTCGCGCGGCGTCGGCTCGTAGCCGATGAGGACGACGGACCAGTCGTTGACTTGGGCACGAGCGATCACGTCGGGGCCGACGGGCCTCGTCCATTCGTCGCCTTGCTCCACTCGCTTGTCACACGCGGCACGGTTATGAGCGACAGGATCAACGTCGGGCATCATAGCGGGAACATAGCACACCGGCGGGGCCCCCGGCTTCGAGTGTCGGCTCTTTAAGGTCATCGCTCACGATTTGGTCATGGTGATGGAGGCGAGCGGATCGGTGAAGACTAGGTTCGTTCGGTACCTTATACTTGCTTCTGTCGAACCTCGCTGGCACGCGCCCAAGCTTGCGAGCCCGGCCCGTCACCGCGAACCAACGTAGGAGGCTCCGATGCGACGCGACGCATCCCATATCCCGTTCACCGACTCTGGCTCGTACCCTATCCGCGCCGGTAACGCGGTGCGACCGCTCGTGGATGGGGAGCCGGCGTTTAGGCGCATTTGCGAAGCCGTTGAAGCCGCGCGCCACAGCGTCTGGGTCACGGTCGCGTTTTACGTGCCCATGTTCCAGCTGCCGGACGGCCGCGGCAACCTGTTCGATGTACTCGATCGCGCGGTAGAGCGAGGCCTCGACGTGCGCGTGATCTTCTGGCGGCACGTCGAACTCGAGCAGATAGACCCTGGCAAGCACTTTTCGGGCACGCCAGCTGAACGTGCCATGTTGCAGGCGCGCCGCTCGCGCTTTCTGGCGCGCTGGGACCGCGCTCATGGGGCGTACTGCCAACACCAGAAGAGCTGGCTGATCGACGCAGGCCGAGCCGACGAGATCGCGTTTGTCGGAGGCATCAATTTGACCCGGGGATCGATGGTGTCGCCGGGCCATGCACCAACCGACGCCGGCAACACTCACGACGTCTACGTAGAGTTGAGCGGTCCGTCCGCCAGCGACGTGCACCACAACTTTGTGCAGCGCTGGAACGAGGCGAGTGACCGCGACGCGCAGGACGGGGTCTGGCCCGATGCTGCGAGCCAAGATCAGCTGCGCTTTCCCGAACGAGCGTCGCCGAACGCAGGTGACGCGGTTGTACAGATCCAGCGCACGGTGCGGCGCGACCGCTACACAGACGGCACGTCCACGCCGGGCGGCCAGATGTTTCCGATAGAACGGGGTGAGACCAGCATTGCCGACCAGTATCTCCAGGCAATCGATACGGCCGAGCGCACGATCTACATTGAAGACCAAGCCATCGGGTCGCCACAGATCCTCGACGCACTGAGCCGCGCGCTACGTCGCGGCGTCCACGTGGCGTTTGTCGTGCCGATCGAACCGAATGCGGAGATGGCTCAGGCGCGCCGTGACCCACGCAACGAGGGCTTCTTCGGGGCGCTCGGAGCGCTTGGGCAGTTCCAGCACTTCACGCTTACCGGTCTCGCAACCCAGCGTAGTAGTGGCGAGTACCAGAGTGTGTACGTGCACGCCAAGATCGGGCTCATCGACGACGCGTGGTGCACGATCGGGTCTGCCAACGTAGCCAACCGGTCGTTCTACGGCGACACCGAGCTCAACGCGTCGATCTGGCACGGTGCCACTGTTCGCGCACTGCGCTGCAGGCTCTTTGAGGAGCACCTACGACACGACACGAGCGCCCTCGATGACGTCGCCGCGCTCGAGCTGTTCGCCCGCGTCGCCCGCGAAAACACAAGCCTTCGGGGCTTGGGCGAGCCCCAACGGAGCCTCGCACTCTCACTCGATCCGGTGACCTACGCGAGCTGAGCGCCGACGGTAACCGTCTGCGGGTTCCCTACCATCAGGCTCTACAACGGAACGCGCGAGGACAGCCGTCGCAATGCCACGCACCATGAGGACGTAGTGTGCGGGGTGCGCCTACGCCCCCGTAGCTCAGAGGATAGAGCAGTGGTTTGCTAAACCATATGTTCGGCCATCACGATGAGCGGATGGTGGCGCCGAGAAGCCGGCCTGATGTGACGGTCCGCGACGGGCGCCAGAGGCGGTCCGGAGCGAGAGGGGACCCGCGCGTGGTGATCGCATTCCTCACAAGAGGACACCGCCAGGCTGGCCGGGCCGAAACGACATTCGAGGAGCCGCGCTCCGAACGTCCACGATCATCGATCTATGAAGGGGGCTTCTCAACTGCCGAATGGCTCGATCTCGGTCGGCCGGCTGCGATGGGCAATGAAACGGCGGAGCGCTCACCACGAAGTGAGACTGGGTCGCTCCGCCGTGCCGCGCTGGTTGCCAAGGGCCGCCGCGCTACGCTCGGTGGCCACCGCTACTCCGGGGTCGCAAAGCGGACTGGCATGTGTATGCTTGATCTCGTCGTTAAGCAGCTACTTGCGGAAGGACGCTCACCGTGAATGTGGACGGTAATGCCGTTGACCTCGCCAGTCTCGTAGTCCAGGCGCCCGACGCGATGATCTTCGCGGACCGCGACGGCGTCGTCCGGGTCTGGAATCCGGCCGCGGAACGCATCTTCGGCTATCCGGCGGCAGCGGCCATCGGCCAGAACCTGGATATCATCATTCCCGAAAAGCTCCGCGAGGCGCACTGGACCGGCTACGACCGCGCGCTCGCCGCCGGCGATACGAAGTATCGCGGCCAGTCCCTTCCGACGCGAGCGCTCAAACAAGACGGCTCCGAAATCTACGTCGAACTGAGTTTCGCTATCGTACACGGAGGTGATGGCGCCGTAGTCGGGGCTATGGCGCAGGCGCGTGATATCACAGAGCGCTTCGAGCGTGACCGTGCGATGAGGCGGCGTCTGCGGGAGCTGGAAAAGGCGCCCGACACCGCCGGGAGCGTGTGAACTGGCAAGGTTGCATCACGCCCGACGAGCTTCTTCGCCGCGCGAGATGTCGTCCGCGACGAGACGGCTGGCGCGGTCATAGCGAAAGTAGTTCCATGTCCAGTTGAGCAGCACCAGCGCGCGGTTGCGCAGACCGATGATCGCCAGCAGGTGCACCACCAGCCACAGGGCCCACGCAAAGAAGCCGCTGAACTGCAGCCCGAAGACGTGCGCCACCGCCATGCGGCGACCGATCGTCGCCATCGTGCCGCGGTCCCGATAGCGAAAGCATAGCGGCGGCTCGCCGCGCACCGCGCGCAAGATGTTCCGGGCCGCGACATCTCCCTGCTGCAGGGCGACCTGCGCGAGCATCGGATACGGGTTGCCGTCGGGCCCTTGCAGAACCGCGATATCGCCGATGGCGTAGGCCTCAGGGCGGCCGCTCAGCTGCAACGTGTCGCCTACCGGGATGCGCGCGCCGGGCACCAGGTCGATGCCCATCGCAGCGGCCAGCGGCGCGCCACGAGGTGCGATCTGAGCCGCAGTGCCGGCGCGGATGAGCGCCTGCTCCAATCGAGTCGGCGTGCTCCGCCGCCGTCACTCTTCGGTCCGACCCGATTGATGCTGTCCACCCTCCTGTGCAGGCACGCGGTCGACTTCGCGTTGGCGTGCGCGCCACCTTCCAACCGCTTCATCGAAGCCCCAGGAGTAGATGTCGATGCAGTCTCCGCAGAGGCTGATGCCACGGATGCGAACGCAAAATTGGAGGGGCTCCTCGCTTGGCTCGTGAATCTCGGCGACACACCGGCCGACGACCAGCTCAAAGGCAGGCCACGGTTCCTCCAAGTCTTCTGACGCAACAGACATTCGGCCACCGCTCCTCTGAATGACTCCCGCCTCGTCAGCACGACTCGGATCGAGTTGCGGCGCACGCATTGGGCATGGTCGTGTCGTCCGTCCCGGACGAGCGACACGTGCGTCCAGCTAGATCGCGAAAGACACCATTAGGCACGCTGAGCCGTCCTTCCCGTCACCCGCTCCCAGCGGCGGAGGGCAACATCGACGTAGCGAGGATCGACGTCCACGCCGAAACATCGCCGGCCCAACTGCTCAGCGGCGATCAGCGTGCTGCCCGATCCCAAGAACGGATCGAGGACGATCTCGGCGCTGCGGCTGCTGTTGTTGATCATCGCCGCGACCAGCGCGACCGGCTTGGCGGTTGGGTGGTCGGGCGACGCTTTCGGCCGTGGCACCTCGAACACCGACGTGGCGCTGTTATCGCCGTACCAGCCCCGCGCGCCGCGGCCACGGCGCCCCTGTGCGGCCTTGTAGCCGAACAGCACGCCCTCGTGCCGCATCTGATAGTCATTGTGACCTGGGACGAGCGAGTCCTTCACCCAAACCAGGCTCTGGTGGAACCGCCAGCCACGCGCGACGAAGTTGCTCATGAACGTCATCGACAGCGGTCCGGTTGGATGAGCGATGTAGATCGCCGCGCCGTCGGCCAGCACCGGATCGATCGCGGCAAACGCGCCGGCGAGCAGTGCATTCAAGCCGTCGGCGTTGTCGTTCTTGATCGTCAGCTTGTCCTTTGTGCCTCCGACGTAGTCGACGCCGTAGGGCGGGTCCGTCCACATGCAGGAGGCCAGCGCGCCGTCCATGAGCGTCGCGAACGTCTGGGGATCAGTGGCGTCACCACAGGCCACGCGGTGGTCACCAAGAAGCCAAAGGTCACCGGGCTGCGTGACTGGTTCATCAGGCAGGGGCGGCACGTCGTCGGGATCTGCCAGGACTGGCCCCGTGAGTCGGTCGAGCAGTTGCTGCAACTCGCGTTCGTCGAACCCCAGGAGATCGACGTCGCTGCCGTCCGCCCGCAGCCGGTCCAGCAGCGCCGCCAGTTCGTCGCCCTCCCAATCACCCCATTGGGCGTTGTCGCGAAGCGCACGCTCCCGAGCGAGCTGGTCTGACACGTCCTCGATGATCGCTGGCACCGACGTCATGTCGAGTTGGTGAGCGGCGCGATACCGCAAGTTGCCGGCATAGATCGTGCCGTCGGCCTGGGCGAGGATCGGTCTACGCCAGAGGAACTCGGGATCGGCCTCGATCGAGCGGCAGAGGTTCTGAAACCGCTCGTCGCTGATCGTGCGCGGGTTCCAGGCGGCCGGATGCAGTGCCGCGAGGGCGACCGCTTGGACGCGGGCGTCTGTCGGGTTTGGCTTGCGGGTTCTCATGCTCATCGCGGTCGCTCATGTAGAGTGATTGGATGGACTGGGAATGGGACGAGACACTCTTCCGCGGCGCCGCGCGGTACTACATGCTTGGTCGCCATCCGTACGCAGCTGGTCTCGCTGACGAAGCGGCACGCGCACTCGACCTCGATGGCCGCGGCCGTCTGATCGACGTCGGCTGCGGGCCGGGCGTCATCGGGCTCTGCTTCGCCCACCTCTTCGAGGAGGTCGTCGGTGTTGATCCCGATCAAGACATGCTCGACGAGGCCGAGCGACTGGCCGGCGAGCGAAACATCGGCAACGCCCGCTGGGTGAAGGCGCGCGGGGAAGACCTGCCCGCAGGCCTCGGGACGTTCCTTGTGGCGACCTTCTCGCGGTCGTTTCACTGGATGGACCGTGACGCCGTCGCTGCAACCATGCTCGCAATGCTGGAGCCGGGAGGGGCGTTCGTTCAGGTCACCGAGACATCCGACGGCGTGCCCGAGCCCGGGGGCCCCCTTCCGCACCCACTGCCGCCACGCAAGGCCATCACCGAGATCCTCCACCGTTACCTCGGACCTGAGAGGCGCGCCGGCCAGGGTATCCGAACCACCTCGCCGGACGGCGAGGACGCCGTCGTGGTGCGGGCGGGGTTCGGGCCGGTCCAGCGCGTGCGCGTCGTCGGCCGGCAGGTACTTATCCGGACGGTGGATGACGTGCTCGCCTCGTATTACTCGCGCTCGAGCGCGGCGCCCCACCTCTTCGGAGATCGGCTTGGGGACTTCGACGCCGAGGTGCGGCGCAGTCTTGCGGAAGCATCGCCGTCGGGACTCTTCGCCGAACGCACACGGGATACCGAGATACGCATCTGGCGTAAGCCCGAATAGGCGGTCCGACCCCTCCGCCGACACGATTCGGCCAGCATGAGCATCCGCTCGCCCGATGGAACCTCGCGCGCTCACTCCTGGCATCGCAAGAGCCGATTGCGGCGGTGCACGCGGGCTCCGTGCGGTGCCGCGCTCCCCCGAGGTCGCCGTCTCGTGCAGCACCGTGGGGAGCTGTCGCAAAGCGAGTCTGGTTGTCCGGTGGACATCACGGGACGTCCATGGGACGACGCTGGACCGTGTTGGAAGAAGAAGAAGGAGATGATATTGAGGATTACTTCAGACTCCTCAGCTGGGGCGTAGGCCCGTCGGCGTGTGCAGACTGATCCACACCAAGGCGTTTCGATTCTCGCTGTCGACGCTTGGTTGTCCGCCAGGCGTCGCGGTTGCTCGTCGCAGTTCCGGCTTGCCGCTTGTTCCAGTTCGGGAATGCGAGCACGCCGCCCTCTCGTCGCTCGAGCAGCCCGCCAGCGCCGAGCAGTTCGTCGATCGCCGTTCGCAGCGTCTGCTCGTCGGTGTGTAGCTCAAGTGCGAGATCGGCGATCGCAATCGCCTTCCGACTGCGCGTCAGCACGCCCGGCGTGTCGCAGCGATCCATCGTGTGGAGCTGCAATGCGTACCAGACGCCGCGCGCCGCCCAGCTCGAGCGAATGAGCGCGGCCGTGTTGTTGTCCTCGCCGTGCGCTTTTATCCAGCTCTCGCGACGCGCCATCTTTCACCCCTCAATCAGGCGGGCGGCTCCGATGACTCCAACTCCACACAGATCTGGCAATTGCCGATGCGGCGCCTGAGTGCCGTCCACAGGCAGGAGCGCGGCAGGGACGCCATGCTGGCTCGTGCCACACGCGAGGCGCTCGATACCAACGCCGTTATCGACGAGCAGCGGCGCGCGTCATCCATGTGCTGCCTCTTCTGATTCTTCCTTCAGCCTGCGGATGAATTCATGAAGGTCCTCGACAATCACGCGCCTGGCACCTCCGATCTTGTATGAGCGAAGCCGCCCGGTCTGTATCAGCCGGCTGTAGGTGAACGAACGCGACAAGCCCAAGAGGCGGGATGCTGCGGCGACATCCACGAGTAGCTTCTCCTCCATGTTCACCTCTAGCTGCGTCGCCACACTCGACCCGGGTGGCGCTCGGACGGCGGTGGGCCACGGACGAGTTTCGCGTATGTGTGGACAGTTCGCACTACATTCGATATAACTATCGTATGACAATCTCGGCGAGCGGGCGGTTGAGTGACTTGAGGGATATGGGCAGCTCGAAGTTCCGCCTCGACGTCCCTATGGACTTCGGTACCTGGCAAGCGCCCGTAACGGCGAGCTCCTCAGCAGGCTGGATAGTTTGTTCATCGGAACACGGCTGGGAGGATGTCCGTGCCGGCGACGGCATGCTTGATGGCTTCTTGCGCCTCGCCGACGCATCGGCCGACCGCATCGCTCAGTACGCCGAACATTGGGGGCCCCTGCTCGTCTGCGATGATCACATGCTTCCGGTCAGCCACGTAGGTACCTCCGTGGGGGATCCGGGGGCCGTCCTTCGTCACCGCTGTCAGCCGTTCGTATTCGGAGAGGACCCGGCAGCCCCGGCCTCCACGTGGAGATTCTGGTCCGCGCAGGCGAGGGCGATACTGCGCATTGCCATCCGGCTATATGGCAACGAGCCGGGCCAAGCCGCCGATTGGCAGACAATCATGCGGGATGGCCTCGACCGATGGCGACTAACGATCTGGGAACTCGAGGGCCTGCCAGCGAAGAGCATTTACCCGTTCGGAACCACCTACCGCGTTGATGATGAACCGCCATACGGCGAGGAACTACTCCGGGGCACAAGGACACCCTTTGCGGACTTGCTGGCGGATTCATGCGACAGGAAACGCGTCGCAGACGTGGTCCAATCGGAACGCGAAGATCTGGCCGAAGCGGTCTTTCGGTGGGTCCAGCTCGGTAACGTCCGGCCCGTTATTTCGTGGGAGATGGACCAGCCGCAAGTCACGATGGCAGGAGGAGGCTTGTTCGCCGCCGTCGGCGTGCAGTTGATGCTGCGGGTCGCCAAAACCGAGGGACTCGCGCTGTGCAGCTCGTGTGGCGAACCATATGTTCCGAGGCGTCGACCGACCGAGGGGCGCCGACGCTATTGCGATGGTTGTCGAGACTCCTCTGCACCCATGAAGGATGCGGTCGCAGACTACAGGCGGCGCGAGAAGCAGAGGAGGAGAGGTGAAGGGCGTGGGTAAGCGCGCAAACGGTGAAGGCTCCATCCACCAGCGAAAGGATGGCCGCTGGTGCGCCTCGATCGGCGTCGGCATGGGCAAGCGCAAGCACTTCCTCGGCAGGACCCGCGGCGAGGTGTCGAAGCAATTGCACGCCGCGCTCGACGAACAAGCGAAAGGGACGCTCGTCACGGGTCCACGACAGGCGGTACGTCAGTTCTTCAAGCAATGGCTGGACGCCGTGCGGCCGTCGCTACGCCCGCGCACGTTCGTGCGCTACGAGCAGTTCGTACGCCTCCACGTCGTTCCAGATCTCGGCTCGCTGTCACTGACGAAGCTCGGTCCTCAGCATCTGCAGCGGCTGTACACGTCGCGACTGGACGCGGGTCTCTCGCCAACGACGGTGAACCACCTGCACGCGCTCATTCACAAGGCGCTTTCGAACGCGGTCCGCTGGGGCCTGGTCAACCGTAACGTCGCCGACCTCGTCGATCCGCTGCGCAACCGTCACTTCGAGATCGCGACGCTGTCCGGTGAGCAGGCGCGAGCGTTCCTCGACGCAGCTGCCGGCAGCCGGCTTGAGGCGTTGTTCGTGCTCGCGGTGACGACGGGCATGCGCCAGGGCGAGCTGCTCGGGCTGCGTTGGCGCGACGTCGACCTCGACGCCGGCATGCTTCAGGTCCGCGGGTCGATGCAGGCCACGCCAGATGGTCTGCGGATCATGGAGCCGAAAACGCCGGGGTCACGACGTCAGGTCGCGCTGTCCAAGCAGCCGATCGGCGCGCTGCGACGGCACCGCGTCGCACAGGCGGAGGAACGGCTGCGGATCGGTGCGGCGTGGGACGACGGCGACTTGGTGTTCTGCTCCGCCACTGGCCGGCCGATCACCGCCAGTGGGCTGCGGCGGTCGTACGAGCCCCTGCTTAAACGGGCCGGTCTGCCACGGATGCGCTTCCACGATCTACGGCACACGTCGGCGACGCTGCTGCTCGGGCGCGGCGTGCACCCCAAGGTGGTCTCCGAGATGCTCGGGCACACCCGCATCAGCACCACGCTCGACCTCTACTCGCACGTGTCGATGACCATGCAGCAGCAGGCGGCGGAAGCATTCGACGCGATCCTCGCCGGGCCAGCGATATCGGGGTAGCCGTCCATCGTCGTCCGTACTCGTCCGCCCGGGTTGCTGTCACGGTTGCTGTCAGCGGCGTGCACAATGCAGAAATCGGCGCCCGAAAAGCGCCGATTTCGATTCTACGAGTGTGGTCCCAGGGGGTGGATTCGAACCACCGATACACGGTTTTACAGACCGTTGCCTTAGGCCGCTTGGCTACCCTGGGGATGCCTCATTTATAGCACGCCGGAACGCGACGCCGCAGCCGTGGCTACGGCGCGCCGGCCGCATCTGCCGCGGACTTCGCGGCCGCCTCATGCGCCTTCTCGGCGTCGACGAAGGCGCCGGGCGCGGCCGTCGGCCGCACCGAACCCAGCATCTTGGACGCGTCCTTGTGCTCGGCGATCGCCTTGATGATGGCGGCGCCCGCGCCGGCGATCAGCGTGCTGGCGTTCGTGCGCGTCCAGTCGCCGGAGCGGCGCACCCACGATGTGAGGTCCTGTACCTCCGGCATGACGTAGCGCGCGATCAGCTCGTAGCTCTTCAGCGTGTTCTCGGGCGACGCCCACTCGTGCGCGAGGCCGAGGACGCAGCCGAAGCCGCCGGACACGTCCTGCAGCTGCTTGATGCGGGCGATCAGGTCGTCCGGGGTGCCGATCACCGGCGCGCCGAAGGACACCATCTCCTCCGCGAGCTGGCGGGTGTTGGTCGACTCCTTGAACGCCGGGTGGCCGAGCGTGCGGTGGAAGTACTCGTTGTTCCAGTTGAGCAGGCCGAACTCGACGTCCTTGAACGCCTGCTCGCGCGTCTCCGCGATGTGCATCGGCAGCACGACGCGCCACTGCTGGCGGTCCGGCGCCGCGCGCCCCGCCTCCGCGGCCGCGCTCTCGGCGAAGGACCATTGGTTGGACAGCGCCTGCAGGCCGTCGGCGGAGTACGACGCGACGGAGAGGACGCCGGCGCCGTGCTTGCCGGCCGTCGTCATGCCCGATGGGCTGATCGTTGACGCGACCGCGATCGGCATCGTCGGGCGCTGCAACGGCTTGAGTTGCAACTGGGCGTTCTTCAGGCGGAACCAGTCGCTCTCGTACGTCACGGGCTCTTCGTCTGTGAGCAGACGCAGCACGACGCCGAGGCCTTCGTCCATCATGGCGCGCTGGCGCGACGGGTCGAGGCCGAGAAACGCCGCGTCGGCGGGCAGGGCGCCGGGGCCGACGCCGAGCATGGCCCGGCCGCGCGTCAGGTGGTCGAGCTGGACGATGCGGTCGGCGATGTTGAAGGGATGGTGGTAGGGCACGCTGACGACGCCCGTGCCGAGACGGATGCGTTCGGTGCGCTCGCCGGCGGCGGCAAGGAACAGCTCGGGGCTGGCGATGATCTCCCAGCCGCCGGAGTGGTGCTCACCCACCCACGCCTCGTCGAATCCGAGCGCGTCGAGGCGCGCGATCAGCTCGATGTCGCGGCGCAGCGCCAGCGTGGGGTTCTCGCCCGCGCGGTGGAAGGGCGCCATGAAGATGCCGAAGTCGAGGCGCTGGGGGACCATGAGACCGCTCCTGTCCGCGAGTGCGCCGGGAACCTCGCCCGGCCCGGTATTCGTAGCACGCGCCCCGCGTAGGCTCCAGAGCGGGCGCGACGCGCGGAACCGGCGATCTTGACGCCCCCTCTCGCGGGCAGGCGCCGCGCCCGTCCGATACGCTATACACCGCATGAACCTGCAGAAGATCCGCAACCGCCTCCTCGTCTCGATGCTGCTCGGCGTCCTGGTGTTCGCGGGACTGCTCGCGGTCGGCGACTTCAAGAACGTCGGGCACGACCTGAAGGACTTCCGCTGGGAGCTGATGCCGCTGATCCTGCTGGTGACGTGCGGCAACTACCTGCTGCGCTTCGTCAAATGGGAGTACTACCTGCGCCAGATCGGCGTCCAGGGGCTGAAGCGCGCCGACAGCTTCCTCATCTACTTCTCCGGGCTGGGCATGACCGTGACGCCGGGCAAGATCGGCGAGTGGCTGAAGAGCTACCTGCTCAAGGAGATCCATGGCACGCCGGTGACCCGCTCCGCGCCGATCCTCCTGGCGGAGCGGCTGACGGACAGCCTCGGGCTGCTGATCATCGCCTGCACGGGCATCGTGGCGTTCGGTAACGAAACGTTGCCGGTCGTCGTGATCATCGCCGTCGGGTCGGTGGCGTTCATCGGCATCTCGCGGCACCGGCCGGCATCGCACGCGCTGCTGCGGTTGGCGGAGCGCCTGCCGTTCGCAAAGCGCTTCGTGCCGCACTTCGAGGAGTTCTACGAGAGCACGTACGTGCTGATGAAGCCGTCGGGTGTCATGTTAATGACGCTGCTGAGCGTGGGCTCGTGGTTCTGCGAGGTGATGGCGTTCTACCTGACGCTCGTGGGCCTGGGCGTCGGCCACGGGCCGGACACGCTGTTCAAGGCGGCCTTCATCCTGCCGATCTCGACGCTGGCGGCGGCGGTGCTGCTGACGCCGGGCGGTCTGGGCGTGGCGGAGACGGGCATCACGGGGCTGTCGGTGCGGCTGCTGGACATGAGCAAGGGCGCGGCGACCACGGGAACCGTGATCGTGCGCATGGCGACGCTGTGGTTCGGCGTGCTGCTGGGGCTGTGCATGTTCGCGATCCTGACGCACCGGCTCGGCAAGCTCGGCAAGTCGCTGGACGGCGACGCACCGGACGCCGCGCTCGCGGGCACCGATCCGGCGGCATAATCGGCGCCGATCGCTGCAATAGCGCGCGTACGCCGATCGTTTTGTCTAGCAGGGCCCATTTGGTAGCATGCGGGGCCGTCGGGGTGTAGCTCAGCCAGGCTAGAGTGCTCGGTTCGGGACCGAGAGGTCGGCAGTTCAAATCTGCCCACCCCGACCATCTTCTCCTTCACATCACCGGTGACTGATTACGGACCGCAAGAGGCGCGCCAGCGCCGCTCTCCCGGCGTTCGCTTTCTGGTTCGCCAGCCACGCTCGTCCGGTACCCTGCACGCGATGGGCGCGACACCGCACGAAGCGTACGCCGACGACGAGTTGGCGGCGCTGTACGACCTCGTCTACGCGGACTACGACGACGACCTGCTGATGTACGAGCAGTTCGCGGCGCGCGGCGACTTGCCGGCGCTGGAACTGGGTGTCGGCAGCGGACGCGTCGCGCTGCACCTGGCACGGCGGGGCTTCCGCGTCACGGGCATCGACTCGTCGCCGCGCATGCTCTCGCGGCTGCAGGCGGCGCTCGACAGCGAGACGGCGTCGCGGCTGCGGCTGGTCGAAGGGGACATGCGCGACTTCGACCTGGGCGGCGAGCAGTTCGACCTCGTGTACTGCGCGTGCGAGACCTTCGAGCACCTCCTGACGACGGCGGACCAGGTGGCGGCGCTGCGCTGCGTCGCGCGGCATCTCGCGCCGGGCGGCGTCTTCGTGGCGCAGCTCCGTGCCCTGACGGCGGTGGACTGGAGCGCGGGGCCATCGCCGCTGGTGATGGACTGGACGCACGCGGACCCGGCGACGGGCGAGACCGTGACGAAGCTGCGCAGCGCGTCCGCCTCACGCGCGCAGCAGACCACGATCGACACGCTGATCTTCGACCGCATCGCCGCCGACGGCACGGTGCGGCGGCGCACGTTCGACGTGGCGCTGCGGGTGAGCGGCCGCTTCGAGATCGAGATGGCGCTGCAGCGCGCCGGGCTGCGGCTGTCCGCGCTCTACGGCGACACGGACCTCTCGCCCTTCACGGACGCCAGCGATACGATGGTCATCGTTGCCGAGCGGGAGGGGGACTGACGTGCTCATTGCACTCGACGCCATGGGCGGCGACCACGCGCCGGCCGAGACCGTGGCCGGTGCGCTTCTTGCCCGCCGCGAGCTGGACATCAACGTCGCGCTCGTCGGCGTGAAAGAGATCATCGAAGCGGAGCTGGCGCGGCACGGCGAAGCGCCCGGCGGCTGGGAGATCGTGCACGCGTCCGAGGCGATCAGCATGGACGAGCACCCGGCGCAGGCGGTGCGCAGCAAGCGCGACGCGTCGATCAACGTGGCGATGGACATGGTGAAGCGGGGCGTGGCGGGTGGCTTCGTCTCGGCGGGCAACACGGGCGCGGTCATGGCGTCGGCCCTGATGAAGCTGGGCCGCATCCAGGGCATCGAGCGGCCGGCGCTGGGGACGATCGCGCCGTTCAGCAAGCTGGGCGTGCTGGTGCTGGACGTGGGCGCGAACGCCGACGTGAAGCCGAACTACCTGGTGCAATTCGCGCAGATGGGCAGCGTCTACGCCGAACGCGTGATGGGCATACCGAACCCGCGCATCGCGCTGCTGAACATCGGCGGCGAGGCGACGAAAGGCAGCGAGCTTGTGCAGGACGTGCACGACCGGCTGACGAAGGTTCCGGGCATCAACTTCGTCGGCAACATTGAGGGCGGCGAGGTGCACCGCGGCAAGGCCGACGTGATCGTGACGGACGGCTTCACGGGGAACGTAGCGGTGAAGGTGACGGAGGGTGTGTCCGACTTCATCTTCCGCGAGCTGCGCGCTGCGCTGACCGCGAAGTTGCAGTACAAGCTGGCGGCGATGGTGCTGAAGCCAGCGCTGATGGCGATGCGCGACCGGATGGACCCGGGGACGTACGGCGGCGTGCCGCTACTGGGCGTCAACGGATTCGTGATGATCGCGCACGGCGCGTCGGAC
>JBGQBE010000039.1:0-32588 GCA_041494685.1 Dehalococcoidia bacterium | reverse complement strand
CGGGCGGGTGCAGCGTGTCGAGCGCGACGGAGACGTGCATCTCCTCGCGCGTGGGCGTGTCGTACGCGCCTGCGGGGCGGAGCGCCGGGTCGCCGAGGAGGCGCCAGAGGAGCAGCTTGAGGTAGCCGCCGGCGCCGCTCGTGCCGTCGTAGTAGGCGCGGGCGTGCGGGCCGGCGAGCTGCGCGAGGGCGGGATGGTAGTGCGCGGCGACGTGCTGCCACAGGCGCTCTTCCGCCAGGCGCGCCTTCAGCGCGAGCGCGGCATCGGGCGCGTGCTCGGCGAGCGCGGCGAGGCGCTGCAGGTCGACGGCACAGTAGGTGGGCGAGTTGTACTCGTGCGGCGCGCCGGAGCGGTTGGTGAACGCGAGCCAATTCTCGAGGCGGCGCGCGCCGCGCTCGACGTACGCCGTGTCGCCGGTGACGACGCCGCCGAGCACGCTGTTGCTGATGTCGCTGAGGGCGATGTTGGTGTAGCCGGGATGCACGTCGAGCCGGTCGATCTCGTCGAGGCCGATGGCGATCGCCTCGCGGATCTCCTCCGCCAGTCCGGGCGCGAGGGCGTCTTCGTGGACGCGGACGATCTCGTTGAGGCTGTCGAGCATGAACTCGACGCCGTTGAGGTCGCGGACGCACGATTCCTCCAGCGTCCAGCGGAAGTTGCCGTGATGGACGTCGTCGGGGGCGCGCTCCTGCAGCGCCAGCACGGCGCGGATGGCGCGGGCGGCGCGGTTGCGCGCGGCAGCGTCGCCCCGGCGCAGCAGGACGATCGCGTAGGCGAAGGTGCCGCGCGGGTCGTGGGCGGGTGCGTCGCCGTAGCGCACCATGGCGACGGCGTCGTCCCAGAGGTCATCGTAGGCGCGCTCCGCCTCGGCGAGGAGTCGGGCTGCGCGCTCGTCGGCGGGGGCGGTCACGCGTCGGGGACGGGCGCGGGCAGGGCGGCCGGCTCATCCACGTCCCAGCGCAGCAGCCCGAACAGGAGCAGCGCCACCGCGCCGCCCGCCAGCACGCCGAAGTGGGCGATATCGAGGCCGCGTGACGACGAGCCGAGCGCCGCCCCCAGCACGCCGGAGTAGACGCCGAGCAGCGAGCTGAAGATGTCGGAGCCACCGCCACCCGTAGAGCTTGAGCCGCCGAGCAGCACGAGCAGCAGCCCGCCAAGCGCCGCACCGAGAGCGACGGTGGGGCGCTTGCCCAGCGCCACGAGCCCGCCGATCAGGATCAGCAGGCCAACGCCCGCGCGGACGGACCGCGCGGTGGCCTCGTGGTCGGCGAGGTCCTTGAGGTACGCCCGCCCGGCGTCCTGTGACTGCGACGAATTGGTGTCCCCTCCGTCGAACGTGGAGGAGGACGATGACGACGACGACGACGACGACGATGACGACGAAGAACCGCTCAGCACGCCCTCCGGAACGCTGGGCGGGCGGATGAATGCGGTCACGCCTGCGATGACGAGGAACGCGAGCACCGCGCCCAGCGCCACCTGGTAGATGCGGCGGGCAACCTCGTCGGTGCCGCCGAGCCGCCCGGCGAAGAGCACCGCCGCCAGCACGGCTGCCAGCACGAACCCTGACTGTAGATTGGCGCTTCCTGCGCTGTCCATGTCGTACCCCCTGGATGCTGCCCGCGTTCCCGCGTGTCCGATTCTTCCATGCTCCGACCGGGGGCGGTGCTAGTCTCCCGGCACCAGGCACGACGTGAAGGTGAACGCGTAGAGCGCCACACCGTCGGAGGTCGTCGTAAGTGTCAGTTCGTGGCGGTCGATGTCGCGGTTGGCGACGAGCCGGTACATGCGCGGCGCGGCGACCGTGAGCAGCGATGTGGCGCCGCCCGCGGCAACATCGGCGCCGGCGTCTTCGGCCGGCAGCGGCGCGCCGTCCTGCGTGACGGCGATCGTCGCCGCGCCGCCGTAGGAGGGCGGGTGGATGACGAGGTTCACTTCCTTCGCCATGTAGGGGACGGTGAGGCGGCTCTCGCCCTGCGCGCCGGCGGGCCGGGCGAGGTACTCGCCCGCGAGCAGCCAGTCGCCTTCGAGGTAGGTGTGGCCGTCGATGTGCTTGCCGGGGTCGCGGTAGGTCGCGGGCTTGTCGGGCACGACGCCGGCGACGTTGCCGATCGCGCCGCGCTGGTAGCCGAGGTACAGCTCGGGCGTGACGCGGTAGCAGACGGCGCCTGGGCCGTCCTCGTCGCGCATGGGGTCCATGAGCCCGGGCAGCAGGATCTGCGGGAAGGATTCGCGGAGGAGGGCCTGCACCGCCTCTTCGGTCTGCGCGTAAGCGCCCTCGCCGAAGTGGTAGTAGCGCAGGTAGCCCTCGCCGTCTACGAGGTACTTGGCGGGCCAGCAGCGGTTGGCGTAGGCCTGCCAGGTGGCGTACTCGTTGTCGAGCAGCACGGGGTAGTCGATGGCCTGGTCGCGGACGGCGCGCAGCACGTTGCCGCTCTCCCGCGCGAAAGAGAACTCCGGCGCATGGACGCCGACGACGGTGAGCCCGAGTGGGCCGTAACGGCGGTGCCATTCCTTGACGTACGGGAGGGTGCGCAGGCAGTTGACGCAGGTGTAGTCCCAGAAGTCGATGAGCACCGGCCGGCCGCGCAGATCGGACATGCGGAGGGGGCCGCCCTGCAGCCAGGCGACGTTCGAGGAGAATTCGGGGGCGCGGACCGGGCCCTGCTCTTCCTGCATGCGCCCAGTCTACCGTTGGCCGTGCGGGGTTCCCAGTGCGGAGGCCGGGCGTCGGCGGGCTGTCACACCACGGCGGCAGAGATCGGCAACGGCCTTCCACAGACATCCACTACATGGCATCGGGAGAAAAAGAAGAACGGCGATGCGGCCGGGGGAGCATGGCCGCAGCGCCGTTCAACTACACTGCTATCCTACGCGCCCCCTGTTAACGGCGATCCGCCGATGTGTTAAACAAGTCCTAACAACCGGGAGGGGCTACGACGCGCTCCGAGCGCAGCGTGCCGGAGGGGAGCGAGAGGAGCAGCACATGGGCACGCCCGACCAGCGGATCATCGAGTTGGGGATCACCCTGCCGCCCGTGGGCGCGCCGCGCTGGGCTTACGTGCCGGCGGTGCTGAGCGGCAACCTGCTCTTCATCTCGGGCCAGATCGCGGTCGAGAACGGGCGGCCGCTGCACCCCGGCAAGCTCGGGCGGGAGATCGACGTGGAGTCGGGCAAGGAGGCCGCGCGCGGCTGCGCGATCTCGGCGCTGGCGATCGCGCGCAAGGAACTGGGTTCGCTGGACCGGGTGGCGCGCGTCGTGAAGAGCACGGTGTACGTGGCGTCGGCGCCCGGCTTCACGTACCAGCCGACGGTGGCGAACGGCGCATCGGATCTGCTGCGCGAGGTCCTCGGCGACGGCGGGCTGGGCGCGCGCGCGGCGGTGGGCGTGGCCGAGCTGCCGCTGGGCGCGAGCGTCGAGGCGGAGTTCATCTTCGAGGTGCGGGCGTAAGGGCGGATCAGTCCCAGAAGAGCTGGTCGTGGATCTTGTCGCGGATGTCGCGCGAAGCGACGACGCGGTAGTACGCCTCGCGCTTCGTCTCCTCGGCGGCGTCGCTGAGGTTGATGGCGCGGAACGCGTTCACGATGACGCCCTCCTGCTGGGCGAGCCCGCGCGCGATCATGTTGACGTCCCAGTGCGGGCGGCGGCTGGCCCACCAGAACTGGCAGGAGTGGAGGGCGGGATCCATCAGGCCGCGCGCGATCTCGGCGTGACGCCGCGAGATCGGGGTGTCGGCCGCGTCCTGGGCGGTAGCGACGAGCCGGGACATTACATCGACGTGCTCCCACTGCAGCTTGTGGATGTAGTTGCCGGGCGCCTGCCACAGCGGGTACGGCACGCCGGCATCCAGGTCGGCGTGCGTGGTGCTCCACGACGCCGGGCGCGGATCGACGTCCTCGCCGCGCGGGAAGCGATCGAAGAGGCCGCTGATGGTCGTCGCGACGACGGGGTCCGGCACATCGTCGCGCTCGGTCAGCGTGAGCAGCGTGCGCGTGCTGGCGGCGAGCGAGCGCGGCTGGACGACACCGGCGTACGGGGCGACGGCCTCGTAGGCGTCGGCGAGGAAAAGCTGGTCCCAGTTCTCGATGTGATGGCCGAAGGTCTCGGCGTCCATCGCGGTGACGATGTACATGTCGCGGTCGTTGCCGTAGGTGGCGCGCAGGTGCGACACGAAGGCCTTGCCGTCCATGTCCTGGAACGAGATCTTGTTGCTCAGCACGTCGTCGCGGAAGATCACGGCGATCGCGTTGCCGTCGTCCGACTTCGTCTCGTAGATCGACGTGGTCGGCCACGCGGCGGGGCAGGCGACGCCGCTCATGATCACCCACTCGTGACCGAGGTCCAGGATCGGTTCCAGGATGGAGCGGTCGTAGCCCATCTCCGGCGGGAAGAAGCCGCGCGGCTGGTAGACCTCGCCGAAGAAGTGGCGGTTGGTCAGGTGGTTGCGGCGGATCTGGCGGCGCTGCTCGGACTCGTCGATCAGCGGCAGGATGGCGTGGAACTTGGCCGAGCCCACGAACTCGACCTGGCCGCCCTCGGCCAGTTCGCGCAGGCCGTCGATCACGTCCTGGTAGCCGCTCTCGTACAGCATCTCCGTGAGCACGCCGTTGATGTTGACCGAGACGCGAGCGTGGGGGTTCTGCTTGAAGACGTCGATCAGCGGCCGGTACGACTCGTCGACGACCTTGCGCAGCACCTCCGGCAGCTGGATCGGAGGCTGGTAGAAGTGCAGCAACGAGGCCCAGTAGATCGTGGCCATAGTCCCCTTCCCGCAACCGCCGGCGACGGTCGTCCCAGTCTAAGACATCGGCGGCGGGAGGGGGCGTGGGAAGGGGGGACGCCTACAGGGCGCGCTGGGGCGGCGCGGCGACGCCTTCGCGCGCCAGGAAGTCAGCCGGCGCGACGTCCGCGAAGAGCTTGTCGCGCTCGGCGAGGTCGGCCAGGTAGGCCGCGTCCACCTCGCCCGCCTCGACCTGGGCGGCGAGGCGCTCGAAGCGCTCGACGTGCTCGGCGAAGCGGAGCTCGGCGTAGGCGCGGGCCTGGCCGGTGGTGACGAGGAACGGCCAGTCGCTGGACTCCAGCAGCAACAGCTCGCGCGCCATCTGGGCGAGCGCGGCGGCGACGGGGCCGGCGGCGCCGGCGTAGTGGGCCGCCATGTCCTCCATGCGGCGGGCTGCGCCGTTGATGATGGGCCACATCCACGCGGTGTCGGCGTTGTTCCAGACGAAGTGCGTACCCTGCTGCCCCCACGATCCCTCGGGCAGCGCGACGGCCTCTTCGGGCGGGTGCTCGCGGACGAACTGCGCCGCGCCGGTCATCTCGACGGCGTCGCTGCGGGCGAGGGTGCGCAGCACTTCCTGCAACCAGCTGACGCCCTCGAACCACCAGTGGCCGAACAGCTCGGTGTCGTACGCGGCGCTGAGAATGCCATAGCGCCCGCTGGACGCGTGGTAGCCGCGCACCTGCTCTTCGACGAGCGCGGCGAAGTGGCGGGCGTGCTCGTGCGCGCGCGCGAACGCGGCCTGGGGGTCGTAGGGCGCCTTCTCGTGCAGGTCGACGCCGGCGCCGGTGACGCGCCAGTAGTGCAGGCCGGACTCGCCGTCCTTCTTGTGAAACTCGCGATAGGCGAAGTCGCCGGGGTAGCCGTGCTCGGCGGACCACACCTGAAGTCCGGTGGTGACGTTGCGGCCGATGGCGGCGACGCGCTTCCCGGCGACCCAGTACGGCTCGAAGGTCGTCCGGTGCGCCGGCTGCGAGTCGGGCGGCACGGGCACGGTGTAGCGGCGCGAGATCTCGCTGTACGGGCCGATGGCGTCGCCGGCGGCCTTGCCGACGAGCTCTCCGCCCAGGATGGTGTGCGTCTCGACGAAGAACGTGGTCAGGCCCTGGCCGGCGAGGAACTCCTCGATGCCCGGCTTGAGGGTGCCGTCGGACGCGATATAGGAGGGGCGGTAGGCACACTCCGGCAGCCAGAACGACTCCGGCTTGCGGCCGAAGTGCCGCTCGTAGGTCTGCACGCCGGTGCGCACCTGGGCGTAGATGGACGAGTCGCGCTGGAGCAGCGGCAGGTACCCGTGCGTGGCGGCGCTGGTGGCGAGTTCAACGTAGCCGTGATCTTGCAGCCAGCGGAAGGCGGCGACGAGGTCGCGGTCGAAGCGCTGGCGGAACTGGCGCGACAGCCACGCGAAGCGGTCGCGGTGGAAGGCGGCGACGATCACCCGCTGCGAGTCGCCGTCGCGCTCGAAGCGGCGCACGTCGCGCTCGGCGCGTTCGTGCAGGTCGTCGAGATAGGCGTCGAGATTGCGGAGCACGTCGGCGTCGGCGAGCTGCTCGGCGAGCACGGGGGTGATGCTGATCGTCAGGCGGTAGCGGACGCCCTGCTCCGCGAGATCGTGGAGGGCGGCGAGGAGCGGCAGGTAGGTCTCGACGGCCGCTTCGTGGAGCCACTCCTCGCCGTGCGGCCAGCGGCCCGCCATCCGCGCGTATGGCAGGTGTGAGTGGAGGACGAATGTAAACGCGCCTTGCTTCAACGGCCCTCCGGGCCAGCACCAGGAGCTTAGAACCTGGAACCTAAGACGGACTGCAGACCACCGCTCAGGTTCTGAGTATCAGCTTCTCGGTTCTCGGTTCTCGGTTCTCGGTTCTCGGTTCTAGGTTCTTGGTGCTGCTTCTTAGGTTCTAGGTTCTTGGTTCTCGGTCCCGTCATACCGTATGCGGGAAGTGCTTGCCTGATCCGCGGATCGTCGTGCCGCTCGGGACGTAGCCGTCGTCGCCGGGCGCAGTCACCGTGACGTTCGGGCCGATGACGCAGTTGCGGCCGACGCGCGTGTACGGCGGGAGCTTCGCGCGCTTGCCGACGATCGTGATGCCGCAGTTGACGATGTCGGGGCGCTCCAGGTTCGGCGTCCAGTCATCACCGTACCCGACGTAGGCGTTCTTGCCCACGAGCACGTCCTTGTCGATGATCGACCGTTCGACGATCGCGCCGGCTTCGATGCGGCAGTTGTCGAAGATGATGGAGTCGCGGACGACCGCGCCCTCTTCGACGTAGACGCCGGGCGACAGCACCGAGTGCTCGACGTGGCCGTTGATGATGCAGCCGAGGTCGAGCAGGGAGCGGGAGATGTAGGCGCGGTGACCGACCTTCGCGGGCGGGAAGCCGGTGACGCGCGAGCGGATGCGGGAGTCCGGGTCATACATGTTGAGGGACGGCAGGTCTTCCAGCAGGTCCATGTTGCCGTCGTAGTAGGACTCGATCGTACCGACGTCGCGCCAGTAGTCGTTGAAGGGGTAGCCGAAGGCGCGCATGCCGGGGTCTTCAACCATGGCCGGGATGACGTCGGCGCCGAAGTCGTGCGTGGAGTCGCGCTGGGAGTCGGCGACGAGTTGATCGATGAGGGTCTGGCGGTTGAAGACGTAGATGCCCATGGAGATGAGGTTGGAGCGCGGGTGGTCGGGCTTCTCCTCAAACTCGACGATGCGGTTGTCGGCATCAGTGGTGAGGACGCCAAAGCGGTGCGCCTGCTCCATCGGCACCTGGTACAGCGGCACGGTGACGTCGGCGCCCTTGGAGACGTGGTAGGAGATGAGCTCGTCGTAGTTCATCTTGTAGATGTGGTCGCCCGCGAGGATGAGGACGATCTCGGCGCGCGTCTCCTCGAGGAAGTAGATGTTCTGGAAGACGGCGTCGGCCGTGCCGCGGTACCAGTCGGAGCTTTCGCGGCCGAGGTAGGGCTGGAGCAGCGTGACACCGCCGCCCTGCCGGTCGAGATCCCACGGGCGGCCGATGCCGATGTGGTCGTTGAGCGAGCGGGGGCGGTACTGGGTGAGCACGCCGACGCGCGAGATGCCGGAGTTCACGATGTTGCTGAGGGCGAAGTCGATGATCCGGTAACGGCCGCCGAAGATGACGGCGGGCTTGGCGCGCTCTTCGCTGAGTACGCTGAGACGGTCGCCCTGCCCGCCGGCGAGGACCAGTGCCACGACGCGCTTCATCGATATCCCTTGTTCTAGCGGTGCACGCGCTGGCCTGGCCCCGACGTTGAGGACGGGGCTGCCGAGAGCTGACCAAACATGTCCAGATAGTCCCGCAGATAACGCGTCATCAGGAACCTGTCCCGGACGAACTCTACTCCCGCCGCTCCCATCCGGTCTGCTTCGACCTGGTGTTGCAGCAGGTATAGCAGCTTTTCCAGGCATTCGTCTGCCGAGTTCACCAGAAACCCCGTGCGCCCATCCTCGATCTGCAACGGGATCCCGCCCACGTTCCCCGCGACCACTGGACGTCCCTTCCATAAGGCCTCCGACACTACGAGACCGAACCCCTCTCGTATGGACTTCTGCAGTACGACGCGCGCCGCCCGTTGGAACGCGTTGACTTCGATGTTTCCGACGCCATTGAGGTTGGAGAGGATGTGGATGTCGAAATCTTCGCCGGCGCGACGCACGGTGCGCTCGTACCAGTCCCAGCCCTCGGGGTCGTCGCTGGCCATCGAGGCGATCAGCACGAGCTGGAGGTCCGGGAACTCGCGCTTCGCGGCGCGGTAGACGTCGATGACGCCGAGCGGGTCCTTCCACGGGTCGAACCGCGAGATCTGGGTGATCATCGGCCGCGCCGGGTCGACGCCGTAGCGTGCCAGGATGTCGTTGACCGTGGAACGGGGCAGGTCGGCGTTCTTCGGGCTCAGGGGGTCGATGGCGGGCGGGATGGCGAAGATCCGGGGGCTGGCGAGGTCGTCCTTCGCATAGTCGGGCAATGTGAAGATCGCCGCGTCGTAGCCCTCGATATGCGGGCGGAGCAAATCCCACACCTGGACCTGGGCGGCGGTGAGATCGATGTGGCAGCGCCAGACCCACTTGCCGGGACGGCGGCCGTCGCGCTCCTGGAGGAACGTGGGGATGGCGGCGGGCTGCGGGTCGTGGATGACGACGAAGTCGTATTCCTCGTCGAAGAACTCCGCGTTCACGCGGTTGTAGTTGAGCCAGGTGTCCCGCATCGCGGGGGTCCAGTCGTAGTACATGCCCTGCAAGCTGTTGTGCATGGCCTTGGTGACGTTGAAGAACTCGTCGGCGCCCTTGATGACCTGCCAGTCGGCATCAAGGCCGACGTCGTTCAAGAGCGGGACCATCGTCGCGAGGATCTCGGCGACGCCGCCACCGAACGCCGTGGCGTTCACGTGCAGCACCCGTGCCCCGCGCAGCCGCTCCGCGAGCGCGCGGATCTCCTCCGTCCGGTCGTCGCCGATGATCGGACGATAGGACTCGAGGGACTTGGGCGTGGTCGGGACTGAGCCCAGCACTATGTTGCCTTTGCCGGCCTGTGCAGTTCGTTCAGGATGAGAAGGTAGTCGCGAAGATAGCGCGTGATCAGGAAGCGTTCCGCCACATGCCGGCGGCCGTTCTCCCCGAGTTCTCTCGCCAGGCCAGCTTCGGAGAGCAGGCGCCCGATCGCGGAGGTGAACTCGGCGGAGGTACGCGCGATCAGGCCAGTGCGGCCATCGAGCACCTGCTCGGTGAGGCCGCCGACGGGCGCCACGACACAGGGGCGCTCTTTCCAGAGGGCGTCCGAGATCCCGAGCCCGAAGCCCTTGCGCAGGCCCTTCTGCATGACGACCGAGGCGGCGCGCTGGAAGACGTTGATCTCGACGTTGCCAGGCTCCCGGCCCATCGCGACGATGAAGGCGTCCGGCTCGTTGTGGCAGCGGCGCGCCAACTCTTCGTAGCAGGCGCGGCCGGCGGGATTGTGGGGCTCGGTGGTGAGCACCATCACGAGCTGGAGATCCGGGCGCTGCGCGCGGGCGGCGGACCAGGCATCGACCGCGCCGACGAGGTCGCTCTCGACGTCGCAGGGCGAGATCTGGCAGACGAGGGGGCGCGTCGGGTCGATGCCGTACTGCGTGAGCACGCGCCGGATGACGTCGTCGGGCAGCGGCATGTTGCGCGCGCTGTTCGGGTCGATCGCGGGGAACACGACACGCGTGTCGATATTGAGGTCCTGCCGCACGAACTGCGGGGCATCGAAGATCGCCAGATCGTAGTTCTCGATGTGACCGCGGAGGAGCATCCAGACGTCATCCTGCGCTGACGAGAGGTCGAGGTGGGAGTGCATGACCCACATCGCGTCGGTGTTGGTCTCGACGAACGAGCGGATGGCCAGGGGCTGCGGATCGTGGACGATGATGACGTCGAACGGCTCCGTCAGCAGGTCGGCGTTCATGCTGGCGTAGCGCAACCAGGTGTCGGTCATGTCCTGTGTCCAGGCGACGCAGATACCGCCGAGCGCCTGGTACATCGCGCGGCCGACGGCGGCGGCGTCCTCGGAGGCCCGTACGACCTGCCACCGCGCGTCCAGCCCGAGGTCCACCAGCAGCGGGACGGACGAGTTGAGGAGTTCGGCGATGCCGGTGCCGAACCCGGTGGCGCTGAGGTTGAGGACGCGGAGCCCCTCGATGGGGCGCGCGAGGTCGCGGAGTTCCTTGATGGCGGCGTCGCCCGCCACGCCGGTCAGGTCGTCGAGTGCCCGATGCGAAAGCGAGAGTGTGCCGTACATACGGTCCTCCTCATGCTTCTGTGCGCGATGACAAGAGAGCCATGCGATGGCGCAGCCCGGGACACGCCGACCCGGGAGTGAGCCTCTCTGCGCTGCCTGCGGGGTTAGCTGTCGGATTCAGACCTGAGAGCGGCCTTACCCGCCGTTCGGCGGGATCCACCCCAACCCGTGGCGCTCACGCGCCCCGGGAACCGGATCCCCCGCTCCGCGCGCGGTCGCGCACGAATTTGGCATCGCCCAGTCTCTCCACTCTAGTCTTGCCCGTACGGCCTGTCAATTTCGCGCCGGCAGGACGCTCAGATCCTCACCGGCCTCACAGTTTCATCATTTGGGCGCTGTTCCTCGCGGCAACGTGACCTTCGGCCCCTTCTCCCTGTACCGTCTCTCGTGAAAATGTGCGCGGACACGTGTTCAAGCAGTGGTGAAGGAGCCTCAGATGCAACGCAAATGGTTCATGGCCTCATGGGTAGCGATGCTGGCCGGCGCCGCTATCGTCGCCTTGCTCGCCTTCCAGGGCGGTTCGGGGCACGCGCGGGCGGCGACCGAGCACTATGGCCCCAAGGAGGCGGTGGTGACGATCGAGGACGGCGACTGGAAGACCGTCCACCTGACGAGCTCGAAGTTCATGTGGCAGTTCCGCGACGACCAGCCGCCGCAGGAGGTTTGGGGGTACAACAACCAGATCCCGGGCCCGACGCTGCGTTTCAAGCCGGGCGACAAGGTGCGCATCTACTACCGCAACGACCTGGACGAGGCATCGACCGTGCACTGGCACGGGCTGGTCGTGCCGAACTCGATGGACGGCGTGGGCGGCCTGACGATGCCGCCGATCATGCCAGGCGAGACGTTCGTCTACGAGTTCACGATCCCGAACACGCCGGGGACGTTCATGTACCACGCACACATGGACGACATGCTGCAGGTGTCGAAAGGGTTGAGCGGGGCCTTCATCGTCGACCCGCGGGACGGCGGCGATGGCAAGTACGACCAGGAGCACATCGTCCTCCTCAACAACATCGACGGGCACTACCTGATCAACGGCAAGGAGTTCCCGAACATCGACCCGTGGATCGTGACGAAGGGCGACTTGCTGCGCGTGCGGATGATCAACATCAGCCCGCTGGAAGGCCACCCGATGCACTTCCACGGGCACTTCGTGAAGGAGATCGCGCGGGACGGCACGGAGGAGCAAGGCGGCAATGCGCCGCAGGTAGAGAACACAGTCTGGATCGCGCCGGGGCAGACGATCGACGTGGAAGTGAAGATGAACGCGCCGGGCAAGGGGGCGTGGATCTTCCACTGCCACACGCTGTCTCACGTGATGGGCCCGGACGGCAAGTCGCTGAACATCGCGCTGGCGAACGGGGGCATGGTCATCCCGGTGGTGTACAAGGACAGCCTGAATTACAACGACCTGGCCAAGGTGCTGGGCGACGCGATCGCCTCGCTGAAGACGGGCGGCACGCTGGCGCCCGCCGCGGACGCGACGGACCCCGCAGCGCACGCGCACTAGGCGCGGCCGACCCTCTCCCACGACGGGAAAGGGGGAGCATGCGCGGTACGGCTGAGGGCGCGGGGCGGGCCAGTTGGCTCGCCCCGCTTCGATCACCGCTGCGTGTGCGTTACCGGGCGGCGATGCGCCCGAGACCCGCGCGGCAGAGCGCGGCGTCGCGCTCGCACCGCTCTCGTTCGCACCACGCCAGGCCGTCGCGATAGTGGCGCGCAGCGTCATCGACGAGCCCGAGCTTGAGGGCGACCGCGCCGCGCACCGGGGCGGTCGCGCGCCCCTGGAGCGTGGAGAAGCGGAGCGGCGCGCGGACACGCTGATCCTGCCGCTCGAACGACTCCTGGATCGCGCGCAGGAGCGCGTCGTCGGCCAGGGCGATCGCGCAGTCCAGCAGCGCGGGGGACTCGATGCTGTAGTCGCGGGCGTCGTACTGGCGCCGGACGTCGGCCCAGGCGGCAAGCGCCTGCCGCGCGGCGTCCACCTTGCCGGCGTGGAACAGCAGGCCCGCGGCGGCGGCGTGGATCTGCCCCATCGCGGTCGGCGTGTTGCCGCCGCGCTCCGGCTGCACCATCAGGCGGAGCGCTCCTTCCATATCGCCGCGCGCCTCCGCCATCCACATCCGGTACAGGTCGGCGCGGAAGTCGGACGCTTCGGGCCCCAGCGCCAGCAGCTCCTCGCAGCGGTCGAACTCGCCGCGGGCGAAGGCGACGCCGACCATGTCGAGCAGCGCGAGCTGCGCGGCGAAGCGCAGGTTGACCCCCGAGGCGTATTCGAAGGTCTGTCGCAGGATCTCGTATCCGCGGTCCAGCATGCCCAGCTCGACGGTCGAGTAGCCGGAGCCACGCAGCACCTGCGCGGCGCCCTCGTACGCCCGCGTGCGCGCGTACACGTCGTGGGCGCGCTCGCGCAGCTCGATGCCGTCGTCGACGCGCCCCTCGTCCGTCGCGGCCCACGCATCGCGCTCAAGTCGCGCGGCGAGCACGTCCTCGAAGCCGTGGCGTTCGGCGATCGACATGGCCTCGTCGAACTTCACGCTGGCATCGTCGTCGAACCAGCGGAGCCGGAGCAGCAAACGGGCGCGGAGATAGGGGTCGGCGTCGCCGAGGGCCTGCAACGCCGCCTCGGCGAGCGCGCGGTGCCGGTCGGGCGGGCCCCAGATGCGGAGGAGCTCGACGGTCGCGCGGGCCTGGCCGACCGCGTCACCGCGCTCCTGGTAGAGGGTGATCGCGCGACGGAGCGTGCGCCACGCTGTCCGCGCCTCGGCAAGGTTCCAGTAGCAGCCGCCGAGCGCGGTGAGCACCTCTGCCTCGTCGTATCGGGCGGCGTCGCCCGCCTGCGCCGCCAGCGACAGACACGCCTCGTACTCGGCGACGGCGTCCTGCCAGCGCGTCGCCTCTTCGGCGATCCGCGCCGCCCGGTAGTGCGCCTCGGCCTGCGGGTCGGCGGACTCATTCATGGAGGGCATGATAGTCGATGGGGAGAAGGGCTACTCGTCGTCGGGCGCGGGGGCGCCGGCGCGGACGCGTGTGCCGCGCTTCTTGAGCAGCCGCGTCGAGAAGAGGACGTCGTGGGGGTATTGCGCGATGCCGAGGTCGCGGGCGATCTGCTCGACCGAGGCGACGACGTCGTCGCGCGAGCGGCCGTGCACCATGCCGAAGAGGTTGTACGGCCAGCCGGGGTGGCGCGGGCGCTTGTAGCAGTGCGTGACCTCGTCGCGCTCGCCCAGGCGGCGGCCGACGCCGGCGACCAGGTCGTCGGGGACGTCCCACACCGACATGCCGTTGGCGGTGATGCCGAGCGCGTAGTGGTTCGGCACCATGCCGATGCGCTTGATCTTGCGGTCGGCGAGCAGCGACGAGACGACGGCGAGGACGCGCTCCTCGCTCATGCCGAGGCGATCCGCGACGGCGCGATACGGCTCGCGCTCGATCGGCAGGCCGTCCTGGATCGCCGCCAGCACGTCGCGCTCTTCCTGCGTCAGTGCCGCCATGTCACCGCCCCTCAGAACTTGAACTTGATGTCGACGAAGTACTCTTCGAGCGTCGGCAGGTTGATCACCTTCAGCCCGGTGTGCCGCTCGATCTCGTCGATCGTCCGCTGGATGTCGGCTTCGTCTTCCGACGAGATGACGAACCACATGTTGAAGTGGTGCGCGCGCTCGTAGTTGTGCGAGATGGTGTCGAGCCCGTTGACGAAGGCCGCGACCTCCTCGAAGCGCGCCGGCGGCACGTGCATGGCCGCGAGCGTGCGCTCGCCGCCGAGCTGCGGCGCGTTGAGGATCGTGCCGAAGCGGCTGAGCGCGCCGCTCTCGACCATGCGCCGGATGCGGGCGATGACGTCGTCTTCGTCGAGGCCGAGGCGTTCGGCGACCTCCGCGAAAGGGCGGTGCGAGACGGGGAAGCCGCCCTGCAGGTTGTTCAGCAGCAGGCGGTCCGTGTCATCGATCGCGACGGTGGGCTCACTTCGCACGCAGCGCCTCCGTCGTCGGCAGGCGGAGCAGGCGCGCTGCGCCCATCGCGATGCCCCACACCAGCAGGGCGGTCAGTGCGCCGGTGGTGACGCCCAGGAACAGCGTATCGACCAGATCCACCTCCTCGGACGTGCCGCGGACGTGGAACGCGCCGGAGAGCGCGAAGGCCGCGAAGGCGCTGATCGTGACGATGAAGGCGGACGTGGCGATGTCGGGCAGGTCGGCCTGACGGACGATCAGCAGCGTCGCCGGCACGGACCAGAGGACGCAGCCGCACCAGATGAGCGCCAGCAGTCCGGCGTCGGCGTTGCCGCTGCCGGTGGTGGCAGGAGCAAGGGCGAACGCGGCCAGCACCTGCACGACGAACATCAGCCCGCCAACGGCGAGCATGGCCTTTTTCCGCGGCGTCAGCGGCAGCTGGGGCTCGTCGCCGTGGTCCATCAGCGGCCCCGGCGGCGGCGGCGCCACGACGGCGCGTGCAGCATCAGCGCCGCGGCGACGCCGGTGGGCGCACCGAGGAAGAGGCCGTGCGCGGCGATGAGGCCGACGGCCTGCACGGGCTGCGACGAGCCGAACACGTCCGCGTGGAAGCGATGCCCGAGCGCGACGTGAAGGACGCAGTACAGCGCCTCGGCGGCGGCCCAGGTCGCCGCGCCGACGAGCACGGTCGTAGCGAAGGGGCGCGGGCCTGCCCGCGTGCCAGAGAGGACGTAGGCGGTGGCCAGCACGCCGAAACCGACCATCAGCAGCAGGGGCATGCGTAGTGCGCGAAAGTCGAGCCACTCCGCGCTGAGACCGGCGAGCACGGCGACCAGCGGCGCGCCGAGCAACAGCCAGCGCTCGGCGAGCGGCGCCGAAGGGCCGTGTGCCACGGGAAGCGTGGGGGCGTGGGCTGTCATGCGGTGCATTATCCGGGGGTGCCCGTGCGGGTACAAGAACACCGGGCGCAGAGGTGGGCATATCTGGGTGAATCGCGCGCCGGCGGAATGTGCGCCGGTCAGCGCGCGCGCATCAAGAGCTGCGGATGGCCGTCGCGCCGCCCATGAACTTGCGGAGGGCTTCGGGCACGTCGATGCTGCCGTCGGGCTGCTGGTAGTTCTCGATGACGGCGATCATCGTGCGGGGGAGGGCGAGGCCGGAGCCGTTGAGCGTGTGGACGAACTCCGGCCGGCCGCCGGGCTCGCGGCGGAAGCGGATGTTGGCGCGGCGCGCCTGGAAGTCGGTGCAGTTGCTGACGGAGGAGATCTCCAACCACTCGCCGACGCCGGGCGACCAGACCTCGACGTCGTAGGTGCGGGCGGCGTTGAAGCCGAGGTCGCCGGTGCAGATCTCCATCACGCGGTAGCGGAAGCCCAGCGCGCGGCAGACGTCGAGCGCGTCCTCGAGCATGCGCTCCAGCTCCTCGCCGGAGCGTTCCGGCTCGCAGAACTTGTACATCTCGACCTTGTCGAACTGGTGGCCGCGCTTGATGCCGCGGACGTCGCGGCCGGCGCTCATCTTCTCGCGGCGGAAGCAGGGGGTATAGGCGACGTAGTGCCTGGGCAGCGCGCCGGCCTCGAGGATCTCGCCGCCGTGCAGGTTGGTGAGCGGCACCTCCGCCGTCGGGACGAACCAGAAGTCCTCCTCGGCGTCGTGGTAGAGGTTGTCGCGGAACTTCGGCAACTGGCCGGAGTGCCACATCGTCTCTTCCTTCACCATCGCCGGCAGATACATCTCGGTGTAGCCGTGCTTGTCGATGTGCAGCTCGAGCATGAAGGCGATGAGCGCGCGCTGCAGTCGCGCGCCGGCGCCCTTCAGCACGTAGAAGCGGCTGCCCGAGAGCTTGACGCCGCGCTCGAAGTCGATGATGTCCAGCGCCTCGCCCAGCTCCCAGTGCGGCTTCCGCCAGGCGTCGGTGTACTCCTCGCCGCTCTGCTTCGCGACAGTGTTCTGCTCTTCGCTCTCGCCGTAGGGCGTGGCGGCGTCGGGGATGTTCGGGATCTCCATGACGAGCGCGTCGAGTTGCTCTTCGACCTCGCGCAGTGATGGCGCGATCTCATCGACGCGCGACGCCACGCCCTTCATCTCGTCGATCATCCGCTGGCGCTCGGCCGGGTCGTTCGCCGCGCCGATCTTCTTGCCGGCGGCGTTCTGCTCCGCGCGCAGCCGCTCGATCTCGGAGAGGAGGTCGCGGCGGCGCACGTCGAGCGCGAGGATCTCGTCGAGGGGCCCGGGCGTCTGCCGGTCGGCGAGCGACTTGCGGACGGCGTCGGGCTGTTCGCGGATGAACTGGATGCTCAGCACGGGGGCAGGGTACCAGTGGGGCGTTCTCAGCCGGTAGTTGGGTAGTTCCTCGTTGGGAGCTCAGGGCGACTTGCGGGCGAGGGCGATGGCGTGGAGGGCGATGACGCGGACATCCTCGTTGACGGGCAGGTCGACGCCGCAGGCGGCGACGGGGAGCGGCTCGTTGCGGCGGAGCTGATCCTCCGTCACCCAGACGAAGCCGTGGTCGCCGTCGGGCGCCGTGGGCGGCACGCCGGCGATGGGCCGCAGCGCGTACGACATGTCGATGTGCTGGTGCGGCCCCTGCGGTACATCGGCGACGATGATCGCGAGCGGCGGCGGGATCTGCGGCGGCTCAGCGAACGGCAGCAGCGGGCCGTGGGGGATCACCTCCGCGGCGATGCCCGTCTCCTCGCGCACCTCGCGGACGACGGCCTGCACGGGATCCTCGTCCGGGTCGACGTGGCCGCCGGGCGGCAGCCATAGCTGCAGCTTCTTGTGCCAGTGCAGCATCGTGCGCGGGCCGTCGACGAGGAAGCCGGAGACGGTGAAGTGGCGCTCCATCCGCAGAGCATAGCCGGAAGACAGCAAACAGCAAACAACAGAAGGAGCCGACCTGCTGTCTGTTGTCTGTTGTCTGTTGTCTGTTGTCTGTTGTCTGTTGCCGTCAGTCCTTCTTTGCGGCGCGCTCGGCCGCGAGGATCGCGCGCTTGCGGTCGGACCCCCAGCGGAAGCCGCTGACGTTGCCGTCCTTGTGCACGACGCGGTGGCAGGGCACGACGATCGGCGTAGGGTTCGTGGCGCAGGCGCGGGCGACGGCGCGCACGGCCTTCGGCGCGCCGATGGCACGGGCGACGTCGGTGTACGAGCGGGTCTCGCCGGCCGGGATCTGGCGCAGGGCCGCGTAGACGCGCGCCTGGAACGCCGTCACGCGCACGTCCAGCGGCAGGTCGGCGGGGATGCCGCCGTCCCGCAGCGTCTCCAGCACGATCGCCGCCCAGGGCGCGGCGGCCGCGTCGTCGCGCACGATCTCGGCGGCGGCGTACTCGCCGCGCATGGCGTCGAGCAGCGCGGCTTCGTTGTCGTGCAGCGCGACGGAGGCGATGCCGCGCTCCGTGCCGGCGGCGAGCAGCCGGCCGAAGGGCGAATCGACGATGGTGTAGGCGATGCGCATGCCCCGGCCGTGGTCGCGGTACGCCGCGGGCGTCATGCCGAGCAGGTCCGGCGCGTTCTCGTAGAGCCGGCTGCTGGAGCCGAAGCCGGCGTCGTAGAGGGCGCGCGTGACGGTGCCGGTGCGGCGCAGCCCCTTCTTCAGGCGCTGGGTGCGCTGGGCGGCGGCGTACTGCCGCGGTGAGACGCCCATCACGCGCTTGAAGGTGCGCTGCAGGTGGAACGGGCTGACGCCGACGGCGTGCCCCAGCTCGGCCAGCGCCGGGATCTCGGGGCCGGCAGCGCGCAGCAGCGCACAGACGCGCTCGGCCAGCGCCACCTCGGCGCTGGCGGGATCGCGGGGGTGGCAGCGGCGGCAGGCGCGGAAGCCGGCGCGCTCGGCGCCGTCGGGCGTGGCGTAGAAGCGGACGTTCTCGCGTTTGGGCGTGCGGGCGGGACACGACGGGCGGCAGTAGATGCCGGTGGTGCGCACCGCCGTGACGAACGCGCCGTCGTACGCGGCGTCGCGCCGCTGCACCGCCAGCCAGCGCTCGTCGTCGGTCGCAGTCTCGTCCGCTTCTGTCGTGACCATCGCGATCATTGTCGCACCTCCGGAGTCGATGCTAACGGCCGCGGGGGCGGCGCATCTATCCGGTTCTTGCGCTGGAAGCAGCTACGCGGCGGCCAGGATCTCGCGCAGGCGTTCGGCGTCGCCGCCGGGGCCGACGACGGCCATCGCGAAGGCGCCCGGCCGGAAGAGCCGCTGCGCCACGCTTTGGACGGCGGCGGGCGTGACGGCCGCGATGGCGGAGACGACGTCCTCGATCGGCTCGATCTCGCCGGTCATCAGCAGCTGCTCGCCGGCACGCTGCGCCAGCGCCATGGTGGACTCCAGGCCGAGGCGGAAGTTGCCGGTCGAGAAGTCGCGCGCCTTCGTGGTCTCCTCCTCGGAGACCGGCTCGGTCGTGAGCCGCAGCAGCTCGGCGACGATCACCCGCGTCGCCTCTTCGAGGTGCTCGAGCGTGACGCCGGCGCTGACGCTCATCGCGCCCACGTCGTTGTAGCGGGACACGCCGGAGCCGACGCTGTACGCGAGGCCGCGTCGCTCGCGCACTTCCTTGAAGAGGCGCGAACTCATGCCGCGGCCGAGGACGGTATTCAGCACCATCAGCGGGTAGCGGTCGGGGTCGTTGCGCGGCAGCGCGTGCAGGGAGATGCCCATGTTGCACTGGGCGATCTCGCGCGTCTCCACGACGACGCGCTCGGGCGCGAACGCCGCGCCGGCGGGCGGCGAGGCGGGCGCGGCGCGGGCCGGCAGGTCGCCGAAGAGCGCCTCGGCGTGCCGGAGCACCTCTTCGTGCGTACAGTTGCCCGCGACGCTGAGCACGGTGTTGGACGGCACGTAGTAGGTCTCGACGTGGCGCACGAAGTCGTCGCGCATCATCGCGCCGACGGTCTCGATCGTGCCGGCGATCGGCCAGCCGACGGGCTGGTCGCCGAAGGTCGCGCGGGAAAGCAGCTCCGACGCCCAGGCGCCGGGCTGGTCGAAGGAGCGGCGGATCTCCTGCTGGACGACGGTGCGCTCGCGGTCGATCTCCTCCTGCGCGAGGACGGAGTTGCGGAACATGTCGGCCAGCACGTCCATCGCCAGCGGCAGGCGGTCGAACGGCACCTGGTTCCAGTAGCAGGTGAGCTCTTTCGACGTGTAGGCGTTCAGCACGCCGCCGGCGCCCTCGATCGCCTCGGCGATGATGATGGCGTCGGCGCGGCGCGGCGTGCCCTTGAAGAGCATGTGCTCCATGTAGTGCGAGAGGCCGTTCGTGCGGCGGTCCTCGCCGCGCGAGCCGATGCCGACGAAGAGGTTTACGCTCACCGACTGTGCGGTAGGCACCGGCGTCGTGACGACGCGCAGGCCGTTGTCCAGATTCGAAACTTGCCATTCGATGGGCAAAGCGGGGTTCCTTTCGCGTTGTAGGAGAGGTGGGATTACACCAGTATAACCTGCGACAACCCGCGGGCCGCCGCATGATTTCCCCGACTCCTGCCACGCTCGGCTCTCAAACCGCCTTACCGCGGAGCCGACACTGTCCAGTAGCAGGACCTCGCCCGGGGCGACGGAAGGCGGCAAGCACGCGTTCATGTTGAAGCATCTCCGCAGGTGGACTTCGCCGGCAACCACCGGTCAGCGGCCGCACGACCACGCCCCGCGCGAGCGCGCCAGCGACGCGGCGGCCCCGGGGTACTGGGACAGCCAGTTGCGGCTGCGGGTGATCATCACGACCTGCTACCTGCTGCTGATCCCGGCAGGCGTGCTGCCGATGTCGCACACCTGGTGGATCGCCAGCGCCTGGACGCTGGAGGTCTACGCGGTCGGCGTGTACGGCCTGTTCTGCTGGCGCGGCATCGGACGCCTCCAGGTGAACGTGACGCCCTTCTGCGACACGTTCTTCGTCATGCTCGCAACGATCGCCGTGGCGCGGCCTGACTACCCGATCTGGGTCGGGTACCTGTTGATCATCTCTTCGCTGTCCATGCTGCACACGACGCGCTACCTGGTGGCATTCTCGCTGTGGTGCATCGCGGTGTTCTGGTGCGGCGTGGCGGGGGCGGCCGTGCTGGACCGCGGCACCGTCATGTGGCAGATGGACATGATCGTCACGGCCATGGCCGTGTTCACGGCGCTGAACTCGGACATGATCTCCACCAGCAACCGCAAGCTGCGCGAGCTGGTGCGCCAGGCATCGATGACGGACCCGCTCACGGGTCTGGACAACCGCCGGCGCTTCCGCGAGGTGCTGGACGCGCACGCCGCCGCGGACACGCGTCCGCTGGCGGTGCTGATGTACGACATCGACAACTTCAAGGCGCTGAACGACAAGCACGGCCACGTCAGCGCGGACGGCGTGCTGGTGCGGGTCGCGCAGCAGCTCCAGGAGACGTTCCGCGACGCGGACACCGTCGCGCGTTACGGCGGCGACGAGTTGGTGGTGCTGGCGCACGTGGACTCGCTGGACGACGCGGTCACGATGGCCCAGCGCAGCCTGCAGCACATCGCCGAGCACACGGGTGTGCGGATGAGCGCCGGCGTCAGCGTCTACCCGGTGACGGCGCCTTCGCTCGACGCGGCGGTGCGGGACGCGGACGATGCGCTGGGGCGCGCCAAGCAGGCCGGCAAGGCGCGCGTCTCGGTGGCGCCCTTCCGCCCCGCCGCGTAACGGCGAGCGGCGCCGATCCATCTCCCGCCCCCGCACGTGCCACGCGCCGCGCCGGACGCACAGCCGTCCCCGGCTGTGCCACGCGCCGCGCCGGACGCACAGCCGTCCCCGGCTGTGCCACGTGCGTTGCGACCAGGGGCACCACCTGGCGCTACGACGGTCATCGCGGCACGCTGCTACCATTGGGCCGTGCCACGCCTGTACTTCGAGACTGACGGCGGTGAAGCCTGCCGCATCGAGTTCGGCGGGGCGAGCGACGTGCTGGTGTACTTCCTCTCGCTGGCCTACTCCACGCGGTATGGCTCGATCCACCCGTTCTCGCAGCTGGCGCTGCTGCTGCGCGGCTTCGAGTACGGCATCGACCTGAAGCCGCTGCTGACGTTCGCGGACCGCGACGTCGAGGAGGCGGCGGACCAGGTGGAGCTGGACCGCGTCTGGCAGGAGGCGGCGCCGCTCGCCGCGACCGTGCGTGCCGTCTGCGGTGCGCTGGACGCCGGCGATGCGCGCATCGCCGAGCTGACGGCGGACGCGCCGGACCTGCGGGCGCGGCTGGACGACCTGCGGCGGATGGCGGAGTGGGCGGCGTCACGCGGCGCTCGCGTGCGGCTGACATTCGAGCTGTGATGACGACGGGGCGGCGGGTGCGGCGCTACTACGCGGAGCATCCGGTCGCGCTGGACCTGTCGCTGCTGGCGCTGGTTACGGCGGCCGCGGGCGTGCTGCGACTGGCGCTGCTGGGCGGCATCCCGTACGGCGTCCACAGCGACGAGGCGCAGGTCGGCACGGACGCGCAGCGGATCCTGCATGGCGACGTTCTCGGCGTGTATACGCACGCGGCGCTGGGGCAACCCGCCGGCCACGCGTACCTGGCGGCGCCTTCGATCTGGCTGCTGGGCAACAGCGCCTTTGCGCTGCGGCTGCCGCTGGCGCTCGTCGGACTGGCGGCGGTGCCGCTGCTGTACCTGCTGGTGCGCGTGTCGTTCCGCCGCGCCGAGGCGTTCTTCGCTTCGGCGCTGCTGGCCGTGTCGTACTGGCACCTGTTCTACAGCCGCGTGGCGCACTGGTCGATCTCGTACGGCACGGTGCTGCTGGCCGTGCTGCTGTGCCTGATGCTGGGGATGCGCACGCGGCGGCGGCGCTGGTTCGTGGCGGCGGGGGCGCTGCTGGGACTGGGCGCCTACACGTACAACATCTACCCGATCGCGGTGGTCGCGGTGCTGGCGTTCCTGGCGATCATGACGTGGGCGCGGTACCGCGGCGACGAGTGGCGGTGGTGGCGGGGCTGCATGCTGCGCACCGGCGCCGCCGCGCTGGTGGTCGCCGCGCCGATGCTGATCTACCTCGCCAACCCGCACGCCTACGCCTGGAGCCACATCAGCAACTACTCGGAGGTCAACGTGACGCGGACGGCCGAGTTCCACCAGGCGGATCTCTGGGGCAAGGCGCGGATCCTGGCCGACCAGGCACGCACGTTCGCCCGCGCGTACACCACGACGAGCCACCACGACTCGATCGACGGCAACGGCCTGCGCCCAATGTTCGACCCGGTCACGCTGGTGCTGCTGGCGCTCGGCGCCGCGATGGCGGTCCGCATGCGACGGGAGCCGATGGTGATCGCGGCGCTGTGCTGCGTGCTGGTCATACCGCTGCCGGCGATACCGCAGCGTGAATCGATCATGCGTCAACCCGTGGGCGCCGCCCCGTTCGTGATGTTCATCGCGGCCCTGCCGCTGGCGGCGGCGTGGCGCGCGGCGGCGAAGCGGCCGGCGCATCCGCTCGCGAACGTGGCGGCGATACTAGCGTGCGCGGCGCTCGCCTTGATCACGAGCATCACCGTACGCGACTACTTCTGGAGGTTCCGGAAGGACGACTGGCCGCGCCTGATCTACTACTCGGAGATGACGTCGGCCAGCGTCTACATGCGCGACCTGCCCGCGGACACGGTGATCTACTTCTACGACGACCGCGCGCCGATCAGCCTGGAGACGCGGCAGTTCCTGGCGCCCGACGTGCGCGGCATTGACCGCTCGCGGGAGTTCAGCACCTACAACGGCTCGATCGACGCGCCGGACCGGCGGCATCCCGTGGCGTACGTGCTGCTGGGCGACTACCTGGCGCTGCTGCCGGACATCGAGAGCGCGTTCCCGGGCGGCACCGAGCGGATCGTCGAGCGCGATGGGAAGACGGAGTTCTACGCGTACGAACTGCCGCCGCTGGCGAAGCGGGGCGGGGTGCCGATCGAGGGGCCGTAGGGACGGGCGGGCGTTCCCGACGCCACGGAGATCGGGGGACTCTTCCGCATGCTGCCAGCGGCTAACCGCGAACAGCTAACCGCTAACTACGGGAAGATGCCGCGGACCTGCGTCGCTTCGACGACGCGGCCGACGGCGAGGGTGTAGGCCGCGTCGCGCATGGTGCCGCCCTCGCGGCGATGGACGGCGGCCACTTCCTGGAACGAACGGTCGAGGATGCGGTGCAGGCGCGCGTTGACCTCGTCCTCCTCCCAGAAGAACGACTGCAGGTCCTGCACCCACTCGAAATAGGAGACGACGACGCCGCCGGCGTTCGCCAGGATGTCGGGCACGACGTACGTGCCCTTCGCCGCGAGGATGCGGTCGGCCTCCGGCGTCGTGGGACCGTTCGCGCCCTCGATGATCATCGGCGCGCGGATCCGGGCCGCGTTGCCGCCGTGGATCTGCCCTTCGAGCGCGGCGGGGACCAGGATGTCCACGGGAAGCTCGAGCAGCTCGGCGTTGGTGATGCGCACGGCGCCGGGCTGCCCCTCCGCCGCGAGCCGGTGCTCTGCGTGGCGCGCGGCCAGGGCGCCGATGTCGCCGAGCCCGGCCTCGGCGTAGATACCGCCGCTTGAGTCGCTGACGGCGACGACCCTGGCGCCCGCCTCCGCGATCAGCTTCGCGGCGACGCTGCCCACGTTGCCGAAGCCCTGCACGGCGACGCGCGCGCCTTCGAGCGACGCGCCGCGCTCGCGGCAGGCCGCCTGCGTGACGAAGAGGACGCCCCGGCCCGTCGCTTCGACGCGGCCGCTGCTGCCGCCGATCGTCACGGGCTTGCCGGTGACGACGGCGGGGGTGGAGTGGCCGTGGATCATGCTGTACGTGTCCATGATCCAGGCCATGACCTGTGCGTCGGTGCCCATGTCGGGCGCGGGCACGTCTTCGTCCGGTCCGATGATCACGCTGATCTCGGCGGTGAAGCGGCGCGTCAGCCGCTCGAGCTCGCGGCGGCTGAGCGCGCGCGGATCGACGATGACGCCGCCCTTGGCGCCGCCGTACGGCAGGCCGGTGACGGCGCACTTCCAGGTCATCCACATGGAGAGCGCGCGCACCTCGTCGAGCGTGACGTTGGTGCTGTAGCGGAGCCCGCCCTTCACGGGGCCGCGCGCCTCGTTGTGGTGCACGCGGTAGCCGGTGAAGACGCGGATGGAGCCGTCGTCCATATGCACCGGGAAGTTGACGGTGAACTCGCGCTTGCAGTGGCGCAGGACGTCGCGCATGCCCGCGTCGAGGCCCAGCCTGTCCGCGGCGGCGTCGAGTTGTTCGAGCGCGTTCTGGAGGGGGTTGTCGGCGGGGGACTGGGCGGCTGCGGAGTCGGCCATGATGCGGCGCCTCCAGGCGCGCCCGGGCAATTACGGCTGTTCGACGGTCTCGCGCATCCAGTTACCGTTCGGGAACGGCGCTGTCGGGAAGAAGGCATCGAGCCAGGTGGCGCACATGGCGGCGGAGCCGCCGCGCAGGTAGGCGCGGCAGTCGTCGTGGCTGCGCCAGTGCGTCGACTCGACCATGCCGCCGCCGTCGCCGTCGCGGCGCAACTCGTGCGCGACGAAGCCGGGCTGCCGCTGCAGGTACGGCAGCAGCCGCGCGAGCAGGGCGCCGCTGCGCTTGTCCCACTCTTCCTGCGACGTGACGATGCAGGTCCGCCGGAGCGTCGAGACGACTGTCATGAGCGCGCCTTTCTTGCTGTGCCGCTCTTAGCTTGCAGCCGCGCGGCACGCGCGCGCAAGCCCCTGCGGGCGCGAGCGGAGGATCGGGGCAGGATACAACCGCGGGCGGACGCTCCCCCAGGTCGCAGTCCGCCCGCCAGTCCGCGCGAAAACGCCGGGGCGATCAGTGTGGCGCGATGACCTGCTGTGGCTGGATCGGCCGGAGTCCGTCGACCGTCCACTCCATGAAGATCGCGTTGTGCATGGGAGGCGGGCTGTCCTGGTACGCCTGCCGCGGCAGGTCGAAGGCGGCGGCGTCGCCGTAGACGGCGCGCGCGACGGAGGGCACCCACGTGTACTGCTCCATGGGGTTGGTCCAGGGGCCGTCGACGATCCAGATGGTCGCGCCCGGCGGGACAGACGAGTTCGTGCGCTGCAGCTGGTTGACCAGGAGCTGCCAGCGGTCTGTCTCGCGGCCGGAACGGGCATCCTGGGCGTAGGTCTGCCAGCCGTACAGCACGGCGACCGCGGCGACGAAGGCCATGCCCAGCACGGTGGCCGGCACGCGCACGAAGCGGTGGACGCGCCGCACGCGGTCGAAGGCTTCGTACGCGGCGACGGCGGCGAGCGGCGCGAAGAAGGCGACGGCGCCGTAGCTGTAGCGCGAGGCGGTCCAGATCTTCACCGGCGCGAACGGCAGCAGCGCCAGGATGATGCCGAGCACCGCAAGGCGCGCGATCTGCGGGCCGCGCACGACGGAGATCAGCGCGACGAGCGCGACGGCGCCGGCCAGCACCCAGCGCAGGCCGTCGGGCGTCAGCGGGATGCTGCGAGCGGGGAACGCCAGCCACGAGAGGTAGACCGCGTAGTTCGTCGCGACGTGCGGCCCCCAGTAGTAGCCGTCGAACTTGAGCTGCGCGCAGGTGCAGGACTCGTAGAACGCGAGCCAGCCGGACGCCAGCGCCGTGAACGGGACGGCGTGCAGGACGAGCCGCAGCGGCGCATCGTGCCAGCGGCGCGCGAACAGCGTGTAGGCGGCGACGACGACGGGCGCGTAGACGAACGCGCCTTCGTTGGAGAGGAAGGCCAGCGCGAACAGGGCGAATGCGCCCCAGAACGCCCAGGGGTTACGCTCGCCGTCCTGCGCGTAGGAGATGACCGCGAGGATCGACGCGAGCACGAAGAAGGTGGCGAGCACGTGCGGCAGGGCGGTGACGTAGGTGACGGTGTCGAAGTGCGCGCCGGAGACGCCGAAGACGATGGCCGCGATGGCGCCGACGGCCTGGCGCCGGGTCACGCGCACGACCAGGGTGTAGAGCACCGCGACGGAGCCCAGGTGGACGGCGAGATTCACGGCGCGCCAGCCCATGGCGTTGAGTCCGAAGACGTTCCACTCGGCCGCGTAGATGAGGCCTGAGAGCGGGCGCCAGCTGGGCACGATGTCCTGCATGCGCAGCGTATCGACCAGGTAGCCGCCCGTCCCGCTGTAGCGGATGCTGCCGAGGACGACGAAGTCATCCCCGGCGAAGTAGTACCGGAGCGTCGGCGCATGCACGAGGAAGGTGATGGTGATCGCGGCCAGCAAGCCCCAGTTGCGGACGGCGAACCGCCAGGCGTCGCTCATGGTGAGAGACGCGGCGATGCTCTGCCGCTGCAGGGCGTACCCGTCCGCGGTCACGGTAATCGGGTATTTCACGGTATTCAGTTTTCTGTCAGAAATGAACGTGGTGGGGGACACCACACCAGAACGTGGCGGCATTGTAGGCGGGGTGTCGAAGGGGCGGGAAGTGATAAGCGGTCAACCTTCGCGCCTAACTTCCCACCACCGCGTTCCTGTCGAATTCGTGACTGACTGTTCCGTAACGTGGCGGCGCGCGCCCGTGCCGCGATCACCTGCTACGCTGCGTGCATGACACCGCGAACCGCGGCGCTCGCCATCACGCTCACGCGCACCGCATTCGGGGCGGCGCTGCTCGCAGCACCGCGCACCCTCGGCCGTAGCTGGATCGGCGAGGACGCCGACCGCCCCGCCGCGCGTACAGTCGTGCAGGCGGTGGGCGCGCGCGACATCGGAATCGGCGCCGGCGGCGCGATCGCGTTGGCGCGAGGTGGTGACCCGAAGACGTGGCTCGCCGCGGGGGCGGCCGCGGACGTGGCGGACTGCGTCATCACGCTCCGCTCGTTCCGGCACCTGCCCGCGCCCGGGCGGTTCCTCGCGCTCGCGTTCGCGCTGTGTGCCGCGTACGCCAGCGTGCGTACGGCGGCGGCGCTGGGCGCGGCGGAGGAGGGCCGCGCGGCGGACGCGTTCGTTATCTAGCCGCGCACTGCCCCTGTCTCGCTGTCACTGCTCCGGTTGGTACGGGCGCCGGGCGGCGGCGAACCACGTGTTCCAGGCGGGCTTGCTGGTCTTGTCGGCGCGCAAGAGGCCGATGTGCTGGAAGATGCCGAACGGCGTGTTGTTCGCGTAGGTCGGATCCCAGCCGGCGAACCAGATGACGAAGGGCATCTTCATCTCCTGCGCGTCGACCAACGCGCGCTTCAGGAACGCGTCCTGATCCTGCTCGGTGCCGCTGTTCATCCCCTGCGCGCCGCCGGCCGCGGCCGACGAGTAGCCCATCTGCGCGATGACGATCGGCCGGTCCGTGAAGGCGCGCAGCTGGCTGTAGTAGTTGGCGGGAATCGCCGCCGCGGATGCATACGCGAAGCTGGGGTAGGTGCTGATCGCCATCACGTCGAGCTTGGGAGCGAAGCTGCGCAGCAGGGGCCAGTCGGCGAAGTGCTGGTCTTCGGTCGGCAGGACGCCCTGCAGGTCCTCGTACTGGAACGTGACGGTGACCTGTGTGTCGGGGGAGATCTTCTTCACTGCGTCGTACGCCTCGGCGTACAGCGACTTGAAGTCGTCCATCGCGTCCTTGTTCTTGTCGTAGTAGAGGTTGATCTCGACGCCGAGCGCCAGGTACGCCGGCTTGTAGTTGAGCGCCACGTACCTGGCGTACGAGACGAACGCCGCGCGGACATCGGGATCGCTGAAGTTGCGGCCGGAGAGCGCCGACGGCAGCCCGGCGAGGCGGTCGCGGCCGGTGGAGCCGTCCGTGGGATCGATGGCGAAGAAGAGGCGCAGGTGGCCATCGGCGATCGCCTGCTTCTCGGACGCGGTGGTCTTCGCGGTGTCTTCGCTGACGTCCGCGCCGGGCAGGAAGTCCTTCCACGGCGGCGTGCGCTGGATGAGGACCATCTCACCATTGCTGCTTGCCAGCTTGAACGCGTCCGCGTACGAGTCCGCGTTCAACTCGCGGGGGAGCGTGCTGAAGCCCATCATGAACGAGCGCGGCGGCCCCACGGTCTGCGGGTCGCCCTTGCCATCGCCGCCGCACGCGGCGATCAGCGCCGCGGCCATCGCGAACGCGGCCATCGTGCACCAGCGGCGCCCTGATTTCCTCACATCCATCGCCCCTCCCGGGCCCCGCGGGATTGTAACGGACGGGCAACGGCCGGCGGACGGAGCGCGGGCCGTCGGCGGGTTACGGAACTGTCACAGGTTTGAGTTGGCGAGGGTGGAATCCACGGATGTCACAGATTGAGGAGGTGCCGGGGAACCTGGGAACTCCACCACGCCGGGGGTCAGCGCGGGTGGGCGGCAAGCGATTCGACTTCGCGGGCGAAGCGCTCCGCGTCGCGGGGGCCGCGCAGGCGGACGATGCGCACGTGCGCAAGCTCCGGGCGCGCGAAGTGCTCCGGGTACTGGCGGCGGTGCTTCCAGTGCGTCTTCCGGGCCCACAGGAAGAGGGAATCGCGGCTGGCGAAGTGCGTGCGCAGGCTCTCGCGGTTGCCGTTCCACAGCTCCTCTCCCTTGACCCGGCGCACGAGCGTGCGGCGCAAGAGCCGCGCTATCACGACCGCGAAGGGGTAGTCGAGCCAGGCGATCGTGTCGGCTGCGGCCCAGGCGATATCCCAGACGTGGCTGGCGTAGGCGCCATCGACGACCCAGCGCGGCGCGTCGATGGCGGCGCTGACGCGGGCGCGAAACACGTCGATATCGGCGGGCGTCCAGTTCGCTTCGTGGTACAGCGCGTCCAGCTCGACGTGGGGCGCATCGATCGCGGCGGCGAGGCGGCGGGCAAGCGTGGTCTTGCCGCTGCCGGTGGTGCCGGCGACGACGATGCGCTGCGGGAGCGGGTTGCCAGCGTCCATCGTGGTGTATATGGGGTGAGAGCTCAGTCGCCCTCGAACTCGGTGACGGCGACGTCGAGCGGCGCCTCGCCGGAGGGCACGAGCAGGATGTCCGCGAAGGCGGCGTCTTGCAGTGCTTCGAGGACGCGCGATTTGATCAGCTCCAGCACCGCCATGAACGAGACGATGATCTCCATGCGCGTGGCGCACGCTTCGACGACGGCGCGGAAGCTGACGCGGCCCTCCGCCTGGAGCAGCGCGCGGAGCATGGCCACCTTCTCGCGCACGGTGAAGCGGAGCGGGTGGATCACCTGCACCGGCTCCTTCTCCTCCGGCACGCGGGTCAGCGCGTCGACGACCATCGCCTGCAGGAGGTCGAGCGTGACGCCGTCGAGCCCGGTGGGCGCGGGGAGTTCGGGCGGCGGCGCGATGCGGGGGTACGAGTGCAGGCCGGCGACCTCGATGTCGCGCAGGCGGCCGGCAGCCTCCTTGAACAGCTTGTACTCCAGCAGCTGGCGCGCCAGGTCGTCGCTGAGGTCTTCTTCGGGCTCGGCGTCCGGGTCGTCCGGTCGCGGCCGGGGGAGCAGCGCGCGCGACTTCAGCAGCAGCAGCTTCGCGCCGATGGCGATGAAGTCGGCCAGCGCGTCGAGGTTGAGCTGATCGCCGGAGTGGAGGTAGCGCATGTACTGGTCGGCGACGGCGACCAGCGCGATGTTCGTGATGTCGAGCTGTTCGCGCTCGATCAGGTGGAGGAGGAGGTCGAGCGGCCCATCGAAGACGGGGAGATGAAGCTGGTAGCCCTCGGGTTCGTGCAGCACAACCACGGGCGGATGATAACACGGCAGGGGCGGCGGCGGCCCGCTTCGATCAGGGCAGGTGGGCCGTCTGGTAGATCGCCGGGCGGTAGCGCGGCTCCGGGACAGGCTTGCCGAGACTTCGCGCGGACCTGAGCCACGCTTTCTTCGCGATCGTGACTTCGCGCACGGCTTCCTCGGCCGTCTTGCCGAAGGCCGAACAGGAGACCAGGTCGGGGATATCGGCGATGTAGCCGCGATCCTCGGCGCTGTAGAAGACGTTGATGTGGTAGTCCCGCTTCATGTGGGTGCCCTGGTTCTAGATTATGTAGCTCAATCATTGAAAGGGGTGGTAAGTATCCCTTCTCTGCCGAAAAGGAGTTACCATTGCAATCGCTTGGAAGGCTAGCCGCTCAATCAGCGTCAGGATCACTTGATGAAGTCGCGCCGGAACTCGGCGACGATTTTCGCCACGCATTCACGTATGCCGATGAGGAGGACATAGGCCGTCTCATTGAACGCGTCGGGGTCACTAAACGCTACCTCACCAAAGAAGCCGCCCTCCACGTCCATCTCCTGTTCGGAAACGCGAGCTATCTCTGTGCCGAGTTTCAGTGCTCCGGAGTGGATGGTGTGGCGGGCATCTATCGAGATGGGATTGCTGAAGAGCCAACCACCGGACGCTGGCACCACGAGATGGAGGTGCCGATGTTTATCGACATTACCAAGGTGGTTGAGGAGTCGGAGCATCTTGTTATTGTGGCGGTGCGATCTGTTGTACGGCTGCAACCGCTTGATCGCTGCCGCTGCGTACGGGTCCATTCCCTGCACTTGAATGGGCGCGACCCGATCGTAATCGACTTCATTCGTGCTGACGATCGGGAACTGGGATCTCCCGTTCGGCTGCTTCCTATTCGCTCGAATGAGTTCGTACACAAGATGGTCGAGTGCGGAGCGCAGGTTGTAAAGGGCGTCACCGATTATCGTGGACAAATACAATGGTGGGGGCGTCGGCTCTTCGGCAATGACCCAAACCTTGTCCCTGGTCTTAAGGTCACACTGGACGGCGATGATATCACCGTAGTATTGCTTGAAGAACTTGCCGACCTCCTGCCCCAGCAACTCGATGTGATAGTGTGCTCGCTCGATCTTGAGTTCTGGCCCGGTGACGCTGGAGTCGGGGTAGAACCCCTCCGAGTAGCGCATGGAGTAAACTCCGATCATGAAGGACAAGCCGACGCAGACGACGCCGAAGGGCTACGAGATTCCGATCCCAAAGCGAACAGACTTCGACCGCCTCATCAAGAAGGCGGCCACGACGCCCGTTCCAGACTCCAAGAAGCCCCTACGGGGCCGGAGTACGCGCCGCCCGAAGAAGTAGCGTCTCAAACTGCGCACGCTCGTCAGAGCGATGGTTGTACCGCCACGTGTACTCATTCAGGTAACCCTGAAGATGCTTAGCGGACACCGCGTGGTACACGCCGTCAATCCCGCGCTTCATGAGCGACCAGAACCCTTCGATGGTGTTCGTGTGCACATCCCCGCTCACGTACACGTGCTCCGAATGGCTCACGCGGTCGTGGTGGTATCCGGCCTTCGCCAGCGGGTTGTACGACCGCAGTTCGTCGGTGTAGATGATCGACGCGGGAAGCACGCGCTCCTGAATGTGCGGCATGAGCGTGGCCTTCTTGACGTTCGGCACTGTGACGGCCATGACGTTGCCCTTGCGCTCGACCATGCCGAACACCGTGGCCTTGTTGGAGTCGGGGCCGGGGCGACCGCGCCGCCCGCCGCGCTTGATCGAGCGCCGTCCGCCGATGTACGTCTCGTCCATTTCGACCGTGCCGCCCATCGGCTCGCCATCCGTCGTCATGAGGAACGTGCGGATGCGGTGCGCCATGCGCCACGCGGTCTTGTAGGTCACGCCAAGCTCTCGCTCCAGTTGCTTTGCGGAGATGCCGCAACGAGTGCTCGTCATGAGATACATGGCGTAGAACCACAGGTGCAGCGACGTAGACGATTTGTGGAAGATCGTCCCGGCGGTCGGGTACCGGTACTCACCGCAGTGCGTGCAGTTCCACGCTTGGCGCTGTTGCTTCGTCTCGTAGCGCGCGAATACGCGCACCTCTTGGCACCTCGGGCAATGGGCGTTCGTACCGTCCGGCGAGTAGCGGTTGCGCCAAAGCGACTGAAGGCACGCCTCATCGTCCGGGTACGCCCGCACGAACTCCATGAGGGAGAAGGTGGATTCGGAAGAGGCGGCGCGGGTCGGGTTCTTGCGGTTGACTGGTGGCATGGCTGTTCTCCTATGCTCCCATTATCGCCGATCCCGCTTCGGCAGTCAAGGGATACTTACCAAAGGGGTTGACGGCCTGGTAGGGCTTCGCTTTGCCGTCGATGGGCTGGAGGTGGAGCACGGCACCTGCGCCGCGGTGCACGTAGATGTGATGGCTCCCGCTGACGCGATCCAGCTCGAAACCGAACGCCTCGGCAAGCGCGGCCAATTCGGCGAAGCGCAGATTGTTGTTCCT
>JBGQBE010000038.1:0-33044 GCA_041494685.1 Dehalococcoidia bacterium | reverse complement strand
TCAGCCGCGCGTTACCATGTGCCAAGAGAGTGCTCCTTTCGACTGCAGGCTTTCAACACCCACAGCCGACTCGAGCACTCTCTTTGTGTCAACAACCTTGGTGGGAACTACAGCTAGCCCGCGATGGTAACCTGTGAGAAGACCCGCTTGGCCCATTGGACATGCTGGCCGCTCAAAGTGTGTAAAGGCAGTCGTTTCGATGCACCTGAAACACTTCTCGAAGGGCGCAGTCATCCGCTTCACGAGCCTCCGCACCGATGAGGAGATGCTCCGAGTTGAACGATCTCCGAACGGGAAGATCAAACGCAGTGGCTCAACTCCATTGGACGATCTCCAAGTGGAAATGGATGGCTCTGCCTTGGACATTCGTGGGCTCCTGTACGACGCCCAGGGGCCGGTCGTGAGAGTCAAGGCGGATGGCGGCCAGGACAGCTACGCCGACTGCGCCATGGAAATTGCTCTGCCGGGCCGAAAGCCTACACGGACGTTGATCGCAACGGACGAGACCGCGCATCGGATCATTGAGCAGTCACGACCCACGGATGAGTGACGGCCTTGCTCGCGGGTTTGTGAAACTGCTTTGGCTGGGCACACGAGGCGCTCAGACGATCACCGACACGACGCGAATATCGTGTCGGACGTTCCCGCGGGCGTGTCTGACCTCGGAAAGGGCAGCTGCTGTGAGTTACTCAGCCCATGAGTTACGATCGCCTATCCCATGGCAACGAGGTGACGGCGCTTGGCTGCTTCGACATCGAGAACTCAAGAGGGATTGACACTGGCTCGCGCCATTCTCCAAGGACTCGAAAAGGGGGGGCTGGTGGTTACGAGCTTGCGTCAGGCTGAGCGACTCGCCTCTGTCATTTCCGATCCTTTCATGATGGCCTACGCTGAGCGAGCGCTCCAGCCGGCGCGCACCGGCGACGATCTGAGCGCAGACCTCAGATACGTCGTCAACAACCGGGACGCGAAGGCGTCGGGAATCTTTCGTTATCTGCAAGACCTACAGGGCGAAGGCACGCCGATTGCGGCACTGATCGAGAAGGGGGGCGAGATCCAGTACACGACAGCTGTTGGGTCTGTGCCTAGAGCCGAGACGCTGGTGACCTCAGCGCGGAAGAAGATAACCTACAGCGCCTCCGAAGCGGAGTTTACTCGCTCCGTCGAGGAAAACGAGATTGTGTTAGAGCGCGTGAAGAATCGGCTGTACAGGTATGCCAGCACTGTCGTAAACCGCCTCCTCTTTGAATCAGTCCCGGAAGGGGTCATCGACCGGACCCGTGAGAAAGTGGAGAAAGCTCTGACCAGCGTGTCGCCGTCGACGCTGGAGAAGTTCGCCATCGCGTACGAGGAATTGAACGGACAGTCGGCGGAGAATTGGACCAACGCTTGCACTGCAGTGCGTCGAATTCTGCTCGACTTCGCGGACGCTGTTTATCCACCTAGAGTCGAGTTGGTCGACGGCCGCTCAGTCGGTACTGAAGAGTACGTGAATCGCCTGTGGGCCTATGCGAAGGAGCACGTCCAATCAGAGAGTGGGCGTGGAGCGATCAACTCCGAGCTTGCAGATCTAGGAAACCGAATCGATTCGATCTACCGCCAATCGAACAAAGGTATCCACGCCGTCGTCACGCGAGACGAGGCTGAGCGGATCATCGTTCGCACTTATCTGTTGCTCGCCGACCTTCTCTAGGTAGCCGCGCTTGACTTCGTCGCACACAACGCAATCATGGTGACGCCTTCCGGGAGGGGGCATCGCCATGCAGACGATCACGACGTTCGACAACACGGCCGAGGGCTGGGAGCGGAGCCTCTACGCGTTCCTCGCTGAGAAGGAGCGCCGATCCGGCAGCCGTCGCACCGTCGAGGGCTACAGCCGCATGCTGCAGCACTTCTTCGCCAGCGTCGGCAAGCCGCCGGACTGCGTCACCAGCCCGGAGGTCTTCGCCTGGGGGTACGGCGTCGGGCTCTCCGGCAAGCAGCCATCGTCCGTCACCATCGGCGCCCGCCTCGCCTGCCTCAGTAGCTTCTACCGCTTCCTGATCCGCATGGACATCGTCTCGTCCAACCCCTGCGACGCGCTCGAACGCCCGCGCGTCCAGGTTGCGCCGCCGCGTGGCCTGACTGCCGACGACATCCGCAAGCTGCTCGCCGTGATCCCCGGAACGCCGGTCGGCCTGCGGGACCGGGCCATCATCCTCACGCTGACGCTCACCGGCCGGCGAAGGGCCGAGGTGCTGAACATGGTCGCAGGCGACCTCACGCAGGAGGACGACCGGATCTGGTATCGCTACCGGGGAAAGGGGAACAAGCAGGGCAAGCGGGAGCTGCCACAGCCCGCGTACGTGGCGCTCACGGCGGCCCTGTCGGCCTTCGGGCGGGATATCGCGACCATGTCCCCGGATGCGTCGTTGTGGCCGTCCAGCGCCGGCGCCAGGGGCGTCACGTCGGGGACGTTCTACGGGAACCTGCGCCGCTACCTGAAGGCGGCCAACCTGCCCCTGGCCGGCGTGCACATCTTCCGGCACTCGGCCGCCAAGCTCCGCCGCGATGCGGGCGAGTCGATCGAGAACGTCTCCCGATTCCTCGACCATTCATCGCTGCAGGTCACGTCGATCTACCTCCGGCGGCTGGAGGGCGAGGCTGACGCGAGTTGGGGGAAGGTGGCCGCGGCGATCGGCGTGTGACCGTCGGCCTGCCGAAGGTCCGATACGCCGTACACTCTCGGTGTGTCGCGCCCACCGGACAAGGTCGCAATGATCTCGCAGGAGCCCAGCGTTGGCAGATAATGCTGCCCTTTCAGCGTCAGAGAGAGACGACATCGCTCTCCGTCTCAAAGTGCTCAACGCAATCGTGCTGCGTCTCACTGCGATCCTCGGCGTACAATTCAATGGCCTTCTCAACGTTCAAAGTGAGCCTGCCAATCGGTTCTACCTTCTCCTACGTCAATTGGCGGAGCCACTTGCACTGCCCTTCCCCGAATTGTCGGCGGCGCTGACGACGTTCACCGCTTCATATCCAAACCTGTACGAATCTGGGGATGAGGTTGACTGGGAGTCGGTGACGCGGCTCATCGGCCCGTTCAAAGCGCGCGCGAGTGAAGAGCTGTTACGAATCGGCGCCGACGTGGCCTTACCTCTTCCACAGGTGTGGACCGAATTATTTGCGACTGCCGACGCGGCGATCATTGAGTTGCAGCAGGAGAGGCAAGACCGTGATGCGGAATTCGAGGCTCGCGTTGCTGCCGTGACCGCGGGGGCAACGATGGCGAGCACATTCGCGAGCGCCCGAGAGCGTCTCCGAACCGATGAACCACAGTTCCCGCCGCGGATGCAAACACCGACACGGTGGGCCGCCATTTCCGGACGCTGGCGTCTTCCGATCGAAGACGGAGGTGGCGACAGATCGTTGGACTATCTCGGTCCAAGTCCTGACCAAACCTTGCCGTACGGTCTCGCCATCTGTGATCTATCGCTCGCCGAGGGCGACTTCAACGGCCAAATCACATTTGATCATTTGGAAGACACCGCTGCCGGCCTGGTGATCGGTTTCTTCGCTGCACACGCTCCGTATGTGATCGCAGAGCTAGGAGCGCACGGGTCTGCGTACGCCATCTCGTACTACATGCCGCTGGCGAACCGCTGGTCTTCCCGGCCTATGACAGGATCGAAGGCGAATCTTCGAACACTCACACCCTATGCGGTCTCCGTCCGGCTCGATGGGCTGAGGATCTCGATGTCGGTAGATGGTATTGAGATCTTCGATCAGATGTTGGAGCAGCCACTTATGGGCGCTCGTGTCGGTGTCTATGCGTGGGGAGAGCGAAGCGTGGTGCACTTTGACTGCGTGGCAGCGCTCGAGAGACGGGCCGCTGCTGGTTTCCGAGCGTCGGCGCCGATCGAACCAGACACTCGACCGAAGGCGATCGTGTTGACGAGAACCGAAGAACGTGAATTGGCCGGCGCGGGAGCACTGGTTCGCGTCAACATTCACATCACCGGGCGAGTCGAGCGAGGCAGCCAGAACGTTGTCGAGGTGGACGGAAGACTGATACGGCTGACGTTGGCACCGTTCCGTTTGTTTCTTCGCCTCGTCCTCGGCCTATATGAAACAGGCGACGGGTACGTTGATCGCGGCAGCATGCGTGCGCGCGGAGGCCTCGTAGATGAGGGGTATTACCAGCCGCAGAGCTTAGAACAGGCTCTTGCCCGCTTACGAGCCCCGTTTAGCACCGCGCTCGATCCAGTGCCGGTGACGGATCTGATCGAGGTCAGCAGAGGGCGGGTGAGGATCTCGACGCACCGGCGGTTTGTGTCGTGGGATGCCAGAATGCTCAGTAGACACAGCGATCACCGAGTGGTGCAGCTGCTTGAGCGATTGGAGCGCGCTAAGCAGAGTTAGCCGTTCCAAGGACCTGCGTCACGCGGGCTCGCGAAACACCTTGTCGGCGCGCAAGGGCCGCGCGATTTTCGACGGTCCCCTCATGAATCAACCGGTGCCATTCGGAAGCCACGGCCTCGGCTCCCGCGCGAACGCGCCCCCTCGTGGTCGCAACTGCCGCGCGTGCTAGACTTGAGAGTCGAACCTGAAACACGTCCCGCAGCACGCTCTGGGGCACCAATCCGGGGAGCCACAGTCCACCACGCCAGAGCGCACCGCACGCCCCCGCGCCTGGCACAGCATGCGCGTCCGCAGCGCCCGCGCTGGTCATCGTTCTGGGCGCACTCAGGCTCACCGTTGCGCGCGTCGATGACAGGTGACACCGGAGTCGGCGTGCAACGATATTAGTCAGGCAGCCTGCGCCGCACGATCAAGCCTCCAACCGCAACGAGGACGAGCGCCCCGACGCCGGCAATCACGAACTCCAGCGTGTGATGGCGACCCGTCGTCCCGGCTGCATCCAGCGGCAAGGACGGCGATTCGGCGATGCCACCCACGGAGGGTGGACGGGTACTGGTTGGGCAGACACCGCCGGGGCAGGGTGTTGCGATCGGCGTGAGCGTTGGTCTTGCCGGTTGGTCACCGCGCTGGGGGCGCAGAGCTTCACAAGGCGCAGACGCTTACGGACACGTCGCTACACCCTGGCCGAAGTATCTCCCGACGAAAGCCATGTCTGGCGTGCCGATCCCATTGTCGCCGTTCTGGTCGAGTCGCTGAATGCCGGTGTCAACGCCTCCTGGCGGGTAATAGTCGTGCGTGAAAACCTGGCCGAAGTTCTTCCCTACGCGGGCCAGATCTGGGGTGCCGACTGCTCCGTCGCCGTTGACATCGGCACGCATGATGGAGCAATACCGCGCTGGGTCTTTGCCCAGCGCGGTATGCTGCTCATTCGTGTATCCGTCGCCAGAGATGTTGTCGTCGCACGCGTCAAGGATATTGTCGTACCCCGCGCGATTCATCGCCGCGTTGTTGCCGTCGGTGTTGGTCTGGGGTGGGTTGTAGACGGAGAGGCAGGCTAACAAGTTCACGACGCCAGAGCTGACTGCCGGGCCCGGCGTCACTAGCTCGCCCGCTGAGTTCACCAGTATGACCTTCAGCAGATTCAGTGCGCTCGATGCCTGCGCCGTCGCCAGCGGCTGGAACGTGAACGTCCCCAGGACGCCCGACGCCACCGGCGTCGGCGCTCCGGGGAACGTCGCGCACGCCACCTGAATGTAACCGCTCGGCGTCGGCGTCAGCGTCGGCGAAGATGTGGGCGTCCCCGCTCCCGGCGTGTTCGTCGGTGTCAACGTGTCTGGCGGTACAAACCCGCTCGGGGTTGCGGTAGGCGTCGTCCAGGTACTTACCATCTCCGAGCTCCCCGGCAACACGGGCTGCGGCGTTGGTGTGCCGGGGCCTACGTCAGGACCCGACAGCCATTGCAGCACCGCCGGGTCCCACTGCAAGCCGTACTGGTAGCCGCCCACTGGCGTCAGCCCGGCGCCGCTCAATCCCGATGCGTTGATCGTGATGGTGATGGGCGTTGGCCGGTAGTACAACCCGGTCACCGTCGCCGGGTTCACCGCCACAGATGGCGCTGTATCCGCGCGAAGCGCTCTCGCACCCAGTACGATGCTCGCCGCCCCAAGGGCCATGCCCGCTATGACGGTCAGCCAAGCGTATTTCAACATGTCACCCCCTTAGATGCTCCGGTGCCGTCCGTTCGGGCAACGCGCAGACGCACGAAAAATGTTCGTTACCGCAGGGTTGCCTCGAAGAACAGGATGGCGGCCTCGCCTGTGATCTTGTTTCCGTCGAGCGTTGCCCGGAACGGCCGATCGTAGTGCGCCGCGTGTCCGAGCGCCGACAGACACGTCCCGGCGGTAGGCGTCGTATCTTCACTGAACGTGCCCGTAATCGTGTGGGATGATTCGTCGTAAGTGCCGGTGACTTTGATGACCCATTGCAGTCCGTGTATGCACGTGGCTGGGTCAGGTTGCGCTGGGTCGTTCGCGCCACCCAAGGCGCCATCGATAGCCCCGTCCCCTGTCACACTCCCGCCCCGCTGCGGCACCGTCAACGTCAGTCGGTTCACGCGAGCATACCGGCTTTGACAACTAGTCACTGCCTCCGCCGGTATCGGAGGGCTCGGGCAGGTGAACATCCCGGTGGCCTGCATGGTCGCGCTCTTTCCGCCGCAGGCCGCGAGCGCGTAGGCGAGAACGACGGAACACAGTAGTAGACGCATGGATTCCTCTTTACGGTGTGTATTTTAACATTTCTGTCCGCTCACATTCGCTGTACCGTCCACGTACGCGTTGAATTGCGGGCGCGTGTTCACCGAATCGATCGTGCTGATCGCCACCGTCCGCGCCTGCAAACGTGAACAGGTGCAACGCGGAGCAACCCGTCTTCGGCGTCAGGATGATGGTGAGCACGAGCCCGGAGACGGCCGTGGTCGCGCTCCCTACGGTAACGCAGCCCACCGTCACACCGCCGCCGTCGCTGTCGGCGGCGGACGGACAGATGGGACTACTGAGGACACTGCCGCTGGCGTTGGCGGAGCTAAAGGAGAACACGGCAGGGTTCCACCGCAAGTGGACGTTGACGCCGCTGTACGCGTTGGCGACGGCTCCCGTGGTCATAATGGGGACATTGACGTTGCCGCTCACCAGCGACGGCGCTCCTACCGCGATGCTCGGGCCGTTGCTGAGCACCTCCAGCACCGTTTGTGTTGTGTACGAGGTGATGTGCCCGTCCGGGGCCAGTTCTTCCGACCGCACGGGCCAGTAATCGCTCTGCCTGATGTAGTCGCGGTTCGTGCCGCCGTGCCCGTCGGGCGTATCGATAATGAAGACGGCGGCGCCGTTGACCGTGGCGGCCTTCGTCATGACCGACGGCGTGACGCGCGCCAGCAACGCCGTGATGACGCGGCTCTGGACGGCGCGCAGGGAGTCGGCCGTGGCCGCGTCGAAGCCGGGCTCTGCGGTTGTCCGGCCGGATTTTACGTCCGTGTACACGTTTACGCCGCCCACCATGTCGATGTGATGGTACACGTGCCCGTCCGTGCCCCTGACCGCGTTCGAATAGGCACTCAGCTTTCCCGCAGCGTCGAACGTCCAGAACGATTCACTGACGGTGGTATTGGGCAGCCCTCCCGCGTCGGGTTGTTCACGGTAATCCGTGCCGATACCGTGGAGCGTCGTGTTGGGGCCGAGCACCGCCAGCGTCTCCGACTGCACAGCCTGCGCCTTTTGCAGGACGATGACGGCGGACTGGGCGGTCTTGCTACGGGTGACGAACAGCAAACCCGTGACCGCACCCGCCGCGACGCCCACCATAACCACGACGAGAACTGCGAGGCGTACGAGGATCGGAGATTTCATGGTCGCGCCTTTCGCACCACACAAGCTATGACGAACGGTCAAACCAATCTGGGACTGTACAGTCAATGTTGTCGGGGAAGAATGGATCCTGTACCAGCGTTACGCAGTCCCAGTAACCCCCCGCTTCAGTCGCACGGCCCGAACCACGGGTAGGGCAGCGAAATATTCAAGCCACAGCTATTGAACGCCGAGACGATCTGCCCAAAACCGTACAGGGATGCCCCACAGCAGACTGCGGCGAACAGCACGCTTGCCCTGGGGCTTGCTCCCCACCTTCCGCACAACCATGCCAGAGAGGCAACAAACGCCGCTGAGCCAACGGCGAGCGGGATGATGAGGAGAAGGAGCGCAAGGAGAGTCCGCACGCCCTCGGCAGCACCCCGCCCGGTCTGCACCACAAAGAACACCGCGAGGATCGTCACGAGCGTCGCGAACGCCGTGACAGCCCAGGTGACGGCGCCGGCGGCGGCGGCGACCGCCGCCTGTCTCCTCAACGACATACGGTGTTCCCGCCCAGGCCAACGTCAAGGTTGCTGTCCGGCTTGAGGCCAGCGGCCAGGGCGTTCGCGCCGTGCAGCGCCTGGACGACCTCAACGGCCTTCTGCTTGCTCGCCTGGTAGTCTCCGGCAAGGCCGTAGATCGTGGCCTTGAAGTTGCGACCCTCGATGCGCAGCGAGCCATCGCTCTTCACGAGAACGTCCTCGCCGCGGATCCTGACCTTCTCCTTCACAGCCTGTTCACCGAGGGTGGGGCCGCACGGCGGATCGACGAGCACCGAGACCGGCGGCGAACACCGACCTTCATCACCAGCAGGCACACAGCTCCCATAGGCAAACACGAAGAAGTCCATCGCGGGCTCCCGTACCGTGCCGTCCAGGTTGTACTTCTCCGGGGTTACGGCCCGCTGACAGCCGGTGAGCGGCAATCCCTGGAATTCAGGCCCAAGAAAGGCCAAAGGGTAAGCAGTGAATTCGCTCGCGACCTGCACACAGTCGCGGTCTGCCTCGGCGCTCGGGGCATGCACGCGCCTCGAGCGGATTTCCAGGCCCATTCCGACCGCAAGCCCGAGCAACCCGATGGGAATCAGCCACAGCACCGTCATTCTGCGTCGCATTGACAATCTCCCTTTAGAATGGCCGGTTGATCCAGATGACATTCACCCACCCATTGCTGGCGCTCAGCGTGTCATTACACTGCAACATCGGCAGCCGGTTGTCCCACCACTGCGCGCCCTCGAAGAAAAAGCCCCGCTCGTGGACCATCTGCCACCATACCCAATCCTTAGCGACGTCGAACCCGCTGCCGGAGAAACCGTCGATTTGCTGGTAGGGGAGCACAACGTGTGTGCATCCATCGGCTGGACTACCATCTCCGGTATCACGGTGAGGAGTTGCAGCTGCCCAGAAGCCGCCAGCCGGGTCAGCAGTGCTCACAACGTTGGCGCGAACGTGCCAGCGGCTGGAAGCGCACACGACTTGCGGAAAACAAGGCGTCCAGCCGTCATCATCGGCGACGCTGATCTCACCTGTGGCGCAGCCGCCATTGTCGCGGAAGTTCTGCTCAGAACCTACGTCGACGAGTAATCCGATGTCGCTGAGGACATTGTGAATCTGCGCGGCGTTCGAAGCGTAGCGAAAGACGGTCGTGACGGGATCGATCTCGTCCCCGTTCGCGCAACCTGCGCCATAGGAATACAACCCGCCCAACCACATCCAATATTCCTTAGCCGGTGTGTATGTGGAGCACCTCAAGCCGAAGCGCCCAAACACGAACTGAACCTCGTCGATGTCGATCTCGCCGTCCGGCGCGAGCCAGGGTCTGAAATCGAGGCGGACATCGTACCTTGGGTTGCCGATGCTGACGCTGAAGTACGAGGCTATTCGTTGCATATCGACGACGTCGATCACACCATCGCCGTTGAGGTCAGCGGCGAAGCAATGCTGAGAGTCGTAATCGTTCTCCGCCGATGCCTGTGTTGGCGCGGCGAAGACCACTACGCCGAATGCGACAATGATCGCGAGCGCCGATATACCTAGCGCAATTCTTCGTGTTGTCATCGGGTGCTCCCCCTCCTTGGCCAGCGACCGCCTCGGTGGATTCGAGCCATCGTATACTGACATCATGTGATATCTGCATCGGCGGGATTGTCGAGCGTCATGAGCATACACCTACCGCCCGGTCTGTCAAGCCCTTGCGTACGTGAATCTTTCGCGCGCCTTGGCGCTTTTATGCGTTCTGATCAAACAGGCGGTACAGGTGGCGTGGCACGCCGCACGTCGGCTGCTGATCGACGGTCGTCGTCGGCTGAGAACTCCCTGCCGAATGTCGATCCGAATCCTGCCGTTTGGCAGTCGGATGCCGCGGAGGCCGGTCCTACTCTTACCCTGACGGTCGTGTTCCGCGGTCCGCGCCGCGAGACAGCCGCCGTCGGTGGACCGGTGCCCAACATCCGGCCCGCCTCAAGTGAAACGGGGCCAGCCCTTCCGGGAGGTGGCCATGACCGTCGCGGACATCCTCTACTTCGGCGCCATCACGCACGTAGCGATCATCTCTGCCTTCGTACTGCTGCGGCAGTACATCCGCGGCGATCTCGCGGAGCACGGCGCGCGCGCCCGGCGCGACATCGCCGTCCCGATTCCCCGGCCGGCGCACAAGGCGGTGGCCGGTCACAGGCATCGCCCCCAGGCGGCGTAACGCCGCCAGCCAGCGCTCGCTGGCGCTGCATGCGCCCCGCTCCCCGCACGCGAGCTGGCCGGCTCCCGTCGCTGAACGCGCCGAGCGAGCTGGTGTGGGCCGGCTTCATCGCGCGTCTCGTTCTCGCTCCGCGGACGGGAGCTCAGACGACGCCTTCGCGCAGCCACTCGCCCATGCGCTCGCCGATCATCACCGACGTCAGGTGCAGGTTGGCGCGCGGGCACTTCGGCATGACCGATGCGTCGGCCACGAAGAGGTTGTCGAAGCCGCGTAGCCGCAGGTGCTGGTCCACGACGCCCGTCGGGTCGCTGGCCGGCGCCATCTTCGCCGTGCAGCTCGGGTGGAAGCCGCTCGACGCCACCATCTTGCACCAGTGCGCCAGCGCCTCGTCGTCCTCGATCACCGCCGCGGACGGCGCACGCAGCCCGTCGGCCAGGTGCGCGAACTCGTCGTGCGAACCCACCTCCAGCGCCATGCGTATGCCCTCGACAAGCCGCCGCACGTCCTCCGGATCCTCGCAGAACCGGTTCTCGATGCGCGGCGACGCGTGCGGGTCCGCGGACGTCAGCGTGAGCTGTCCGATCGACTTCTGCCGGTAGACCACCGGCCCCAGCGCGAACACGAGCTGCCCGCTGCGCGTGGCGATCTGCGACACCGGCATCAGCTGCATGTCGTTGCGCTCCGTGCCGCCGGTCGAGGTGTAGCGGTACGTCGTCTGGACGACCGGGTCGTCGCCGCGCAGCGTGCCTTCCTTCGCCTGGAAGACGACGCCGAGCATCGGGTGGTCGTCGAGGTTCGCGCCCACGCCCGGCAGGTCCGCCACCACGTCGATGCCCAGCTCGCGGAGGTGCGCCGCCGGCCCGATGCCCGACCGCATCAGCACGGCCGGCGATCCGATCGCGCCCGACGACAGCACGACGCGTTCACCCTCGACGATCTGCACGCTCTTGCCGGACACCACCTCCACGCCCGTGGCGCGCGTGCCATCAGTGATGATGCGGCGGATCAAGCAGTCGCCGCGGATCGTCAGGTTGAGGCGGTGGCGCGCCGGCTGCAGGTAGCAGATCGCGACGCTCATCCGCGTCCGCCCCTGCTTGTTCATCGGATGCGGCGCGAAGCCCGACGAGTCCGGGTCGTTGTTGTCCTTCGTCTCCGGGTAGCCCATTGCCCGCATCGCCCGCATGAACGCGAGCTGCACCGGCGCCAGTTCGTCCTCGCGATAGCGCCGCACGGGGATCGGGCCGCCGCGGCCGTGGTAGTCGTCGTCGAAGTCCTGGTCGTTCTCCAGCCGCCGGAAGTACGGCAGCACCTTCGCCCACGACCACTCGTCGTTGCCGAACGACGCCCACTCGTCGTAGTCCTCCGGCGTGCCGCGCAGCGCGATCGCCGTGTTCACCGCCGACGACCCGCCGACGACCCGCCCGCTCGGCATCGGCGCCAGCCGGCCCGACGTGTTCGCCTCCGCCATGAAGTCCCAGTTGTGCGGCGAGTAGGAGTTGTCGTTGCCGTTGAGCAGCCCCTCGGGCGTCTCGTCCATCGTGCGGTAGTACGGCCCCGCCTCGATCAGCAGGACGGAGCGGTTCGGGTCTTCCGAGAGACGGGCGGCGGTCGCGGCGCCCGTCGCGCCCGCGCCGAGGACAATCACGTCGTATTTCATCTGGCGGCCTCCCGCCACATCCTATGGCGGGAGGCCCTGTGGCGCACGTGCCGTCCGGCCCGCGTCGGCCAGGTGCCCGCCGCCGCGAACGCGAGCAGTCCGCCGGCCGGCAGCGGCGGACTTCGCCCTCATAATTCTGCCCAGCGTATGAGTCCGCGGGCGGCGGGCCGTCGTACCAGCTGTGACACCCGATCCCGGCGCGGTGAGCCGGTCCACCGTCGTGCCCCGCGATGTAGGAGAACTGGTTATGCGCTCACTGGCTTCGCTGATCCTGGCCTTCGTCCTGTCGGTACCGCTCGCCGCCGTCGCCATGCTTACGCAGGCGGGCGTGGCAGACGCGGCGTTCCATTGCATCCGGATCCACGCGGTGGCCGGCGGCGTGAACGGCAACAACAAGGTCCAGTTCGTCGAACTCAGGATGGACGTGGGCTTCCAGACGCTGCTGACCGGGCACACGATCCAGTTCTTCGACGCGGGTGGCGTGCTGAAGGCGACGTTCACGTTCCCGGCGGGCGTCGCCAACGGCGCCGTCGGCGACTCGATCCTGATCGCCACCTCAGAGTTCGCCAGCACCTTCACGGGCGGCAACGCCGACTTCATCTTCAGCGGCGCCAACACGACGGCCGCGAACGGCGGCGACGCGCTGCACCCTGTACAGGTCCCGGGCGGCCAGATGGTCTGGGCGGGCCCCAGCGCCGCCTGCGTCACCGTCATGGCCCCCGTCGATGCCGCCGCCTACGGCGGGGCGACAGCGATCTACGGCACGGCGGCGGTGGCGCTCCCGAACCCCGGCACGGTGCAGGCGCTGCGGCTGTCCAACCTGAACATGGCGCCCACCAACAACTCGGCCGAGTACGCGCTGGCGAACGTTTCCCCCACGACCTTCAGCGTACCCATGGCCAACCTCGCCACGGACTTCTCGACGCCGCGAAACAACGCGCGGACGGTTCTCACGCTGGTCGTGCCGTCGGTCGGCGGCAGCGCGGAGGCGCCTGTCCTGCCCGAACCGGCGTCCGCCACGGCCGCCGCGCCGACCGCCGGCGGGGCGAAGCCGTGGCTCGGTTACGGCATCGCGGCCGTGGCCGCCGGCGCGCTCGCGGGGTGCGCGGGCTGGTACGCCTACCGGCGGCGCGCGGCGTAGGACGCGCCCACCACCGGCGTCGGTACGGGCAGCGCCACGATGCCCAGCCGCGCCTGGATCTCACCGCTCTCCCGCAACAGGGCGGAGACGTCCACGCCGGGCGTGGCGCCCAGGCGCGCGTACGAGTGCAGCGTCAGCGCGATCTCGTACTCCGCCCCGGCGGCGCGCGCCAGGCGCAGGCTGGCCTCGTAGCTCTCGCGCGCGGCTTCGGTCTCGCCCGCGTGCGCCCGCGCGTCGCCCAGCAGCCGGTGCAGCATCGCCTTCGTCGCGATCATGCCGCCCGCGCGCTCGCTCCGCGGCAGCGTCTCCTCGATCAGTGCGCGGGCGGCCGCGTACTCCCCCGCGAAGATGCGCTGCTCCGCCAGCCGCGCCTGCGTCTCGATGACGAAGCTCTCCGCGCCGATCTCGCGGAAGCCCGCCAGCGCCCCGCCGAGCAGCGCCGCGGCCTCGACGGCATGGCCCGCGCGCGCGGCCGCGCGCCCCAGGTTGCTCGTCGCCACGTAGACGCCGACGGGATAGCGCGCGCCGCGCCAGACGCGCAGCGCCTCGGCGAACAGCATCTCCGCCTCCGCGATCTGCCCGCGGTCCGATAGCACCTCGCCGATGTTGTTCGACGCCGTCGCCGCGCCCACCACGTCGCCGGCTTTCTCGCGCGCGGCGCGGCTGCGCTTGAAGCAGGCGATCGCTTCGTCCCAGCGCCCCTCCATCGTCGACGCCACGCCCAGGTTGTTCAGCACGTTCGCCTGCCCGACCAGGTCGCCCAGCTCCTCGAAGATCGGCAGCGCCAGCGCACGGAAGCGCGAGCTTTCCGTGTCGCCCAGCATCGTGTAGCCGTGATCAAGCAGGTAGTACGCGTGCGCAAGGCCTGCGCGGTCGCCCGTCGCCTCGGCGTCCTCCAACGCGCGATACGCCCAGGTCGTGCAGTCGACGTAGCGCCCCTGGCGGAACTTCACGCCCGCGTACGCCAGGCTCAACGCGATGCGGTCGCGCACGGCGCACGCCGGGTCGCGCAGCGCGCGCCCGTACCAGCGGAGCGCCTGCGAGTAGCGGCCCATGCGCTCGCGGATCACCCCCTCTTTCCGCAGCAGGCCGGCGCCGTCGTCGCCGGACGTGCGCCTGGCGGCCGCGTACTCGGCCGCCGCGTCGCCGTAGAGCGCCGCCAGCTCGCAGACGTCGCCGCGCGCTTCGTGCAGCGCCGCCAGATCCTCCGCCGGCACGCCGCCCATGTCGTGCGCCGCGCCGATCGCCCGCGCGAAGAACTCTGCCGCTTCAACGTTCGCGAAGCGCGACTTCGAACGCTCGCCCGCCACGCGCGAGTAGCGGTAGGCACGCCGCCAGTCCTGCGCGAGCCAGGAGTGCAGCGAAAGGATCTCCGCGTTCTGGTCGGCCGCGTCGCCGTCGCGCCGCTCCAGGTACGCGCCGATGCGGCCGTGCAGGTCCCGACGGCGGCGGAACGGCAGCCCCTCGTACGCCACCTGCCGTAACAGCGCGTGGCGAAAGCGCAGGCTGCCGGGCATGTCCGCGACGACGAACTCGTCCAGGCGCGACCAGTCCGCCTCTCGCCAGTCGGGCAGCAGATCGCCGCAGCTTCCCGCCAGCGTCTCCGGCCGGAACGACAGCCCCAGCACCGATGCATAGCGCAGCACGCGCCGGTCGTCCTGCGTCAGCTTGTCGATGCGCGCGGTGAGCAGCCCTTCGATGCTGTCCGGCAGCCCCTCCGCGCCCGGCTGGGCGATGCGGCTGGCGATGATCTCGCGCAGGAAGAGCGGGTTGCCGCCGGCGCGCTCAGCGAGCGCGCGCAGCTCGTGCGGTGGCAGCGCCACGTCGTCCGCCACGGCTGCTGACAGCGCCAGCGCCGCGTCGTCCGACAGCGGCTCGAGCTCCAGCGTGACGCCGTTGGCGCACAGCTCCGCGAACGATCCGCCGTCGGCCGCGCGCCGCATCACGCAGATCAGCCACGGCTGCGCGGCAACGCGCGAGACGGCGTAGCGCAACAGTTCGCGCGACGCCTCGTCGAGCCAGTCCGCGTCGTCGAGCACCAGCACGCTGCGACCCGGTAACAACCGCGTCATCAGTTGCACCGTCGCCTCGTGCAGGCGGGCGCGCCGGAAGCGATGCTCCAGCTGCGCACTCCCGGGCGTCTCCTCGAACGGCAGGTCGAGCACCATGCCGATGAGCGGCAGCCACGGCAGCAGATCCGGCGCCAGCCGCTCGACCTGCGCCTGCACCGCGGCGGCGTCATCGGGCGTCTGGCGCCGCGGGTGCAGCCCCAGCATGGTGCGCAGCAGGCGGCGGAAGATGAAGTACGGCGACGTGGCCTCATAGGGCTCGGCCGCCGCCTCGAACCAGGCGGCGTCGCCCGCCGGCCCGCGCAGCTCACGCAGCAGCCGCGACTTGCCGATGCCGGCCGGCCCCAACAGCTCCACCACGCTCGCGCCGCGCTCGGGCAGCGCGTCGAACATCTCGCGCAGCAGCCGCATCTCGCGCTCGCGGCCGATGAACGGCACGCTGATCGAATCACCGCCGCCGCGTTCGGCGCGCATCTGTCCCACGCTGAACGCTGTGATCGGCGCCGCCTTGCCCTTCACGGTGAACGGCTCCAGCGGCCGTACCCGGAACTTCGTCGGCGACCGCGCCAGCACGTCCGGCGTCGCGATGATCTGTCCGCGCTCCGCCTTCGCCATCAGCCGCGCCGCCAGGTTCACCGCGTCGCCCATGACCGTGTACGTACGCCGGTAGACCGGCCCCACGTCGCCCACGAACACGTGGCCGCGGTGCACGCCGATCCGCAACTCCAGCGCCAGCCCCGCGTCAGCGATCCCGCGCAGCGCGCGCAGGATGCGCTCCTCGTCGTTGCCACCGCTCGTGGGCGCGCCCGCCGTCATGATGATCTTGCCGCCGTCGCGGTCGATGTCCGTCGCCAGGAAACAGACCTCGTGCTCTGCCGCCGCGGCCTGCGCCGTCCGCACCAGCGCGGCGATGTGCGCCGCCGTACCGGCCGCGCCCTCGCGCGCGAGCATTGCGTCCACGCCCTCGAAGTGCACGAAGCTCACCGTGACCGCGCGGTGCTCGCTCTCCTCGCCGCCCGCGCGCAGGTGGTCGCGCACGGCGATCGATACGTACTGTTCGGCGCCGTCGAACCGTTGCGCTGTCGTGGCGTCGGCCGTATCGCCGGCGACGCGCGGCGCCTTGCGCAGCAGCCGGCCGCCGGCGTAGGCGTCGCCCAGCGCGGCGGCCGGGATCAGCGCGGCCGTGTCGTCGCTCACGAGGATCTCGCCGGCGTGCGCGGCGGCCTCCATCTCGACCGTACACGTCACCGCCGGGCCGGCCACGATCAGTTTGCGGTGCGAATCGCCGACGAGAAAGAACGTCACCTCGCCGCTGTGCACGCCCACCGACATGCGCAGCCACACCGCGCCCGCGGACGTGCGAAAGCGGCCTGACCGGCGCAGTTCCTGCCGCATCTCAACCGCGGCGCGGCAGGCGCGCGCCGGATGGTCGGCGCCGGCGAAGAACAGCAACATCGCGTCGCCGCCGAACTTCAGCAGCGACCCGCCCTGCTCGTACGCCCACGCGAGCAGCCGCGTGAACGTCGCGCTCATCACCTCGGTCACCTCTTCAGCGCCGACGAGCCCCTTCTTCGCGAGGCGCTCGGACATGGCAGTGAAACCGCTGATGTCCATGAACACCAGCGTGCCGTCGATCTGCCGGTACGGGCGGCCGACGGCATCGCGGTCCCACTCGATCACGAGGCGAGGGATATAGGAGGCCAGGTTCGCAGCCATAGGACATTGTATGGCGCGCGGCGCAACGCGGGCGCGCCGTCAGGGGCGCCCGCGCTCGATGCTCCCGGCTTTCCGGCGGCCCCGCCTGCGGACGGCTGGAAGATCGAGACACCGGACTGCTGGGCGGCCGGCGTCAGATCGATGGCCGCTGGACATCCCGCTGGCGATCTGCGCCACCGACCTGTTCCGCCGCTGCGAGGTGACCTTCACCCGCGGCGTCGTCTGGCCGCGCATCCTCGCCAGCACGTCGATCCCCGGCATCTACCCCGCCCTGCGCGGACCCGACAGCTACCTGGTCGACGGCGCGGTGCTGAACCCCGTCCCCTCGCGCCAGTGCCGTGAGTTCGGCGCCGGCGTCGTCATCGGCGTGCGGCTTACGGGCAAGAACACCTCGCCGCGCGACGACCTCGACGCCAACCCGTCCCGCCCGCTGGCGCCCGAGACTATTCTCCGCTGCCTCGAGATCATGCATAATCGCCTTTCTGAACTGAGCAAGAACGAAGCCGACGTGCCGCTCGAGGTCTGCCTGGAGCGCGGCGGCCTGCGTGACTTCGACCGCAGCGCCGAGATCATCCGGGCCGGCTACGAAGGCGCCATCGCCGCCGTGCCGGAGCTATCTGCCGCCATCCCGTATCTGGTGCGCCCGTAGAAGTCAGGGGGAGTCGATGATCGTACTTGCGCTGAGGAACCTGGTCAGCGAGGAAGACCCGCTTCGCGTTTTCCGCCGCGGGCATCGGCTTCGCCGTGTTCCTGATCACGATCCTGCTCGGCCTCTACCAGGGCTGGAACCAGAAGGTCGGCGGCTTCGTCGAGCACGTCGACGGTGACGCCTGGGTCGTCCGCGAAGGCACCACCGACTTCATCAACGCCGCGTCGATCCTCCCCGCGTCCATGCGCGACGACCTGGCGAAGACCGGCCCCGCCAGCGTCACGCCGATGATCGTCCGGCCGATGTCCTTCCAGAAGGACGGCCACAGCGTCGACGTCCACACCGTCGGCTACGATGCCGCCACCGGCGTCGGCGGCCCGCCGAAGGTCATCTCCGGCCGCAAGGACCCGCACGGCGCCGAGATCATCATCGACGACGTGCTCTCGCGCACGAAGGGCGTACACATCGGCGACACGCTGACCTTCGGCAAGAAGTCCGTCACCGTCATCGGCATCTCGTCCGGCGGCGACTTCGCATTCACCCAGGCCGGCTTCATGGACCTCCAGGGCGCGCGCGACCTGCTCGGCATGGGCGATCTGGCCACGTTCTACATCGTCAAGATGCCCGCGGGCCTGACCGTCGCGCAGTGGAAGACGCAGGTCGATACCAGCAAGGACGGCACCCGCATCTTCACGTCGAAGGAGTTCGCCCAGGCGACGCGCCACCGCATCCTCGATAACGTCGTCCCGATCATCGGCCTCATCCTCAGCCTCGCCTTCATCGTCGGCATCGCCATCACCAGCCTCACGATCTACACCGCCACCGTCGAGCGGACGCGCGAGTTCGGCGTGATGAAGGCGGTCGGATTCAACAACCTCGACCTGTACAAGCTGGTGATGGGCCAGAGCCTGATCACCGGCGGCGTCGGCTTCATCTTCGGCGTGACGCTGACGCTGATCCTCAGCCAGTTCGTCGATCAGCTCGTCGCCACGTTCATCGTGCTGGTGCGGCCCATCGATATCGGCTTCGTGCTCATCGCCACGCTGGTGATGGCCGCCGGAGCGGCCATCGTGCCGGCGCGGCGCGTCGCCTCCGTCGATCCCGTCGTAGCGTTCAAGGGGTAACAGATGAGCGACGCCATCCTCGAACTTGTAGACGTCAGCCAGAGCTTCGGCGACAAGAACAACCCGACCCACGCGCTGCGCAACGTGTCGATGGTCGTGCCGCCGCGCCAGGTCGTCATCGTCATGGGCCCCTCCGGCGCGGGCAAGAGCACGCTGCTCGCCATCGCCGGCGCCCTCCGCCGCCCGTCGTCGGGCCGCGTCCTGATCAACGGCCAGGACCTCTCGACGCTCAGCGATCGCAAGCTCGCCGACGTGCGTCTGCACCGCATCGGCTTCGTCTTCCAGGACTTCAACCTGATGGACGCGCTGACCGTCGCGCAGAACCTCGAGCTCGTCGTCATGCGCGCCGGCGCCACCCGCGCCTCCGCCCGCTCGCGCTCGCACGAGCTGCTGCGCCTGCTCGGCATGGACCACCGCCGCGACGCCCGCATCAAGACGCTCAGCGGCGGCGAGCGCCAGCGCGTCGCCATCGCCCGCGCGCTCGCGAACAACCCCAACGTCATCCTCGCCGACGAACCCACCGCCAGCCTCGACGGCGTGCGCGGCGCCGAGGTCATGGGCCTGCTCCAGATGATCGCCCACGACATGGGCACCGCCGTCGTCATGGTCAGCCACGACCACCGCGTGCTGCACTTCGCCGACCGCATCGTCTGGCTCGAGGACGGCCATCTCGAGGACCGCGAGCCGCCGTCGATGGCCTCCGTCTCGGCGCAGCAGGCATGAGGCGGGGACTCGTCCGCATCTCCCACCGCGGCGGCGGCGCACTCGCCCCCGAGAACTCCCTCGAGGGCATCCGCCGCGCCCTCGACTACGGCGTCGAGATGGTCGAGGTGGACGTGCGCTCGTCGATCGACGGCGCGCTCGTCCTCTCGCACGACGACCTGCTGCACGGCACCGACGTGCGCATCAGCGCCTCGACGCTGGCGCGCCTGCGCGACGCCGGACCGCACGGCATCGCCACGCTCGACGACGCGCTCGACCTCGCCGGCGACAGAGCCCGGCTCAACCTCGACATCAAGGACGGCTCGGTCACCGATCGCATCGTCGAGCGTGTGCGCGCCCACGGCGCGACCGGCCGCGTCATCGTCAGCGGGCTGGAGATGGCGCCGCTGGCGCAGGTCGCCGCGCTGGAGCCGTCGATCCCGCGCTTCTTCTCGTACCCCGTCGACCGCGGCGGCGCATCGACAAAGCCGCTGCTGAAGCCCGTCGTCAGCGCGGCCGTCACGCTGATGCGGCTGACGTTGCCGCTGCGACTCGCCGCGATGCTGCGCCCGCTGCCCGGCACCAACGCCACCATCTACAACAAGCTGCTGACGCGCCGCCTCGCCGACACAGCCCACGCCATGGGCATCCACCTCTACACCTGGACGATCGACGACGCCGGCGCCATGCACCAGGCCGCCGCCCTCGGCGTAGACGGCATCACCAGCAACCGCCCCGATCTCCTGGCCCAGATGGCCCCCACCCAACGGGACCCCACGCACACAACCTGCCGAACCTGAACCAACACGTTGCTGCGCGTTGTGCCTTGTGTTCGCATCCCAACACACTTCGCGCACGCAAGATCCCATCACCGTCCCTGCACACTCGATCGCCCTTCCCGCGCCGGGAAGGGCAGGGGGTTAGGTCGATCGCCTAGGCGCCGCTTGACTTCCAACACAGACGCTTCGCGGCTTTCCCGGCTCAGACCGCGGAACATCCGCACCCCGCCCAGCGTCTATCCTTCAGACGACACACGACGAAGGGACTCACGCATGCGGTTCGAACGGAAGACCCTGATACTGCTCGCCGCCGGCGCGTCGCTGGCGCTCGCCGCCGCCTGCGGCGGCTCCGGCGTCGCCACCCGCACCGCGACGCCCTCTCCCGCGCCATCACCCACACCGACGCCGGACACCGGCCGCCAGGTCGTGCCCGCCCCGATCGACAAGCTCGACCTGATCGTCCGCCAAAGCCAGCCGCCGTCGTACGCCGTCCGCATCCTCTCCGGCCTGCCAGGCGGCTGCGCCCAGTTCAACGACGCCCGTATCGTGAGCCGCGGCGACACCACCATCACCATCGAGGTCACCAACACGATGCCCACCGACCCGAAGGTCGCCTGCACCCAGATCTACGGCACGCACGAGGAGATCGTCGAACTCGGCGCCAACTTCGCCGCGGGCGTCGGCCAGGAGTACATCGTGCGCGTAAACGACAAGGAACTGCGCTTCACCGCGCAGTGACGCCGCGCCCGCACCGCGTCACCCCGGCGCACGCAACCTCCCCGCTTCCAATCAAACCTCTGTGCCCTCTCCGCCTCTGTGTTGAATACAACAGAAAGGCCCGCCGATTTGGCGGGCCTCCCGTTAGGTTCTCAGTCCTTAGTCCCAGATCCTAGGTTCTTGGTTCTAAGTTCTTGGTTCTGCGCGCCCCAGCGCGCCCCCTACATCGCCTCGATGATCGTCGAGATGCCCATGCCGACGCCGATGCACTGCGTCGCCAGGCCGTACCGCTTGCCGCTCCGCCGCAGCTCGTGCGCCACCGTCGACACCAGCCGCGCGCCCGTCGCGCCCAGCGGGTGGCCGATCGCGATCGAGCCGCCGTTCACGTTCACACGGTCCATCGGGATGCCCAGCTCGCGGCACGACGGGATCACCTGCGCCGCGAACGCCTCGTTGAACTCCACGCGGTCGATCTGGTCCGCCGTGATGCCCGCGTGCTTCAGCGCCTTCTTCGTCGCCGGGATCGGCCCCAGCCCCATCACCTGCGGCTTCACGCCCGCCACCGCCATGCCGATGATCCGCGCCAGCGGCTTCAGCCCCAGCTCGCGCGCTTTGTCTTCGCTCATCAGCAGCGCCGCCGACACGCCGTCGTTCGTCGGGCACGAGTTGCCCGCCGTGATCCGCAGATCCTTCCCGCCGAAGCTCTGGATGCCGCCCACCGTCTTCAGCGCCGAGAGGCCCTCCATGTTCGTGCCGGCGCGCAGACATTCGTCGCGGTCGAACACGACCTTCTTGCCGTGCTCGTCCGGCAGCCAGTTGCCCTGGTCATCGAACACCGGCAGCTCGACCTCCAGCGGGATGATCTCGTCCTTGTAGATGCCCTTCTCGAACGCCGCCGCCACCTTCTTGTGGCTGTCGACCGAGAACTGGTCCATCTCCTCGCGCGACAGGTTGTAGATCTCGGCGACGTTCTGCGCCGTCTGCGTCATCGACGTGATCGCCGGCGCGTCCAGGATGTAGTCCGGGAACGGCACCGAGAAGTACTCGCTGTGGTCCGGCGCCATGTTGCGCTGCAGGTCGTTCGACGCCGTCAGCCGCTTGTTGAACTCCGTCACCCGCGTCTTTGGCGCAGTGCTGCCGCCGCCGCCCAACGTGCGGCCCATCCGCTCGATGCCCAGCGCGATGCCGCACTCGGTCGCCCCCACGGCGATCGACTGCGCAATGCGCTGCAGCGTCTCCATGCTCGAGCCGCACTGGCGGTTCGTGTCGAACGAGCACACCTCCGCCGGCAGGCCCGCGAGCCGCGACACCGCGTTCGCGCCGATCAGGATCAGCTCACCCGCGCCCATCACGTTGCCGAGACCCACGTCCTCGATCATCCACGGGCTGACCTTCGGGTTGCGCTCCATCAGCGCGCGAATCACCGTCGCGCCCACTTCGTCCAGACGCGTCGCCACCAGGCTGCCCCGGCCGCCGCGCCCGAACCCCGAGCGCACGCCGTCGACCAGGACCACGTTGTTGAGCTTCATGTAACCTCCATCGATTCGTCCAAGGTGCGCCCGCGGGCTCCCGCATGGCGCCGGGAAAGCATAGTACATGCGCCTGCTACGCACGAACGCGGTTGCCACAGCGCCGCCACTCCCCCACCATGCCCGCTGGAGGTGCCCCGATGCGCGAAAACGGCATGAAAGCGGCCTGGCGGCGCGGCGAACCCGCGTTCGGCGCCTGGCTCTCGATCCCCAGCTCCTTCTCCGCCGAGGTCGTCGCCCACGCCGGCTTCGACTGGGTCTGCATCGACATGCAGCACGGCGTCATCGACTTCGCCGAGGCCGTCCACATGCTCCAGGCGATCAGCACCACCCCCGCGACGCCGGTCGTCCGCGTGCCCTGGAACGAGCCCGGCATCATCGGCAGGGTGCTCGACGCCGGCGCGATGGGCATCATCATCCCGATGGTGAACAGCCCGGCCGAGGCGCGCGCCGCCGTCGCCGCCTGCCGTTACGCGCCCGACGGCGCGCGCAGCTACGGCCCCACGCGCGCCCCGCTCTACGCCGGCGCCGACTACTACCGCCACGCCAACGCCGAGGTCGCCTGCATCCCGATGATCGAGACGAAGCAGGCGCTGGCGCAGGTGGATGACATCCTGTCGGTGCCCGGCATCGACGCGGTGTACGTCGGCCCCGCCGACATGAGCATCACCCTCGGCCTGCCGCCCGCCATGGACAACGGCGGCGCGTTCGAGGACGCCCGCATCGCCATCGCGCAGGCGTGCGCGCGGCACGGCGTCACCGCCGGCATCCACGGCAACGCCGCGCTCGCCGCGAAGCACGTGGCCGCCGGCTATCGACTCGTCACCGTCCACAGCGACATCGCCGCCATCGCGACGGCCGCCGCAGCGGATCTGCGGCTCGCACGCGGCGGCGGCGGCGGGTAGCGCAACCACCCGCACCCACCTTGCCCCCTACCCACCCCCGCGCTACCGTGCGCGCACAACTACATACGTGTGACGGGAGTCCGGACGCGACCGGGCTGAGAGGGCTGCTGGCGCAGCCGACCGTTTGAACCTGTCCGGGTCATGCCGGCGAAGGGACACCGCACCTCGCGCTGCGCCGCCGTGTCCCCGGCGGCGTTTCAGATCGAGGTAGCACCCATGGCCGCATCCACCGCGCCCCACGAAGAGATCGCCCCCGTCCCGCCCGAGGGGCGCACGCTCGGCGGCGCGGGCTTCGGCATCCTCTGGTTCGACCTCGGCGTCGGGCTGCTGGTGCTCGTCGCCGGCAGCCTGCTCGTCCCGGCGCTCGGACTGCGCGCCGCGCTCCTCGCCACCGTCATCGGCAGCGTCATCGGCTCGGCGCTGCTCGCCGTCGCCGGCCGCGTCGGCAGCGACACCGGCGTGCCGACGATGGTCGCCCTGCGGCCCGCCCTCGGCATCCGCGGCTCTTACCTGGCCTCGCTGCTCAACATCGGCCAGCTCGTCGGCTGGGCCGGGCTCGAGATCATCATCATGGCGCAGGCCTCCAGCGCTATCAGCGACCACTACTTCAGCATCGACGCCTACGACGCCTGGCTCGCGGTCTTCGCCCTCCTCGGCACCGCTTTCGCCATCGGCGGGCCAACCGTCGTCGTGCGGCAGTTCCTGCAGCGCTTCGGCGTCTGGATCGTCGTCGCCGCCAGCGCCTGGCTGACGTGGCGGCTCTTCTGGACGTACCACATCACCGGCTACGTGGACGACCCCGGCGCCGGCGGCTTCCCGAACTTCTGGCAGGGCGTCGATCTCGCGGTCTCGCTGCCGGTCTCGTGGCTGCCGCTCGTCGCCGACTACAGCCGCTACGCGCGCCGCTCCGGCGACGCCGCCTGGTCCACCTTCTTCGGCTACACCATCGCCAACGTCTGGTTCTTCGCGCTCGGCGCCGGCTACGTGCTCGTGCTCACCAGCGAGCAGAACCCCGTCGACGCCGGCAACCTGATCGGCGCGCTCGTCGATTCGCTGCTGCCGCTCGCGCTCGGCTGGCTGTTCCTGCTCGTGATCCTGACGGACGAGACCGACAACGCCTTCGCCAACATCTACTCGACCGCCGTCTCGCTGCAGAACCTGCTGCGCCTGCCGCGCCGCGGCCTCGCGCTCGCCGTCGGCGTCGCGGCGTTCGTGCTGGCGCTCAGCGTCGACCTCTTCGGCTACGAGAACTTCCTGCTGCTGATCGGCGGCGTCTTCGTCTCGCTGTTCGGCGTGCTCGTCGCCGACTACTTCGTCGTGCACGGCCAGCGCTACGACACCGACGAACTGCACCGCGCGGGCGGGCGCTACTGGTTCTGGGGCGGCGTCAACCCGGCGGGCATGCTCGCGTGGGCGGCCGGCTTCGTGGTCTACGCCGCCGCCGCGCAGCCGCCGGCGCTCGTGGACCACGCCTCGTGGGTCGCCAACGTCCCCACGAGCGTCACCACCGTCGGCGGCACGCTGCCATCCTTCGCGGTGAGCATCGTCGCGTACCTGCTGCTGCAACGGCTGCTCCTCCCGAACCGCGCACAGTAGCGCGATCTGATGTGGCACCACTGATGTGGCACAGCCGTCCCCGGCTGTGCACCGCCACACCCAAACCAAAGGCCCGCCACCGGCGAGCCCTTTAGGTTCTTGGTTCTAAGTTCTTGATTCTCGGTAGATTCTTGGTTCTAAGTTCTAGGTTTTGCGCCAGCGCGTCAGCGCTTGAGATCCGCCTTCGCCCGCTGCTCTGGCTCCCGCTTCACCAGGATCTCGTCCACCAGCCCGTACGCCTTCGCCTGCTCCGGGTTCAGGAAGAAGTCCCGGTCGAAGTCGTGGCGGATCTTCTCCTCGTCCTGCCCCGTGTGCTTCGCCAGGATGCCCCGCAGGATCGCGTTCTCGCGCAGGATCTCCCGCGCCTGGATCTCGATATCCGTCGCCTGCCCCGTGATGCCGCCGCCGCCCAGCAGCGCCTGGTGCATGTGGATCGTCGCGTTCGGCATGCAGTAGCGCTTGCCCGGCGTGCCCGAGCACAGCAGCACCGTGCCCATGCTCGCCGTCATCCCCACGGCATAGGTCGCGATGTCCGGCCGCACGAGCTGCATCGTGTCGTAGATCAGCAGCCCCGCCGTGATCGACCCGCCCGGCGAGTGCACGTAGATGTTGATGTCCTTCTCGGGGTCCTCGCGCTCCAGGTACAGCAGCTGCGCCGCGATCACGTTCGCCACCTGGTCGTCGATCGCCGACCCCAGGAAGATGATCCGCTCCCGCAGCAGCAGCGAGTAGATGTCGAACGCGCGCTCACCGCGTGGGCTCGTCTCGATGACGGAAGGGATGATCATCTTCGCCTCCTCTGCCACGGCGCCGCTACGCCGCGATCCTTAGCTCCCGCCGGCACGCGATGCGATGCCCGCGTCCCACGCGCCGCGCGCCCATCCGACGCGTACGCCGCCGCCCGTGCGCCAACGACGCGCTCGGCGCGGCCGGCTGCTGTTCGCGCTGCCACTGCGCAGCCTCGTCGCGGCAGCCGACGCCCAGCTTGCCGAGGATCTCGGACACGTGGAACTTCGCGCCGTCCACGCTGATGCCCAGGCGCCCCGCGATCTGCTCGTTCGTCAGCCCCTCCCGCAGCAGCTCCAGCACCTGCCACTGGCGCGGCGTCAGGATGTCCGGGTGCGGCGGCCGCCCTCGTTGTCTCATGGAGACAGCGTAACAGGGGGGCCGGAGAATTACACTACCCACCCGGCACAGCCACGCAGCCAGACGCGCACCGCCCCGGAGGGGGGCTGGGGTAGGGGCGCAGCCTGCTGCGCCTGCCGCCGCTGAGCCGCGATCACGCAGTCCCGCGCAGCCCCAGCACGTCCGCGTGTTCCCGCAGCGCTGCGATCACCTCCGCGACGTGCGCGTCCAGCTCGACGCAGTGACCAGCGGCAATCCATCATCCACACGCAAGAAGCGAAGGGGTTATAATTGCATCGTCTTGGATCAAGCGACTCTAATGTCTTTGGAGGTTGCCGTGCCTGACGAAGTTCCGGATGTGTACGCCGATCAGTTCCAGATGAACCAGTCAGCCTATGGACTCGCGCTCGTGTTCGGGGTCGTCCCGAGCACCGCGGGTGGCCCTGGTCCGATCATCATGGAGAAACGGGCCGTGGTACGGATGAGTCTGGAGCACGCGAAGATCTTGGCGATGGTGCTCCGCAAGAACCTCAAACAGTACGAACTCGAGCATCTCGGCGAGACTATCCCGCTACCCCGCAATGTTCTTCAACAGATGGGGCTGTCTCAAGACGACTGGTAGGAGGACTAGGTCCGTTGTGGAATTGGTTAGCCCAGAGGACAGCCCGCGCTATGTTGCGCACATACGTTCTGGCTTCGCGGACGCTGTGTACCGCGAGCACTTCTTGGTGCGGCTTCGCCAGCGTTCGATCAAGCTTTCGGCAATCCGGGAGGCCGTCTTTTCGGCATCTGCTGAAGTGTTTGAACGATATCCGGACGACCCCTACGGGGAGTGCTGTACGCTTCTGGGGCACTGTCAAGATGGGCGAACTTTACACGTCCGAACAAGTCTAGGAAATCCCCTGTACATCATCACGGTGTATGATCCAAGTGCCGATCCTAAGAGCAGATGGGAACCCGACCTGAAGACCCGCCGTCGGCCAAGTCCTCCGGGAGAGATGTCATGAACTGTTCAGTGTGCCACATTGGTACCCTTGAGAATCAGCTGGTAGAAGCCTGGGTAAAGCGCGGCGAGCGCTGGATCTTGGTCCAGAATATTGATGCCCTCGTGTGCGATGAGTGCGGTGAGCGTGTGTTCGGCCAAGATGCGGCCGCACTGCTGGAACAAGTCGCCGATCCTTCAATCGAAGCGACGCGCCCAACCGATCTGCGCGTCTTTCCGGTCATCGACTTGGCAATCGTCCAACGCGGCACCGGCGTCGAGCCCGCGCCAGCCCTGGACTTCATCACCTTAGCGTCTGTCACCGCGGTCGTGCATCAGACGCCCGGCGACGTGCTGCGATACGCGCTTGTCGGCGACATGATGAATCAGCCAACCAACGCCGAGTAAGCGCGAACACCGATACATCGGTACACACTACCCGCGAGGCACAGGTGTCGCCGCTCGCGCCGTCGCGGCGAGCGGTAGGGGCGCAGCCTGCTGCGCCCGCCGCAGCCGCCCTTACGCCGTCCCGCGCAGCCCCAGCACGTCCGCGTGCTCCCGCAGCGCTGCGATCACCTCCGCGACGTGCGCGTCCAGTTCGACGCCCAGCTGCGCCGCTCCGTTGACGATGTCGTCCCGGCTCACCTGCCGCGCGAACGCCTTGTCCTTCAGCTTCTTCCGCACCGACGGCGGCTCCACCTCGAAGATGCTCTTGTTCGGCCGCACCAGCGCCACCGCCGTCACGAAGCCCGTCAGCTCGTCGACCGAAAACAGCATCTTCGCCATCAGCGTCTCGCGCGCCACGCCGGTGTGCTCGCCGTGGCCCATGATCGCCGTGCGCAGTTCCTCCGGATAGCCGCGCTCCATCAGGATCTTGTTGCCCTCGAAGGGGTGCCCTTCCAGCGTCGGCCAGCGCTCGTAGTCGAAGTCGTGCAGCAGCCCCGTGACGCCCCACAGCTCCTCGTCCCCGCCGTGCTTCCGCGCGAAGTGACGCATCACCGCCTCGACCGCCAGCCCGTGCTTCCGCAGCGCGTCCGTCTGCGTGTATTCGCACAGCAACTCCCACGCCGCCTGCCGGTCCACCATCGCTCGTCCCTCCCGCTGTCACCGCTGCGGGGCCCGCCGTACACTGACCCCGTGTACTACGATCAACGCCCGCCCACCGAAGAGTCGCCGCCCGGCTGCCTGGACGCGCTGCTGATCACCCGCGCCGTCTTCGGCGTCCTCTTTTGGCCCATCGCCGCACTCTTCGCCGTCATGATAGACGTCGCCGTCATCTTCTACCTCTTCACCACGTGGCCGCCGCTCGCGCTGGTCCCCATCGCCGTCACGGCCCTGGCGGTCCACCTCTTCGCCCGCTGGGACCAGCGCCGCCACCGCCCGCCCGGCCTCTAGCGAAGCCACGCTTGGAGGCGCTCCGCCGCCGCCCGTACAATGAGTGCGAGGTATCGCCATGGCGACGGAGATCAAGACCGAGCACCCCCACATCGTCCGCGTTCCCGGCGTCTGCGGCGGACGCCCGGTCATCGCCGGCACGCGCATCGGCGTTGATTTCGTCGCGCGCTTCGTCAACTCGGGCTGCGACGCCGACGAGATCATGGAGACGTACCCGCACCTCACCCGCGCCGGCGTGTACGACGCCATCAGCTACTACTTCGACCACCAGCAGGAGATCGACGCGGAGATCGCCGGATCGACGCTCGAGAAGCTCGCGGAGAAGCACAACTTCACCGTCAGGGACGGTCGGGTCATCTTCAACGACCTGTGACCGCGCGCTTCTACATCGACGAGGACACCAGCGACGCGCTCGCACGAGTCCTGCGCGCGCGTGGCTTCGACGCCGTGAGCGCGCGCGAAGCCGGCGCGGGCGGCCTGCCGGACGACGAACAGCTCGACCGGGCCTCGCGGGACAACCGGGCGATCGTGACCTACAACTTCCGCGACTTCATCGTGCTGCACAGGCGCGCGTTGCTCGCCGGGCACCACCACGGCGGCATCATCGTCTCATATCGCCAGTATCGGATCGGTGAACTCGGTCTCGCGGCGGATGGGCTGGCGCGCATCGCCGACAGGCATCCCGGAGGGCGGCCTGAGGGACGCTCTGTTGATTCTGGATGACTTCCTGCCACGCGCCGCCCCTCCTTAGCCCCCGCTCACTCCCCTCATTCGCGACCCCTCGCTATACTTTCTCGTGGCCATCGACCAACAGTTCCTCAATGAGGTAGAGCGCAAGCTCGAAGCGCACTCGCCGACGCTGGCGGCCGAGTATCGACACGCCTCCGGTGAGCTGCTGCCGATCCTCGGCGAGTCCGACTTCCGTACCTGGGCCGAGGAGGGCGTCGAGCTCGCCTCGCACTCGCTCCGGTCGTGGGAGGCCGCCGTCGACTACTTCCGCGTCTCGCCGGAGGTGCTCCGCATCCTGCCGTCCGCCGGCTTCCGACGCTGGGCGCACGCCGGCCGCACCCTGGCCGAGTACTCTTCCGTCGTCGCCGCCGCCTACTTCAAGGCCAGCCCGCAGAGCATGAAGTTCCTCGACGCCGACCAGGTCGTCGAGTGGGCCTCCCTCGGCCAGCGCCTGTACAAGGGACACTGGAAGTCGATCTCGCTCGCCGGCGTCTACTTCGGCGCCAGCCCCGGCATGCTGCCCTCGCTCACGCTCGGCGAGCTCGCGCGCCTCGTCGCACTGATCGAGGCCGTCGCCGAGCGCTCGTACGAGCTGGCCACCGCCTGCCTCGACGCCTCGCCCGCGCTCTTCGCATCGCTGGCGAAGGCTGACCGTGCGCCGTTCCTGACCCTCGCGGCCGCCGTCGGCGAAGCCTCGTGGGCCGACGTCCGCATCTGCTTCGAGCGCTCGCCCGCCCTGCTCGCCCCGATCGAGCCGAGCGCGCGCAGCCGCTTCCTGGCGCTCGCCGCCCGCGTCGCGAAGCGCAGCGGCCGCCACGCCTACGCCCTCTTCTCCGAGGGCGCCAGCGCGCTCGCCGGCGTCAACAAGGACAGCCACCACGACCTGCTCTCGATGGCGGAGGAGCTGAGCGCCGCCTCGCCCCACGCCGCGATGGAGTTCCTGAAGAGCTCACCGGAAGTGCTGAAGCGCATCCGCATCGCCGAGCTGGCGAACTGGCACGCCGCCGGCCACAAGATCCTCGAGCACAGTGTCGAGGGCGGCGAAGCCTACTTCCGCCTTGAGTCCGGCAAGGGCGAAGAGGTGCTGCAGCAGCTCTCGTCGCGCGTCGATCTCTCGCGCGTCGGCGAGGTGCTGCGCCTCTACTGCAAGGCGCTCACCGGCACCAACGTCAGCATCCACCCCGTCTCCTATCTCGCCGAGAAGGGCATCGGCTGGGTCAGCGAGGACCGCCCCAGCACCGAGGGCACCACCGTCTACCTGCCGGAGTTCGTCGAGGAGTACGTCGAGCGCGACCAGAACTTCTCCGTCTACAAGGTCTTCGCGACCCACCAGGCCGCGCACCTGGAGTTCGGCAGCTTCTTCTTCCGCTTCGTCCGCGACGGCGGCGTCCTGCCGACGCGCCGCCACGACGTCGAGCGCGAGCGCCTCGCCAGCGGCGCCCAGCAGGTCCGCGAGCGCGGCTACCTCACCGACATGGAGCGCTTCTTCGATCTCTTCGACGACCGCCTGCTCGCCTCCGACATCTTCGCCGTCGCCGAGGACACCCGCATCGACACGCTCGTCCGCCGCGAGTACGGCGGCATCCGCCGCGCCTGGCAGCGCACGCAGGAGAACGAGCTGGAGATGCGCCGCCTGCCCAACGAGATGCCGCTGCGCCAGGCGCTGGTCGAGAACCTGATCCGCGCCAGCCTCGACGGCGCGCACACGATGATCTGGCCGCGCCCGCTGCAGCCCGTCCTCACCGACGCGATCCAGGCCCTGCTCCGCGTGCAGCAGAGGGGCGCCGTCGTCGAGGACACCGCCGAGACGACGCTCGCGCTCTACGAGATCGCCGCGCGCGTGCCGAACGTCCCGCCCGGCGATCTCGAAGAGATGGACTGGGAGACGCTCGGCGAGGACGCGCTCGAGATGATGATGTCCGCCGGCGGCGAGGGGAAGAGCGGCGACGCGCCCATGCCCGGCGGCACCGAGACGGAGTACGAGAGCCCCGAGCAGGTCGACTTCCGCGGCGACTTCAAGCCCGAGCTCGTGCAGTTGCTGATGCGGATGCGGCTGAAGGAGGGCGAGGTCGGCCAGGACGGCGCGCTCTCGCCGCTCACGGCGGAACAGCTCAAGGAGATGCTCGAGAAGAGCGTCGAGATCACCGTCGGCGCGATGGCGGAGGGCGACCTCGCCTCCACGCTCGGCCTCTTCCTCTCGGGCCTTGAGAAGGAGTTCGGCACGCCCATCGGTGACCAGAAGCAGGGCGAGCAGAAGCCGGGCGAGCCCGGCCCGGAAGAGGGCGGGGAGGAGCAGGAGCTGCCCGTCGAGGTGAAGTCGTTCTACTACGACGAGTGGGACTTCCGCGCCGCCGACTACAAGCCCGGCTGGTGCCGCGTGCAGGAGCGCCTGCTCGAAGAGGGCACCGACGCGTTCTTCGACGACACGCTGCGCGAGCACGCCGCCCTCGTCAACGAGACGCGCAAGCAGTTCGAGCTGCTGAAGCCGGAGATGTTCCGCAAGATCAAGCGCCTGCTCGACGGCGAGGAGTTCGACCTCGACGCCGTCATCGACTACGCCATCGAGCGCAAGGCCGGCCACGCCTTCACCGATAAGATCTACTGGCGCCGCAACAAGGTCGAGCGCGACGTCGCCGTCGCCTTCCTGCTCGACATGAGCGCCTCCACCGACGAGGAGATCGAAAAGCGAAAGCACAAGACCGCCGACGATGATGACTTCGACGACGACCCGCGCAAGTACTTCCAGTGGCTGGCGCAGCGCCGCGCCTCCCAGGCGATGACGCCGCCCAAGCGGATCATCGACCTGGAGAAGGAGAGCACGGTGCTCTTCATCAAGGCGCTGGAGACCATCGGCGACAGCTACGGCATCTACGGCTTCAGCGGCTACGGCCGCGACAACGTCGAGTTCTACGTCATCAAGGACCTGATGGAGCAGTTCAGCGACAAGGTGAAGAAGCGCATCGACAAGATCGCGCCGATCCGCTCCACCCGCATGGGTCCGGCGATCCGCCACGCCACCGCCAAGCTCGACGCCTACGACGCCAAGGTGAAGATCCTCATCCTCGTCTCAGACGGCCGGCCGCAGGACCACGGCTACGGCCGCGACCGCACCGAGAAGGAATACGCGATCCACGACACCAAGCAGGCGCTGCTCGAAGCGCGTCGCAAGGGCATCACGCCGTTCGCGCTCACGGTCGACAAAGAAGGCCACGACTACCTGGGCCAGATGTGCGAGGACATGGGCTACGAAGTCGTCGCCGACATCGAGCAGCTCCCCCAGCGCCTCCCCACCCTCTACCGCCGCCTCACGGAGTAGGGGCTACTACTCCGTGGCCGCGCGCGGTCTCTGTAGCTGCCAGACAGCCCCCTCGTACCGCAGCCATTTCGGATCGCGCTGCCCGCCCGCGCCGATCGAGCCGTCCGGGCGCAGGTATTCGTGCGCGATGGCCTGGGCACGCCCTTGACCGTCGAGATACACTACGACATGGCTGACCGTGCCTCGCGGTTCGCCGATGCGTGCGGGAGCGGGTCGCTCCGTGCCGCGCTTGACGACGATCGTCAGCTCGCCCGACGCCAGGCGATCTTCGATTCGCGCGGCGCGGAACAACGCACGCAGCGTAGTCGAATCGACTTCATGGGTCGGTTCCGGGGAGGATGCGGCCATGACGCTCGCCACTGAACTCGTCGCGCTCGCGAACGATTACATATCCGGGCGCGTGGATCTAGCCGC
>JBGQBE010000037.1:0-33916 GCA_041494685.1 Dehalococcoidia bacterium | reverse complement strand
TATCCAGCCATTCGCCTGCTCCATATCGATGAACTCGCGACGGCTCCCCGCCGCCGTCTCCTCCCGCGACCCAGACTGTACCGGATCGATGTTACAGGCACATTTCGGGACGAAGAACCTAGAACTTAGAACCTGGAACCTTGGGTTGGGGTACCTCCGTTTTAGTTATGTTTCGCGATTCGTATCTGGCGATGTACCTGTTTTGTAATTTCGACCTTTCCGGGAGAGGCGCCCTGATCGCCTGGGGCGCGGCGACGGCACGGCGACGACCGGAGGCGGGGCGGACTACGGGGATGATGCTGCGGATCTTTCGGCGGGCGGAGCTGAACGGCCGGGCGGACAGGGCTGAAGCCCTGTCCCTACGGGGATGATGCTGCGGGTCTTTCGGCGGGCGGAGCTTAACTTGATTGGGCATGCGGCACCGCGTTCCGCTAACCGCCGGGGAGGCCGTAGGCCTGGATGCGGTGGAGGGGGGTTGGGGCGCCGCAGCGGCGGGACTGGGCGGCTTCGAGCTGGTTGAGGGCCTGGTAGAACATGCGGTTGAGATTGGCCTCGTGGCGCATGATCCTGTCGAGCGTGGGGGCGTCGGGGAGGAGGCGTTCGCGGCGGAGGCGATCGATCTCTTCGTCGAGGCGGACGAGCGAGAGGCGGGTGTCGCCGGCGACGGTGCGGGCGCGGGCGACAGCGGCGGCGAGGACGTCGACGAAGGCCTCGCCGTCGCGCGCGGCGAGCGCTTCCATCACGGCGACCAGGCGGCCGACGGTCCACCCGCCGCCGTCCGCGGCTTCGTCGATGCCTTCGACGTAGGTGGCCACGTCGGCCCTGGCGGACGAGGCGAGCGCCTCCATGATGGCGGCCGCGTCGGCGGCGGCGAGGCCAGTGGCGGGCGGCGTGTCGAGCAGGTGCTCGACGATGTCGAGGCAGCGGTGGGCGTCTTCGACGAGGAGCTGCGCCTGGTCGACGGTGGCGGGCAGGCCGAGGCGGCGCTGCCGCAGGGCGACGTCGTGGTCGACGCGCTCGCGGCCGACGGCGATGGCGACGGACTCGTAGCGCTCGACGCGGCGGAGCCGCCACGCCAGCGCGGCGATGCGCTCGGCGAGTGCCGACTCGGTGGCGCCGGCGGGGGCCAGGTCGGCGACGATGGCCTCGCGGTGGGACTCCCATTCGTCGTCCGACTCGACGCCGGGGATCACGGGCGCGGTGGAGGTCAGCCCGTGGCGCAGGGCGTTGAAGCGCGTCATCGCGCGGCCGACGTCAGACTTAGGCTTGGCACGTGGCATGGCAGCAACCTCCCACTTTCGCATCGACTCAGATCATGTGCCTGCGAACTTAGGGGGTGTGCGGCGCGATCTCCAAATCCGGGGGATCACCCGAGGGGGGCCCGGCTCCCGCAAGGCGGGCTCTTGCCTCATAACGACTGGGTTGCCCCTAAAGGAAGGCGTCCGTCCCAGAGGTCCATGTCTTGAGGTAGTCCCAATAAGGAGCGGTGGTCACAAGCATCTCCATAAGGTCTTCGTCTAGGCCGCCATTCTTGAAGGGCAACGGCACTTCAAACCTGGGCAGCTTGTTCATGTAGCACTTGCGGTAGTAGGAATAGCGCCAGCGTTCTCGGTTGAGCATTACCTGAACGAACAGCAGGCTCGTCAATCGAAGAGGTTTCCTCGGGGTGCATATTGCAACATCATCTTTTGCGGCGAAGCGGTAGGGATGATACTTCGTCGTCAAGGTGTTCATTCCGTTAAAGGCAATGGTTAGTGACCCCTGATACGGGGCAGGCACGTCGTGGAAGCCTGCGATCCCGTTGTCTCCATCACCGCATGAAACTACAGGCGTCTTTCCCGGCAATAGGTCGCCGAGTACGTGATGATCGCCAGACTTGAGATGAAAGATGGTGTCTAATGCAACCGGCGCGAACGTTCCGCGCCAACTGGGTCGTTTCGCTGGCGCTAACTGCGGAGGCAATACCTTCTCAACGGGAAACCGGACGCCCGGAGGTATTGCGGCAGGCATCTCAATGGGAAGGAGCCGATCCGTCGTTAGCTGCCTGTACCAGTGGAAGCGCCACTTGGCCGTGCGGTTGAAATAGGCCGCGAGATACGCCAACTGTTGTGGCGACATTTTTTCACGCGGCTCAAGAACGACTAGACCGCTTCCAGCTCCACCGCGAGCAATGTAGGGCGGCGCATGAACCGCAGCGCCACTCAGAGCCGACACCACTACTCCGACGAAGTCAAAGACAGTCTCGCCCGGAAGTGGCTCCACGTACCCGAGTACACCAGCGTCGTGCTCACCGTTGCTGATGAAAGGTACGAGACCCGGTGCGTGGTCGTCGTAGGCCACAGACCTTGATCGATGCAGCTTGAAGAGACTAGCTATTGTTGCCATCGAAGGCTCCCGCAAGTCGTTCCGTGCCGAAACGAATGAGTTGGGCTGCGGTCTCTCGGGCCATACGATCGATTTCCGCCTCAAGCTCGGCATGAGTCGGAATGGCACTGTCTAGATATGCTTCGGGAAGCAACTCCAGCAGCGGATCATCAAAGTTAATGGCTGCCGTCTTGCAGAGCATTGGCTCATTGACGGAAGTTCCTGATGGGTTGTTTACGAAGCTTCGTAGGTGGGGTAAGACTTGCGGTATGTCATCGTTCGCCATCCGAGGTGGGCGCATTTCCGAAGCTTCGAGCCTCCGGGTTTTGACTTTTAGGTGGCCGTCCTCATCGATCCGTGCCCAGAACACAGCTTGTTGTTTGGGATGGGGAAAGCCCTTTCGGATGATTACAGCCACGACCTGCTTCAATGCTGCCGGGTAGAACAGTTCGTCCGGCAGGCTGATAACGGAGAGCAGTGTGTGGTGAGGAAGCAATTCGGTTTCTCGCCAGACCTTCTCTTCGTTCGCGCCGAACATGCTGTCCATGGGTAGTAGGCTAAACAGGATGCCGCCATCCACCATCAATTCAAGCGCCCGCGAAACGAACTTGTATTCCTTGTCTTGGGAACCCGGCACCGCAAATGGTGGATTCATCAAGACACGCGTAACCGCCTGTGTTCCAAGTTTTGGCGCTTCCTTGACGTACGCGGCGGAGGGGTATCCGTCTTTGCTCTTAGCGATCAAGTTTGTGGTAAAGCAGTTGCCCTCGATGATGTTATTCTTGCCGTCCCCCCTAAAGATCATGTTGACGATGGCGAGGACAGCAACGTACGACTCCTGTTCGATGCCGAAAAGGTTGCGCTGCTTGAATCGATCGAGTTGCGAGGGCGTGCCCGTTTGTCGAATATGATCGAAGGCTGCGACCAGGAAGCCGCCTGTCCCGCAAGCAGGATCGAGCACGACATCGGTCGGACCGACACCAACAGCCTGCACAGCAAATCGAGTGATGTGCCTCGGCGTGAGAACGATGCCGATTTCCTTCGCCCCGTTCCCGTACTTGAGAAACACTTCATAGAACTCACCCAAAACGTCAGTGCTTGAGTTCATGGCTGACCTGATGTTCAGGTTCAGTAGTTCTTGAATGGTCTTTACGAGCGCGGCTTGAAATTTGAAATGGTTGTTCGAGTTTGTCGGTGGAAGGATGTGGACGAAGGGAGCAAACTCCTGCTTACCGTTCTTGGTGAGAATCGACTTGCTGCGTGCGTTGATTTCCTCGATCAAGACTAAGAGTTCAGTGTCGAGATTCGGCGGCTGATCCACGACAGAAAGCAGCAGCGCCGCAATTGTTCTGGCACGAGTTTCCTTGTTTATGCCGCCTTGATGAAGGATTTTGTTGATGCGCTCTGCTGCGGAAAGAAAGAGCCATTGAGGTGGCGCGAACTCGTGAATATCTGAGGTCCCGCCCTCCAACAAGACGCGCACGTCGTCAGGGGAAAGAAGGCCCGTCGCTTCCTGGCCGTTAATGGTGACTTGCCGCCACCTCTCATCGAGCCGAATGAACGTCCGCACCGCGTAGCCGGACGCCTCATCTCCCGCGACGCCCGAGGTCAGTAAAGCCTCCACATCACCGCTGAGATCGTTTATCGGTTTGGCATAGTCGTTTTGCGCTTCATGCACCGCGAGATCAATGTCCTTTCTCGCGGCCTTGGACTCGATGACCCACAGATAGTGCTCCGTGAGTCTTACGATGTTCTCGGGACGGGTCGTGCCCAGGGCACTCTTGATTGCTGGGTGGCTCAAGCACTGATTTTGAGTCCATACGTGACCGCCGGTGCCAAGGCTGGGGTTCCTGACAGCCCACCCAAGCTCTCTGAGTTGACGGCGTATGTAGTCGTAGGCCTCGACCTCCGTCTCGTGCTTCGTAGAGGTGAGCGGCGGCGCGGCAGGCGCAACGTGGGGCTTCTTGCGCGGCATCTACTTCGCCGCCTGCTTAGGCTTATCCCAGTTGGGGGACTTGCATGTAGGGCAGACGCGCGGCGTCTCATCGCCACGCGGCAACCACTCGTGCCCGCAACGGCAGCGGCACCCCTTCAGCATGACCACGCCGATCTTCTTGGTATCTGCCACGCAACTCCGATCTACTAAGGATATATACCAGTGCTCTTGACCCGTCAATCCCCCCCTGCGCGCTGAGCGCCGTCCACGGCGCAACAACGGCGGATGTGACATGCGGGGCTTGACTCCAATAGAACGTTTGTTCTAGTATACCGGCCAGGACGTTCTCCACCCCGCCCACCCTTTACGGAGAAAGGCATGCGACGCGTGGACGCCGGACCTTCACTGATCTTCGCCGCCGACGCGACGACGGCCGTCGCGGCCGCGTTCAACGCCGCCTGGCTCGCGGGCCACTGGCTGCGCAGCGAGCAGCGCGGCCTGCGCCTGGCGGCCGCCGTGCTGGCGACGCTGAACGCGGGCATCGCCGTGCAGGCGGCGTTCGCGCAGACGCTCTACGCGGCGCACCGCCTGGGCGCGGACACGGCGCCGTACTTCGCGACCGCGCCGTGGCTGGCATCGCGCGCGACGCTGCTGGCGGGCACGCTGCTGCTCTCGATGCTGATCCTGCGGAGGGTGCGATGACGGGCGAGGCGGCGATGCGGTCGGCGATCCGGCGGGGCGAGATGGAGCGGGTGGCGCTGCGGCTGCTGCTGGGGGTGGCGATGGCGGCGCGGACGCTGCCGCCGGGCACGATCGACGACGTGCTGGCGCTGCTGTCGCGGCCGGAGACGGAGGCGGACGGCGATGCGCAGGGACGATGAGCGGCGGGCGCACGCACGCGCGGCCAACTTCTACTCGCGCGCCATCGACAAGGCGACGGAGATGGCGGAGGCGGCGGCGCTGGAGAACGTGGACGCGGAGCTGGCGCTGCTGCGGACGCGGCTGGACCGCCACCTGCGCGAGAACCCGAACGACTTCGAGCTGATGTTCAAGGGCGTCGGGCTGATCGTGCGGACGGCGCGGGCGCGCTACCGGATGAGTCCGCGGCAGGCGCAGGAGCTCGGCGAGAGCGTTGGGGGCGCGCTGGAGCGCGTGGCGGAGTCGCTGTTCGGCGCGTCCGACAATGGCGACGACGTGTGAGGAGCGTGGGCATGACGCAGGAAGGGCCGCAGCACACACAGACGAGCGCCGAGACGCCGCCGGACGACGCGCTGTCGCGCGCGCTGGCGCGCTTCGGGCGTCGGATGCGGCGGGCACGCGCGGCGGACGCGGAGCCGATCGAGTCGATGAGCGCGCCGGCGTTCCGGATGCTGGTGGCGGAGCGGCTGCGGGCGCTGGAGCGGGACGTGGCGGAGGTGCGGACACGGATCAACGGGCTGCTGTTCGTGGTCGCGGGCGCGGTGGTGACGCAGCTGGTGCTGAGGCTGACGGCATGAGTACGGCGACAGTGCGACGCCGCGGGCCCGCCTCGCTGCCCGTCCTGCGCCCGTACCAGCGCGAGGCGGGGCGGGCGATCCTGCGCTCGGTGCGCGAGGGGCTGGGGCACACGATCACGATCGAGATCGCGCGGCAGGGCGGGAAGAACGAGCTGTCGGCGCAGGTGGAGACGCTGCTGCTGGCGGCGGCTTCTCGCCGCGGCGCCGCGTCGGACGCGATCAAGTGCGCGCCGACGTTCCAGCCGCAGCTGGCGATGAGCATGCGGCGGCTGTGGTTGCGGCTGGGCCAGGCGGGGCTGGGGCCGATCGCGCGGCGTGAACCGAACGCGATCGTCGCGGGGCAGGCGCGGGTGCTGTTCCTCTCGGCGGAGCGCGGCGCGCACGTCGTGGGGCACACGGCGTCGCTGCTGCTGGAGGTGGACGAGGCGCAGGACGTCGACATCGACAAGTTCGACCGCGAGTTCCGGCCGATGGCGGCGACGGCGAACGCGACGACCGTCTACTACGGCACGGCGTGGGACGAGACGACGCTGCTGGAACGCGCGAAGCAGGCGAACCTGGAGGCGGAGCGCCGCGACGGCGTGCGCCGCCACTTCGAGTACGACTGGCAGGTGGTGGCGCGGCACAATCCGGCCTACGCGGCGTACGTGGAGTCGGAGCGGCGGCGCCTGGGCGACACGCACCCGCTCTTCCTGACGCAGTACTGCCTGCAGCCGATCGCCGGCGGCGGACGGCTGTTCACCGCCGCGCAGCGGGCGCAGCTCGCCGGGGCGCACGAGCGGCTGCGCGCGCCCGTCGCGGGCGAAGACTACGCCGCCGGGCTGGATCTTGCGGGCGGCGACGCGGACGCGCCGACGGGGGCAGAGGCGGCGTCGGGCGCGGGGCACGACGCGACGGTGCTGACGGTCGGACGGCTGGTGTACCCGCCGACGGGCGCGCTGGTCGCGGAGCCGCGCGTCGAGATCATCGAGCACTACGCGTGGACCGGCGTGCCGCACGAGACGCTGCTGCCGCAGCTCATCGACCTGCTGCGCAACGTGTGGCGCGTGCACCGCGTCGGCGTGGACGCGACGGGGCTCGGGGAGACGGCGGCGCGGCTGCTGGCGGCGGCGCTCGGCGGCTCGCGCGTGGACGCCGTGAAGTTCACGGCGGAGAGCAAGTCGCAGCTGGGCTTCGGACTGCTGGCGGCGGTGAACGGCGGCCGGCTGAAGGCGTACCGCGGCGACGAGTCGCCGGAGCACGGGGAGTTCTGGCGGCAGGCGGAGCGCGCACGGCACACGTACCGCGCCAACTCGACGATGAACTTCTACGTCGACCCGGCGGAGGGGCACGACGACTACCTGGTGAGCGCGGCGCTGCTCGTGCGCGCATCGGCGGCGCGGCAGCGGCGCGCCGCGACCGGCCGCGTGCGCGAGGCGTAGCGCGGCAGCGGAGAGGGGCAGGGCGGGGAGGAGGACCAGATGGTGGCACTGCGATACGACGATGTACCGCCGCGCGGCAGGCGGACGCGCCTGCGGCTGCTGCCGCCGCGCACGCAGCCGCTGGCGCTGGTGCGGCGCGACACGCTGCCGGAGCACGCCGACTACCGCGATACCGGCTGCGAGGCCTCGCCGAGTTGCCTGGGCTGCCCGCTGGAGCGCTGCAAGTTCGACGAGCCGCGGCGGCCGCGCAACCCGGGCGCGGCGTCGCGCGACCGCGAGATCGCGCTGCTGCGGCATCGCTACCGGGCGCCGATCGGGCTGCTCGCGGACACGTACGGGCTGACGCGACGCAGCATCTTCCGCATTCTCAACGAGCAGGGCGCCTCGCTGGCAGGCGCGCAACGGGAAGGAGCACGCACATGACCGCCACACAGACGATCCCGCAGCAGATCCGGCAGATGGACGCGGCGCGGCTGCGCCGCTACGGCGAGCACCTGGCGTTCTACGGCGGCGACCAGTGGCCGGCGTCGATGCTGCGGCAGAAGAACCGCCGCCTCGTCTTCAACTACGCGAAGACGATCATCGACAAGACGACGTCGTACCTGGTCTCCGGCCTGAACTTCGCCGTGGACCCGGCGGACGACACGGCCGAGGCCGCGGCGAGCGCTCGCGCGGCCGAGCAGACGCTGGCGCTGGTGTACGACGCCAACCAGCTCGACCAGCTCGACTTCGACACGGAGATCGACGCGGCGATCCTGGGCGACGGCGCGTACAAGGTGACGTGGGACGCGGCGGAGCAGCGCGTGCGCGTCACCGCGCCGGACGTGCAGGGGATCTTCGCGTGGTGGTGCGGCGACGACGTGTCGCGGGTGTGGCGCGTCGCGAGCCGCTACAGCCTCGACGCGGAGTCCGCGCGGACGATGTACGGCGTGACGCCGAAGGGCGCGCGCGCCCGCGCCGGCACGCAGGCGGCGGCGGTCGAGATCGTGGAGGTGTGGACGGCGGAGCGGTTCGAGCTGTGGGCGGACGGGACGCGCATCGACGAGCGCGACAATCCGTACGGCTTCATCCCGTTCGTCATCTACCCGAACATCCGCGAACCGAAGCAGTTCTGGGGCGTCTCGGACCTGCCGGCGATCAAGGAGCCGGTGCGCGAGCTGAACCGGGCGCTGACGCAGCTCTCGATGATCCTGGAGCTGAGCGGCAACCCGATCGCCGTGCTGGAGAACGTCAGCGAGTCGACGGACATCGCGGTGATGCCGGGCGCGGTGTGGGAGCTGCCGGAGCGGGCGCGCGCCTACCTGCTGGACCTGCTGCAGGGCGGCGGCGTCAAGCTGCACGCCGACTACGTGGACCTGATCTACCGGGCGCTGCACGACCTGGGCGAGTCGCCGCGGACGGCGTTCGGCGACAACCGCTCCGGGCTGTCGGGCGTGGCGCTGAACGTGGAGCTGGACCCGCTGCTGAAGAAGGTGCAGCGGAAGCGGCTGATCCGCGCGGCGGCGTACCGGCGGCGCAACGAGATGATCCTGCGGATCCTGGAGCAGTACGCGCAGCCGCGCGTGGGCTACTCGCCGTATCGCTCGCGCGTGGTGTGGGGCAGCGTGCTGCCGCTGGACCGCAGCCGGCTGGTCGACGACGAGCGGGCGCTGGTGGGCGCGGGCATCCACAGCCGGCGCCGCGCGGCGGACGAGCTGGGGGTGGAGGACCCGGAGGGGGAGTTCCGGCGGTGGATCGAGGAGCAGCGGGAGGCGGGGGTGTTGGACGGGTGAGTGGGGGGGGCGGGCGACTGCCTCGCGTGGTAACCTTGCGCAGCGGAGATGCGGAGGATCATTGACGAGCGATCTCGGCACTCGCGACCCATCGCGCGCCTACTACGACGTAGTGTTTGAGCGGGACTTTCATAAGAAACGCGGCTCGGAATTTCAGAATCTCTTCTGCGAGATCATGGAGCTGCGCTATCCGTCGGACTTCGTTCGTGTACGCCCATGGGGCCGCGAGGGAGACCGCAAGAACGATGGCTATCTGAGATCCAAGCGCGTCATCTTCCAAGTGTACGCGCCGAACGACATGGACGCCGCGACCGCCATCAAGAAGATCGATGAAGACTTTCACGAGTGCTTACCATACTGGGCGGAGCATTTTGACTGTTGGAGCTTCGTACACAACTCGCGCGAAGGGCTCTCGCCGCCGATCACGAAGAAGCTCTTGGAATTGGACGGCGAGTCTACCGACGTAGCCGTCGGGCACTTCGGCTTCGCGGAGCTCTGGACAGAGGTGTCTGCGCTAGGGATCGCCGAACTTGAGATGGTGTTTGGCCCGGCGCCGTCACAGCGCGCGATGCTGTCCGTCGGGTTTGACGAAATCCAAGTCGTTACCGGGACGATCGCTCACGCTCAACCGACGGACGATTCCGACATGCGTCCGGTACCGGCACGTAAACTCGCGGCGAACGCCCTGTCGGAGGACGTGGCCGCACTGCTTCGGCTCGACATGACCCGCGCGAACCTGGTCGAAGACTTCTTCCAGCGGTGGCACGACCCCCTGCTCGGAGATCGCGTAGCCATGGCGTTTCGTGCTGAGTATGTTCGCTTACGGGAAGCGGGTATGGGTCCGGATGAGATCTTCGCGGACCTTCAGGCCTTTGCGGGAGGAGGCATGCGGGGCACGCCGAGGCACGAAGCGGCGGTCTTGGCCGTGATCGCACATCTCTTTGAGCAGTGCGACATCTTTGAACGCCCAGCAGAGGGCACGTGATACTTCCGACGAAGAGGCTCAGCGCGGACACGTCGATCTTAGGAGTCGCGGCCCAACTGTTACGCCTGCTAGACCAGCCGAAGACTGTCTCGAGGCTCTGGAGCGAAACGCAACGGGAACGCAGGACTGGATTGAGTGGTCGAACTCCGATCACCTTCGACTGGTTCGTCTTGGCACTCGACTTCCTATATGCCGTCAGTGCGATTGAGTACACTTCCGGGCGATTGACTAGGCGCGATGATCCATCGAATATTTAGCGACCTGCCCAGTTTCAAGAACCTTGAGCTGCGTAGTGGGCTCAACATTCTGGTCGCAGATCGCGCGCCCGGCGCGACCGAGCGGCAAACACGGAACGGCTCCGGTAAGACCAGCTTCGTGGAGCTCATCCACTTCCTCATGGGAGGAAACGCTGACCCGGGCTCAATCTTCCGCAATGAGCAACTTAGCCCATACCGGTTTGGTATCGAGTTCGATCTCGGTGGTAGCAGGGTCACCGTTGAGCGCTCTGGCGGGCGGCCGAACAGGGTCGCCGTATCGTCGGGCGAGACCGCGTCGTGGCCAGTGCAGCCAAAGAGCAGCCAAGGTTCGAACGAACTCTCACTCTCAAATACCGAGTGGAAGGACGTTCTTGGTCAACTCATGTTCCGTTTGGACCGGCAGCACACCGCGCAGAAGTTCTCTGCGACATTTAGATCTCTATTCTCGTATTTCGCTCGACGGCAATCCGATGGTGCATTCGCCTCTCCTTTCAAGCAGTACGAGCAGCAGCAGCTATGGGATCAACAGGTAGCTCTGTCCTACCTCTTGGGGCTCGACTGGACGATTCCGCAACAATGGCAACTGGTGCGCGACAGAGAAAAGGCGCTCGGCCAATTACGGAGCGCAGCAAAGCAGGGCGGCTTCGGCTCAATCATAGGCAGCGCCGCTGAACTCAGAACCCAAGTGGCTCTCGCTGAGGAGCATTCCAAGCGACTCGGTGACCAAGTTCGGACGTTTCAAGTGGTACCGCAATACCGAGAGCTCGAGATCGAAGGTGCCCAGTTGGCCACGCGCCTCCGCGAGTTGTCTGACGACAACACTCTCGATCGCCAATTTGTCTCTGATCTCGAAAAGTCGGTCGAGGCCGAGGCACCTCCGCGGGACAACGACCTTGGCCGACTCTTTGATGAGGTCGGTATCACTCTTCCCGACACGGCGCTCCGTCGGTTCGAAGAGGTGCAGCAATTTCATCGATCGGTCGTCGATAACCGTCGCTCCTATCTATCCGGCGAACTCGACGCCGCTCAAGCTCGTATTTCTGCACGAGACATCGAGAAGCAATCCATAGGCCGACGAAGCCGCGAGATCATGTCCATTCTTCAGTCGGGTGGCGCACTCGAGCAATTCGCCGGAATCCAACAGGAACTGTCGCGTGCGGAGAGCCAAGCAGAAGCACTGAGGGAACGCCATCGCACCGCAGAACGTCTAGAGAGCGAGAAGACTGGACTCGATATCGAGCGGAACCAGCTGTTGCTGAGGCTGCGCGAGGACTACGACGAGCAGGATGGCGTCGTGCGAAAAGCGATCGTTAGCTTTCAGGAAGTCTCTGCTGACCTCTACGAGGAAGCCGGTAGCCTCACCCTCAATCCGACGAGAAATGGTCCTGAACTGCAAGTGTCTATCCACGGATCGCAGAGCCACGGTATCAGCAACATGCAGGTGTTCTGTTTCGACATGATGTTGATGAGAATGATTTCGGACCGGCATGGCGGGCCTGGGTTCCTCGTGCATGATAGTCACTTGTTTGACGGAGTTGATTCCCGCCAAGTCGCTACCGCATTCGCCGTCGGCGCTAGAGAAGCCGAAGCGCGAGGCTTCCAATACGTCGTGACGATGAACTCCGACGTGCTGCCTGACGAATTTCGAGACGCCTTTGAGCTTGGCGAGCACGTCCTGCCGGTGCGCCTAACGGACGCGACGGTAGACGGCGGCTTGTTTGGCATGCGCTTCGGCTGACACGGAATCGGTCCAGCGGCGGAGAGCGAGCCGCGGCGCGATCAGGTGCGGAGGAGGCGGGAGCGGGCGGGCCGGGCCCTGTGGGCAGACCGGTCTTTCAGACCTGTCCCTACAGCGTTCGCGTTGGGGTCACGCGCGGCGGATGAGCAGCAGGCCGTCGCGGACGGTGAGGAGGACGTTGACGACGCGCGGGTCGGCCTGGACGTGGGCGTTGAACGCCACGATGGCGCGGCTGTCGTCGTCCTTCGGGTCCAGCACGTTGCCGCTCCACAGCACGTTGTCGACGGCGATGATGCCGCGCGGCGCGAGCAGCGGCAGCGCCGCCTCGTAGTAGTTGAGGTAGTTGGACTTGTCGGCGTCGATGAAGACGAAGTCGAAGCCCGGCACCAGCGTCTTCATCGTCTCCAGCGCCGGCCCTTCGCGCACCTCGATCTTGTGGCCGTGCGGGCTGCGCGCGAAGTAGCGCTTCGCGAACTCGATCGCCTTCGGGTAGACGTCGCAGGTGACGAGGCGGCCGTCGTCGGGCAGCGCGGCGGCCATCATCTGGGCGCTGACGCCGGTGAACATGCCGATCTCCAGCACGCGCTTCGCGCCGAGGGCGTAGACCAGCGTCTGCAGCGTCATGCCGACGACCTGGCCGGAGACCATAGAGATGAGGCCGCCGAACTCGCGCTCGGTCTCGGCGACCTGCTCGCGCAGGAGTTCCGGCAGCGGCGTGGTGTGCCGCGCCGCGTAGTCTTCGATCTGCTCCAGCACCATCGGCTGCGCCATGCGCACCTCCTTCGTGCCGGCAGCGTACCCGCGGCGACGGCAAGATCAAAGACGCCCGCCGTAAGCGGCGGGCGGCGGGGACCGGGGAGTACAGGCGACGTAACGCCGTAGGGACAGGTCCTCAGACCTGTCCCTACGGCGTTCGGGAGTGGCGGATTGCGCGCGCCTGGTGATCAGACCTCGCGGGCGCTCCAGAGCGTCTGGTAGTGCGTGCCGCGGATCGCCTCGACCGTGGCGCGGCGCTCGCGCTCGATGAGGTCGCGCAGCGCTTCGTCGCAGGTCTCGCGGGCGCCGTTGAAGCCGGAGGCGACGATGCGGTCGCAGATGGCCTCCCAGAGGCCGCTCTCCTGGAGGTAGCGCGCGCTGTGCGGCCAGAAGAAGAACTCAAAGGTCCTGGGCATGCCGAGCGACGGGCGGTGCTGGCCAAGCCAGAAGAAGCGCTCCTGCACGGTCGCCACGGGGTCGACGATCGCCACCATGGGCATCTCGTCGTCGTTGTGGCGGGTGTCGATGAGCAGGCGCTCCGGGAAGAGGCGGAAGCCGGCGGCGAAGACATCGGCTTCCTGTACGACGGTTTCGATCTCTTTGATATCCACGAGCAGTCCGGTTTCCCCGTACATCAGGCACCTCTCGGATGATCCAAGGTTACGCGTGCGGCGCGCTACGGGCTATCGTCTCGTGTCAAGCGCGCGCGATGTGATTTGTTCTATCTGAACATATGTAAACAGCGGGGCCTGACGTCTCCGCCCGGCCCCGCTGTCGCGTTGCGCAGTCCGCGGCGGCTAGTACATCGGCGGGGCGCCCATGGGCGCGCCACCGGCGGCGTTCTTTTCGGGCAGGTCGGTGACCAGGCAGTTCGTGGTCAGCACCATGCCGGCGATCGAGATGGCGTTCTCCAGCGCGGCGCGCGTGACCTTGAGCGGGTCGATGATGCCCTTGGCCATCATGTTGCCGAACTCGTCCTTCGCGGCGTCGTAGCCTTCGCCCGCCTTCAGGGTCTTGACCTTCTGCACGATCACGGAGCCATCCTTGCCCGCGTTGATCGCGATGCGGCGAAGGGGCTCCTCGAGCGCGCGCTTGAGGATGGTGGCGCCGGTCCTCTCGTCGCCTTCGAGGATGAGCTTGTCCAGCACGGGCAGCGCGTTGATCAGCGCCACGCCGCCGCCCGAGACGATGCCCTCTTCGACCGCGGCGCGGGTGGCGGAGAGCGCGTCCTCGACGCGGTGCTTCTTCTCCTTCAGCTCGACTTCGGTGGCGGCGCCGACCTTGATGACGGCGACGGAGCCGGCGAGCTTGCCGAGGCGCTCCTGCAGCTTCTCGCGGTCCCAGTCGGACGTGGTGCTGTCGAGCGCGGCCTTGATCTGCTTCACGCGGCCATTGACGTCCTTGCCCTGGCCCTTGCCCTCGATGATCGTCGTGTTCTCTTTGCCGACGAGGACGCGGCGCGCGCGGCCCAGATCCTCGACCGCGACGGAGTCGAGCTTGCGGCCCAGCTCCTCGCTGATGACGGTGGCGCCGGTGAGCGCGGCGAGGTCGCCGAGGTTGTCCTTGCGGCGGTCGCCGAAGCCGGGCGCCTTGACGGCGACGACGTTGATCGTGCCGCGCAGCTTGTTGACGGCCAGCGTCGCCAGGGCCTCGCCCTCGATGTCGTCGGCGATGATCAGCAGGTTCTTGCTGATCTGGAGCAGCCGCTCCAGCATCGGCAGGATGTCGGTGACGGCGCTGATCTTCTTGTCGGTGATCAGGATGTAGGGCTCGTCGAGCTCCGCTTCCATCTTCTCGGAGTTGGTGACGAAGTACGGGCTGATGTAGCCGCGGTCGAACGCCATACCCTCGACGTACTCGACCTCGGTGGCGATGCCCTTGGACTCTTCGACCGTAACGACGCCGTCCTTGCCGACCTTCTCCATCACCTCGCCGATGAGGGCGCCGATGGTGGCGTCGGCGGCGGAGATGGAGGCGACCTGCGCGCTCTGCTCGCGCGTGGTTACGGGCTTGGCGTTCTTCTTGAGCTGGGCGACGATCGCCTGGCCGGCGGCCTCGATGCCGCGCTTGATGGCCATCGGGTTGGCGCCGGCAGCGACGTTCTTCAGGCCCTCGTGCACGATGGCCTGGCCCAGCACGGTGGCGGTCGTCGTGCCGTCGCCGGCGATGTCGTTCGTCTTGGAGGCAATCTCCTTGGCGAGCTGGGCGCCGATGTTCTCGAACGGCTCGTCGAGCTCGATGTCCTTGGCGATGGTGACGCCGTCGTTGGTGATGGTGGGGGCGCCGAACTTCTTGTCGAGCACCACGTTGCGGCCCTTGGGGCCCAGCGTGATCTTGACGGCGTCGGCGAGCGCGTCGATACCCCGCATCAGGGCGTGACGGGCATCCTCTTCGAAGAGAAGCTGCTTGGCCATATCTACCTCATCCTTTGGTGCACGTATTGGGTTTGGTTGGGTTACCGGATTCTAGCACTCTCCTGGCGGGAGTGCTAACCGAGTGTACGGCACGGTCTGGCGCCGGTCAAGGGATCGGCCGGGGCTGCTGCGGACTCCGCCCGGAGTCAGCGTCAGTTCTTGGTGGTGCCGGGGATGCCGATGGCGACGTTGACCTTGACGAAGACGGCGATGTCCTGGCCGCCGACGCCGAATCCGAGGCCGCTGATGTGCACGACGGCGGTGTCGCTGCCCAGGATCTTCGACGGATCGACGCTGATCTTCAGGACCGCTGTGCGGTCACAGGGCGACGAGACGTTGCACTTGAGATCGCTGCCGACGGCGACGCCGGCGGGGAGGGACACCTTCACCCACGATTTGTTGGCGCTGACACGCCAGGGCAGGATGCCGGTGCCCGTGTTGGTGATCCGCACTTCCACGGGCGTCGCGGACTGGCCCGGACGCACGTTCACCAGCACCATCGGGCGGTCGACGGAGAGCTTGGGCTGGCCGAGTACGGCGAGCCGCGCGGCGGCGTCCGGCCTGGGCGTCGGGTCCTTGTGGGCGGGCTTCGGCGTGGGCAGGTCCATCTTGTCGTACGGCGCCTGGAAGTTCGCCAGCGCGAGCGGCGCGCGCCAGTACGGGTTGTTGAGATCGGGCAGCGTCGCGGCGAGCGGCGCCCAGAGCGGCTTGCTCAGCACCTGCGGCGGGTTGGCCATGCAGCCGTATACCAGCTCCTGGTACGGGTAGAGGCTGCGGTTGTGGCCCAGGCCATCGGTCGCGGGGCCGCAGCTGTACGGCGTGCGCGGCCAGGCGCCGTAGATGGGATCCATCGGGTGGTTGCTGCGGTCGGCGCCGGGGCCGGTGAAACCGTTATAGCTCCACACGGCGTAGTACCAGTTCTCGACGAACTGCGGGTCGCTGTTCGTGTCGATGCCGACGATCGGCCGGTCGGACGGCGCCGCGTTCCACTTGTCGATCAGGATCGCCGCGCCACGCCCGATGTTGTAGGCGAAGTGCGTCGCCACGAGCGCCTGGTCGTCGCTGGCCTGCCCGGCGTCGCCAAGCGGCGTCGTCATGCCGCTGGTCACCTGCGAGATGCCGTAGCCGCAGTCGAACGACACGAGCGCGGGCCCGATGGCGCCGAACGGCAGCGCCGCAGCGCCCTGCGAGACGTCGCTCTCGATCCAGGCGATCGACTTCAGCAGCGTCGGCGGCACGTAGACGGGCGCGTGCGTGCGGTTGTTGCGCGGCCCCATCTCGATCCATGCCTGCGAGAAGAACGTGTCCTTGGGGAAGAGCATGTCGTTGCCGGCGAGGTCCATCGCCTGCATGTACAGCTTGCGGTCCTCCGTGGTCTCGTACGTCGTCGGCGGCGTGTCGAAGGCGCAGGCGTTCGCGGCGGGCGTGCGTGCGCGGCCCGGCGTCACGACCGTGACGAGCGCCAGCAGCGCGGCGGCGATCAGCGCGTTGCGGCGCGAGCGGAGGGAGCGGATGCGCGCGGCAGCCGCGTGCAGCGAGATGTGCGTCATGGCAGCCACCCCACGATGAGCACGTCGGCGCTGTCGGAGACGCGCCGGCGGCTGCCGTCGCCGCCGACGATCTCGACGTGGCTTGCGGTCGCTTGCTGGAGAGACGCGCCTTCGACGGAGCGCACCGCCAGCCTCGCGCCGTCCGGCGACCACGCCAGCGGCAGGTCGATGGCGCCGTCATTCGACGTGAGGGTCCTTGCGGTAGCGGCGGCGACGACCGAGACGGCGCTGCCGCCCTGCGGCTGCACCGACGCGATGGTGAGCGTGCCGTCCGCCTGCCATGCGGGGTTGAACTCCAAGCGCGCCGCCGCCGGCGACCGTACGGCGTCCGCGGCGACGCCGGTCGCCAGGGCGAGCGTCATCGTCACGACCTGCGGCTGCGGGCCGCCCTCGGCGACGGAGTACGCCAGCGTGGCGCCGTCGGGCGAGAGCTTCCAGTCGCGCGCGATCTCGTCGCTGAGGTGGGCGATCTTCGTCTCTCCGGAGCCGTCCGCACCGATCGCGTAGAGGTCGGTACCGGCGGGGCTGAGCGTGGCGAAGTACAGCCTCGCTCCGTCCGGCGCGAAGGCGATCGGGAAGAGCGAGGCGGTGCGCCACGTCGTCAGCGAGGCGCGCGCGCCGTCGCGGCCGAGCAGCAGGAGTTCGTAGGTGCCGCTGCCGTCCGCAGCGGTAACGCTGTGACGGACGACGATGGACTGGCTGTCGGGCGACCAGACGGGCGACACGAGCAGGTCGGCGTCGGCGGCGAGCAGCGTCGCCTTGCCGCGCACGTCCACGACGCCCGCCTGGGCGGGCGCGTCGGGCGCGGGCTTCGGGATGCCTGCCGGAAGGCCGGTGTAGGCGATGGCCTGGCCATCGGGCGATAGCACCGGAAAGACGCCGTAACCGCTGGCGTGGTCGATGGTGGCGATCGTCGTGCGGGCGCCGACGTCATCCGGATCGACCGCGACGATGGTGTCTGTGGTGTCGCCGAACTCACTGATCAGCAGCTTCTGGCCGTGACCCTGGACGCTCTGGAACGCGGAGACATCGGCATGCGGCGCGAAGCGGTCGTACGCGAGGTAGGCACCGCCGGCGGCGGCGGAGATAGCCGCGCCGAGCAGCGCCGGTTTGACGGCCGCGGTGATCACGCGGACGAGCATCATAGGCCGTTCATTCTCCCTGCCTGGAGGCTCACCGGGCGCGCGCGCCCGGAACGATGAGCCAGCCTATATTCGTTCGCGACGATACCCCGCCAAGGCGCCGCTATGGTTTGGGCTCGTGGCTGGCCTCAGGCTCAGTCCCCCATGCCCTCTTGATGTGCCGGTACACGTACCAGACCGCCGCAATCGCGATGACGGCCGCTATCGGGTAATCCAGCGGGCGCATCCAGTTGCGGATGTCTTCGTAGTGCTCACCCAGTCTATACCCACCGTAGGCAAGGCCGGTAGACCAGATGAAGGCGCCCGCGAACGTATACGCCGTGAATTGCCAGAACGGCATCCTGGAAATGCCGGCCGGCACGCTGATGAACGTGCGCACGACGGGCAGCAGCCGGGATCCGAAAATCGCCCAGTTGCCCCACCGATTGAAGAAGCGATCGGCCAGGTCGAGGTCGTGCCGGGAGACCAGGATGTACTTGCCGTACTTCTCGACGGCAGGGCGGCCGCCGTACATGCCGACCCAGTACGCCACCCAGGATCCCACCGTGTTGCCGATGCCGCCGAACAGGCCGGCGACGAATACGAACTCGATGCCGTGGCCTTTCGCCTCGATGAGCTTCCAGCCGGCGAGCGGCATGATGAGTTCGCTGGGAAGCGGGATCGCCGCCGACTCGACCGCCATCATGACGATGACGCCGGGCCAGCCGATGGCGTCGTAGACGCAGGTGATGAAGTCGAGAAGCGAGTTCTCGATACCGTGCAACAGTGGAGCACCGCCTCCCACCACGCCGCGCCGCTCTCCACTTCGGGCGCAGAGGACGGCCCGCAGCGGCTCCAGCGAGTCTATCGGCGGCCCGGAAGAGGTGTCAATGAGGGATTTAGGCGACGAAGTTCGCAGTTGCCAGTGCGCAGTTCACGGCCGGCGTTGCCGCCGACCGTGAACTGCGCACCTTCAATTGTGGAATCTGCGGACTAGTCGCCGCCCTGGAACGGGGGCTTCGGCGGGCCGGGAGGGCCCTCGCCGCGGTTGGGGCGCCGGTCGCGCAGCCCGCCGTCGGCGCTCCGCGCCGGGCCGCCTGCTCCGCCGCCACCACCACCGCCGCGGTAGCCACCGCCACCGCCGCCACCACCACCGCCGCGGTAGCCGCCCCCGCCGCCGCGACCGCCGCCGCGGTCGCCGCCACGGGGCGGGCCGCCGCGGTCCGGCCGACTCTCGCGCTCCGCCTTCTGGCGCGCCACGACGGCGGCCGGGTCGGTCTCGCCGGCGAGCACCGCGCGGCGGGAGAGGTTGATGCGGCCCATGGAGTCGACCTCGGTGACCATCACGGTCACTTCATCGCCGACCGACACGACGTCCTCGACGGACGGCACGCGGAAGTCCGCCAGCTCCGAGATGTGCACCAGGCCGTCCTTGCCGGGGGCGATCTCGACGAACGCGCCGAAGTTCATGATGCGGGCGACGCGGCCCGTGTAGATCGCGCCGACCTCCACGTCCTTCGTCATGCCCTCGATGATGTCGATGGCCTTGCGCGCGGACTCCTCGTTCGTCGCGCCGATGAACACGGAGCCGTCGTCCTCGATGTCGACCGTGCAGCCCGTCTCCTCGATGATGGAGCGGATGACGCGGCCGCCCGGGCCGATGACCGTGCCGATCTTCTGCGGGTCGATCTGCAGGCGATACATGCGGGGCGCGTAGGGAGACATCTCCGGGCGCGGCTCGGGCAGCGTCTGCAGCATCTTGTCCATGATGAACATGCGGCCGACGCGGGCCTGTGCGACGGCGTCGCGCATCACCGACATGGGGATGCCCTGGATCTTGATGTCCATCTGGAGGGCGGTGATGCCCTCTTCGGTGCCGGCGACCTTGAAGTCCATGTCGCCCATGTTGTCTTCGAGGCCGGCGATGTCGGTCAGCACCTTATAGTTGCCGTCCTCGCCCATGATCAAGCCCATCGCCACGCCCGCGACCGGCGCCGCAATCGGGACGCCGGCGTCCATCAGCGACAGCGTGCTGCCGCAGACGCTGCCCATCGACGTGCTGCCGTTGCTGGAGAGCACCTCGGAGACGACGCGGATGGTGTAGGGGAACTCTTCGACGCCCGGCAGCACCGGGAGCAGCGCGCGCTCGGCGAGCGCACCGTGGCCGATCTCGCGCCGGCCCGCGCCGCCCATGCGGCCGGTCTCACCGACCGAGTAGGGCGGGAAGTTGTAGTGGTGCATGTAGCGCTTGCTCTCGATGGGGGAGAGCGTGTCGAGTCGCTGCGCGTCGCCGACGCCGCCGAGCGTGGTCACGCTCAGCACCTGCGTCTGTCCGCGCGTGAAGAGGCCCGTGCCGTGGACGCGCGGCAGGATGCCGGCCTCGCACGTGATGGTGCGGACCTCTTTGCTGTGGCGGCCGTCCGGGCGGCGGTCGTCCTTCAGGATCGACTCGCGGACGGTCTTCTTCACGAAGGCGTCCAGGGCCTCGCCGACGGCTTGCTCGCCGTACTCCTCGCCGTACTTGACGACGAGCTTCGCCTTGTGGTCGTCGAGCGCGCCCTGGCGCTCGTCCTTCGCCAGCGCGAGGAACTCGTCGACGTTGCCGGCCAGGTCGGCGAAGACCTTCGCCTTGAGCTCTTCCGGCAGCTTGGCGGGGTTGAACTCCCACTTGACGGGCTTGAGGGCCGCGACCAACTCATCCTGGAGCTTGATCAGGATCTGGTTCTGCTCCTGCGCGAATTCCATGGCGCCGAGGATGATGTCTTCCGGCGCCTCGTTGGCGCCCGCCTCCACCATCATGATGGCGTTGCGCGTGCCCGCGACGACGATGTCGATCTGGCTCTCTTCGAGCTGCTGGAACGTCGGGTTGACGACGTACTTGCCGTCGATGTAGCCGACGCGGCAGGAGCTGACCGGCCCCGCGAACGGGGCGTCGGAGATGCTGAGCGCGGCGGACGCGCCGACGGTGCCGAGCACGTCGGGGTCGTTCTCCTTGTCGACGGAGAGGACGGTGATGACGATCTGTACGTCGTTGCGCATGCCCTTCGGGAAGAGCGGGCGCAGCGGGCGGTCGGTGAGGCGGGCGCTGAGGATCGCCTCGGTGCTGGGGCGCGCCTCGCGGCGGAAGAAGGAGCCGGGGATCTTGCCGGCGGCGTACATCTTCTCTTCAAAGTCGATGGTCAGCGGGAAGAAGTCCATCCCGGGGCGGGGGGTGCGGGCCATCGTGGCGGTGCACAGCACCGTGGTGTCGCCGTAGCGGACCAGCACGGCGCCACCGGCTAGCCCGGCGACGCGGCCGTGCTCGATGGACAGCGTCTTGCCGCCGAACTCACACGAGAATGTTCTGATTTCAGGCATGCTTGTAGGATCCTCCATCCTGTATGGGGTCGCAGGTTACGTCTGAACCTGGATGTAGCGTGTTGAACTGCAAAGGCAGCGGCCGAAGCTCCACGGCTGCGTCGACGTCTCGAGTAATGGTGGTGTCGTAATTCGGGGCGGGGCCCGTGTGTTCCTGGCCCGTCCGTCCGCCCGTGCTCGAGGGTGACTCTGTTCTCTCTTCTTCCGTCACGCGCCCGGTCCCTGACTCGGGCAAATAGAAAGGCCTCCGCGGGTTCCTACCCTTACTTGCGGAGGCCCAGTTTTGCGAGGATCGCGCGGTAGCGCGTCACATCCGTCTTGTTGAGGTACGCGAGCTGCCGGCGGCGTTGCCCGACCAGCTTCAGGAGCCCGCGCTGGGTGTGGTAATCGTGCTTGTGGAGCTTGAGGTGCTCGGTCAGCTGGTTGATCCGCTCGGTGAGGAGCGCTATCTGGACCTCGGCCGACCCGGTGTCGGTCTCGTGGCCCTTGAACTGGCCGATGATCTCGGATTTCTTCTCAGTCGCTAGTGTCATACGGCGGGAAGCATAGCAAGGGAGGCCCGGCGGGGCAAATGGGTGTGGGAGACCGTAGTTGGCCGCGACCAGCCGCTACACTCCCCGGCATGAGCATCGCGATTGTCACCGACAGCACGGCCTGCATCCCGCCGGAGGTGGCGGAGCGCCTGGGCATCGAGGTGGTGCCGCTGCACCTGATCTTCGGCGGCCGGACGTTCGTGGACTCGCTGAGCACGGATACGGGCGAGTTCTACGAGCTGTTGCGCACGTCGAGCGAGCGGCCGACGACGGCGGCGCCGTCCCCCGGCATGTTCCTGGAGGCGATCGGGCGGGCGGCGCGGCGCGCGGACGCCCTGCTCTGCATCACGGTCTCGAAGCAGTTCAGCGCGATGTACGACTCGGCGCGCCACGCCATCGACCTGGCTCGGGCGGAGTCGCCGCGGACGGAGATCCGGCTGCTGGACTCGCGCAACGCGGCGATGGCGCAGGGCTTCGTGGTGATCGAGGCGGCGCGGGCGGCGGCGGCGGCCGGGGCGTCGCTGGACGAGGTGACGGCGCGCGCGGAGGAGATGACGACGCGGGTGACGCTGCTGGCAATGCTGGACACGCTCTCGTACCTGGCGCGCAGCGGACGTGTGCCGCGCGTGGCGGCGTGGGCGGCGGGCATGTTGCAGGTGAAGCCGATCGTGCGGTTCAGCGCGTCGGACATCAAGCTGGTGGCGCGGGCGCGGACGCGGACGCGGGCGCTCGCGCGCATGACGGACCTGCTGGCGGAAGCGGCGGCCGGCCGGCGCATCCACCTGGCGGTGCACCACGCGCACGCGCCGGAGGACGCGGCGGCGCTGCTGGCGGCGGCGGAGCGGCGCATCGACCTGGCCGAAGCATATGTCACGGAGTTCACGCAGGTGATGGGCGTGCACACGGGCCCGGGGCTCGTCGGCTTCGCCTGGTGGGCGGAATAGAAGTTGGAGACGGGCAACCGGAAATTGGATGCGGCGTGCGGCCCACAGTCCCTCAGTCCCCAACCCGGTCACCAGTCCCCAGCCTCTAGTCCGGTCTCCGCTATAATCTCGCCGCGAGACGGCGCCCGTGGCGCGCCGCGCAGTGTGTTGCCAGGGAGACGTAGTCGAGATGAGCCGAGAACAGCGCAGAATGGACCGCAGACAGCAGCGTGGCGGCGGTGGTGGCGGCGGCGCGGCGGGCGGGCCGCCATCGCGGCGGACGCCGGTGAAGGTATCGGGCGGGGGCCGCTTGCCAATCATCCCGATCGGCATCGGCGCCGGAGTGGTGGTGGTGGTAGCGCTGCTGGCGTTCCTGATCTCGCAGGCCGGCAACAAGGCCAACGTCGCGGGGGCCGACAAGGCCGCGGCGGACTCGAGCAGCAGCATCCCGGGGACGTTCGTCGCGAGCCAGGGCCGCGGCCACTTCTCGTTCCCGTTCTCGCTGACGCGCACGCCGATGGCGTTCTGCGGGGGCGTCGCGTGGTCGGGCGCGCCGGAGGGGCAGCCGACGCCCACGCCGGGCAGCCCAACACCCGCGCCGGTCGTCACGGGATCGCCGGCGGCGGCGATCACGGACGCCCACGGCAACGTTGCCATCGTCACGCCGGCGCCGACGGACTGCCGCGCCAGCAACCCGCCCTCGTCCGGGGAGCACCTGAACGTGCAGAACGGGGTGGACGTCGGCGGCGGCAACCTGATCAAGATCCCGCCGGACCCGGACGTGTACCCGCCTGAGGTGGTAGTGCCGCGCGACGCGATCGCGCACATCCTGGAGCATGCGGGCGTCTTCGTGGGCTACAACTGCAAGGACGGCGACGCGGCCTGTCAGGACGTCGTGCAGAAGCTCACAGACCTGGTCAACGACCGCATCAACAACCACAAGAACCTGGTGGTGATGGCGCGCGACCCGGACCTGGTGGAGGGCACGATCGGCATGTCGTCGTGGACACGCGTGCTGACGATCCAGTACACGGACTGGGACGCGCGGAAGGGCGACGTGACGGACTTCATGGCGAAGAACTCGTGCCGCGTGGACTTCGAAGGCTTCTGTAAGTAGCAGGCCGCCGCCCAGGCGGCGCGCAGTATCGAGCTAACGCAGCAGGCCCGGTGCGAATCGCACCGGGCCTGTCTGCTTGTGGTGGGGGAGGGCGGTTAGTTGCCGAACAGCAACTCGACCCGCTTCCTGCGCTGTAGTTCGTCGAGGACATGGCCGATCACCCGCGCCTCCTCGAAGTCGGTGGGCGCCAGCGATCGAACTACCTCAAGCGCCTGCTGCGACGGCCGGATGTAGCAGTACCGCATGTCGTAATCGCGAAGGAGCGGCTCAATCGCGAGGTACATCCTCCCGCTGATGTGCCACGTTTCTGATGTGGGGTCGATCTGTACTGTCCAGCCCATCGCTACAACCTCCTAATCGCGAACTACTTCAGCCGCCAGTGTCTCGCCGATACTTGCGGCGTCCTGGCCCATGGGAAACGCAGTGAGCAGGAGCGTAACTTGACGATCGCCAGCTTGCAGCGTCGCGCGATGGAAGAGCCGATGGCGATCGCGTGGCGACTGCCACGTGCGCTTCGAGCAGGGGTACGCAAGGCATACGATGATGCGCGGCGTGACTGCGAGGTTGGCGTAGGCGAGCACTTGCAGCAGATCCGCGCGATGGCGCTCGCGCAACTCCGCCTCTAGTTGTGCCCACGGACGCTCCTGCATCTCCTCCCAATGTTCCTTGTACTTGGCGTCAATGATGAGCGTGGCGTCACCGCGTTCCAGCACAAGGTCAGGTATCAGGGACTTCTGTGATCCGAGGTACGGCGGTTCCCAGACCAGCGGTCGAACGGTCTGCCGCAAACGTCCTGCGAGAACGGACCCACCGATCCGACGAGCGACGATCGCCAACACCGTCTCCGACCACGCTTCGAAGAATTGCTCCATCGGCATGACCCAGGGCAACCCCTGCAGGTCACTCAGCCCCGCAAGGCCGCGGTCTTCGACTGTCCAAGACATGGCCTGGATCCCGGCGCGGTAGGTTTCGCTCTTGAGACTCCCACGCATCCACGACTCGAACTCGCGCGGAGATGGAATGCACGGCGCGGCGTCACGTACGCGCTCAAGTAGCTCGCCGCACAGGTCGATGAGGCGAATTACGAACGCGCCGTGCGGTCGTTGGCCCTCAAGCGCGCGCATCTGCTTGCCGAGCACGAAGCGGATCGCGCCACGCAGCTCTCGGTCGTCGCGAAGGTCGGGAAAGCGACACGGGACTTGAAGGAACTGCCCGCGCACGGCGTAACGCGTCGCATACGACGTCCAGTCCACGGCGCCGCGCGGCGCCGATCGCACCTCATCGATCACTTCAAACCGGCGGCTGAGCTGGTCGAGCAAGGCCTGGACGCGGGCCAGCACCATCGACGACAGCACCCACGCGGGGATCTGGCGCTCGGATCGTGGTAGCAACGGCATGGCTAACGGCGACGGCGTGATCCGCCAACCCATCTCGCTCAGCATGAGGCCAAGGCCCGCCCACTCAAAACGCGGCTTGATCACGAGGCCAAAGTCCATGCGTGTCGTCGTCGGCGATGCGAGCGGCACGGCTCCGATCTGATTGCCGGAGCGCATCACCAAGTCAACCCGATTGCCATCGTACTCCTGGGTCATTTCCGCACCGATTGCCTGGAGCGTCGCCCGGTTACTGGAGATGAACTGCGTGGCGAGCCGGGCGATCTGCGGATTCGCATCGCGAGCGGGTGCCCCCGGCAGCAGAGCCTCGGCGGGTATACGCGAGGTGGCCGAGTCCGACATCTCGAAGCATGCCGTCGCACCCGGGGCGCGAAGGCGCTGTTCAGAGGCTCGCCGCGCGGGTGGGCGTCGCCGCGCGGGGTGGGCGGTGGTCATTACAGGCTGTCGATCCACTGCAAGTACGCGCGGATCTCCTCGGAGAAGCCAACGACGTAGCCCTGAGAGAGGTACTCCTCCAGCAGCGGAACGAGCGTGACTTTCAACTGCGTCCGCGCAGCATGGTCGTCGGCCGGGTCTGGTTGGATGAAGTAGGAGTGACCCGGGATGAGGTTGAAGGCGTCTCCGGACGCGTGGTCGATGAAGATGTCGATGAGTTCCTTGAACGCGCGCAACATAAGCGCGCCGCCATGCTGTTCGACCACGCTGACTTGCGGCCACAGCTTCGCAAAGGCGAAGCGACGCCGCACCGCCACATCGACGATGGCGAGACTGCGGTCGGCTGTGTTCATGGTTCCGAGGACGTGGAGATTCGGCGGGAGAGAGAGTTCATTTCTGAACGGCTCGCCGAAGTCGAACGGCAGCCTGATCTTGCGGGGAGCGTTCGGCTCGAAGAGATAGATCGCTTCGCCCAGCACCTTGGCCAGGTCGGCGCGGTTGATCTCGTCGATGTGCAGCAAGACCGGGGAGCCCTCGGGCTGATCGAGAGCTAGCTTCACGGCGTCCATCAAGTGCCCACGCGTCGCGTCAAAGCTCAGCCCAAGGCCCTCATCGCGTGGGCGTGGTGCCAGTCCGCCCACGAAGCTTCGTAGGTGGTGTTGGGGTGAAACTGGATGGAGAACCCGCGCCCGCCATACTCACGATTGAGCAACTCCTCCGCCATGCGCGTCTTGCCGGTGCCGGGCGGCCCCTCGACGATCACGAAGCGGCGACTCTCCAGCAGCCCTACGACCTCGGCCGGCGTCACCTGTGGCATGAGGTAGGCGAGCCAGCGCGACCGCAGTCGTTCGGCATCGTCCAGGGCGGTTGCCAGAGGGATCTGTCCGCGCTCCGCGAACATCAGGTCAACGAATGCGGCGAGGGCTTCGCGCGTCTTCGCCGTGTCGTCGGTTGGCGCATAGATGGCGTAGAGTTCGCGGCCGTACCTGCTGAAGACGGCGCTATACCGCGCGAACTTCTCCGCGATCTCATTGGGCACGGGCGTATCTGTACGCACCGGATCTTGTTTTGCCCAGGCGACTAGTTCGCCGTTGCCGTGCTCCTTGTTCAGCCACGCGCAAACGGCCTGCGCCTTCCGGGCATGCCCGGGACGCCCGAGGATCTCCTCGTCAGGGTGCAGACCGTTCGTTCCGAGCACCAGCGAGATCAGGCACGGCTCCCCGGGCTGGCCGGGGAACAGCACAAGCGACATGCCCGAGTACGGGCCCGACGGCGGGTTCGAAGGCTCGATGTACGCCGCGAAGCGAACGGCGTCCTCGCCGCTCATCGGGTTGGCACGGAGCGTCACGCTCTTCGAGGCACTCTCTCGGTAGCGGCCGGTGGGGCTGCCGAACAACGGCCTGAAGAGTGCGGCGTCGGCGGCGTCCTTGCTCGTCGGCCATTCGGCCGTCCCCTGGACGATGGGCAGTAGCTCTTCGAGCGACATGGGGTCTCCCTTCGGGCTTAGCTCCTCGCGAAGGTACCACTATGCGCCGCTACGGGGCAGTGAAACGTGATGCGGCCGTTCGTTTGGCTGCGATCTGTCATCGAGCCTCCCGGTGCGTAAGGTGCCTCGCGGCTACCCCGCGGCGGCGACGGGCAGGGGGGTGGGGGCGGCGGACTCGCGGACGGTGGCGATGTCGGAGCGAGTCTCGGGGCGGGTGGTCTGCTCCAGGCCGATGCGGGCGATGCCGGCCAGCACGGTGCTGTGGTCGCGGTGGCCGAACATGCGGCCGATCTCGGCGACGCTCTTCCGGGCGTCTTCCTTCAGCAGGAACATGGCCAGATGGCGGGCGTAGGTGACGTCGCGGGCGCGGCTGCGGCCGCGCAGGTCGGCGCCGGTGACGCCGGTCTGCCGGCAGACGGCGGCGATGATGGCGTCGGCGTCCAGCGGCTCGGCGCCGTGCCCGGGCAGCGCCTGGGTCAGCGGCGAGAGCGCCTTCTCGATGACGTCGCGGGTGGTGCTGCCGCCGACGAGCGGGACGAACGCCAGGACGCGGTTGAGGTAGCCCTCCAGCTCGCGCACGGTCGGGCAGGCGCGCTCGGCGATGATCTCCAGCGCGGCGTCGGGCAGGCGCAGGGCGTGCTGGCGGGCCTTGGCGCGCAGGATGGCGAGGCGCGTCGGGAAGGCCGGGCGCTGCAGGTCGGCGGCGAGCCCCCACTGGAGGCGCGAGCGCAGGGCATCGATCAGGCCGCCAAGGTTGGACGGCGGACGGTCGGCGGTGACGACGACCTGCTTGCCGGCGGCATGCATGTCGTTGAAGGCGTGGAAGAGCTGCTCCTGGTACTTCTCTTTGCCCTCCAGGAAGGTGATGTCGTCGATCAGCAGCACGTCGACCTCGCGGTAGCGGCGGCGGAAGAGCTCGTAGCCGTGGTCCTTGTCGCGGGCGGCGCTGTAGTCGTTGCCGAACTTCTCGGCCGTGGCGTAGAGCACCCGGCGGCCCTGGGCGTAGGCGGCGTGGCCGATGGCGCTGAGCAGGTGCGTCTTCCCCAGGCCGGCCGGGCCGAAGATGACGAGCGGGTTCACGGCGCCGGGGTGCTCGGCGGCGCGGCGGGCCGCCTCGAAGGCGAGGCGGTTCTCGTCGCCGACGACGAATGCCTCGAACGTGAGCGCCGGGTTGAGCGCCGGTGGCGCGGACGAGCGCCGCAGGAACGGCGGAATCTCGTCCGCGCCACCGTCTGGCTCAGACAGGAGAACAGGCGTGTCATTGGCGGCCGGGCGGTCGACTTCGAACGACACCTCGACCGGGTGGCCGAGGACGCGGGCCAGCGTCCTGGTGATGAGGGGGCGCAGGCGGGCGGCGAGCCACTCGCGGGCGAAGTCGCTCTGGACGCCGACGACGAAGCAGCCGTCCTCGTGGCGCATGCCGACGGTGTCACGCAGCCAGGTGTCGAAGTTGGCGCGGGTGACCAGCATCTCGAGCTGGCCGAGGGTGGCGATCCACGTGGTGGCGGGGGTCCGTTCAGTCATCGTGAGGAGGTCCCGCCGATGGTGACGATGGTCGAGCGTGCGCTGCGTCGGCATCCTGCAACTGGCAACACGAATCCCTCCCGGCGCGGGCGGCCGGACACAAGCAACGTCGTAGCAGAAAAACGGACTGTGGTTGTTCCCGAGGCTGGAGTACCCAGTTGCGGGCCCGGCCTCACCGCGGTGCCGCTGCTCCCCCGCCCTACCGGGGCGAACGACCCGCACCAGTTGCGTGGCATCGGGTCGTGTGAGGCCGTCGTATTACCCTCGGGACAGGCCGCAGAATACAGTTGCCCCATGGGCTGATCAAGGCTTTTATGACGACTACTCCGGTGAAATTTTCGGCCCTTTCCACAGCGGCGATGATCGGCCGCGGGCAGCCTGATTCGCGCGTGACCGAACGCGGTTTCGCGCGTGTGATACGCAGCGGCGATGGCGTATCGCGGCGGTTGCGATCGCGAGCGCGCTGACCATAGAGTGGGGCGTTATCGTCACGCTGAAGACGCACGGAGCATGGCACCGCATGGATCAGCAGGCCCCTACCATAGCACAACGGCGGCCCCTGCCCCTGTCCAAGATCGTCGACGCGATCCAGCGTCGCCGCATCTACCGGCACATGTTCGAGATCGGGCTCGTAGCGCTGGCGTTCCTGCTGTACTTCCTGGTACGCGGCGCGGTGGTCAACCACCCGGACGACGCGCTGCGCAACGCGAACCGCATCATCGACGCGGAGCGCGCGATCGGGATCTTCTGGGAGCCGCGGCTGCAGGACGTCGTGCTGCACCGAAAGGTGCTGATCGATCTCTTCAACTTCATCTACTTCTGGCTGGACTTTCCGTTGATCGTCGGCGTCGGGATCTGGATGTACTTCTTCCGCCGGCACGAGTACACCGTCGCGCGCGACGCGATCTTGCTGTCGGGGTGCATCGCGCTCGTGATCTACGCGACGTTCCCGGTGATGCCGCCGCGGCTGCTGCCGACGGGGGAGTTCGTCGGCACGATCGAGAAATACAACCAGCTCAGCTACCAGGCGCAGTCGATGAGCGCGTTCGTCAACCCGTACGCGGCGGTGCCGAGCCTGCACTTCGGCTGGGCGATGATCATCGGCGGATCGATGTTCATCGCGATCCGGCAGCCGCTGGTACGGGCGTTCGGCCTGCTGCTGCCGTGGGCACAGCTCGCGGCGATCGTGTTCACCGCCAACCACTTCATCGCCGACGCCTTCGTGGGACTGGTCGTCTGCCTGGTGGGCCTGGTGCTGGCGGCGGCGATGCAGCTGTGGTTCTACCCGGCCGTGCGGCGCGAGGTGGACCGCCGCTGGGGCCCCGCGCCCGCCGCTCCGTGAAGCTGGCATAGCTTCGACGCGAACCTGTGCCGGACGCCCGCCGCGCTATGATGCTGGCATGGACGAGCGGCGCATCTACCTCGATCACGCGGCCACCACGGCGCCGGACCAGCGCGTCGTCGCGGCGATGCTGCCGTACCTGACGAGCGCCTGGGGCAACCCCTCGAGCATCTACGCCGAGGCGCGCGAGGCGCGCAAGGGGCTGGACGGCGCGCGGCGGAGCGTGGCCGCGGTGCTGGGTTGCAAGCCGAACGAGATCGTCTTCACCAGCGGCGGGACGGAGGCGGACAACCTGGCGCTGCGCGCCGTCGCGCTGGCGTCGCGCAGCCGCGGCGACCACATCATCACCACGGCCATCGAACATCACGCCGTGCTCCACACGTGCGACGCGCTGGCGAAGGAAGGCTTTCGCGTCACGTACCTGCCGGTGGACCACGAGGGCTCCGTAGATCTCGACGCGCTGCGCGGCGCGCTCGACGACCGCACCGTGCTGGTCAGCGTGATATACGCGAACAACGAGGTCGGCACGATCGAGCCGGTCGCGGAAGTTGCGCGCATCGTGAAAGAGCGCGACCCGCACATCATGGTGCACACCGACGCGGTGCAGGCGGCGGGCGCGCTGGACCTGGACATCGACGCGCTGGGCGTCGATCTGCTCTCGATCGCGGCGCACAAGATCTATGGGCCGAAAGGCACTGGCGCGCTGTTCGTGCGCGGGCGCACACCGTTCGCGCCGCAGATAGCGGGCGGATCGCAGGAGCGCAATCGCCGCGCCGGCACGGAGAACGTCGCGGGAGCGGTGGGACTGGCGACGGCGCTGCGGCTGGCACACGACGAACGCGCCGCGCGCAACGCGCACGACTCGGCGCTGCGCGACCGGCTGCTGGACGAGGTACCGCGCCGCATACCGGACACGATCATCACCGGCCCGCTCGACCGGACGAAGCGGCTGCCGAACAGCGCGAGCTTCGCGTTCAAGCATCTTGAGGGTGAGGCGGTGTTGCTGCAGCTCGACCTGCAGGGCATCGCCGCCAGCAGCGGCAGCGCGTGCACGACGGCGTCGCTGGAGCCGTCGCACGTGCTGATGGCGATGGGCGTGCCGGAGGAGTACCTGCGCGGCAGCCTGCGCCTGACGCTGGGCCGCGACAACACGGACGCCGACATCGACGCGCTGCTGGAGATCTTGCCGCCGGCGGTCGCTCGCATCCGCGGGCTGGCGCCGGCGCGCGCCTGACGCCCCCCGCACGATCCTCTAGCATGGGGCCATGTCCACCGACACGGGGCCACAGCCGCGCGTGATGCGCATCGGTCCGCGCGACTTCGCGTGGGGCGCACGCACGTACGTGATGGGCGTGATCAACGTCTCGCCGGACTCCTTCAGCGGCGACGGCCTGTCTTCGGCCGACGAGGCGCTGGCGCAGGCGCGCCGCTTCGTGGCCGAGGGGGCGGACATCCTCGATATCGGCGGGCAGTCCACGCGGCCGGGGGTCACGAAGACCGAGGCCGGGTTCGACGAGGTCGAGCCGGAGGAGGAGATCCGCCGCGTGGTACCCGCGCTGGAGCGGATCCGCGCGGCGCTGCCGGACGTGCCGCTGAGCGTCGACACGTACAAGCCCGCCGTGGCGCAGGCGGCCGTGAGGGCGGGCGCGCACCTGCTCAACGACATCTGGGGCTTCCGCCGCGACCCGGCCATCGCGCGCATCGCCGCGGATGCGGGGCTGCCCGCTGTGGCGATGCACAACCAGCGCGGCCGGCCGCCGGGCGACGTGATCGCCCGCATCGCCGAGGGGCTGCGCGAGTCGGTGCGGATCGCCGCGGACGCCGGGCTGCCGCGAGAGCGTCTGATCGTCGACCCCGGCTTCGGGTTCGGCTGGACGCCGGAGCAGAACATCGAGCTGCTGCGGCGCATGGGCGAGCTGCGCGCGCTGCGGCTGCCGCTGCTGGTGGGCACGTCGCGCAAGTCGACGATCGGCGAGGTGCTGGGCGGCGCGCCGGTCGAGGAGCGGCTCTTCGGGACCGCGGCGAGCGTGGCGCTCTCGATCGCGGGCGGAGCGGACGTCGTCCGCGTCCACGACGTGGCGGCGATGAAGCAGGTAGCGGCGGTGGCGGACGCGGTAGTGCGCGGCTGGCCGCGCGAGGAGGGCGCGTGACGCGCGTCTTCCTCGGCCTCGGCGCGAACGTGGGCAACCGGGAGCGCAACCTGCTGCTGGCGCTGCGCTTGCTGGAGCCGCAGTGTCGCGTCGTGGCGGTGTCATCGCTCTACCGCTCGGAGGCGGTCGTGCTGGAGGGTCAGGCGCCCGGCCCGGATTACTACAACGCGGCGTGCGAGGTCGAGACGGAGCTGCCGGCGCGTGAGCTGCTGGCGCTGGTGAAGGCGATCGAGCGCGAGATCGGCCGGCGGCCGGCGGCGCGCTGGGCGCCGCGCCCGATCGACATCGACATCCTGCTATACGGCGAGGAGACGATCGACATGCCGGAGCTGGTGGTGCCGCACTTGCTGCTGCACGAGCGCAACTTCGTGCTGGCGCCGCTGGCGGAGCTTGCGCCGGAGGCGCGCCACCCCGTGCTGGGCCTGAGCATCGGCGAGGTCGCCGAGGACGCGGACTTCGCGGGGCTGGCGCACGTGGCGGCGTGGGACGCGGCGGCGCGGGCGTGGGAGGCGGAGGACACGGACGGCGACGACGAGGGGGATGGCGGCGGCGCGCAGCGCCCGGATTGACATAGCTTGCCGCGTTCGGTGCAATACCGGCGCAACTCGACCCTCACGGCGCACCGTGAACGCAGGAGGACGACCGTGGTAGACACGCTGGAGCTGTCGCCGACCGAACTCGGCACGCTGGAACTCGAAGAGTCGTGGGTACCATACGCCGACCTCGTGGACCTGCCCTTCATGCCGGCGCGGGTGAAGGTGGGCGACAAGGAGTACGCGTTCAGCTTCAGCACGATCATCCGCGGCCACGGCGCTACGCTGCCGGGGCGGATCCGCGAACTGCGCGCGGCGGGCAAGATGCCGATCGTGTTCGAGCGCGACGACCGCTACTACATTTTCGTCGAAGCGGCCTGAGCGGGCGGCCACCATGCCCCCCAAGAAGAAGATCAACGAGCCCCACGTGAAGCTGTACCAGTCCGACTGTGCGGCGTGCGGCCGCCACTACGAGGGCAACTTCCCGATGTGGGTGCGGATCGGCGAGTTCCCGTGCATCTGCGGCGCGACGGTGCCCGCGCCCGTCGGCCAGGGCGGTTGGGGCGATTACCGGGATTAGCCGGGAACGCTGGCCGGTGGCGCCGGGCGCCGATACCCTACCCGCATGGAATTTCGCGTCCGTGTCGAGCGCAACAAGCTGAAGTTCGCGGCGGCGCACTTTGCCACCTTCGAGGGGCAGTGCGAACCGCTCCACGGCCACAACTACGCCGTCACGCTGGAGGTCGCGGGCGCGCTCACGGACGATGCGTGGGTGTGCGACTTCGCCGCGCTGAAGAGCATCGGCAAGGCGATCTGCGACGAGCTGGACCACAAGTTCCTGTTGCAGCGCGACAGCCGCGTCCTGCAGATCGATGAGGGCATGAGCAACTGGAAGATCCGCTTCCTGGAGCGGGGCTGGGTCCTGCCGAAGGCGGAGGTGCTGCCGCTGCCGATCGACAATACGACGGCCGAGCGCCTGGCGGAGTACGTCGTGCGGCGGGTGCGCGACGCGCTGCGCGAGCGGGGCGCGTCGAACCTCACGTCGGTTACGGCCGGGGTGGAAGAGGCACCGGGGCAGGCCGGCTGGGCCAGCGAGTCGTACTAGGGTCAGCGCAAACTCAACGCCGCCGGCGGGACGCTACGGTTGCGGCGTCATTCCGTAAACAGGCACAGCGGGTGGCCCGCCGGATCAAGGAGCACGCGCAGATCAGGTCGAGGCTGATAATCAGCGAGTCGCGCTCCGGCTGCGAGAGCGTGCGACACCGCGCTCTCCAGGTCGTGGACGCGGATATCAAGATGGAGCATCTTGTCC
>JBGQBE010000036.1:0-33991 GCA_041494685.1 Dehalococcoidia bacterium | reverse complement strand
GTTGCCGTCATAGCCATGCCGTCGAGGATCCGCGCCAGCAGCCCCGGCGGCCGCTCCGCCTTCGCGACGCTCTCCGCGGAGACGCCGGCCCGCTCGGCGGCGCGGTCGATGATCTCGTTATCGACGTAGCGGTAGCCCAGCGCCTGCGCGACGCCGCGGCCGATCTCGTCGCCGCCCGCGCCCAGCGACCGCGCGATAGTGATGATGGAGCGTGCCATGAGGTTCTCCTTGCGTGGCTGACCGCGCCGCGCCGCACCCTGCGGCGGCCGGTGCCGGAACCTTAGCGCGGCGCCGGGCGTCAGGGTAGCGGGATCGTGATCGCGGGCTTTGGGGGGACGGGCGTGCTCGCGCGCCTGTCTGCTAGTACACGTCCCGGATCTCGAACCGGGGGCCGTCCTTGCACACCAGCTTCATCTGCGTGCCGCCGCGCGCGCGCACCTGCACCGCGCAGCCGTAGCAGATGCCGGTGCCGCAGGCCATCCGCTCCTCCAGCAGCGCCTGTACCGGCCGGCGCGTCTTCGACTTCCGCGCCGCCTCCGCCAGCGCGCGGAACATCGGCGTCGGGCCGCAGGTGAACGCCTGGTCGCACCACTCCAGCAGCTCCGCGAACGGCTCGGTGACGAAGCCCTTGCGGCCGGCCGAGCCGTCGTCCGTCGTCACGACCACCTCGACCTCCGGCGGCAGCAGGCGCGCCGGGTAGACGTGCTCGGCGTCGCGGGCGCCGACGATCATCGTCACGCTGAGCCCCTTCGCCACCGCCTCGTCCGCCAGCCACACCAGCGGCGCCACGCCGATGCCGCCCGCGATCAGCAGCAGGTTCCGCGAGCCGTGGCCGATCTCGTAGCCGTTGCCCAGCGGCCCCCAGCCGTATACACGGTCGCCCGGCTTGCGGCGCGACAGCCACTCCGTGCCGCGGCCGACGACGTCGTAAAGGATGGCCCACTCCGGCCCTTGCGCGCCCTGGCGGACGCGGTAGTAGCTCATCGGGCGGGGCAGCAGCGGGTCGTCGGCGTGGCCCGGCGTAGCGTCGCCGTACGCGGCATCGTCCGTGCAGCGGAGCATGAGGAACTGGCCGGGCACGGCGCCGTTGCCCAGCGCCGGGCAGCGGAACCACGTCACGTAGGTGCGCGCGTAGAGCCGTTCGCTCTCGACGACCTCCGCGTACGCCATCTTCATGCCTGTGCGCTCTTCCTTCGCTTCAACCCAGTCGTCCGATCGCGATGCCGCTCGCACCCGCGAACACCAGCGCCGGCAGCGGGCCGTAGCGCCACGCGAGGGCGAGCCCCGCGACGGCGATCGCGGCGGTCCAGCCGTCGGTGATCGCGTTGCGGCCCAGCTCTACCGATACCGCGGCGATCGTGCCGACCACCGCCGGGCCAACGCCCTTCAGGAACGCCGCTGCCATCTTCCACGAACGGACGCGCTCAAGGAAGTTCCCGGCGCTGATCGCGAGGACGAACGCCGGAGCGAACACGGCGGCCGTCGCGACGACCGCTCCGGCGAGGCCGCCGGCAGCGTACCCGACGAACGTCGCCGTGATCACGATCGGCCCGGGCGTCGCCTGCCCGAGCGCGACGCCATCGAGGAACTGCTGCTGCGTCAGCCAGGCGTGCTGCTTCGTCACGCTGTCCTGGATCAGCGGGATCATGACGTAGCCGCCGCCGAACAGCAGGCCACCCGCTCGCAGGAAGACGAGCGTGAGACTTACGAGTTCGCCCGGGCGCCACGCGAAGGCCGCCGCCGCAAGCGGCAGCGCGAGCAGCGGCCACGGGACGACGACGCGCAGCGGCGGCCGCGGGTAGTCGCTCGGGCGGGTGTACAGGGCCACGCCCGCAAGCCCCGCCGCGATCAGGATCAGCGGCTCCCACGCCGTGAACACGTACGCAAGCCCGCCGGCCACCGCCATCACGCCAAGCTGCGGCACGTCGCGCACCGAAGACTTGAACAGCCGCCACAGCGTCACGACGATCACGGCGATCACGGCCGGCTTGATGCCGTCGAAGACGTCGCTGACCGCGGCCACCCCGCTCCAGCGAAAGTACGCCCAGCTCAACACGATCATCATCAGGAACGCGGGCGCGATGAACATTGCGCCGGCCACGATGGCGCCGAACACGCCCGCGCGCCGGTAGCCGACGTGGACCGCCATCTCGGTCGAGTTCGGGCCGGGGATGATGTTGGTCGCGGCGAGCGCATCGACGAACTGGTCGCGCGAGATCCAGCCGCGCTTCGAGACGATCTCGTCCTCGAACAGGGCGATGTGCGCGGTCGGCCCGCCGAAGCCGATGATGCCGAGCTTGCCGAACAGCCGTATCAGCTCCGCGATGCGGCCCGGCGTCGGCCGCTCGCGCCGCCCGCTGCCCGGCGCGGGCAGCGTCACGGCGTCGGCGACCCGTCGCGGTACTCGGGGAACGGACGCACCTGGTAGGCGTGCTCGCCGTGCTGCTGCTGACTGGCCGTCAGCGCCTCGACCGCCGCGCGCGCGGTGTCGATGCTCGTGAAGCACGGGATGCGCTTCTCGGTCGCGGCGCGGCGGATGTAGAAGCCGTCGCGCAGCGTGCCCGTGTAGCGCCCCTCCGGCGTGTTGATCACGCACGACACCAGGCCGTCGTTGATCACGTCCAGCACGTTCGGGTGGCCCTCGTTCAGGCGCTTCGTCACCTGCTCCACCGGCAGCCCCAGCGCGGCGATCATGCCGGCCGTGCCCTCCGTGGCGTACAGGCGGTAGCCCGCGTCGTGCAGACGCCGGATCACCGGCAGCATCTGGGTCTTGTGCCGGTCCGCGATGCTCAGCAGCACGCCGCCGCCCGGCGGCAGCGCCATGTCGGCCGCAAGCAGCGCCTTCGCCAGCGCCGCCGGGAACGTCGCGTCGATGCCCATCACCTCGCCGGTGGACTTCATCTCCGGCCCCAGGTACGTGTCGACGCCGATCAGCTTCGACATCGAGAACACGGGCGCCTTCACGGCGACGAGCTTCTGGCGCGGCCACAGCCCGCCCTCGTACCCCTGCTCCTTCAGCGACTGGCCCAGCATGATGTTGACGGCGGTCCGCACCATCGGCACGCCTGTCACCTTCGACAAGAACGGCACGGTGCGCGAGCCGCGCGGGTTCACCTCCAGCACGAAGACGTCCGACTCACCCGCGCGGGCCGCATCCTCCGACGGCATGATCACGTACTGCACGTTCATCAGCCCGCGCGCGTCCAGTCCCAGGCCGATGCGCTGCGTGTAGTCGACGATCGCGTCCACCTCGGCCTGCGTCAGGTGGATCGCCGGGTACACCGCCATCGAGTCGCCCGAGTGGACGCCCGCGCGTTCGATGTGCTCCATGATGCCCGGGATGAGCACGCGCTCGCCGTCGCAGATCGCGTCGACCTCCACCTCTTTGCCTTCGAGGTACTTGTCGATGAGGATCGGCTTGCCCTCGCTCGCCTCGGCCGCCTGCTGGACGAAGCGCGCCAGTTCCGTCGGGTTCTGCACGATCTCCATCGCGCGGCCGCCCAGCACATAGCTGGGGCGCACCAGCACCGGATAGCCCAGCGCGTCGGCGGTGTGGATCGCGTCCTCGACGTGGACCACGGTCGCGCCCGGCGGCTGCGGTATGCCGAGGCCGTTCAGGAACCCCTCGAAGCGCCGCCGGTCTTCGGCCAGGTCGATCGTGTCGGACGACGAGCCGATGATCGGCGCGGCCGCGCTGTGCAACGGCCCCGCGAGGTTGATCGCCGTCTGCCCGCCGAACTGCACGATCGAGGGCGGCATGTCGCCCCCGCCCTCCGCGCCGCCGCCGGCCTCGTTCTCCAGGATGTCGCGGATCGACTCCTCGTCCAGCGGCTCGAAGTACAGCCGGTCGCTCGTGTCGAAGTCCGTCGAGACGGTCTCCGGGTTGGAGTTCGCCATGATCGACTTGTAGCCCGCGCGCTCCAGCGCCCACGACGCGTGCACCGAGCAGTAGTCGAACTCGATCCCCTGGCCGATGCGGATCGGTCCGCTGCCGATGACGAGCGCCTTCTTGCCCGGCTGCGGCAGCGCTTCGTTCTCCTGCTCGTAGGTGCTGTAGAAGTACGGCGTCGCCGCGTCGAACTCCGCCGCGCACGTGTCGACCATCTTGTACACGGGCCGGATGTCCCACTGCTCGCGCAGGTCGCGCACCTGCTCGGGCAGGCGGTCGCTCAGCGTCGCGACCTGGCGGTCGGAGAACGACATGCGCTTCGCCGCGCGCAGCAGGTCCGGCGCCAGCGGCTCGGACAGCAGCCGCTTCTCCATGTCGATGATGTTCGTCAGCTTGTGCAGGAACCACTGGTCCACGCCCGTCGCGCGCGACAGCGCCGGCAGATCCGCGCGGCGCCGCAGCGCCGCCATGATCGACCAGAGCCGCTCGTCCGTCGCGTGCAGCGGGCGCTCGGCGTGGTTGTCGCGCCACGTCGGGTCCTCCCACAGCAGCGAGCGGCCGCCGAACTCCAGCGACCGTACCGCCTTCTGCAGCGCGCCCTCGAACGTGCGGTCGATCGCCATCACCTCGCCCGTCGCCTTCATCTGCGTGCCGAGCGTGCGGTCGCCGAAGGGGAACTTGTCGAACGGCCAGCGCGGGATCTTCACCACGACGTAGTCCAGCGCCGGCTCGAACGCCGCGCTCGTCTTCTGCGTCACCGCGTTCGGGATCTGGTCCAGCGTCTTGCCGATGGCGATCTTCGCCGCCACGCGCGCGATCGGATAGCCCGTCGCCTTGCTGGCCAGCGCCGACGAGCGCGACACGCGCGGGTTCACCTCGATCACGTAGTACGGCGGCAGCGCGTCGCCGCGCGGCACCGCCCACGGCGTCGTCTCCGGGTTCGGCGCAAGGCAGAGCTGCACGTTGCAGCCGCCCTCGATGCCGAGCGCGGTGATGATCTTCAGCGACGCCGTCCGGAGCATCTGGTACTCCTTGTCGGACAGCGTCTGGCTGGGCGCGACGACGATGCTGTCGCCCGTGTGCACGCCCATCGCGTCGAAGTTCTCCATGTTGCAGACGGTGATGACGTTGCCCGCGCCGTCGCGCATCACCTCGTACTCGATCTCTTTCCAGCCGAGCAGCGACTGCTCCACCAGCACCTGGTGGATCGGGCTGAGCGCCATGCCGGACGCCGTGTAGCGGTCGTACTCCTCGCGCGTGAAGGCGATGCCGCCGCCCGTGCCGCCCAGCGTGTACGCCGGCCGGATCACCGCCGGCAGGCCGATGCGCTCCAGCGCCTCGCGGGCCTGCGCGTCGTTCGTGACGATCATCGAAGGCGGCGTCGGCTCACCGATCTCGTCCAGCATCTGCCGGAAGAGTTCGCGGTCCTCCGCCTTCCGCACCGCTTCCAGCGGCGTGCCCAGCAGGCGCACGTTGTACTTGTCCAGCACGCCCGCCTCGTGCAGCGCCACGGCCATGTTCAGGCCGGTCTGCCCGCCCAGCGTCGGCAGCAGCCCGTCCGGCCGCTCGCGCTCGATGATGCGCGCGATCACGTCCACCGTGATCGGCTCGATGTAGACGATGTCGGCGACGCCCTCGTCGGTCATGATCGTCGCCGGGTTCGAGTTGACGAGGACCGAGATCACGCCTTCTTCGCGCATGGCCTTGCAGGCCTGCGTGCCGGCATAGTCAAATTCGGCGGCCTGCCCGATGACGATGGGGCCGGAGCCGATGATCAGGACTTTTGATGGTTTGGTCACGCGTTGTGGGATTCCAGGACTGAGCGCTTGCCGGTAGTCATCAGCGTCGCCTCGCAAGCTCACGCTGGCGTTGTTCGCGTTGTTCGGGCAGCACGTTGATGCCGCCCAGCCGTCCCGCGATGAGGAAGCCCAACACGAACGCCACCGCCATCATCGAGAGGAACGACAGGTAGATCGGCAGCGGCGACTGCGTCAGCAGGTACGCCAGCACCAGGTTGGCCGCGCCCGCGATGCCGAATCCGATGGCGTAGCCGTACCACTCCGTGATCCAATCGCCGGACCAGCGCCAGCAGAAGAAGCCCAGTCCCATGCCCGCCGCCGTCACCAGCACGGCGACCAGCCAGCCGCCGAGCCACAGCGCCAGCGCCTCGCCACGGTTGTCACCCCACGTGAAGAACGGCAGGACGGCGGCCGTCACGAAGATCGCCGGGCCGGCGATCATCGCCATCGCGGCGATGCACTGCCCGCCGAACGCGAGGCGGCCGAGCACATCGATGCTCTTCATCATGGTGTCCAGGCGAAGGTCGTTCATGCGCGTCCTGCCGGCTAGACCAGCGGCAACTCAAAGCGTGCTTCCGGGTTGTAGATGGGCACCAGCGCCCCGATGCTGCTGAGAAACGTCAGCGCGACCTCGTTGTCCGACGGCAGGCGGCCGCGGATCCGCTTGTACCCCTTGTCGCGCGCGAAGCCCAGTGCGTACTCCGCCAGCGCCGTGCCGATGCCGCGCCGGCGTACCTCCGGGATCATCCACACGCCCAGCACCACGGTGTCCGGCTCGATCGTGTTGTAGTCCAGCGCGCCGAAGCCGACGACCTTGCCGTCGATCGTCGCCAGGAAGACACCGCCCTCGCCGCCGAGGCGGCTCAACCACGTGCGCACGTCGTCGGGCGTGAGCGGCCGCTCGAACCCCACCGGATTCGGCTCCTTGAACACCACTTCGATGACGTGAGAGATCGCCTCGGCGTCGTTGATGTTCGCCTGGCGGTACGTCGGTTCACTCATGCTGGCCTCCCTGCGGAGCTACGCACTCCACGACGCTCTCTACGTGCGGACGGCGCTCACCATCTCCAGGAAGCGCTCGAACAGGTACAGGTTGTCCAGCGGCCCCGGCGACGCCTCCGAGTGGTACTGGATCGACATCACCGGCTCGCGGCGGTGCCGCAGGCCCTCGACGGTGCCGTCGTTCACGTTGCGGTGGCTCACCTCGACGTCCGCGATCAGCCCCGCGTCGTCGACGGCGTAGCCGTGGTTCTGCGCCGTGATGTAGACGCGGCCCGTCGCCTCGTCGCGCACCGGGTGGTTGGCGCCGCGGTGGCCGAACTTGAGCTTGAACGACGTCGCGCCGAACACCGCGCCCAGCACCTGGTGACCCAGGCAGATACCCATGATCGGCACCCGGCCCACCAGCCCGGTCGCGCACCGCACCGCGTAGTCCAGCAGCACCGGGTCGCCGGGTCCCGGCGAGAGCAGCACGCCGTCGGGCCGCATCGCCAGGATGTCCTCGGCGCTCGTCTGGCACGGCACGACGATCGGCGCGCAGCCAAGATGGTGCAGGACGCGAAGGATATTGTACTTCACTCCCAGGTCCAGCACGACGATGCGCGGCCCCGTTGCCGGGACGTCGCCCGGGTACTCGTACGTCGTGCGCGTGCTCACCCACGGCACCAGGTCGGTGCTGCCGTAGCGCGGCAGCTCCCGCAGGCGGGTCAGCGCCTGCTCCGGCGACTCGTCGCTGGTGACGGTGCCCATCATCACGCCGGCCATGCGCAGCTTGCGCGTCAGCGCGCGCGTATCCACGCCGGCGATGCCAGGCACGCCGTTCTCGGCCAGGTAGTCGTGCAGCGTCCCCTTCGAGCGCCAGTGGCTCGGCTGGTGGCAGTCCTCTCGCACGACGAAGGCGCGCACCTGGATGCGCCGCGACTCGATGTCGTACTCGTTGATGCCGTAGTTGCCCTGTAGCGGGTAGGTCATCACCAGCACCTGCTCGGCGAACGACGGGTCCGTCAGCGCCTCCTGGTAGCCGGTCATCGCCGTGCAGAAGACCACCTCGCCGTGCGAGCGCGCCTCCGAGCCGATCGCTGTGCCGGTGAACACCGTGCCGTCTTCCAGCACCAGCAGCGCCTTAGCCAACGGGCACCTCCGCGTGGTGCACGACGCGCCCGCACGCCACCGTGGCCACGACGGCGCCCCGCAGCGTCACGCCGCCCAACGGTGTGTTCTTCCCCTTCGACGCGAACCGCTCCGGTTCCACCGTCCACTCCGCGCCGGGGTCCAGCACCACCACGTCCGCCGGCGCGCCGACCGCCAGCGTGCCAATGCCATGCACGTGGCGGTCGAGGCCGAGCGCGCGCACCGGCCCGATCGTCATGCGTTCGACCAGCGTCTCCAGCGAGATCTTCTTCTCGTGCACCAGCCGCATGCACAGCCCGAACGCCGTCTCCAGGCCGCTGATGCCGAACGCCGCGTCGTCGAACTCGCACAGCTTCTCGGTCGCCGCATGCGGCGCGTGGTCCGTCGCCACGCAGTCGATCGTGCCGTCGGCGAGTGCGGCGGCGCAGGCGTCGACGTCGTCCTGCGCGCGCAACGGCGGGTTCACCTTCGCGTTCGTGTCGTACTGCAGCTCAGAACCGCCGCCCGCGCCGAACGCCACCGTCTCGTCGGTCAGCGTCAGGTGGTGCGGCGTCACCTCGGCGGTGACGCGCAGGCCGCGCGCTTTCGCCCGGCGCACCGCCTCGACCGCGCCGCGCGTGCTCACGTGCGCGATGTGTACGTGCGCGCCGGTCGTCTCCGCCAGCGCGATGTCCCGCGCGACGGGCGACTCCTCGGCCGCGGCGGGCGCGCCGCGCAGGCCCAGCCGCGCCGCGACCCAGCCCTCGTGCATCACCGCGTCCTGCGCCAGCGACTTCTCCTCGCAGTGGTCGATGATCGGCAGGTCGAACGCGCCGGCATACTCCAGCGCCCGCCGCATGAGCGTCGCGTCGTATACCGGCGCGCCATCGTCGCTGAACGCGACACAGCCCGCCGCCGCGAGGTCGCCCAACTCGGCCAGCTCCTTGCCCGCGCGGCCCTTGCTCACCGCGCCGATCGGCAGCACCCGCACGCTGGCGCGCGCCGCCGCCTCGCGCAGCACGTATTCGATCACCGAGCGCGTGTCCATCGCCGGCTCGGTGTTCGGCATGGCGCAGATCGTCGTGAAGCCGCCGCGCGCCGCCGCCCGCGTGCCCGACTCGATGTCTTCCTTGTACTCCAGCCCCGGGTCGCGCAGGTGCGCGTGCAAGTCCACGAAGCCCGGCGCGACCACCAGCCCGCGCGCGTCGATCTCGCGCGCACCGGCGCCGTCCAGCGCCGCGCCGACCGCGGCGATACGGCCGTCTTCGATCACCAGATCCGCCACGGCGTCGTACCCCGACGCGGGGTCGATGACGCGCCCGCCTCGGATGATGATGCGCTCGCTCACAGCGACCCCCTGGCCGACGCCATGCGGCCGCCGCGCGGCGTGTTGCGCGTGATCAGCCAGAGCACCGCCATCCGCACCGCGACGCCGTTCGCCACCTGCTCTTCGACGTGCGACTGCAGCCCGTGCGCTACCTCGTGGCTGATCTCGACGCCCTCGTTCATCGGGCCGGGATGCAGCACCAGCGCACCGGGCTTCGCGTACGCCAGCCGCTTCGCGTTCACCTGGTAGAGCCGCGAGTACTCGCGCATCCCCGGCACGAAGCCGCCGTGCATCCGCTCCAGCTGCATCCGCAGCGCCATCACGACGTCCGCGCCCTCGATCGCGCGGTCCAGGTCCGTCTCGACGCGCACCGCCGGCAGGCCGCCCTCCGGCGCGTCGCGCATGCCGGGCGGCACCAGTGTCGGCGGCGCGCAGAGCACGACCTCCGCGCCCAGCGCCGTCAGCGACCACATGTTGGAGCGCGCGACGCGGCTGTGCAGCACATCGCCGACGATGACGATCTTGCGGCCGCGCACGTCGCCCAGCGAGCCGCGGATCGTGTACAGGTCCAGCAGCGCCTGGGTCGGATGCGCGTGCAGCCCGTCGCCCGCGTTCACCACCGAGGCTTCGGCGTGGCGCGCGGCCAGGTACGGCGCGCCGGAGCGGTTGTGCCGCATCACCAGCACGTCCGCGCCGATGGCCTGCAGCGTCTTCACCGTGTCGATCAGCGACTCGCCCTTCGTCACACTGCTGCCCGACGCCGAGACGTTGATCACGTCCGCGCCCAGCACCTTGCCCGCAAGCTCGAACGAGGCGCGCGTGCGCGTGCTGTTCTCGTAGAACAGCGTGACGATCGTCGTGCCGCGAAGCGCCGGCACGCGCGGCACCTCTCGCGAGAGCACTTCCTTCATCGCGTCCGTCGTCCGCATCACCAGGTCCAGCTCGTCGATGCTGAAGTCGTCGAGGTCCAGCAGGTGGCGGCGGCGCCACGCGCTCTCCTCCGAGGCGGGCGCGGCGATCGGGGCGGGCGTCTCGGCGCGCGTCTCCTGCTCGCGAATCGTCGTCATCGCAGCACCTCCGCTTCCTCGGCGGCGGCCACGCGCACGTACTCGTCGCCGTCGGACTCTTCGAGCCGCACCTGCACGTCGTCTCCGCGCGACGTCGGGATGTTCTTCCCCACGAAGTCGGCACGGATCGGCAGTTCCCGGTGGCCGCGATCCACCAGCACCGCGAGCTGGATGCGCTCCGGGCGGCCGTAGTCGATCAGGGCGTCGAGCGCGGCGCGGACGGTGCGCCCGGTGTAGAGCACGTCGTCGATCAGCACCACCCGCTTGCCCCGGATGTCCGGCAGCTCGCTCGGCTGGATGCTGACGCTGTGGCCGCGCTCGGACAGGTCGTCGCGGTAGAGGCCCACGTCCAGCGTGCCCACGGGCACGGCATCGTGCTCGAACTCCTCGATGGCGCGCGCGATGCGATGCGCCAGCGGCACGCCGCGCGTCAGCATGCCCACGAAGACGAGATCCTGCGTGCCGCGGTTGTGCTCCACAATCTCGTGGGCGATGCGGGTGACAGCGCGGCGGATGTCGGCGGCCGACATGACGGTGGATTCGCGCATCAAAAAACCTCCTGTCCGGCGGCCCGGTCGGAGGTTGCGTGCGCGGGTATCGGGGCGCGAAGCGCCAAAGAGCTGTGCATCTCGGGTTCCTTCCCGGCCTCACTGGACCGGATTAAAGGGTCAGGACGTTACAGAGATGATAGATCGGCCGGGGGCCGCGGACAAGCGCCCGGCTACGCCCGCGCCCGCCGCCGCCAGGCGACGGCGCCGAGGCCGACCACGACCACCAGCGTGATCAGGCGGTGTCCGACGGCAGCGGTTCTGCCCGCATCGAACGCGAAGTCGGCCGGGCGGAACGCCAGTACCGTGGCGTGCAGGCCCAGCCGCAACGGCTCGATCACCTCCGGGAAGGCCCAGGCCGTGAATCCCGTGGCGAACACGCCCGCAACGGCCGCTGTCCAGAGCGCCGCCGCCGGCACGAAGCGCAGCCACTGCATGCGCTTCGGCAGCACCAGCGACGGCAGGCCGTCCGGCGCGAAGGCGGCGATCGTGGCGAACGCCGGAAGCAGCGCGCCGCCGGCGTAGATGAAGAAACTGTCCTCCCAGAACGTCGGCGCGAACTTCTTCTTGAAGTGGTTCAGCGAACGGACGTTGTAGGCGAAGTTCAGCTTGGAGCACAGCACCCCGAACAGCAACGTCATGGCGCGGTGCCGGCCGTACGGCTGCTCGGTCGCGCCCTGCAGCGGCGCCGTGCCCAGGCTCAGCAACGCGAATCCCTGCTCCCGCGCCACGAGCCGCGCCTGCTCTACCAGCAGCTCGCTGGTACCGTACGGTGCGTCGTGGCGGCGCAGCTGCTCCTCGACATACAGCAGCCCCCGCGCCGGCGCGGGCGAGCACGTCATCGCGGCGACGACGCGCCCCTCGTGCGTGGCGATGAAGGTGCGCTTGCGCGCGCGCTGCGCGAACGGGCGCGACCGCAGGATGAAGCCCATCGGCGGCGCGGCGCGGTGATCGAGCCAGTCCCGCGCGATCTCCTCGATCTCCGAGTCGATCGCGGGCGACGGCCGCGTGTACTCCTCGACCGTGACGCCGGTGCGGCGCGCGAGGTTGATAGCGGAGCGCGCCTTCTTGGCCGCCTTGCCGCTCAGGCTGTACTTGTGGAGATCGAAGAACGGCTCCTCGCCGACTTTCACGGCGCGGAGGCCCAGCTCCGTCGCGAGCTTGCCGATGCGCGCGCTGGCCCCGATGAAGCTGAAGCGCCAGCCGCGGCCGGCGCAGTACTCGGCGAAGCGGCGCAACATCTCGGGCGCGTCGGCCTCGGCGCAGACGGGGTCGCCGCAGGCCACGGCGGTCTTGCGGTGCAGCTCGAACGCGACGAAGCCATCGACATCCGTCGGCTCGAAGTAGCGCCAGCCGTCGTAGAGGGTGAGCAGCGCAAGGCCGTTATAGCCGTGCGTATCAACGAGCCGAAGCCGCCGCTCTGCCGCTGTTTCCCGTCCGCTCACACCACGTCCTCCCTTGTCAGCACGATAAGTGTACGGGCCTCACATGGGGGCTGCGGCGCCGGGCGCTGAAGATTCGATGAAGGATCCGGGAAGGTTTACCCTCCCGCCGCCACCCGCGCGGCCATTGACATAGTCTCCGCCTCCGGCGGCCCGGAGATGTGTAAGCTGGAGTGAACGAAGCAGGAGGGAGCAGAGGGAATGAAGCGCCCGGCGCTTGCCGTCGCGTCGCTCGTCCGAGACCATGCCGTCGCGATGGTCGCCATCGCGATGTGCGCCGCCGCCGTGCTGGCGGTCGGCATCCCGCGCCTGCAGTTCAAGACGGGGCAGGACTCGCTCCTCAGCTCCACCGACAAGCTCTCCCTCGACAACACCCGCTTCCAGTCGCACTTCGGCGGCGACCCGCTGCTCGTGCTCTTCACGATGACCGGCGGCCAGGACGTCACCGCGCTCTTCACCCCAGAGAACCGCGCGACGATGCAGCGGTTGCAGGACGACCTCAACGCCAGCGGCGACTACCAGAGCGTGCTCTCGCCGTTGTTGATCGTCCAGTTCGCGACGGATCAGGTGCGCCAGCAGATGCTCGCGCGGCCGCAGAAGCTCGCCGCGGACGAGCAGGCCGCCGCCGACGCGGCGCGTCAGGCGTCCGCAGCGCGCGGCGAGACGCCCGCGCAGCAGGACGCCGCCGCGCAGGCCGCAACGCAGAAGGTCGCCGACGCGTTCAACGCGGCGAACGGCGCGGACGCAAAGCGCTTCGTCGACGCGGGCGAGCAGAGCCTCAATAATCCGGACTACGTCCGGTTCATCCTCTACGACGCCGACGGCAAGCCGCGCCCCGCGCTGGCCGGCATCTTCCCGGACCCCCACCACGCCCTGATGGTCGTGCGGATGAAAGGCAACGTCACGCTCGACGCCGCGTCGACGGCCGCTGGCAACGTGAAAGACCGCATGCCGCGCTACCAGTTCCGCGACACGACCGTGCTGGTCGCCGGTCCGCCGCTCCTGATCAAGGAGATCAACGACAAGATGAAGAGCGCGCTTGCCGTGATGGCGGTGTTCGCGGTCATCATCATGGTCCTGGTGCTCTCGCTCGTGTTCCGCGCGCGCTGGCGGCTGCTCTCGCTGCCGGCGGTGCTGGTGGGCTGCGTCTCCGCGTTCGGCCTCATGGGCTTCATCGGCATCCCCCTGACGATGGTGACGATCTCCGGCCTGCCGATCCTGCTTGGCCTCGGCGTCGACTTCGCGATCCAGGTGCACAGCCGTATCGAGGAGGAGACCTTCGCCTCCGACTCCGCGGTCATCGGACTCGATCGGGCGTTCGTGCGGCTCGGCCCTGCCCTGCTGGTCGCCGCCGCCGCTGCCTGCATCGGCTTCCTCGTGCTGCGACTCTCCAGCGTTCCGCTGATCCGCGACTTCGGCTCCATGCTCGCCGTCGGCGCCGCTATCGTCTTCATCGTCAGCATCGTGCTGGTGAGCGGCGTCGTCTACCTCCGCGAGCACACGCGCATCGGCGAGGCCGAGGCAGTGCGCGCGCGGTTCGAAGTGGAGCGCATCGTCGGCGGCATCACCGCGCGTACGGTCGGCCGCATCGCGCCGATCGCGCTCGTGGCGCTGGTCGTCGCCGTCGGCGGCCTCTTCGTGAACCGCAACATCCCCACGCAGACCGACCCGGAGAAGTTCGTGCCGTCGGACAGCGCCGTGCTGAAGGACCTGCACGTGATGCGGGACGTCGCCGGCACCACCAACGAGCTGAACCTGCTCGTCGAGACGAGCGGCGGCATCAAGGTGACGGACCAGGCGTTCCTCGACTGGATGGCCGCCTTCGAGAACCGGCAGCGCGCGCAGCACGAGGAGCTGCGCACGTCAAACAGCGTCGCCTCGTTCACGACGTCCGTCACAGGCGCCCCGCCGACCACGGCCGACGTACAGCAGGTGCTCTCGACGTCACCCAGGCCGCTCGTTGACATGGTCGTGGCGGCGGACGGCACTACCGCGAACATCACCTTCGCGATCAGCGACCGCGCGACGCTGGCGCAGCAGCGCGACATCACGGCCGCTATCCTGCGCGACGCCCACCCTCCCGCCGGCGTCACCGTCGCGCCCGCGGGCATCTCCGTCATCGGCATCGCCGCCATGGACGCCCTCAGCGCCAACCGCGACCTCATGTCGTTCGTCGCGCTCACGGCCATCTTCCTGACGCTGCTCGCCGTCTTCCGCAACCCGGTGAAGGCGCTCGCGCCTCTGTTCCCCGTCGTGCTGGCGCTCGGCGCGTCGGCCATGTTGCTCTACGCCGTCGGCATCGAGTACAGCCCGCTGACCTCGATCTCCGGCCCGCTGATCATTGCCATGGGCACCGAGTTCAACGTGCTGCTGATGTCGCGCTACTTCGAGGAGCGGGCCGCCGGCGTCGCGCCGCGCGAAGCGATGGCGAAGGCGTCGCTGCGCATCGGCCGCGCCATCATGGCGTCGGGGCTGACGGTGATGGGCGGCTTCGCGGTGCTCGGCCTCAGCCAGTTCCCGCTGCTCGAAAGCTTCGGCAAGGTGACGGCGCTGAACATCGGCGTCAGCCTGCTCAGCACGCTCGTCCTGCTGCCGCCCCTGCTCGTCTGGGCGGACGAAGACCACCACTTCCTCAACGTGCCGGCGGACGCGATCGCCGAGTAGCGCGCGGCGCCGCTAGTGCACGTCCAGGTCCTGCGGCAGCACCGCGATCCGGCCCGGACGTTCCTGCGTGGCGGACGCCACCGGCAGGTACTGCCTGATCACGCTGATCGCCATCGCCACCACGAACAGCGCCGCCGCGAGCAGGACGATCGTCGCCCCGGACGCCACGTTCTGGTAGTAGCTGATGTAGATACCCGCGAAGCCCGTCAGCGCGCCGAACAACGTCGAGAGCGCCAGGATCTTCGCGAAGCTGTTGGTGAGCAGCCGTGCGATCACCGGCGGGATCACCAGCGACGCCGCGATCAACGTCACGCCCATGATCTTGATCGAGACGATGATCGTCGCCGCCAGGATCAGCGCGAACGCCACGTCGATCCACTGCGACGGCACGCCGTAGGTCGGCGCGACTTCCGGGTCGAACGTGATGAACAGCAGTTGCTTGTAGAGGAAGAAGACGACCACGGCCATCACCACACAGGTCGCCGCGATCAACAGCAGGTCCTGGTTCGAGATGCCGAGCAGGTTGCCGAACAGCGCCGCGTCGAAGTTGCGCGTGAAGTGCTTGCCTCGGCTGATCAGCGCCACGCCGAACGCGAAGCTGGCTGTCGTGATGATGCCGATCGCCGCGTCCGCGCCGATCTGGCGCCGCCGCGTCACCTGGTTGATCAGCAGCGCCGAGATGAAGCCCCAGCCGCCCGCCACGAGGTAGAAGTTCCAGCCCAACACGTAGCCCACCACCGCCCCGCCGAACACCGCGTGCGACATGCCGTGGCCGATGTACGACATGCGGCGCAGCACCACGTACACGCCGATCATGCCGCACAGGCCGCCCACCAGCGTTGCCGCGACCAGCGCATGGCGCATGAACTCATAGCTCAGCGGATCAGTGAATGTGCTCAACGTGCCGCCTCCCACCGACGCCGGTGCCGCGCAGCGCTTCCGCCAGGTGCGGGTTCTCCGCCACCAACCGCATGCCGTCGTGGATCACGACGTGCATCGGGGCGTTGTACGTGCGGCCCAGGATCTCGGGCGTGAAGACGTCCTCCGGCGCGCCGTACGCGATGATCTTCCGGTTCAGGCAGATGATCGAGGGCAGGTGCGCCGCGACGGCGTTCAACTCGTGCGTCGTCAGGATGATCGTGACGCCGTCGCGGTTGAGGTCGCCCAGCAGGTGCAGCACCTCGTCGCGCGTCGCGATATCGACGCCCGTCGTTGGCTCGTCCAGCAGCAGCAGCTTGGAGTCGCGCATCAGTGCGCGCGCCAGGAAGACGCGCTGCTGCTGGCCGCCGGAGAGCGCGCGGATGTGCCGCTTCGCGAACTCGCCGATGCCCAGGCGCTCCAGGATGTCGTGCATCCGGTCGCGGTCCTGCTTTCGCGGCCACGGCAGCAGTCCGGAACTCATCGCGCGGCCCATCAGCACCACTTCTTCCACCGTCACGGGGAAGTTCCAGTCCACCGTCTGCAACTGCGGCACGTAGCCCGCGGGCGTACGGCCCGGACCGCTCACGCGCCGCCCGTCGATCGTGATCTCGCCGCGCTGCAGGGGCACCGTGCCGAGCAGCGTCCGCAGCAGCGTCGTCTTCCCGGACCCGCTCGGCCCGAGCACACCCACGAACTGGCCCGCCTCGATGTCGAGCGTGACGTCCTCGATCGCGGGGCGCCGCTCGTAGCCGGCGTAGACGTTCTGAAAGCTGACGATCGCTGGCACGGTCTTACGGTCCCTTCTTGTAGGTGTTCTCGACCGGGAAGTTGTCGAACGCCGACGCGCTGCCGCCCATGGCCGGGATCATGTCGCGCATGTCCTTCACGAGCATGCCGACGTACGTGTGCTCCGGCGCGTTCTCGTCGCCTGGCGGCTCGTCGTCGCGCAGGCTGGCGATGAACTTCGCGCCCGATTCGCGCGCGATCTGCTCGGTCACGGGGCTGGGATACACCTCCGAGCCGAAGATCGCCGGCACGTGCTCCTTCCTGATCTGGTCGATCAGGCCGGCGACCTCTTTCGCGCTCGGCTCCTTGAAGTCGGACGGCTGGATCGCCCCGATCACCGTCCACCCGTACTCGCGCGCCCAGTACGCCCACGAGTCGTGGTACGTGACGAGCTTGCGCTGGTCCGCCGGCACCGTCGCGGACGCGGTCCTGATCGCGGCGTCGAGCTTGTCGATGACCGCGCGGAACGCGGCGAGGTTGGCGTCATAGTACGCCTTGTTCGCCGGGTCGTTCTCGTCCAGCCACTGGTCGGTCAGCACGGCGTACCGCTCTGCATTCCGCGGATCCATCCAGAGGTGCGGGTTCGGGTCGCCGCCGCTCTTCGGGAACGAGAAGTCGTAGAGGAATCCCGTCCGCGGGTCGTCGCCCGAGTACGTGTTGTCCGCGAGCTTGTAGATCTTCGATGAGTCCTTCAGGTTCTCCTGCGCGATCTTCTCGGTCGAACCCTCCAGGTGCGCGCCGTTCATGATGAAGATGTCGGCCTTCGAGAGCGTGATCGCATTCTGCGGGCTCGGCTCGAACGTGTGAGAATCCACCCCGTCCGGGATGATCCCCTCCAGGTCGATACGGTCGCCGCCGATGTTTCGGACGATGTTCGTCAGCGGCGCCACCGTCGTGACGACCTTCAGCTTCTTCCCGCCGACACTCGCCGTGCCGGCGCCCGCCGGTGGCGTCTTCGTGCCGCTGCCGCCACCGCCGCACGCAGACAGCAAGACGGTTGCCACGGCGAACGCGACGGCGACCGAGATGACCTGATTTCGCTTCATGCGTGTCCCTCCGGGCCGGGCTAGTCGGCGGCCAGCTCGCGCTGGCAGCCAGCGCACAGGCCGAAGATCGCGAAATGGTCCATGTCCGCGCGAAAGCCCAGGTCCGCCGCGATCCGCGATCCCAGGCCCTCGAGGTAGTGGTGGTCGAGCAACGTGACGTGATTGCAGCGGCGGCAGATCAGGTGGTGGTGCCGCTCGACGCCCACCCACTCGAACGTGGCGTCGCCGCTGCCCATATGCGTCTCGGAGATCAGCCGCAGGTCCTTGAGTACCGTCAGCGTGCGGTACACCGTCGAGATGTCGACGTATGGGTACGAGGCGCGCACGCGTTCGAAGATGTCGGCGGCGCTGAGATGGCCCGGCGCGTGCCGCAGCGACGTCAAGATCATCATCCGCTGGGGCGTCATCTTATGTCCCGATTCGCGCAGGACATCGATCGTCTCGGACTCACAGCTCATGCCAGAAGCCTTTGTTGCAACTCGTTGCGTTTACTGTACGCCACAAGTAGCCCGCCTGGCAACGCCCTGCCGTGCCGTTGACGCATCATTACTGACGAAATCTGACAGGAGTGTGGTTACCGGGCGGGCAGCGTCACCGTGAACGTCACGCCTTCGGCGCCGGACGCGGCGGCGATGTGGCCGCGGTTCAGCTCTACGAGTTCGCGGGTGATCGACAAACCGAGGCCATTTCCCGCTTCGGTCTGCCGCGCACGGTCGCTGCGGAAGAACCGGTCGAATACGCGCGGCAGGTCCTCTTCGGCGATCGCCGACCCGCTGTTGGTCACCGCGCAGACCGCCCGCGACGGCGTCGCGCCGTTCTCGCGCCAGCCGTGCACCGCGATGCGCCCGTGCTCCGGCGTGAACTTCGCGGCGTTGTCCAGGATGTTCGTCAGCGCCCGCTCCACCTTGTCCGGGTCGACACCGCTGAGGACCGGCTCGTCCTCCACGTCGAGCGTGATGTCGATGTCCTTCGCCTTCGCCTGAGTCTCGATCCGCCGCACGCAGCGCTCGACGATCGCGTCCAGCGGCACATCCTCTTGCCGCGTGATCACCTGCCCCGCGTCGATCTCGCCCAGGTACAGCAGATCGGCCAGCAGTCCGTTCACGTGCTCTGCCTCGTCTTTGATCACACTACCGATGTGCGCGGCGTCTGCCGGGTCGGCCGTGCCGTCCGTCAGCGCCTGCGCGTACCCGGTGATCGACGTCATCGGCGTCTTCAGGTCGTGCGACACGTTGGCAAGCAGCGCCCGCATCTGCGAGTCCCGCTGCCCCACGCGTTGCACCATCGACGTGAACGCCCGCGCCAGGCGCCCCATCTCGTCGTTGCGGTGCAACTCCACACGCTGGCTGAAGTCGCCCGCCGCGAGCGCCTCGCTGGCCTGCGTTAACCTGCGCACCGGCTGCGCCACCTGCCGCGCCAGCAGCGTGCCCGCGAGCATCGCGATGACGACCGCGATCGCCGCGGCGACCGTGAGGCCGGGCAGCACACCCCGCCAGGCGCCGCTGATCGTGGCGGTCGGCACGACAAGGACGATGCGGAACGGCAGCTGCCGTCCGCCCGCCGTGAAGCGGCCAGACGCCGACACCAGGGTCAACCCGTGCTCCGCGAACCCCTCCGCTGGACGCCACGCCACGAAGCCGCGCCGCAGGTCGTCCAGCGACGAACGCGGCACGTCGATCGCGGTGCCGGCGAGGTGGCCGCTCGTGTCGTACAGCACCGCGCCGTCGTTCGAGACGACGAGGATGCGCACCTGCTGCTGTGCGGAGAGTGAGTCGAGCAGCTGCGAGTAGGTGACGCCTTCCTTCTGCTCGTCCGGGAGCAGCGCCAGGAACGCCTGCTGGTAGATCGCCGGCGACGCCGCCGCCACGCGGTCGAGCGCGCTCTGCTGGCGGTCCGCGCGGGTGCGGTACACGAAGACGACTCCGGCCAGCAGCATGGCCAGCAGGACGACGGCGGTCAGCGCCAGCACCAGCTTCGTCTGGAAGCTAAAGACGAAGGCCCGCAGCCGCGATTTCACGCTGGCACTGCCTCCACGAGCCGATAGCCGCTGCCCCACACCGTCTCGATCTTGAGGCCGGAGCCATCGAGCTTGCTGCGGAGGCGCACGATGTGCACGTCCACCGTCCGCATGCCGTAGAACGACGTCCCCCACACGAGGTCGAGCAGCTTCTCCCGGTCCAACGTGACGTTCGCGAACCGGGCGAAGGTCGCCAGCAGGTCAAACTCCTTGGGCGTCAGCGTCATCGGTTGGCCCTTGATCGTGGCGACGCGGTTGCGCACGTCCATGAACAGCTCGCCGATGGCGATCCGCTCGCCGCTCGGCTCGGCCGTCGCCCGGCTGCGGCGCAGCACAGACTGTACGCGCGCCACCAGCTCGGTCGGGTTGAACGGCTTCGTTACGTAGTCGTCGGCGCCGTACTGCAGCCCGGCCACCTTGTCCACGTCGGACGAGCGCGCCGAGAGGAAGATCACCGGCAGCTCGCTGCGCTTGCGCAGGTTGCGGACGATCTGCAGCCCGTCCGGGCCTGGCATCATAATGTCCAGCACCGCCAGGTCGAACTGCTGATCCCTGAGCAGCCGCTGCGTCTCGTCGCCGGTGCGGGCGATCGTGACGTCGTACCCGGCCTTTTTCAGGTACATCTGGACGAGGTCCGCGATGTGCCTGTCGTCGTCCGCGACCAGGATCTTCGGGGCGGGGTCTGCGTGGTCATTCATACTTGTTGCGGCTCCTCTGCGAGAAAAAACGGCAGGGGCGGCGGGCGCCCCTGCCGTATCTCCTGAATCTTACGAGCGGTTGAAGCTGCCGATGCCGCTGCCGCTCTGCTGCTGCGGCGTTGACTGACCGCCCTGCGACGGTGCGCCCGGAGCCGGCATGTTGCCGCCCCACGGGCCGCCGTGGTGACCGCGCCCGCCGGGGAAGCCCATGCCGAAGCCGTGGCCGAACGCCGAGTCGACGATCTTGTCCAGGTTGTCGTTCAGCTTCTGGAGGATCGTGTCCTCCACCTTCTGCGTCAGGTCGCCGTTCTTGACCGCTGTGTCGAGCGACGACTTCGCCGTGTCGGTGACGAACTTCTTCAGGTCATCGCGCGACTTGCCGTGCGCCGCCGCGACGGTGGCCAGCGTGGCCTTGTCCGCCCGCAGTTCCGTCTTCAACTGGTCGGGGGTGATCCCCAGGAAGTCGGCGAGCTTCGTCTCTGCGCCGGCCAGCCCCGGGCCGAATCCCGGACCGCCAAATCCGCCCTTGAAGCCGCGGCCGCCCATGCCCGGGCCGAAGCCGCCGTTGGGGCTGTTCGCGATCCGCTGCTTCAGCGCGTCGGCCTGCTTCTGCGTCAGGTCGCCGTTCTTGACGCCCTCATCGACCTGGTCGTTGCGCGCGCCCGTGATCGCGTCCTTCAGCTTCGACGTATCGATGCCGAGCTTCTGCGCTACGCGGTCCAGGAACGACGGCGTCGCCGACGGCGTCGCCGGGGTCTGCGCCATGACGGCGCCCGCGCCGATCACCAGCACTGCCGCGACACCCGCGATAGCCGCTATCCACTTCTTCTTGTTCATAGACATCCTCCCATCATCACCCTTGGTCCCGCACCCATACTATCGACCCCGGAAAAGGACAGGTGTTTCGAAGCCGTTAGGGGCGTCCAATGCGCCGTCGCACGTCTGTTGACCGGCGCGATGGGCCGCGTCACAAGGCTCGCCCGACGTGCGAAAAAAGAGTTCCCCATGACCAACAGATCCCGGGGCGCCGTCCGATTCATGGAGTACAACAACAGAAGATCGCTCCGACAAAGGCAAACCCGTCGAAAGGCGGCGACGCAAAGCCACGGGCCTACAGTCCCTCCCGGGATATGGCCGCCGGGCCGCCGAAGGCACCTGGACAGGTCGGAGTCTGCAGCCCTCATCCCGCTGCGGATCGAGGGTATTGTTACGCCCCTCCGTCCCGTCCCTTGGACGGAGAGATCGCCGTGGCATTGTTCGCATCGACACGCGGACCGAAGAGCGCCGAAGCGCGGCTTGCCAGCCTCGCCCTGCTCAACCGCACCACGCCCGCCACGCGAGCCTCCGCACCAGTACCTAGCGCTTCCATTGGCGAAGTCGGCCGGCGTCACGACCCCTCTACCCCTGACCCTGACCCCCGTGACTCCGACCCGCGCTCTGCGCGTGCACTTCTTCCAAGCGAAGTGGCGTCCCACGTCGAGATTGCCGGCTCGGGCCCGCGATCCGTGTGACGCCGCCGGGTCGAGCCGCGGGCCTGCAACCCGCGCCGTCGATCCCCCGGTCGTCGGACACGTCTGCGTTCCAACAGACATTCCCGCGGCTCGGCCCGGTCCAGTTCTCTCTTCAGCATCGTCCGCCGCACCGCATCCCGTAGCCCCTCGCACACGTCCGCGCCTTCTCGCGCCGGCCCTGCTGGTCCGCGCGCCTCCGCGGAACCGACACGCGGCGTTCTCGCGCAGGGCGCCCCTCCTCCATCCCATCGAACCGCCGCCCGGTGCTATGCTTGCCCGCAGATCATGGCCGCCTACTACACATCGCAGGCATACGACGCGCCAGCCGCGCTGATCTGGGCGATCCTCACCGACTTCGCGTCGTGGCCGCGCTGGTTTCCCAACGTGTCCGCCGTCGAGTTCGAGGACGGCACACGCCCGGCCGCCGGCGCACGCCTCCTCGCGATCGGCGACGACCGGACCACGTGGACCCGCTGGGAGATCGTCGAGTGGTCCGCGCCCGGCCGCCTGGTCTGCGAGCACGTCGACTCCAACGCGCCGATGGCGGGCCAGGTACAGGCCGCCTACCTCCAGTTCGAACTGTTCGATGACGCCGAGGGCTGCCTGATGGAAGTCGAGATCGGCGCCCAGGGCCACGGCATCGTCGGCGACTTCTTCGTCGGCGTCACCCTGGGCTCCGGCGTGCGGCGTATGCTGCCGGAACTGGTAGACGCATTCAGCGGCCACGTCGTGCGGCGCGTCGCGGCGGACCGGTGACGCTCCGGCCGGGGAAGCTGCCCGCGCCCATGCTGGCGGCGCTGCTGGCGCGGATCACGCGCAGCGACCCGCGCGTCCTCGTCGGCCCCGGCATCGGACGCGACGCCGCCGTCATCGACATGGGCGGCGGGCGGGTGCTCGTCGCGAAGACGGACCCGGTCACCTTCGCCGCCGAGCACATCGGCTGGTACGCCGTGAACGTCAACGCCAACGACATCGCCTGCATGGGCGCGCGGCCGGCGTGGATGCTGGCGACGGCGCTGCTGCCGCCCGGCGCGCCGGACACCTTGCCCGGCGCCATCTTCGACCAGATCACCGCCGCCTGCGCCGCGTTGGAGGTCGAGCTCGTCGGCGGCCACACGGAGGTGACGATCGGGCTCGACCGCCCGATCGTCGTCGGCGCGATGCTGGGCGAAGCCGCGCGCGACGAGATCGTGGCCGGAGAGAGCGTTTCGCCCGGCGACGTCGTACTCCTCACGAAGGGCATCGCGATCGAGGGCACAGCCCTGCTCGCGCGCGAAGCTGGCGGCGCGCTCGCCGCGGCCGGCGTCGAGCCGGCGCTCGTCGCGCGGGCGAAGCGCATGCTGTACGAGCCCGGCATCAGCGTCGTGCCGGAGGCGCGCGCGATCTGCGAGGTCGCCCGCCCGCGCCTGATGCACGATCCCACGGAGGGCGGCCTCGCGACCGCGCTCTACGAGCTCGCGGAGGCGGCGGGCGCCACGCTGCGCTTCGATGCCGCCGCGGTGCCCGTGTTCGCGGAGACGCGCGCGATCTATGAGGCGCTGCATCTCGATCCGATGGGGCTGCTGGCGTCCGGCGCGCTGCTGGCGGTCGTCAGCGAAGCTGAATGCGCCGCCGTCGAGCGGCGGCTCGCGGAGATGAAGATCCCGTGCAGGCGCCTCGCGACGATCGAATCAGGCCCGCCGGTGGTTATAATGGGGACCAGAGACTCCGCTCAACCCCTCCCCACGTTCGCGCGAGATGAACTGGCGCGGTTCTTCGATACCGCGGGGGGCGCCGATCGCGGATGAAGCACAGCCCGGAAGGATCGTGAACGCATGACGTCGGAAGCAAGACCACGGACGCTCGGTGAACTGAAGAGTTCCGGCTACAGGGTGTCCCCCGTCAAGGAAGAGATGCGCCGCAACCTGATCGAGCGCATCCGCAGCGGCAAGCCCATGTTCGATGGGATCTTCGGCTACGAGGACTCCGTCGTGCCGCAACTCGAGAACGCCATCCTCTCCGGCCAGGACATCATCTTCCTGGGCGAGCGCGGCCAGGCGAAGTCCCGCATGATCCGCAGTCTCACCGGCCTGCTCGACGAGTACGTGCCGATCATCGCCGGCAGCGAGCTGAACGAGAACCCGTTCGAGCCGATCACCCACGCCAGCCGCATGCGCATCGAGCAGGAGGGCGACAACCTTGAGATCGAGTGGATCGGCCGCGACCGGCGCTACGGCGAGAAGCTCGCGACGCCCGACATCACCATCGCCGACCTGATCGGCGAGGTCGACCCGATCAAGGTGGCCGAGGGCCGCTACCTCTCCGACGAGCTGACCATCCACTACGGCCTGATCGCCCGCACGAACCGCGGCATCTTCTGCATCAACGAGCTGCCGGACCTCGCCGAGCGCATCCAGGTCGGCCTGCTCAACATCCTCGAGGAGCGCGACGTCCAGATCCGCGGCTACCGCATCCGCATGCCGCTCGACGTCGTCGTCGTCGCGTCCGCGAACCCGGAGGACTACACCAACCGCGGCCGCATCATCACGCCGCTGAAGGACCGCTACGGCGCGCAAATCCGCACGCACTACCCGCGCAACGTCGAGCACGAGATCGACATCATGGAGCAGGAGCGCTCGGTCTTCCACGACGCCGACTTCAAGGTGGAGTTGCCGCCGTACATGAAGGAGATCGTCGTCGAGATGACCCGGCTCGCGCGCCGCAGCCCGGACGTCAACCAGCGCTCCGGCGTCTCCGTCCGCGCGTCCATCGCCGACTACGAGAGCCTGCTCGCCAACGCGATGCGGCGCTCGATCCGTCTCGGCGAGGGCGACGTCGTGCCGCGGATCAGCGACCTGCCGTACGTCATCCCGACGTTCAGCGGCAAGGTCGAGTTCGACACGGTCGAAGACGGCAAGGAAGAGCAGATCATCGAGAAGCTGATCCAGGGCGCCGTGGTCGCCGTCTTCAACCGCTACTTCAACGTCGTGGACCTGGAGGACGTCGTCACGCGATTCAAGGCCGGCCTGGCCACCGAGGTCAGCGACCAGATGCCCTCCGACAACTACGTGAAGCTGATGAGGTCGATCGACGGCATGAGCGCCGCCGTCGCCAAGCTGAACCCCGGCGAGAACCCGGCGCAGATCGCCAGCGCGACGGAGTTCATCCTGGAGGGGCTGCACCTCAACAAGCGGCTGAACAAGGACCGCGTCGGCGGCAAGGCGCACTACCGAGGGTAGCGATATGGCACAGGTGTTTACCTACTACCGCCCGGATGGCCGCTCAGAGGTCCGTACGCAGCCTGAGGGGCCGCTGCCCGGATCAGGAGAGGTCTGGGTGCGCGGCAGATACGCGCCGCCGGACTCTCCCAGTCCTTTGGACGTCCGCGTCGGCAAGTCCGGCATCAACGTGTGGATGGTCATCCAATGGCTCAAATTGAGCGATGATGATCGCGGTCTCCTTCTGCGCCGTTACGGGAATGTCCTGACTGAGGAAGATGTCCAGAGTGCCGTGTGGTTTTACGATAGGTACCGGGCGCCGATCGATCAGCGTATCGATGAAGAAATGCAGCCGGCGTAACTTTGGCTCGCGTGTACGTCGATGAGCAACTCGGTCACTTCGCAGTCCCGCTGGCGGCAGCCGGTCACGACGTGGTGTTCGCCGGAGATGCGGGTCGGGCTGGCCGCACGGACGCTTGGCACTTCCGGCAAGCTCTAGAACAACAGCGAGTCCTTATCACCTTCAACCGGCGCGATTTCGAATACTTGCACAAGCTTTGGACAACGCTTGTGATACTCGGAAGCGCTCACGCCGATCATTCGGGCGTCGTCACTTCCACACCAACAAAGACCTTCACCCCTGCTGAATGGCTACCCGTGGTTTTGGATAGACTGCGAACAGGCGACATCCGGCCCGGCCATCTGTTGCGTTGGATCTCAGCAACAAACGAATGGCGCGAGGACGACACACGCCCAGAAGAGGACTGACACATGGTCGCGTTCCGATATAGCGAATGGGACGGCTCGCAGGAGATTCCGCCGCTCAACGCCGATGACGTGCTCGACGCGCTGACGGACGACCTGATGAACTTCGGCGACCTCCAGCACGCCATGCGCAACCTGCTGCAGCGCGGCATGCGCGACAACACGGGCAACCGCCTGCAGGGCCTGCGCGACCTGCTCCAGCAGCTCCGCCAGCAGCGCCGCAACACCCTCGACAAGTACAACCTCTCGTCCGTCATGGACGACATCAAGAAGCGCCTCGACGAGATCCTGGGCATGGAGCGCAACACCATCGACCGCCGCCTGGACGAGGCGACGGGCGGCCAGCAGCCCCCGTCCGGCGAATCCGGAGCGCCGCAGCCGCAGGACGGCGGGCAGCCGCAGGCGGGGCAGCAAGCCGGCTCGCCGCAACAGGGCGCTCCATCGGCGTCGGGCGCCCCGCAGCAGGGTGGGCCGAACGACGGCGCCCAGCAGAGCGGCGGACAGCAGGGGCAGCAGGGCGGCGCCGACCACGATCAGTTCGCCCAGATGCTCAAGAACATCGCCGACCGCAAGAAGAACTTCCTCTCCAACTTGCCGCCCGACCCGGCCGGCGCGGTGAAGGAGCTGCAGAACTACGAGTTCATGGACCCGGAGGCGCAGCACAAGTTCACCGAGTTGATGGACATGCTGAAGAAGGCGATGACCGACACCTTCTTCAAGAACATGCACGACCAGATCGCCAACATGTCGCCCGAAGACATGGCGCGCATGAAGCAGATGGTCAAAGACCTCAACCAGATGCTCAGCGACCGGCTGGCCGGCAACGAGCCGGACTTCCAGAAGTTCATGGACCAGTACGGAGACCTCTTCGGCGACAACCCGCCGCAGTCGCTCGACGAGCTGGTCGAGCGCATGCAGGCGCAGGCCGCCCAGATGCAGAACCTGCTCGATAGCCTGCCCGGCGACATGCGCCAGCAGCTTCAGGACCTGCTGCGCGACAAGATCGGCGACCCCGACCTGCAGGCCGAGCTGCAGGAGCTCCAGATGAACCTCGAGTTCCTTTCGCCCATGCGCGACATGCGCAACCAGTACCCCTTCCGCGGCGACGAGGAGCTGGACCTCAACGAGGCGATGGGCCTGATGGACCGCATGCAGTCCATGGACGAACTGGAGCGCCAGCTCGAGCGCACGCAGTACGGCGGCGACGTCGACGAGATCGACCCCGACAAGCTCCGCGAGCTCCTGGGCGAAGAGGCCGGCGAGACGCTGGACCAGCTCAAGAAGTTCCTGGAGGTGCTGGAGGAGCAGGGCTACATCCGCCGCAAGGGCAACAACTACGAGCTGACGCCCCGCGGCACCCGCAAGATCGGCCAGAAGGCGCTCGGCGAGATCTACTCCCAGCTCAAGAAGGACACCTTCGGCAAGCACGCCGTGCGCGACAGCGGCCGCGGCGGCGAGCGCGCCGACGACACCAAGAAGTACGAGTTCGGCGACCCGTTCCACCTGGCGCTGGACAAGACGATCATGAACTCGCTGCAGCGTGAGGGGCCGTCGCTGCCCGTGCGCCTCGACAAGGACGACTTCGAGGTCTACCGCTCGGAGCAGCTCACGCAGACCGCCACCGTGATGATGGTGGACCTGTCGTGGTCCATGGCGCTGCGCGGCTCATTCCAGTCGGCCAAGAAGGTCGCACTGGCGCTCAACAACCTGATCCGCAGCCAGTTCAGCCGCGACAGCCTCTACATCATCGGCTTCTCCGCCTACGCGCGCGAACTGAAGGCGGAGGAGCTGCCGTACGTGCGCTGGGACGAGTCCGTCCTGGGCACGAACATGCACCACGCGCTGATGATGGCCCAGAACCTGCTCGCGAAGCACAAGAGCGGCACCCGGCAGATCATCATGATCTCCGACGGCGAGCCGACCGCACACCTCGAACGCGGCCGGTCGTACTTCGCCTACCCGCCGAGCCCCATCACCATCCGCGAGACGCTCAAGGAAGTGAAGCGGGCGACGCAGAAGGGCATCACCATCAACACCTTCATGCTGGACCGGAATTACTACCTGAAGGAGTTCGTGAACCAGGTTGCCAAGATAAACAAGGGCCGGGTGTTCTACACTACACCTGACAAGCTTGGTCAGTACATCCTTGTCGACTACGTCCAGAACAAGCGCAAGAATGTGAAGGGGCAGTAAGGCACAACCACTGGCAACCACGCACCCCGCCGCCTCGCACCCGCATTCCGCGCATCCGCGCGAACGATCCCGTACCCCACAGCCGCAGGACACCGCGTCGCTTCATGGCGGCGACATTCGCACGAGGCGCGCGCCGGCGCGCCCCGGGAGTTAGTTTCTTTGTCCAAGCTCAACAAGGCATCCAGTTTCCCGTTCACCAGCGGCCAGCCCGCCACCCCGCCCTCGGGGCGCCGCACCGTCCCCAGCCAGGACGACATCATCGCCTTCTACCGCACCTCCGAGCGCGTCAGCTGGAACCTCACGGAACTGCTCGACATCCCCTGGACCGACATCGACATCGACCTGCTCACCGTCGCGGACATCAACGTCGTCGAGACGACGATGCTGGTCGAGGCCAACAGCCCCGACTACGTCGCCAACCTCATCGAGTACTTCAAGGCCGACCAGGACGTCTGCGACTTCATCATGATGTGGGGCATGGAGGAGTGGAAGCACTACTACGCCCTGCGCGACTACCTCTCGAAGGTCCGCATCGCCGTCGAGGCGCGCCGCGCCGAACTCGGCGACGTCGCCGCGGATGATGAGCGTCTCGCCGCCATCGAGGCTTCCGTCCACAACGCCCTCACCGACGACGTCGAGGCCGTGCGCGAGGCCAGCGTCCAGAACTGGGGCATCCCCTCCCACTACGTGCCCGCCCAGCTCGTCGCCAACACCACGTTCCAGGAGTTCGTGACCGCCGACTTCTACCGCAACCACGCCCGCCACACCAAGGAGCCCACGCTGGCGAAGCTGGAGATGCTGCTGGCGAAGGACGAGGCGCGCCACGAGATGTTCTACGAGGGCAAGGTCAAGGACTGCCTCGCGGCGGACCCGGACGTCATGCCGCTCGTCATCGACGCGCTCAAGGAGTTCGGCATGCCGGGCGCCTACCTGCTCGACAACTACGACGTGCGCCGCGCGGCCATGGAGGACGCGGCGTTCCCGACGCTCGCCGACAAGAAGGCCGCGTTCGTCCGCCTCTTCGGCAAGATGGAGCGCGTCATCGGCCACGACAACGCCATGCGCGTGTTCACCGAGGGCAACTACCTCTCCGACGGCGTCAACGACCCGTCGAGAAAGAAGATGAAGCCCGAGCTGATCACCCGCCTGATGACCCGCCGCCTGGGGTAGCGTCCGGCGTAACCGCCATCAGTGCGGCCCCAGCGGCCCCTTCGCCGGCGGGATGAGCACACCCACGGACCACTCGTAGCCGTCCGGATCGCGCACGCAGACCTCACGCCAGCCGTGGCCCTTGTCGGCCGCTGGCACCGGTACCGGCGCGCCCGCGGCCTCCGCGCGCCGCTGCACCTCGTCCGGGTCGATGCCCAGCAGCCGCACTTGCGCCCCGACGCCCCGCTTCGCGCCTCCCTGCAGGTCGGCGTGCCAGGGGTGCGTGTCGTGCGTGTGGTCGGCGTGCAGCATCACCTCTGCCGCGCCCACCCGCACCGCCGCGAAGTCGATGTCGCGGTAGTGGATCTCGGCACCGAGGACGTCGCGATAGAACGCGCACGAGCGCTCCGTGTCGGCAACCAGCAGGTTGAGCGAGAGCGGCGGCAGCAGCGCGCCGTACCGGAACCCGGGCATCCAGGGATCGCCCTGGCGCAGCTTCGTCCCCATAACGTCTATGAACTCAGATGCTAACTTCCACTTCCGCCACCAGCGGGAGCCATCGCCATCTCCTGCTCGGGCGCGGCGGCGCGGTGCGGCGGCATGCCCGCCAGCTCCCGCATCGCGTTCTCCAGCATCGTCGTGCCTTCCGGCACCGACGCCACGCCGCGCAGCGATACCGGCTTGCCGATGCGCGCGGTGACGGCCGCCGGGCGCGGCTCGCGCTGCCCCTTCGGCATCACGTTGCGCAGCCCCTCGATGTAGACGGGGATCACCGGCACGCCCGCCTGCATCGCCATGATCGCCACGCCGTGCTTGAACTTCTGCACCGCGCCCTTCGAGCGGCCGCCCTCCGGATAGATCAGGATCGACCAGCCGCGCTTGAACAGCGACAGCGGGTACTCCAGCTGCTTCGTACCGCCGCCGCGCGCCACCGGGAACGTGCCGTGGAACAGCGAGTACCACCACGTGCGCTTCTTGCGACTGCCGTAGAACTTGTCCGCCGCCGCCGCAATGACGATCTTGCCGCGGATCCGCTCCGGCAGCGTCGAAAGCACGACTGGCGTGTCGAAGTGCGAGCTGTGGTTCGCGATGATGATCGCCGCGCCGCGGTGCTCCCGCAGGTTCTCGGCGCCCTCGACCGTGAACGGCTGGCAGTAGCGCTTCACGTGGCGGTCCGTCACCCAGTAGCGCCCCGCGCGGCGCACCGCGCGCGCCCACGGCGCCGTCTGCCAGCGATGCGGCTCCGTGCGGTACGGCTGCATCTTCAGCAGCTTCTCGAAACGGCCCATCTCGATCGCCGGCAGCGTCGTGTGCTTGATCGTGCCCAGCGTGCTGATCTCGGCGCCGATGCTGGCGATCGCCGCGTTGTCCGCGGCCTCGATGAACGTCACGAAGTCGTACTCGCCCAGCGTCGCGTACTGCATCGTGATCTTGCCGCCCAGCCGGCGCACCTGCGCGTCCACCTCCGGCAGGCGGTCGGGGTTCCTGTCGATGTTCTTGTGCGCCTGCGGGCGCAGCTTCGTGAAGACGACGTAGGTCGACATGGCGGCCCCGATCTAGACGCTGCGGCCCTTGAGCATGTTCGTGAACTCGTCCACCGGGATCGCCGGCAGCGTCGTCAGCTGCACCGTGCCGCGCGCACCCAGCTCGACCGAGATGCGCGCCACGGTCTCGTTGTCCGGCGCCTCCAGGATGTTGATGAAGTCGTAGCCGCCGAGCACGGCGTACTGGTGCGTGACGCGCGCGCCCATCGCCTCGATCTCGCGGTTGACCTCCTGCAGGCGCTCGGGGCGCTCCTTCAGGGTCTTCCGGCCTTCATCGGTCAGGGTGCTGAGCAAGATGTATGTAGCCACGGCGTCTCCTCCCACGATGGTCTTGGGAGTCGATTGTAACCCAGCCTGTCAAGGCTGTGCCGCGTCCGAGGCCGCGGACAGCCCGCGTCGTGATCCGGTTCGCCGTTGGCCCGCGGCGATCGCCGACCCCTGTGAGTGCCATGTGCTGCGAAGTCGGAAGGTAGGTCGATGTGGGACGCGGCGCGTCGAGCTAGCGCGCCGTGCTAGATCAGCGTCAGGAAGAGCCGCACCAGCTCCGGATCGAGCTGCGTGCCGGCGGCGCCGATCAAGATCTGCCGCGCGTCCTTCCGCGCGACCGCGCCGCGGTGCGGCCGGTCCGACGTGAGCGCGGAGTAGACGTCCGCCACCGACAGGATGCGCGACTCCAGCGGGATGTCGTCGCCCACCAGCATCTCCGGGTAGCCCTTGCCGTCCGGCCGCTCGTGGTGCCGGGCGATCCAGATCGCGATCTCCTCGAAGCCGTTCAACTCCTGCAGGATCATCTCGGAGCTGCCCGGATGCTGGCGCATCAACTGCATCTCGGTGACCGAGAGGATGTCCGGCTTCGTCATCACCCGCGCCGGCACGCCCAGCAGGCCGATGTCGTGCAGCAGGCCGGCGATCTTGATCATCTCGACGTGGCCCGGGTCCAGCGACAGCGCCTCCGCCAGCCGCTCCGCGCCCTCCGCCGTGCGGCGTGCGTGCCCCGCCGTGTGGCCGCCCTTCGCGTCCGACAGGTCCGCGAACACCTCCGCGAAGCGCAGCACGCGCTTGCGGCTCTTGCGCGCGTCGATCGGGCCGCGGACCGCCGTCAGCGTCTCCACCATGTTCTCCGAGTACAGGCCCAGCCAGAATTCGTCCGACTTCGCCACGTCCAGCAACGCGCCCACGATCTGCGGGTCGAGCTGCGAGCCCGCGTACTGGCCGATCGACTGCACGAAGAGGCGGCGCGCCGCCAGCGAGCTCGACTGCTCACCGATCAGTACTTCCGCCACGTCGGCTGCCGCGACGATGCGCGCCTCGACGGGGATCGCGTCGCCGCGCAGCCCCTCCGGATAGCCCGCGCCGTCCCACTGCTCGTGGTGCGACGCGACGGCTGCCGCGGCCTCGGGCGGCAATTCCAGCGCGCGGACGGTCTCCCCGCCCAGCGGGCCGTGCTGATACACCGCCTCCATGATCGCGCCGCGCTCCGCCTGGAAGCTCACGCGCTCGCTGTCCGGCAGCCTCAGCGGCGACGGGCCGAAAATCGTCTCCTCGTCCACACCCGACACGCGGCACAGCTCCGCCGCCGCAAGCGTCACGCCGATGTCGTGCATCAGCGCGCCGAAGAAGACGCCGGAGCGCGGCTGCGCCTCCAGCTCCATGGCATCGGCGAGCATCGTCGCGATGTAGCACACACGCTGCGCGTGGCCGACCACCTTCCCCTCGCCCAGGTCCAGCCCCAGGCTGAAGGCAATGGCGAGGTCGGCGGTCGTGAGCGCGTGCAACCGCTCGGGCCGCCGCGTCATCGGCCGCGCGAGGTCGTCAAGGGTCAGGACTGGCCGGCGTGGGGTGTTATCAGAAACCACGGACGCTCCAAGAATCACGCTCGGGTTGCGGTGTGTTGTCTATGCCTAGTATCGGCAGGGGAAACCCGCACCTTTCAGGTGCGAACCCCCATGCCTGAAGCTGGCGGCTCCCATGCCTGCCGGCGCACCGACGCAGCCCCGCACCAGGGCGCCGATGACGCAGGGGCCGCGGGCGCCATCGCCCGCATACGCCGGGCCGTCGGCGACGGAAGAGGGGCGCCGTACGACGCCCCTCTTCTCGCCATTCGTGCCTCTGAAGACCTACCGGCCGCGGCGCCCCATGCCCACCGCGAGCGAGAGGCCGCCCGTCAGGGCCACCACCATCGCCGCGATGGAGAGCAGCGCCCGCAGCGCATCGCCGCGCTCCGGCCCCGTGCCCGCGTGCGGCACGCCCGTCACGCCCGTCGCCGGCTGCGATCGGCCCGGCGTCGGAGGCGCGGCAGGTTCCATGGTGCTCTGCGGCGGCGGCGCCTCGCCGTGCGCCATCACCGCGTAGAGCGTGAAGTGCGAGACGCTGATCGTCACCGTGTGCGCCACCGGGTCCACCACGCCGCCCAGCAGCGTCCACGCGCCACCCTGGTACACCCAGACGCCGAGCGTCGCGGGATCCTCGCCGCCGAGCGCAGCGGGGTCGTACGGGATGGTGATCTGCGCCGGCGGGTCGAACGTGACCCCGGACGGCTGCAGCTCGATGCCGCGCGACGCCGTCTTCCGCCCCGCCGGCGGCGTCGGCAGCGCCTGCTCGTCGAACACGGAGAGCGTCACCTTCGTATCGCTGTCCACGGATCCGGGCGGGAACGTCACGGACTCTCCCGTCGTCACTTCCACCGTGCCGCCGTCCACGCCGAGCGTCGCCGTCGCCGTCGCCACCGGCGTACCGGAAGGGCCCTCCACCGTCGGCGCCACGGACGGCTCCGCGGTCGCCGGCGCCGGCGTACTGCTCGGACCGGACGACGAAGACGGCGTGTTCGTCGCCGTGGCCGTCGGCGTGTTCGTGACGCTGAGCGCCGTGAACGTCGCCGTCGGCGTGTTCGTCGCGGCAGGCGTATTCGTGGCCGTCGCCACGGCCGTATTCGTCGCCGTCGGCACAGGCGTGCCAGTCGCCGTCGCCACGGCCGTATCCGTCGCCGTCGGCACTGACGTGTCCGTCGCGGTCGGCGGAACCGGTGTCGAAGTGTCGGTCGCCGTCGGCGGCGCCGGCGTCGGCGTATCAGTCGCCGTCGGCACCGGCGTATTCGTCGCGGTCGCCGCGGGCGTATCGGTCGCCGTCGGCACTGGCGTGTTCGTCGCCGTCGCTGCGGGCGTATCGGTCGCCGTCGGCACCGGCGTCGGCGTATCCGTCGCCGTCGGTACCGGCGTGTCGGTCGCGGTCGGCGGTACCGGTGTCGGCGTGTCCGTCGCGGTCGGTACCGGCGTGTCGGTCGCGGTCGGCGGCACCGGCGTTGGTGTATCGGTCGCCGTCG
>JBGQBE010000035.1:0-34020 GCA_041494685.1 Dehalococcoidia bacterium | reverse complement strand
CAGCGTCATCGGCAGTGCCGGATCGTCCGACGCCCACAGCAGGATCTCCGCGCCGCGCAGCATCAGCGAGCGCGCCACCTCCGGCGCGTACGCCTCGGCCGCGACCAGCAACCCCACGCGGCCGGCGGGCGTGCTCGCGACGGGGCAGACCTCGTCGCCCAGCGGCATCGTCTCGAAGCGCGCGCCGGGTGGCTTGTGCGACTGGCGGTGCTTCGCGATGACGCCGCGCGGCCCAAGCAGGTACATCGCCCGCCAGCCGGTGGCGTCCGGCTCGGACACCGTGAACGCGACGCAGACGCCGGTCTCGGCGGCGATCGCCCGCATTCCCGCCAGCACTTCGTCGTGCGCGTACGCCGCACGCAGGCGCGAGGGCGTCGCCGGGAAGAGCACGATGTCGGCGTCGTGGAGCGCCAGCCGCTCGACGTGCCGCCGCGCCGCCGCGACGAACGTGGCCCCGTCCGCCGGCATAGCCATCTGCACGGCGGCGACGCGGCGCTCGTGCTCGGACATGACGAACGGCTCGTCGAGCGTGCGCAGGACGGGCAGGCTCTGCGTGGGGTGCGTCAGCGTCTCGTACAGCTCGGGGCGGCGCGTCACGGGCGGCGCCGCGTCCTCCACCGGCACGTCGTACACCAGCGCGGCCTCCTCGTCCGGGCCGAGCTGCGCCGCGTACTCGCCGCGCGGGTTGATCACGCACGACCGCCCCGCGTAGACGATGCTCTCCGCCTCTAAGCCGAACTTGTCCGCCGCGGCGATCCAGACGCCATTCTCGGCGGCCCGCACGGGCATCAGGTACTCGCACTGGATCGTCGTCAGGTCCTGCACGTGCCGCGCGGCGCTCACCCAGGCCGTCAGGTCGAGGATGAGTTGCGCGCCGTCGAGCGCCAGGCAGCGCACGATCTCGGGCAGGCGGCCGTCGGCGCACACCAGCATGCCGATGCGTCCTACGTCTGTCTCGAAGACCGGGTACGCGCTGCCGCGGCGGAACCAGCGCTCGTCGAAGTGCCAGAGGAACGACTTGGCGTACTGGCCGGCGAGCGAGCCGTCGCGCCCGAAGAGCGCGGCGCCGTTCATCAGCGCGCCGTCCTCCGCCTCAAGCGCCATCCCCGCGGCGATGTAGATGCCGTGCTCGCGCGCCTTCGCCGCGAAGCGCGCCGCGGCCTCGCGCGGCGGTAGCACGCCAGGGCGCGACATGCCGTCCGGGCCGATGAAGTAGGGCGGGTAGGTGACTTCCGGCAGCGCGATGATGTCGGGCTTCTCGCGCGCGGCTGTCTCGTCGATCCGGCGCAGAGTGTGCGCGAGTGACGCCTCGGCGTCCTCGATGGCGAACGCCGGAAGCTGCAACAGGGCGATGCGGGCGGTGCGGCTCACGCGCCCAGTGTATCGCAGCGATGTCCAGCGGCCCGTGGCGCGGCTGCCGGAGGGTCGATAGGCTTTCGGGACACGCGCGCCAGGGCAGCTTCGAGGAGCCACGTGATGATCGACTTCCAACAACTGACCCCCGCCGAGATCGAGCGCGCCTGCCGCGAGGCGATGGAGCGCTGCGACACCGCTATCGCGGAGATCGTCGCGACGCCGGCGACGCAGCGGACGTTTCGCAACACCTTCGCCGCGCTCGAGTCCGCCGCCGACCTGGTCCAGCAGGCGTCCGGCACGTACGCGTTCATGGCCTACGTCGCCGAAGACGACGCGCTGCGCGAGACCGCGCGCGACTGGGACGAACGGCTCGGCAAGTACGCTGTGGAGCTGGGCTTTCGCGAGGACCTCTACAACGCCGTGCGCGAGTACGCGGCCTCGGCCGAGGCGGCGGCGCTGCGTGGCGAGGAGCAGCGGCTGGTCGAGTGGGCGCTGCGCGACTATCGCCGCAACGGCTTCGAGCTGCCGAAGAAGCAGCGCGAGCAGGTACAGGCGCTGATGAACCGGCTGGTGGAGCTGGGCACGCAGTTCCGCAAGGCGATCGACACGTGGGACGACGCGATCGTCGTGTCGCGCGAGGACTTGGCGGGCATGCCGGACCGCTGGATCGACGGGCTGCGCACCGTCGAGGAGGGCGGCGAGAAGAAGTACCGCGTCTCGCTGGACTATCCCGAGATCATGCCGTTCATGGACAACGCGGAGTCGGAGCACTGGCGCCGAGACCTGTTCCTGAAGAACCAGAACAAGGGCGGCGAGGCGAACATCGCGGTGTTGGAGGAGGCGATCGGCGTCCGAACGCAGATCGCGCGCCTGCTCGGCTACGCGTCGTGGGCCGCGTACGTGACCGAGAAGCGCATGGCGAAGAATCCGGAGCACGTCGACCGCTTCCTGCGCGACCTCGACGAGCGGCTCGCCGTGAAGGCGCGCCAGGACATCGAGCGGCTGTCGCGCGCGAAGACCGCGCGCGGGCTGGATCCCGAGGTGCACATCTGGGACTGGTGGTTCGAGACGAACCGCCTGCTGAAGACAGAGTACGCCGTCGACGACTTCGAGATCGCCAACTACTTCCCGCTGCAGGCGTGCGTCGATGGGCTGTTCCTGGTGACGCAGGAGCTGCTGGGCATCCGCTACGAGGCCGCGCCCGGCGCGCCGAAGTGGCACGATGACGTGCAGGCGTACGACATCTGCGATGCGGACGGCGCGGCGCCCTTCGCGCGCTTCTACATGGACCTCTACCCGCGCCCGAACAAGTTCGGCCACGCGGCGGCGTTCACGCTCCGCGGCGGCCGCGAGCTGCCGGACGGGACGTACCAGCAGCCGGTCAGCGCCATCGTCGCCAACTTCACGAAGCCGACGCCGGACGCGCCGTCGCTGCTGCGCCACACGGAGGTCGTCACCTTCTTCCACGAGTTCGGCCACATCCTGCATCAGACGCTGACGAAGGCGCGTTTCCTCGAGTTCAGCGGCACGTCTACCGAGCGCGACTTCGTCGAGGCGCCGTCGCAGATGTTGGAGCACTGGGTGTGGGACCACGCCATGTTGAACCGCTTCGCGCGCCACCACCAGACCGGCGCACCGCTGCCGGATGCGCTGCTGGGAGCGATGATCCGCGCCAAGCACCTCAGCTCGGGCCTCAAGGAGCGGCGGCAGCTCTTCTTCGCGCGGATGGACCTGGCGTTCCACTCCGCGGGATTCGACGGCGACACGATGAAGGCGCTGCGAGAGCTCTACCCGATCACCGGCTTCCCGTACTCTGAGGGCACGCACTTTCAGTCGGGCTTCGGGCACCTGTTCGGCTACGACGCGGGCTACTACGGCTATCTGTGGTCGCGCGTCTTCGGCGACGACATGTTCACGCGCTTCGAGGCCGCGGGCCTGCTCGACCGTGCAACCGGCATGCACTACCGTCACACGATCCTGGAGCGCGGCGGCAGTGTGGACGGCGACGTGCTTGTGCGCGACTTCCTGGGCCGCGAGCCGAACACCGACGCGTTCCTGCGTGACCTGGGGCTTGAGGTGTAGGGTCTACGCCGCCTCGCGCCTGCGGAACGCGCCGCCTACGGCCAGCAGGGCACCTGTCGCCGCGGCGAACAGCGCGATCGTCAGGGCGACGGCTCCGCCATGCCCGCTACCACCCGGCCCGAACCCGAAGCTGGCCAGTGGCGGCAACCCCGCCGGGCTGTGGCCGTCAACCGTGTAGAGGTAGCTGTTGATCGCGAGGCGGTCGCCGCTGACCGCCTTCACCACGATGTACCCCGGACGCCAGAGTGGGAACGGCAGGATGCGGTCGTTCACGACCGTGGGGAAGCTCCACGTGCCGTCGCGCAGCACGGTTACCCGCTGCTCGTTCCAGAACGGGCCCGCGTAGCCGTCACCCGGAGGCGCGTCGGAGAAGCCGTAACTAATCGTGACGGTGGCACCCGGCGTCCAGCCGATCTGCCCGACGATCTGGAAGCGCGATGCCGCTGCGCCTTGAGGCGGATCGATCAGGGGATCGGGTCCCTTTGCCGATGCTGTGCTGTTACCGAGAGAGAGAGCCCACGCGAGCGCGAGGGCGACGGCGCATACTCCTGCGATCCGCTTCACCACGACCCCAACTTCCAGTGCCCCGCCGCAGCGGATAGTAGCACCTTTGGCGTCCATAGTGAACGGTTCGCGACCGTGAGTTGCGAAAAATAGTGCCGCGACGATCGCGACGACGAGCCGGCCTGTGTGGCCGGCGGCGACGTTACCGGAAGAGCACGACGCGGCGGAACCGCTCGGTGTAGCGCCCGTCCTCGCCGCGCCAGCGGTCGCGCACGAACTTCAGGAACTCGCTGTCGGGGTTGTCAGCGCCCAGGCCCTGGCTGACGTGCGCGTTGAGCGCGTGGATCTTCTGCTCGACCACGTCGGAGATGTCCACGTCGAAGTTCGCCTTCTCCGACCCCCAGATGTAGATCTCCTTCACGTTATGCGTCTCCAGCCCCTCGGCGATCTGCTCGGGGAAGTTCAGCCGGTCGCGGGCGGACGGGTAGATGGCGTCCATGGCGATGTGTCCGGTCGTGCGGTGGTCGGAGTGGTTGATGAAGCTGTTCCGGACGATGAACGCCTCGGGGTCGTGCGTGAAGACGGCGTACGGTTTGAGCATGCGGATGTGCCGGACTACGTCGCCAAGGAATTCGCGCGTCGCCTGCAGCTCGCCGTCGACGTGGTCCAGGAAGAAGACCTCCTTCGCCCCGGCCCGCCGCGCCGCCTCGCGCTGCTCGTCGCGGCGGATGCGGATCAGGTCGCTAGGCGACATGCCGGCGTCTGCCGTGCCCTTGGAGCCGTCGGTGCAGACCAGGTAGTTGAACGTCCACCCCTGCTGCGACCAGAGGTAGCTGGTGCCGGCCGCGCCGAAGTCGGCGTCGTCCGGGTGGGCGGCGATCACCAGCGCCGTCTTGTTATCCGTCTCAGGTGGGGTCGTGGGATCGGTCACGTCCGGTTCCTCTCCGTACAGGGTCTCGAGGCTCGATGTCATGGGACTAGCCTAGCGACCGGCGCGGCTTCGCCCCAGTCCGGCTAGACGAGCGTCTCGCCGCGGTAGCTGAGCAGCGCGTTGCGCAACATCACCAGCGCCGTGGTGACGGCGCGGCGCTTCACGGCCGCGCGGCCCTGCGGGAAGACGGAGCTGGAGCTCATCGGCGGCGCCCAGGTGCTGTCCACGGCGACGTGTACGGTGCCGACGGGCTTGCCTTCCTGCTCGTCGGGGCCGGCGACGCCCGTGATGCCGATGCCGACGCTGGCGCCCAGGCGCTCGCGCGCCGCCTGCGCCATCGCCCGCGCCGTCTCGATCGAGACGACGCCGTACTCGGCGACGACCTCCGCCGGCACGCCCAGCTCGATCTTGAGTTCGGTCTGGTACGAGACAAAGCCGCCACGAAAGTACTCCGACGAGCCGGGCACGTCGGTGATCGTGCTGGCCAGCAGGCCGCCGGTCAGCGACTCCATCGTCGCCAGCGAGAGCCGGTGCTCCTTGAGCAGGTCGCCGACCGCGCTCTCGAAGGTATCCTCATCAGCGCCCCAGATGGCGGGACCGAGGATACGCCGCGCGTCCTCCTCCACCGGGCGGATGAGGCGCCACGCGGCCTCCTGGTCGGGCGCCTTGGCCGCGAGGCGCACGTGCACGCCGTCGGCCCGCGCGTAGATGCCGATGCTGGGGTTGGTGGACTTGAGCAGCGGGCTCACCATCTCGTCCACGGTGCCCTCGCCGATGCCGGCGGTCTTCAGCGTGCGCGTCACCAGCACCGAGCCGGGGTTCCGCCGCCGGATCTCCGGCGCGACCTCGTTCTCCCACATGCGGGTCATCTCGGTGGGCGGGCCGGGCATGGCGACGATGATCTTGCCGTCGCGCTCCGCCCACCAGCCGGGCGCGGTGCCGCGCGGGTTGGGGATCGGGCGGCACGACGGCGCCACCCAGCACTGTTTCACGTTGCTTTCCGGCATCGCGTAGCCGCGCCGCTCGAAGAAGCCGCGCAGCGTCGCCTCCAGCTCCGGGTCGACGTGCGGCTCTTCGCCCAGCACGGCGCAGATCGCCTCGCGCGTCAGATCGTCCTCGGTGGGGCCGAGGCCGCCTGTGCAGATGACGATGTCGGAGCGCTCGCGCGCCTTGCCGATCGTCTCGGTGAGCCGCTCCAGGTTGTCGCCGACGACCGCCTTGAAGTACAGGTCCACCCCCAGCGCGGGCAGCCGCGACGCGATGTACGACGCGTTCGTATCGACGATCTCGCCCAGCAGGATCTCGGTACCGATGGAGAGGATCTCAGCCTTCATACTGGTCAGGTTACAGTGTGGCGCGTGCATGTGACAGCCACGGGTTGGCTACACTCCGGCCATGCGAATCGCCGTGATCGGGCACGTGGAGCATGTGACCGTGGCGCGGGTGGCCGCGCTGCCCGGACGTGGCGACATCCTGCACCTCGACGCGCCGGTCGCACTCGCCGCGGGCGGCGGCGGCATCGCCTTCTGGCAGCTGGCGCGTTCGCCCGCCGAGGTGCTGCTGTTCACCGCGCTCGGCAACGACGACGCGGCCCGCTTCGTCGAATCGCGGCTCGCGGCGAGCGGCGCGCGCGTCCACGCCGCCCGGCGCGACGAGTCGCACACGCGCGACATCGTGCTGATCACGCCGGACGGGGAGCGCACGATCATCGTGGCCGGCGAGCCGCTGCACCCGCGCCACGACGACCCGCTGCCCTGGGACGATCTCGCGGCATGCGACGCGGCCTACTTCACCGCGCAGGATCCCGACGTGCTCCGCGCGGCGCGTGCCGCGCCGCTGCTCGTCGTGACGGCGCGGCGGTCGCAGGCGCTGGCGCGGTCGGGCGTGCGCGCCGACTTCGTCGTCGGCAGCGCCGTGGACCCGCGCGAGCAGGGCAAACTCGCGGACTACGCGGTCGCGCCCGGCGCGCTGGTCCTCACCGACGGCGCGCGCGGCGGCACCATCGAGACGGCGGCCGGTATCGAGCGCTTCGCCGCGCCTACCACGCCGCAGCCAGTGGCTGGCGCATATGGCGCGGGCGACAGCTTCGCGGCCGCGCTCACGTGGTACGTCGCGCGCGGCCTGCCACTCCGCGAAGCCTGCGAGCGGGCGGGTGCGCACGGAGCCGCCGTGCTGCGCGGCATCGATCCGCTGGCCTGGCAGCTGCCGCTGGCGTGAGCGCTACATTCGTTCGAGCGGGGCGAAGGAGAGCATCAGCTTCTTGATGCCGGCGCCGCCCTTGAACGCGATCTTCAGCTCCTGGTCGTCCCCCTTCGTCATCACCGACACCACGATGCCTTCGCCGAACAGAGGATGGCGCACCTTCTCGCCGCCGCTGAACGCGTTGTGGTCGGCGTCGTCCGCGGACGGGCGCTCGTCGCGGCGGACGAACGACTCGCGGAAGCGCTGCGGCCCGCGCTCTACCGCGGCGGCCTCGTCGCGCACGGCCGAGCGTTGCGACACCAGCTCCGCCGGTATGTCCTTCAGGAAGCGCGACGGTGGCGCGTGCTGCGACGCGCCCATCGCGTAGCGGCGGAAGGCGCGCAGCAGGTACAGCCGCTCCTTCGCGCGCGTCATGCCGACGTAGCAGAGCCGGCGCTCCTCCTCCATCTGCGCCGGATCGTCGAACGAGCGGATGTGGGGCAGGACGCCCTCCTCCATCGCGGTCATGAAGACGACCGGGTACTCCAGCCCCTTCGCCGAGTGCAGCGTGATTAGCGTCACACGCTCGTCACGCCCGCCTTCGGCCTCGGCGATCGTGTCGGCGTCCGAGATCAGCGCCACGTCCTCCAGGAACGAGACCAGCCCCTCGCCCGGCGCCAGCTGGTCGTAGTTTGAGGCGACGTTCTGCAACTCCTGCACGTTTGCCCAGCGCTCGTCCGCGTCGCCTTCGTCAAACTCGCCGTACAGGTAACGCCGGAACGACGTCCGCTCGATCACGCCGTCCAGCAGCGTCGAGACGTTGTTCTTCGCCGCTACGTCGATCAACTCGTCGAGCAGCCGCAGGAACTCGAGCAGCGTGTTCGCCTTCGCCGCCGCGATCGGGTGCCGCTCGGCCGGCGGCGGCGGCTCGCGGGCCGCCTGCTGTGCGGCGATGAGCTGCAGCGTCGTGTACAGCGGCACATTCCGCGCGCGCGCCCAGCGCTCCAGCTCCGCGATGGTCTTCGCGCCGATGCCGCGGCCCGGCACGTTGACCACGCGGAGAAAGCTCACCGCGTCGAACGAGTTGTGCGCCAGCCGCAGGTACGCCAGTAGGTCCTTCACCTCTCGCCGCTCATAGAAGCGCGTGCCGCCCACGAGCTGGTATGGGATGCGCGCCGCGATCAGCGCCTCCTCGATGGCGCGGGACTGCGCGTTCGTGCGGTACATCACCGCGATGTCGCCGGGGCTGTACTGCCCCTTTAACATGCCGTCGATCTCCTGCGCGACGAAGCCCGCCTCCTCCTGCTCGTCGTACGCCTCGTACGCCACGATCGGCTCGCCGCCGCCGCGGTCGGTCCACAGCGACTTCTGCTTGCGCTGCTTGTTGCCGGCGATGACGGCATGCGCCGCGTCGAGGATCGTCTGCGTCGAGCGGTAGTTCTGCTCCAGCAGCACGATGCGCGCGCCGGGGAAGTCCTGCTCGAAGTTCATGATGTTGCGGATGTCCGCCGACCGCCACGAGTAGATCGACTGGTCGGGGTCGCCGACGACGCAGATGTTGCCGTGCTTCGCGGCGAAGAGCCGCGCGAGCTGGTACTGCGCGATGTTCGTGTCCTGGAACTCGTCCACCAGCACGTGCAGGAAGCGCTCCTGGTACTTCTCGCGGACCTCCTCGTTCCCGCGCAGCATCTCGACCGAGCGCATGATCAGGTCGTCGAAGTCGAGCGCGCTGTTTTCGGCGAGCATCTGCTGGTATAGCTCGTACGCCCGCCCGACGATCTCTTCGTAGTAGTCGCGGCTCGCTGTTGCGTAGGCGTACGGCGTGATCAGCTCGCTCTTCGCGCGCGAGATGGACGACAGGATCGCGCGGTCCTTGAACCGCTTCGAATCGATGCCCAGTGACTCCGTGATGCGCTTCATCAGCGCCATCTGGTCCGCGTCGTCGTAGATGTTGAACGCGCGATCGAGGCCGATGCGCGGGCCCTCGGTGCGCAGCAGGCGCGCGCAGATCGAGTGGAACGTGCCCAGCACGAGGTCCTGCGCCGCCGCGCCCAGGTGCGCGACGACGCGGAGGCGCATCTCGCGCGCTGCCTTGTTGGTGAAGGTGACGGAGACGATGCGCCACGGCGCGACGCCGGCCTCGTCGACCAGGTACGCGATGCGGTGGGCGATGACGCGCGTCTTGCCCGAGCCGGGGCCGGCGAGGATCAGCAGCGGCCCCTCGATGTGCGTGACGGCTTCACGCTGCGGCGGGTTCAGATCGTCCAGGATATGCATGCCGCACCAGCGTACCGGCGCCGGCGGGGGGGTGACAGCGCCCGGCGACGTAAAGCTCGCGGCCGCCCGGCAGCCGCGGCCGTGATATAATCGCGTCGCGGTGCCATGGGGGCGCCGCGCGCCTTGCCACCCCGCAGCGAGGAGATATGTCTTGATACCGCTCGCGATCCAGGACAACTGGCAGGCCCTGGCGACGATCGCCGCCATCGTGCTGATCGCCTACCTGCTGGTGATGTGGATCGCGGCGCTGGTGTGGACGTACCGCGACATCGCCGCCCGCACGGGCGACGCGTTCACGCAGGCGATGTCGCTGGGTATGGTGGTGCTCTTTAACCTGCCGGGCCTGCTGCTCTACGTCATCCTGCGCCCGAAGGACACGATGGCCGAGATATACGACCGCCGCCTGGAGGCGGAGGCGCTGCTGCACGAGATCCAGGAGCAGGCGACGTGTCCGACCTGCCGCCGCAAAGTGGAGGACGACTTCCTCGTCTGTCCGTACTGTCGTTCGACGCTGCGAACGGCGTGCGAGTCGTGCGGCCGGCCGGCGTCGTCGTCGTGGGTGGTGTGCCCCTACTGCGGAGCGGAGCGCAGCGCGCCCGCGCCGCGACCGGTCGGCAGCGCGCAGACCGAGCCGCCGATGGAACCGATGGCGGCGCCTGCGCGGCGTGCGAGCACCGCCCGCTACACACCCCCCGCCGCGGCCAAGCCGCCGGAGTAGCGCTGACGAGCGGTCCGGTGTTGCGAATCAGTGGCTAAGCTCGCGTCGATCGATGCGGGCTTATTCGATGGATGACACAGAACGCGAGTCGAAGGTGACGTTCGCCAGCCACGCGCGGTCCTCGTCCGTAGCCGCGATCGCGACCCACACAGCCACCGTCCGCGCCGCCGTCACACCAGCGCCGCGCCTTCGAGCGTGAGCAGGCGGCTCTTCATGTCGAGCCCGCCGCCGAAGCCGGTGAGGCTGCCGTTCGTGCCGACGACGCGGTGGCAGGGGATGACGATCGGGATCGGGTTCGTCGCCATAGTGCGGCCGACGGCGCGGAAGGCGCGGGGGCTGCCGGCGCGGCGCGCCAGGTCGGCGTACGTAGCTACCTGCCCGCGCGGGATGCGCGCGCACGCCTGCAGCACCTTGCGCCGGAAGGGCGTCACCCACGAGATGTCGTACTGCAGGTCGAAGCCGGTGCGCTTGCCCGCGAGGTAGTCCCGCAACTGCCCCGCCGCCGGGCGGATCTTCGCGTCGCTGTGTTGCAGCGCGAACGCGCCGCGCAGCTCGCGCCGCAGGTCGTCGACGGCGTCCGCGAGCCGCGCTTCGTCGACGCCGAACTTCACCGCGATCAGCTTCTCTCCCTCGACGGCGACGAGCATCGACCCGAAGGCGGTATCAACCAGTCCGTAGTATGCCATGCGATCGCCTCCGTGCGCGGCCCGGTGCAGCCCGGGTCCGATCGTCAGACCTTGGTGGGCTTGCGGTAGTATTGCACGCCGGCGTCCATGAACTTCTCCAGGCGGCCCTCCAGCACCAGGTAGTCTAGGTGCGAGAGCGTCTCGCCCAGCGCCGCGCGCTGCATCCACGGCGAGAAGCTGTCGAGCGTGCCGGTCACCCACTTCACGCGCCGCGCGATCTCGTATGCAGTGCGCGCGCCGTCGCCGGTGCAGCCGACCATCTCGTCGAGGCGCTCCTCGTGGTGGTGCTCAATGCCGCGCAGGCGGGCGTGCAGATCATGGAAGGAGTACTCGTGCGCCGGTAGCACCAGGTCCACGTCCAGCGATTCCAGCCGCTTCAGCGACGCGATGTAGTCGCCGAGCGGGTTGCCCTGCTGCTGCGGGTGCAGGCTGATGTTCGGCGTGATCGTCGGCAGCACGTGGTCGCCGGTGAGGATGAACTTCTTGCCGCGCTCGAGGAAGCAAATGTGCCCTGGCGAGTGGCCCGGCGTCCACCACACTTCGAAGGTGAAGCGGCCGATCTCCAGCTGCTCGCCGCCCCAGACCACCTCGTCCGGTTCGACCGCATCGACGAAGCCGCGCACCGGCATGGCCGACGTCTTCAGGTCCTGCATCGAGTCCGCCGGGACGCCGTGCATGATCAGCCACTCGCCCATCGTGGCGAGCAGTTGCTCCGGGTTGCGGTAGCGCGAGCGGATCAGATCGCGCTCGCGCTGGTGGATGATCACCGTCGCGCCGCTGCGCTCCTTCACCTGGCCGGCGAGACCGTAGTGGTCCGGGTGGATGTGCGTGACGAGGAGCGTCTTCAGGTTCTTGAAGCCGACGCCCGCGTCGTTGAGCTGTTGTTCGAGCGCGTCGAACGCCTCCGGCACGTTCCAGCCGGAATCGACGAGCGTCCAGCCATCGCGGCCCTCGATCAGGTAGGGCAGCACCCAGCCCAAGGGGTTGTTCGGGATCGGCACGCGAAGCTGGTACAGGCCGTCCATGATTTGGACGGGGTACTTCGTCTCGACTTCGGCGGTCATCGCTTGCCCCTTTCGTGCGGGCCGGGTCGATGCGGCTCGTCGGAGATGCGGAAGGCAGGATCCGATGTCCTGCCTTCGTGATGCTATCTTACGCGAGCGTTAAGGTTTGGCGCGAGTGCCGCTAGGCCCAGTTCTGCTCCTGCGACGGCTTCTCCTGGAAGCCCCAGCGGTCCTCCGCCGCGGGCGCCCGCGACGGCGCCGGCTCGAGCGTGATCTGCGCCTCGTGCAGGGCGCGCTCGGCGTCCAGCAGGTTGTCGTAGTGGGGTACCAGCGGCTGCAGCCGCGCGATCAGGCCCTCGATGCGCGTCCGCTCGGCTTCGAGGTTCGCCAGCGTGATCTTCACCTGCTGGGTGCGCTGCTCCAGTTGCGAAAGGAAGGACGTGTCGCTCATGGCACCCTCCTCGGGGGCATCGGCGCGGTTGAGGAACATCGGCGGTATGAGCATGCCGTCTCGGACGGGCTTGCTCAAGTCCGCGGGCGGAGCGGCGTCAAGTGCGGGAGCGGTGACTGCGGGTTCGGCCCGGCGTTCACGCCCACGGGGTGTCGCGCGCGGCTCAAGCGGCTCGTTGACCGGCGGCTCCAGCACGCCGAGCAGCAGCGCGGCGCACCACTCGATGATGGTCGACCAGAGCCACGCCAGCAGCGCCACGCTGGTCCCTCCGCTATGCCCGCGCGGCACGCCCCCGGCAGCCGCTCTACCGGCCGGATCGTCCCGCTGGCCGGAGACTGGGTTAGGCCGACGCGGCCTGGAGCCTCGACTCCGCCGCCAGGTCCGACTCGACCATCATCTCGATGAGTTGCTGGAACGAGACCTGCGGCGCCCAGCCCAGCTTCTCCCGCGCCTTCGTCGCGTCGGCGATCAGCAGGTCGACTTCCGCCGGCCGCATGTGCTGCTCGTCGCTGCGCACGTAGTCCTCGTAGTTCAGCCCGACGCACTCGAACGCGATGCGCGCGCAGTCCCGCACCTGGTGCGTCTGGCCGGTGCCGATCACGAAGTCATCGGGCTTGTCCTGCTGCATCATCAGGTGCATCGCGCGGACGTAGTCGCCGGCGAAGCCCCAGTCGCGCCGCGGGTCGAGCGCGCCCAGCAGCAACTCCTTCTGCAGGCCCAGCTTGATGCGCGCCGCGCCGATCGTGCACTTGCGGGTGACGAACTCGGGCCCGCGGCGCGGCGACTCGTGGTTGAAGAGGATGCCGCTGCAGGCGTAGATGTTGTAGCTCTCGCGGTAGTTCACCGTGATGTAGTGGGCGTAGGCCTTCGCGACGCCGTACGGGCTGCGCGGGTGGAAGGGCGTCATCTCGTTCTGCGGCGTCTCGCGCACCTTGCCGAACATCTCGCTGCTGGACGCCTGGTAGAACTTGATGCCGTGCGCCGACTTCGACCGCGAGCCGCTGGCGCCGGTGGTCAGGCGGATCGCCTCCAGCACGCGCAGCGCGCCCAGGCCCGTGATCTCGCCCGTTAGTTCCGGCTGGTTCCAGGAGAGCTTCACGAAGCTGATCGCCGCGAGGTTGTACACTTCGTCCGGCTGCACCTTCTGGATGACGTTCATCAGCGATGCCTGGTCCAGCAAGTCGCCGTCGACGATCCGGACGTCGGGCAGCGTGCGCTCGATCGTCGTGCGCTTCGGATTCGCCTGGCCGCGGATCAGCCCGAAGACCTCGTACCCGCGTTCGAGCAGGTGCTCGGACAGGTAGCTCCCGTCCTGGCCGGTGATCCCCGTAATCAGCGCCTTTGGCATGTCGCGATACCCCTCCAGAACCCTCGTTGGCTTGAAGGATACCGGATCAGTCGCGGGTAGGAACGTGGCCGCGGCGGCTACTGCGGGGTGCTGATCTTGTCCACCGCGATGCGAATCTGCACGCGCACGTCTTCGGGCTTGTTCCAGGGGTACTTGTCCTGGCCGATGTACTTCTTCGCCAGGCGGTCGATGCCCTCGAAGCCGCCCTCGGCCGTGACCTCGACGACGTGCCCCTTGATCGTGAGGTAGTGGTAGGGGTTCGCCGCTTCCGCGACGTTGAGCGAGACGCGGGGGTCGCGCTTGACGTTGCGGACCTTCAGCCGCTTCTGCTCGCTGTTCACGACGATGTAGTTGCCGTCGTGCTCGATCCAGACGGGCGTGACCTGCGGCGAGCCGTCTTTGTTGACGGTGGCGATGTAGGCGAAGTTCGGGCTCTCGATGATCGCCCGCTGGTCGTCGGTGAGGTCCAGTGCCATGCGCGTGTCTCCTTGGCTCCGAGATGGTTGTATATGCAATCAGTATCGCACAGACAGGCGATCTGCGCACGCGCAGGCCCGGCCGCGAATCTGAGTGCGACATAACGGTATGGACACGCCAATCTGTGTCCATCTGCGTCATCTGTGGATTAATCCCCAATTGCCAACCCTCAGCCGCAGACCGCCAACCTGCTACCATCCCACCATGCCGCCGCCACGCGTCTACACCACGCCCGCGATCGTGCTGCGCCAGCGCAAGCTGGGAGAAGCTGACAAGATCGTCACGCTCTACACGGCCCGCTTCGGCAAGGTCGATGCGGTGGCGAAGGGCGTGCGCAAAGCGCGCAGCCGCATGGCAGGGCACGTCGAGCCGCTCACGCAGGCGAACTTCCAACTCGCGAAGGGGAAGTCGCTCGATGTCGTGACGCAGGTCGAGACGATCGAGCCGTTCCAGACGCTGCGCGACGACCTCGACCGGCTCAGCCGCGCGCTCTACGCCTGCGAGCTCCTGGACAAGTTCACCGAGCCCCGCGAGGAGCACGCCGACCTCTACCGGCTGTTGCTGGACACTCTGCGCCGCATTGAGACGCGCGACGACTACGACACGCCGGTGCGCTTCTACGAGATGGCGCTGCTCGATGTGCTGGGCTACCGCCCGGAGCTGGAGGAGTGCGTCACCTGCCGCCGCCGCCTCGATCCCGTGACCAACTACTGGACGGCGGCGGGCGGCGGTGTCGTTTGCCCGGCGTGCCGTACCGAGGAGACGGCCGTGCGCCCGCTCTCGGCCAACGCCGTGAAGCTGCTGCGGATCCTCCTGCACGGCCGCTTCAGCGACGTGGCGCGGGTGTCCGTCGATGCGTCGCTGGCGTCGGAGCTGGAGCGGGCGCTGCTGGAGTACGTGCGCTGGGTGCTAGAGCGCGACGTGCGCTCCGCCGCGTTCATCGATACAGTGCGCCGCAAACGGCCGCGCCGCCCGGTGGCGGCGATCGCGGCCGACGGGGAGTCGTAGCCGGAGCGAGACGCGGAGCGGCGCGTGCCCATCTCCGTGTTCTGTAGATACACTGCGGCCGGACTGCTGTGAGGATGTAGCGATGCCACTGTATGAGTACTACTGCAAGCACTGCGACGGCGTCTTCGAGGCGATGGGGCAGATCAAGACGGCCTCGGCAGCAGCGGCGTGCCCCGTCTGCGCCCGCAAGGCCGAGCGCATGATGCCGACGTCGTTCAGCGCGTTCACCATGCGCGAAGGCTACCCCCGCGCCATCCCCGATCGCGGCACCTACTACCATCTTGAAAAAGAAGTGAAGAAGCCCATCTCCGGCTCGGTGCGGATGAACGAGCATCCCGAGATCAACAAACCGAAACCCAAGCGCAAGAAGTCGAAGGGCGAGCTCGAGACGATCGCCGACCGCGAGCAGCAGGCGCTCAAAGAGAAGCGGAAGCTGCTGGAGTCCGGCATCACGCCGATCGAGGAGCCGAAGCCCGCGTTCCAGTTCGACGAGGACTGACGCGCGCCCTTATTCAATCACGCAGTCCGCCGCGGCCAGGTCCGGGCGCAGGGCGCTGAAGATCGGGAAGCGCAGCTGCCCCTCCCGCGACCACTCGCTGAACCGCACGTGGCACACGACCCCAGGCCGCGTCCAGTAGATCAGCCGCGGGATCCGCGGCGTATCGAAGAACGGGCTCGACTCCGCGATCAACGGCTCCATGTCCGCAATGAGCGCCCGCGCCTCGACATCACCAAGGCCGCCGCTCACGGAACCCACGTACTCGAATCGGCCCTGCGCGTAGCCACCCAGCAGCAGCTGCGAGAACGGCTCCGACTTCCGGCGCGCGCCGCCGATCGTGTAGCCGCCGACCACGAAGTCGCCGCTTTGCAGCGCCCGGATCTCCAGCCAGTGCTGCGATCGTTTGCCAGGCGTGTAGAGGCTGTGCTTCCCCTTGGCGACGATGCCCTCCAGCCGGCGTTCCAGCACCGCGTCGTAGAACGCCATGCCCTCGTCGTCGACGAAATCCACCGCCGCGAACTCGGCGCCCGCGATGACGGCGTCGTGCAGCCGGTTCTTGCGCTGCCACAGCGGCCGCTCGACGAGCGGGCGCCCGTCGAGCCAGAGCAGGTCGGACGCCTGGAACGCCAGTTGCCCCGCCACGCGCTTCAGCTTGAGCTGCACAGGCAGCTCGGGTACCTGCTCGCGATCCGGGCCGACGGCGTTGGCCATCAGCTGCAGCCGTTGCCGCAGCATGTCGAACGCCGGGTGCCCCTCGCCGTCGATGGCGACGATCTCGCCGTCGATGATCGCCTCCTTCGCGTGCAGCCTGTCCGGGATGCAGAGCAGCTCCGGGAAATAGGGCGTCAGGTCGCGGCCATTGCGCGCGCGCAGCCGCACGACGCCATCGCGGACGTACGCCATGGCGCGCAGTCCGCCCCACATCAGCTCGAAGATGTACTCCGGTGAGTCGAACGGCTCCGGCGCGGACGATGCGAGCATGGGCGCGATCGCGTCCGGCATGCCGCCACCGCCCGCGGGTGCGGGCAGCTTCGTGATGTCCGTCGGAGTCGTGACGCCGTCGATCCCTGACGAGGTCATCCAGCCTTCCTGCGCCGCGCCGGCCTGGGCGCGGCTTCTGCTTCCTGCTCGGCCTCGGCGGGCGCGGCGCGCTCGCGCTTTGCCGAGTCGATGCTCGCTCGCAGCGCCTCCATCAGGTCCGTGACCTTACCGGCCACGGGCACCGGGCGTGTGATCTCCTGGCCCTCGGCTTTCCGCTCGATCAACTCCAGCAGCGCCTCACGGTAGTTGTCGTGGTACTTCTCCGGCTCGAACTCGCCGGTCAGCATGTCGACGAGCGACTTCGCCATCGCCAGTTCCTTCTCGTTCACGGAGATGTCCTCGGGGATGTCCAGATCCGCGGCGCTGCGCAGTTCATCGGCGTAGAGCATCGTCTCCAGCGCGATGGTGTTCTGGTAGACGCGCAGCGTGCAGAGCTGCTCCTTCTGCCGCAGCGTGATCTTCGCCAGCGCCACCAGTTCGGAGCCCTTCAGCACCTCGCGCAGCAGCGCGAACGGCTTGCCGCCCACCTTGTCCGGCTCCAGGTAGTAGGTCTTCTGGTAGTAGATCGGGTCGATCTGCGCTGCCGGCACGAAGTCGGTGATCTCGATGGTGCGCGTCGTGTCTATCGGCACCTTCTCGAAATCCTCCGGCTCCATGATCACGTACTGCTCCGGCGCGATCTCGTAGCCGCGAGCGACGTCGTTCCACTCGATGACGGCGTCGTCCTCGGGACAGTAGCGCTGCTGCTTGATGCGCACGCCGTCCGCCTTGTGCAGCATGTGGAAGGCGACGTCTTTCTCTTCCGTGGCGGTGTAGAGCTTGATCGGGATCGAGACCATCCCGAAACTCACCGCGCCTTTCCAGATCGATCGAGGCATCGTCGTGTCTCCTGATGCGGCGGCTGGCGGCACCCGCGCCTGTCGCGTCGGTACAGTGTAGCCGCCGCGGGCCGGGCGCCTCCACGCCGCCCGATTCGACGCAGCCCCGCCGCCGATCCACAATGGGGGCTCCAGGAGCCGCGGATTCATGGCCGACCACGTCCACTCGATGCACGATGCGCTGCTGCGCGCCCCCGGCCTGCTGCCGCCCGGCGCTATCGGCGTCGACGCCGGTATGACGCTGACGAAAGTGGCCCGCGCGACCGCCGCCGGCGTCGCGCTGGAGTCGCGTGAGACGGTGGCGGCCGCCGGCGTGGCGCTGATCGGCGGCGCGCCGCGTGCCGGCGTGACGGGCGCGCGGCTGGGACCGCTTGCCGAGGCGCCCGGCGTCGTGGCCGTGCAGGAGATCGAGGCCGGCGCGTGCGGGGCGGCGGCACTGCTAAGAGTCGACGGGCGCCTGGGCGACGGCGCGTTCCTGCTCGCGCTGATGGGGACGGGCACTGCCTTCGCGGCAGTGCGCGGCGAAAGCGTGACGTACATGGGCGGCACGGCGCTCGGCGGCGGCTCCTTCGCCGGCATCGCGCACCGCATCGACGCGTCACTGCCGTATGAAGCGATGATCGCCGCGGCGGAGCGGGGCGACCGGCGCCGCGTCGATGCGATGATCTCCGACGTCTACCCGGACGGCATCGGCCGCGTCGGCCCGGATCTCACGGCGGCGCATCTCGCGCGCTCGCTCGAGGGCTCGCAGGACGACGTGCTGGCCGGGCTGCTGAACCTGCACGGCGAGAACATCGCCCAGATCGCGGCGGGGCGCGCGAGCGCGGCGCAACTGCGCCGCATCGTGCTGGCGGGCGGGTTCGTGCACCATGACCGGCTGCTGGTCGAGTCGATCGCGCACATGGCCGGCCTGTTCGGTATGCAGGTCGAGACCGTGCCGTCGCCCGGCTTCGCCGGCGCGCTTGGCGCCGCGCTCGTGGCCGCGGCGCGGTAGCGGGCGCCGTACTGGCACGTGGCCCGATCGGCACGTCAGACTGTCTGCTGTGAACCGTCAACTCTGAGCGCACCGGAGGTGCCATGAAGCTAGGTGTCGTTTTCCCCCAGACCGAGATCGGCAACGATCCCGTCGTCATCCGCGACTACGCACAGGCGGCGGAGCAGTTGGGCTACAACCACGTTCTCGTGTTCGACCACGTGCTGGGCGCGCACCCGGACCGGTTCGAGGGCAAGTTCCGGCCGCCGTACCGGCACGACACGCCGTTCCACGAGCCATTCGTGCTGTTCGGCTTCTTCGCCGCCTGCACGGCATCGATCGAACTCGTGACCGGCATCGTCATCCTGCCGCAGCGGCAGACGGCGCTCGTCGCGAAGCAGGCGGCCGCGGTGGATGTGCTGTCGCGCGGCCGCATGCGCCTCGGCGTCGGCATCGGCTGGAACTTCGTCGAGTACGAGGCGCTGAACGAGAACTTCCGCAACCGCGGCCGCCGTATCGAGGAGCAGATCGCGCTGATGCGGGAGTTGTGGACGAAGGAGCTGATCGACTTCGACGGCAAGTACCACCACGTCAAGCAGGCGGGCATCAACCCGCTGCCGGTGCAGCGGCCGATCCCGGTCTGGATGGGCGGCGGCGTCGAGACCGTACTGCGGCGCGCGGCGAAGATCGCGGACGGTTGGTTTCCGCAGTTCCAGCCGGGCCCGCGCGCCAGCGAGACCATCGAGCAGCTGAGCGGCTACGTCCGTGAAGCCGGTCGCAAGCCGGAAGACTTTGGCATCGAAGGGCGGATCAGCCTGCTCAACACGCCGGAGGATCAATGGGGCGCGGCGCTGGATGGCTGGCGCGGCCTCGGCGCGTCGCACGTCAGCGTGAACACGATGAACGCCGGCCTCACGACGCCGCAGGCGCACATCGACGCCATCCGCCGCTTCAAGGAGCAGGCAGGCTGACATCGCGGCGAACGGCGTGTTACGCTCGATTTCGTACGACGCCACTCGCAATCAGGAGCATCGCCATGGCTTACTTTCTCGCCAAGACCGATCCGGAGACCTACTCGATCGACGACCTGAAACGCGACGGCACGACCGCGTGGGATGGCGTCCGCAATCCGACGGCGGTGAACGCGATCAAGACGATGAAGCCGGGCGACCGCGTCATCATCTACCACTCGCAGGGGCAGGCGGCCGTCGTCGGACTGGCGGAGGTCGTGTCGCTGCCGCGGCCGGACCCGAACGACACGAAAAGCTGGGTCGCCGACTTCAAGTACCTGAAGCACGCGAAGAACATCGTGACGCTGCGCGAGATCAAGGAGTCGCACGAGTTCGACGACTGGCTGCTGGTGCGGCAGGGGCGCCTGAGTACTATGTCCGCGCCACCTGAGTTCTGGAAATGGCTGCAGAAACAGGGCGCGTTCTGACGCACTGACGGACACACGAAGGCCCGCCGGATGGCGGGCCCTCGTGTTCTCTCCCGGGCGACCAGCCCACTACGCCGCGCGCTTGTGCTCTTGCACTGACATGATGGTGTCCAACGCCCGCTGCCGCATCTTCATCGCCTCGGCGCGCGTGTGCAGCGCCTCGCTCAGCGATACGACCGGCAGGGCGAACACCGCCAGCGACCACGTCCCGAAGTTGACCATCGCGAGGGCCGCGCCGATGGCCACCGCGCCCATCACTCCGTACTGCGGCGCCAGCCACAGGAAGTTGCTGCGCCACACGGAGAGCGCCGACTCGTCCGACTCCAGGCTGATCGCGATGGCGACGAGTGCCGAGTTCACGGCCATGTTCGCCAGCGCCGCCACGATCGCGGGTACCATCAGCATGCGATAGTCGGTGGTCGCCGCGTGCCCGTCCAGCAGGCGGAAGACCAGGACGTAGATGGCACCTGCGGCCGCCAGCGCGCCAAAGTTGAATACGGTCTTGTACGGCTCCGGCCGATCCCGCAGGTGCCCTGCCAGCGCGATCGCCGGCCCGCAGAGCACCACGCCCGGCAGCCCGAAGATCGCCCCCGCTGCCATCAGCGCAGCCCCGCTGACCGAGACGTGGCTGTCCACGAACAACTCGACCGCGAAGAACTCGGCGCCCGCGGCCGCGATTACCAGGGCCGCCAGCATGATCGCGTTGTGCGTGCTCAGCTGTGTCAGCCCCGCGACCGTGACGCACGCGCCCGCGAGGGCCGTCGTCCCTACTAGTAGCTTGAGCGAGTTGGATCGAATGTCGCTCACCTTGCCGGTCCTTTCACCCGCAGCGCATCACTGCGGCGGGCTTACTCTCTCTACTCGGGCACGAAGCCCCAGCGGATGCTGCCCCAGCGGATCGAACCCCAGCGGATGCTGCCCCAGCGGATTGACCCCCAGCGGATGCTGCCCCAGCGGATCGAACTCCAGTCGATGGTCTCCGGGTTGGCGATGCCCGCCGCCTGCAACAGCAGGTAGTTCGGCTTGATCGTCGAGGTCAGATCGGCCGGCGCGTCCTGGGCATTCGCGGCGTCCACGCGGGCGAGCCGTGCGTACGCTGCTGACGGCACCGGCTGCGCCCCCGATACGAGCGCGGTCTTGACCTGGCCGGGCGTCCAGTCGCCGTGCGCGCCGAACACCAGCGCAGCCGCGCCGCTCGTGACGCCCGCTGCCATCGATGTGCCGCTCAGTGAGAAGTAGTGCTTGCCGACGACGCTCTCAGGCTGCTGACCAGCCAGCACGCTCTTCGGGCTGAGCACCGACACCAGGTGGCGGCCCGGCGCGTAGATCTCCGGCTTCGCGAAGCCGTCCTGCGTCGTGCCGCGGCCCGACCAGGGCGGCACCGTGTCGTCGGCCGTGGTCGCCGTGCCCCGGTCGTCGACCGCGCCGACGGTCAGCACGAACGGATCGTTCGCCGGCGCGTAGGTCACAGCATCCGAGGCCGTGCCGGCGTTGCCGGCCGCTACGACCACCAGGACGCCCCGGAACGTCAGCAACTCGACCGCGGCGTCCAGCGGGTCGGTCGTGTAGCTCTGCGCCGTGTCCACGCTCAGAGAGAGGTTCACGACGCGGATGTTCAAGCGGTCCTTGTTCGCGAGCACGAACGCCAGGCCGTTGATCACGTCGCTGATCGTCGCAGCGCCTGTGTCGTCGCCTACCTTCACATCCACCAGGCTCGCGCCCGGTGCGACGCCGGCGTAGCGTCCGTCGGAGTTCGCGCCATCGCCGGCGATCAGGCCCGCCACGTGGCTGCCGTGGCCGTAGCCGTCGCCCGGGCCGCCGAACGTCGCGGTTACGCGGCTCGGCCGGCCGAAGTCGGCGCTCTTCACGATCCCCGTGTCGACCACGGCTACGGCGATGCCGGTCCCGTCCTGGCCGTCCGCCGACACGCCATCCGCGCCGATCTCCTGGGTGTACACGCTGGGCGGAAGGTCGGCGCCCGTGTCGGGCGAGTCTTCAGCGCCGTTGCCGCGCCCGTCCGGGTGGGACGTCGACGTGACCGGCCCGTCGAGGCTGATCCATCGCACGCTGCTCGCGGATGCCAGCGCCGCCAGCCGGCCGGCGGGTACGTCCGCCGCGACGGCGTGGATGATGCCGAGGTCGCCGCGCACGTCGACCCCGGCAGCGGTCACCAGCGCACTCGCGTCGGCGTCGCCGAAGGTCTGCACGATCACGGGCACGGCCTGTCCCGGGTGCGCCGCCTCGTACGCCCATACGGCGTCGTGCACCGTGGCGGCCCGCGATGCCTTCGCCATGCCGGCCGCCGAGGGAAGCACGGCGGCCGCGAGCGTGAACGCGATAAGGAGCCTGGGTCGCCAGGAACCTGGCATGACGGTCACCTCCGTGTGTCCGGACCGCTTGCGCGGCACGGAAAAACAAGAATTCCGGCAACCCGGCTGTCATGCCCCAGGAATGGGGGGTAGACCCGTGGTTTTGCGTCCCCGCCTTTCGACGGGTTTGCCTTTATCGGAGGTGCTTGATTCGACTGCCCGTGTCGTCCGAGATCCCTCCCTAGGGATCTTCTCCCTTCATGACTCGGCCGTTGTGGTCGCGAGTGAACAGGGAATCGCGGGACTTTGGCTGGATCGGCAAGGCACGGATCGGCGCTCCGAACGGGGAGCGTCAGCGGTGACTGGAATCAGCTGCCGGGCGGGCGCCCGGTGCCGGACGCGCCGACTGGCAGCCCCGCGACGACCAGGTGCGTCGTATCGTTGACGGCGTTGATGCGTGGCCTGTGCTGCCGGCTGTTCACACGCGTGATAGACGTGTGGTCAAGCTTGAACGCTTGGAAGCCGGAGAACGGCAGCCCGAGGAAGTGGTGCAGCAGGGCGTTGACCGTCTCTTCGTGGCATACGACGACGACGTTGAGGTCGCGCGACTCGCTGTAGCGCTCCCACACCTTCTCGATGAACGCCTCCGTAACGCGCTCGAAGAACGCCGCCGCGCTCTCGCCGCCGGCCAGCTCGTAGCTTTGCAGCGGGTAGGTCTTCTCGAACCAGTCGGGGTACGCGTCGCGCGCTTTCGACACCGGCACCGCGTGGAATCCGCCCGCCTTGAACGCGCCCAGCCCCGGCTCCTCGATCGCCGTCACACCCGTGGCGCGCGCGATCGCCTCGGCCGTCTGCCGCGTGCGGAGGTACGGCGTTGTGATCAGGTGGTCGACGCGGATGCCGCGAAAGCGCTGCGCCATCGCCTCCGCCTGGCGCAGCCCCAGGTCGGAAAGGGGGTAGTCGTCCTGGAACGTGTCGGGCGGGATGTCCGACTCGCCGTGGCGGATCAGGTACAGGTCCATGGCTGTCCTCCGGTGTGCCCTCGCAGCGTAGCGCGCCGCCCTCGCCGCCGCACGGTCAGCCGCCGATGCGCCACCGCCAGCGCGTCGTCGCGACGAGCGGTCGCCCCGGCGCCACCACGGTCGTCCCGCTGCCGCTCACACGCTGCGCGTCCAGGTTGAAGGCGTCGATCGCGCAGGTCTGCGGCTCCAGGCAGACGGCCTCGCGCGGTGTGAAGACGACGGCGTGCGTGACGTTTGGCGACGACGCCATCCGGAGCTCCACGTCGCCCCAGCGGACGCGAAGGTCGCCGCGCACGCCCTGGTAGCAGTCGTCCAGCCGCCGCCCGCTGAGCGCCGGATACCCGCGCAGGTCGCGCTCACCGACGGCGGGCTTCAGCCAGCCGGTCGGGATCATGTCGTGCGTCTCGTACACGCGGTCAGCGTCGACCAGCACCCGGACGCCGGCGCCCGCGCGCACGTCGCGCCGAAACCACGGGTGCCAGCCCGCGCCCGCGGGGAACGCTCGTCCCGTGGCATGCAGCTCGATGCGCTGCACGATCCCGTCTCCCAACAGCGCGAACTCCAGCACGGCGCGCCCGCCAAACGGCCACGCGTCGCCGAACGCCAGCGACAGGTGGCAGTCCGTCCGCGTCGCCCGCTCGATGCGCCATGGGCGCGAGTGACCGATGCCATGCAGAGCGTGCGGCGGTGCGTCGGCCGGCAGTGCGTATAGGCGGCCGCGCCAGGTGAAGCGCCCGCCGTCGATGCGGTTCGGCCAGGGGAGCATCGGATAGGAGCCCCAGCGCAGCGGTTCCGCGAGCATCCGCGCCGTGTCGCGCGGCGCGCGCAGCAGTGGCAGCCACGTATCGCCTTCGCGGATCTCGATCTGCAGCAGCCGGCCGCCCGCTTCGGGCGCGATGAGTGCCCGCGTGCGTCCCCGCCGCAGGTCGATGATCTCCACGGGGCGATGCTATGCGCCACGCCGCGGCGCGGCAAGCGCGTGCGGGGAAGAGGTGGCTGCCGGACTAGGATTCGAACCTAGATTCACGGCTTCAAAGGCCGCTGTCCTACCATTGAACGATCCGGCAACGCGCCGCCACATGGTAGCGAACCGCGCCGGGCGGCGGGACGGCGGCGGGCAATTGCCCGAAGCCGCGCCCCGATCCATAGTGTGGGGCCGCCCGCATCTCTGCGGGCATTCCGATGCGCGCTCAATGCGCGGTTACACGCAGGAGGAACTTCATGGCAACATTCGCACTGACCGTACAGACCGTGTTCGGCGAGGGAAGCATCGCCGAGCTGGGTCAGCGCGCCAAGGCCGCTGGCTACAAGCACGCCTTTGTCGTGACGGATCCCGGCATCCGCGCCGCGGGCATCCTCGACTCGGTGCTGGCGTCGCTCGACGAAGGCGGCGTCGCGCACACGGTGTACGAGAACGTCACCCCGAACCCCACGATCCAGGAGGTCGACGGCGGCGTCGCCGAGATCAACGACGTGAAGGGAGACTTCGTCGTCGCGGTCGGCGGCGGCAGCGCCATCGACGCCGCGAAGGGCATCGCCGTCACGGCGGCGATGGGCGGCACCACCTCGAAGGAGTACCTGTTCGGCGTCGGCGGCACGCCGTTCCCCGGCAAGGTACTGCCGCTGTTCGCCATCCCTACGACCTGCGGCACCGGCTCCGAGATCTCTCCCGCGGCCGTCATCACCGACCCGTCCACGCACTACAAGCACCTGATGCTGAACTGCACTCCGAACGTCGCCATCCTGGACCCCAACCTGGTGGCCAAGATGCCCGCGCCGATCACCGCCGCCACCGGCATGGACGCGCTCACCCACGCCATCGAGGCGTACGTGAACCCCGGCAACACGCCTTTCACCCGCATGTTCGCGACGCGCGCGATCCACCAGATCAGCCTGAACCTGCGCCAGGCCGTCAACGGCCCCGACCGCCCGGCCGGGCTGCGCAACATGCTCTACGCCGCGAACATCGCCGGCCAGTCCATGGCCAACGGCCTCGGCCAAGTGCACGGCCTCTCGCACGTCGTCAGCGGCCGCCTGGGCACGCCGCACGGCGTCGCCAACGCCATCCTGCTCTCGCAGGTGCTGGACTATCACAAGGAGTTCCTGGCCGAGCAGTTGACGGAGATCGCCCCGCTGATGGGCATCAACTCCTATGGCATGCCAGCGGCGAGGGTCGGTGCCGAGGTCGTGGCGGCGGTGCGCTCGCTGCGCAGCGACATCAAAGTGACGTCGAAGCTGAGCGAGGTCGGGATGAAGGAGTCGGACATTCCGCAGTTCGTCGAGGACGCGCAGAAGTCGCAGGGCATCTTCATCGCGGCGCCGCGCCCCGGTTCGGCGGAGGACCTGGCCGCGATCTACAAGAGCGCGCTGTAGCCGGGCGCAACGGATTGGATGGATGACGAGAGGGCCGGGATCGTTCCGGCCCTCTCGTCATTGCCGCCGCCGATGTCCGCTGACTACTGTCCGCCCTGCGTCTGCATACATTGCGTGAACCACCCGACCCCGCCGTTCTCGTATGTGAAGTGATACGTCTGTGGCGCCGTCTCGCCGTGGGCGGTCCCATTGGATTCGACCGTGAAGACGCCGTCGACAGCGACCGACTTCCCTTCTGCGGTATACGGCCAGGACGCCGGCCCCGTCACATTGACGATGTCGATGTTGATCGTTGGGTCGGGCGCGCGCCCCGCGAGCGACGATTTGCACTGGTCAGCGCCGTACACCTGTAGCACCGCCGGATTCAGGTGCGCGAAGAGCCAGTCGTTGTCACGCACCCGCAGCCTGGAGACGAACTCCTGTAGCCGCGCCTGCCACTGCGCCTTCGGATCGCTCGTGTCGCCGGATGATGGCGTGGAACCTGCGCTCGCGCTCGCCGACAACGCGAATTCCGGCAGGTTGGCACCGATGTGCGCCAGCGGCTTCGTCGGGTCGCCGCCGGTGACGGCGCCGCCCGCCGTCGCCGGGTCGGGCGACGTGCCGTTGAACTGGAACGTCGTGAATCGCACGCCCGGGTCGGCGTCCGGCACCAGCGACCTCGGCAGCATGAACAGGATGCTGTCCTTGCTGATCATGGCGCGTACGTCGGCATTCACGGGCTCGCGCTGCTGGCCGTTCAAGCGGGTCGCGCCCAGTGACCAATTCGGATTGTTCGGCCCGCCCCACGTGAGCTGCACCCAGAGGTCGGTGTTCTGGAAGTAGTCCCACTTGAAGTCGGGCGCCGCCTGGAAGTTGTTCGCCGGGCTTCCGTCCGCGTCCAGGACCAAGCTGTATGTGTATGCGTGCTGTGTGTCGTTCAGCGGGATCGGTGCGCCGACCTGCACGCCGCCGAACAGGTAGGCGCCAGGTGCGGCGGCGTTCGCTGTCGGCTCGTCGCAGATCAGCAACGCCTCGACGGGCTGGCTTGCGCACGCCCCGAATAGGGGGCGCAGAGGCGCGCCGGACATCGTCGTCGTGATCGTGCCGCTGAACACCGTAAAGCCGTCGATGTGTAAGTACGGCGCGTCGACGCCGGGCGTCGTCCCGGGGATGCTGTAGATCAGTGCGTACGCCGGCTCCTGTTTGGCGGCGTGGCTCAGCGCTGCGTCGATCTCCTCCGGCTCCATGATGCCGCTGAGCAGCTCTCTGAGGCCCTCAGACCGCAGCACCGGCGGCCCGGCCGTCGGCACCATCGCCACCTGCGCCGGCGCTGGCTGGTTGTTCGCCTTGCCGCTGTCGCCGACACCGAACAGCAGGTACCCGCCGATGCCGATCACCGCCGTCGCCGCGATCGCGCCGGCGGCGATCCGCGGCCGAAGCGGGAACCGGCCCACGCTCCGCCCGTAGTTGGCTTCCGGAGCGGGCCCCGCAGGATCGAACGGCGCGGACGGCAGCGGCCCGCCCAATTCGTGGGCCGCTGCTGGCGCCGGCCCAACGCCAGCACCGACGTTCAAGCCTGTGTTCGATGGGGCCGCCATTGCGTCGTCGGCCACCGTGAAACGGAACAAGAAGCCTTTGTCCTGCAGGGCGACGATGTTGGCACGGATCGCGCCGAGGTAATCGCCGTCTTGCGGGACGAACTGGAGCATGCGGTGCTCGTTTCGCAACTCGGTCTGAAACCCCTTCCCCTGGTCGGACGGCAGATCCGCGTGCACCATCGAGCTCCCGCCGTCCCATCGCAGTGCGTCAGGGTCAAGCTCGTCGGGACGGAAGATCCTGGAATGCACCACCATGACACCTTGCATCGTGCGGAGGGTCATCGTCATCGGGAAGCTCGGCCCTGCGGGCAGCGCGTCGTCGCGGCCGTAGATCTTGCGGTCGCTACCGACGGTGAAGTGGTACGTGCGCGAGGGGTTCTCGCCGCCGGCGTCGTCGACGTTGAGCGGAACGGGCGGCTTCTGTCCGCCGGCCGCCACGCCTTGCTGCACCAGGCTGAATCGCAGGGCGGCGTCGGCCTTACCTGCGTCGATCGGTTGAGGCGTATCTCCCGTACCGTCGGTCATCGCGGCCTCCTGTGTTAAGCTCGGATGAATGGGTGAGTATAGCGTCCCGGTGACGCGCCAACTACCCCCTGGCGTCCAGGTAGAGCACCACGTCGGACCACGTTGCTGCGTGGACGGCCGCGCCGTCCTTGTTCGGGCCTCCGTTCGAACCTAGAATGACCGGGCGAGGCAGCAGTGGGCGCGGATTTCGGCATCGATCTCAGCGAAGTGCGCCGCGTGATCGACGCGGCGGAGGTGCTGGTCGTGCGGTTCTCGGTCACCGACCGACGGCTGCTCGTCGATGCCCGGACGAACGACGAACGCGGACCGATGGTCCGCGTCGTACCACGGGCGTCGTCGGCGGAGGATCGCTTCCGCAGCCTGAAGATGATGCGGCCGCGCTTCCGCGTGCCAGAGAAGATCCTGACGTTCCAGTGGCCCCGCCACGCGCGCGCGATGGCCGAGTCCGGAATCTGGGAGTATCTCTCGCGGCGCCTGGTGGCGTTGGGCTACTCGGACACCGCGGCGCAGTGCGACGAGGCGTTCCGGGAGTTGGTGGAGGATGAGCGGGCGGTCGAGTTGGCCGCGATCCGCGGAGGTGAGGGGTTCCAGACGCTATGGGCAAGCGACGCGCGCACCGATGACTGACCAACCGGCGATCGACTTGCGCTCCGATACCGTGACCGTGCCGTCCGACGCGATGCGCCACGCCATCTTCGAGGCAGCCGTCGGCGACGACGTCTTCGGCGAGGACCCGACCGTCCGCCGCCTGGAGGCGATGGCCGCCGAGCGCACCGGCAAGGAAACCGGCCTCTTCGTTGCCAGCGGCACGATGAGCAACCTGGTCGCCATCATGGCCCACTGCGGGCGCGGTGACGAGGCCATCGTCGGCAGCGAGTCCCACATCCTGCACTACGAGGTCGCCGGCGCGGCCGGCGTGGCCGGCGTGCAACTCCGCACCGTGCCCAACGATGCGCGCGGCCGCATCGACCCCGCGGACGTGGAGGCGACCGTGCGCGGCGAGAACGTGCACCTGCCGTCCACGACGCTGCTCTGCCTTGAGAACACGCATAACCGCTGCGGCGGCGCGGTGGTCACGCTCGACGACACGCAGGCGCTCGCCGACGTCGCGCACCGCCACGGCGCCCGCGTCCACATCGACGGCGCGCGCATCTTCAACGCCGCGCTGGCGCTGGGTACCAGCGTGGCCGCGCTCGCCGGGCCGGCCGATTCGGTGAGCTTCTGCCTCTCGAAGGGGCTGGGCGCGCCCGTCGGCTCCGTGCTCTGCGGCTCGGCCGAGTTTGTCGCACGGGCGCGGAAGATGCGCAAAGCCCTGGGCGGCGGCATGCGCCAGGCGGGCATCATCGCAGCCGCCGGCGTCTACGCGCTGGAGCAGATGGTCGACCGCCTGGCCGATGACCACGCCAACGCCCGGCTGCTGGCGCGCGGCCTCGCCGAGTTGCCAACGATCGAACTCGATCCGACGAGCGTGGACACGAACATCGTCATCTTCGGCGTGCACGGCGATTGGCTTGGCCTGATGCGCGGCATGAAGCGGGCCGGTGTGCTCGCGACGTCGCCGGCGCCGGGGCGCATCCGCATGGTCACGCACTACGGCATCGAACGCGCCGATATCGAAGCCGCGCTCGAGCGCGTGCGCCACGCCGCGGCGGCGCTCGCATGACGCTGCTGCGCCGTGCGGCGCGCCCCCGTTCGATGCGGCTGCTCGCCGCGGCGCTGATCGCGCCGCTCCTGCTGCTCGCCGCGTCGTGCAACACCGGCGTCGAGTGCCTCCACTGCCAGGACATCGTCTCCACGATCCCATGGACGGCGCCGGAAACGCACACGTATACGCTGACCCAGGACGGACAGGTGAAGGGGAAGATCACGCTCTCGATCACGAAGGACGGCGATGTCTTCGCGCTGGAGCAGAACTCCGTCGACGACAAGGGCAATTCCGACGTCTCCGTCGTGCGTGCCGACACGCAGACGCTGAAGCCGCGCGCCTACCATCGCGAGGTGCTCGACTCGGATCAGAAGCGCGTGGTCGACGTGACCTACGACGACATCGATACGTCGAAATGCAAGACGGGCCGGCAGGCGAAGATCACGCAGACGACGTTCCAGCCGCCGACTCGCAGCGAGCCCAACAGCACGCGCAGCATCCCCGTCTGCGTGCCGGAGAACTCGTACGAGAACGACTCATCGCTCTTCCTTTGGCGCACGATCAAGTTCGAGAAGGGCTGGACGGCGAACTACCGGACGATGCTCTCGAACCGCGGCGACCTGCGGCAGACCGTAGTGATCACGGTGCTCGAGCAGCAGAAGCTGAAGGTCGGCGGCAGCGAGGTGGATGCGTGGCTGGTGACGATGGAGGCCGATCAGAGCCAGCAGCGCGGCTGGTTCGCCACCACACCGGACCACCGCCTGCTGCGTTACAGCAACGGCAGCCTCACCTTCGACATCACTCCGTGAGAACCTGGAACCAAGAACGTAGAACCTATGCCGAACGCATCTGGTTCTAGCGGCGCAGCCGCTACCCCAGCCGCACGGCCAGGCACGTCGTCGTGCGCTGGACGCCGTCCGCGCGCTGGATGCCGCTGCTGATTGCGTTACCGAGCTTATCCAGGTCATCCGCCTCGAGCTGCACGATCACGTCGAACGGCCCCGTGACGGTATCCACCGCGACGACCTTGGCGTCGCCGTGCTTCATTTTGTGGATCGCCTCTGCGACGGCCTTCGCCTTGCCAACTTCCGCCTCGATCAGCACGTACCCGCGGACTGACATGGTTTCGCCCTCCTCGCTCGCCACCCGGCCCGAGGCGCCGGTGCCACGATCATAACGGCTGCGCCGGAGGCGCAACAGGGACATCCGGCCCTTCGGCGGAGGCTTGCGGCGGGCGCCCCGCCGGCCGCGCGGGGCGCGCCGTCCGCATCCACACGGGCACGGCGAGCGCCACCGCGAGCGCGAGCATGAGCCACGCCATGCTCGTCTGGAGGTGCACGGTCGATGCGTCGAAGCTGGTCCGCGCGTTCGCGAAGCGGGCGACGGACTGTCGCTGGAACTCGAAGTAGAAGCCCTGGATGAACGCGATGCCGAGCGCCGCCGCGAGCACGAGCCACTCGCGCCGCAGCGACTCCCGCAGGCAATACAGCACCGCCGGCACGACGGCGACGAACGCGATGACGAGGAGCCTGGAGGTGTCTCCGGCCAGGAGCAGTTGCGCGTGGACGAGCGCGTAGAGGAGCAGCAGTTCCGGGCGCTTCCGTACGAAGCGCCAGAGGGTCTGGGGCTGTGCGGCGGCGATCAGGACGGACGGCCCCCAGGTAGGCAAGAAGTAGGTCTTGGCGTCATGCGCGGCGGTAGCAAGGTCGCCGTAGCGCTGCTCGACCGCGTCGTGGAGGGCGCTCGACACCGAGTAGTCGCCGTGCGTGGCGACGAGCAGCCGCAGGGCCGCAAACGTCACTGCCGGCGCCACGCAGAGCAGCGCCGCCGCGCCGGCCGTCAACCGACGATTCCTCCAAAGGACGACGAGCGCCACAGGCACCAGCATGACCCCGATCTCCTTGTTCAGGACCGCCAGGCAGATCAATCCGGCGACGGGCGCGACGTGTGCGCGGCGATACAGCGCCAGCAGGCACGCGGCGAACAGCGCGAACGACAGCGGGTCGACGAGCGCGAAGTCCATCTGCGGCCACTCCATCACCCAGTACAGGCTGCCGCAGAGCAGCATTCCGGCGGCGGCGCTGGGCTCCGCGAACCCTATCGCCCGCAGCACGTAGAACAGCAGCACCAGCGCCGCCGCCAGCGAGGCCATGGTCAGCAAGTGGAACCCCCGAACGGGCGACACGGGAAGCGCGCGCACGATCGCTGGCGAAAGGACGCGGTACGCGAACGGCGGCGTGCTCTCCGCGCCGCGCTGCTCCGGCAGTCCGCCCGCCATCGCGAGGTAGTTCTGGTGGTCCTGGCAGCACGTGTGCGGGATCGCGATGTAGCCCTCGTGCACGCGCACCACCAGCGCCGTCCCCACGGTGATCGCCAGCGCCAAGAGTATCGCGACGAGGGCCGTGCGCGTTCGAGGTGCCATATACGCCCCACGATACACACCGCGATCGCCGGGCACGAGGCCGCGGCCGCCCGGTCGGCGATCGGCAACAAAGAGGCCCGCTCGATTCGAGCGGGCCTCTTGCGTGTGCGGACTTGTGTGCGCGGCGCTACGTCAGCGCGACTTCTGCCTTCTTGTCGATGATTACGTCGTCGCCCTGGACGTCGATCAGCACTGTGTCGCCGATCCCGAAACGCTCCTGGAGCAGCGCCTCCGAGAGGCGGTCCTCCAGTTCGTTCTGGATGACGCGCCGCAGCGGCCGGGCGCCGAACACGACGTCGTAACCCTTCTCGCCGATCCAGTCCCTGGCGGCGTCCGTCATCTCCAGCGAGATGCCCTTGAGCATCAGCGCCTTGTCCAGCTCGCGCAACTGCAGGTCCACGATCTTGCGGATGTGCTCCTTGCGCAGCGTATGGAACACGACCTGGCTGTCGATGCGGTTCAGGAACTCGGGCCGGAAGACGCGCTTCAGGTCCTCGGTCACCTTCTCCTTCATCTTGCTGTACTGCTGCTCCGCGGTCTTCACTTCATCCTTTGCGACGCTGAAGCCCAGCGCTGACTCCTTGCGGATCAGGTCCGAGCCAACGTTGCTGGTCATGATGATGATCGTGTTGCGGAAGTCCACCTTGCGGCCCTTCGCGTCGCTCAGGTGGCCGTCGTCGAAGATCTGCAGCAGCATGTTGAAGACGTCCGGGTGCGCCTTCTCGATCTCGTCGAGCAGGATCAGGCAGTACGACTTGCGCCGCACCGTGTCCGTCAGCTGGCCGCCGTCGTCGTAGCCGATGTATCCGGGAGGCGCCCCGACGAGCCGCGAGACGTTGTGCTTCTCCATGAACTCGCTCATGTCGAGCTTGATCATGTTGTCGTCGCTACCGAACATGAACTCCGCGAGCACGCGCGGCAGGTACGTCTTACCGACGCCCGTCGGCCCCAGGAACATGAACACGCCGATCGGGCGCTTCGGATCCTTCAGCCCGGCGCGTGAGCGCCGCACTGACTTCGCGATCGCCGTGATCGCCTCGTCCTGGCCGATGACCCGGCTGTGCAGCACTTCCTCCATCTGGAGCAGCCGCTTCGACTCCTCGCTGGCGATGCGCGAGACCGGGATGCCGGTCCACATGCTCACCACCTCGGCGATGTCTTCCTCGGTCACGACCGGCTTCGCGTCTTCGCGCTGCAGCTCCAGTCCCTGCTCCAGCGACTCGATCTTCTCCTGCAGCTTCACCTCGCGGTCGCGAAGCTCGGCGGCGTACTCGTACTGTTGCGACGAGATCGCGGCGTCCTTCTCCTTGCGGAGCGACTCCAGCCCGCGCGACGCCTCTTTCAGCGATGGCGGCGTCGCCGAGCGGCGGATGCGCACGCGGCTCGATGCCTCGTCCACCAGGTCGATCGCCTTGTCGGGCAGGAAGCGGTCGGCGACGTAGCGCGCGGCCAGTTCGGCGGCCGCCGTCAGCGCCTCGTCCGAGATCGTCAGCTTGTGGTGCTCCTCGTACCGCTCCTTCACGCCCTTGAGGATCTCGATGGTCTCCTCGACGCTCGGCTCCTCGACGACGATCGGCTGGAAGCGGCGCTCCAGCGCGGCGTCGCGCTCAATGTGCTTGCGGTACTCGTCGAGCGTGGTCGCGCCGACGCACTGCAGTTCACCGCGCGCCAGCGACGGCTTCAGGATGTTCGCCGCGTCCACGGCGCCCTCGGCCGCGCCCGCGCCGACGAGCATGTGCAGTTCATCGACGAACAGCACGCAGTTGCCGCTGCTCTTGATCTCTTCGATCACCTTCTTCAGGCGCTCTTCGAACTCACCGCGGTACTTCGTGCCCGCGACCAGCGAGCCGATGTCGAGCGTCAGCAGGCGCTTGCCCTGCAGCGTCTCCGGCACGTCGCCGGCCACGATGCGGTGAGCCAGCCCCTCGGCGATCGCCGTCTTGCCCACGCCTGGCTCGCCGATCAGCACGGGGTTGTTCTTCGTGCGTCGCGAGAGGATCTGGATGACCCGCTCGATCTCCTTGGAGCGCCCGATCACCGGATCCAGCTTGCCCGCGCGTGCGGCGGCCGTCAGGTCCATGCCCAGCTGGTCGACGGTGGGGGTGCGGGTCGAAGACCGTGCGCCTGTCCCGGCGCTCTGCGGCATGCTCTGCGAGAGGATGCGCGTCGTCTCGGCGCGGACGCGCTCGAGGTTGACGCCCAGGCTCTCCAGCACTTTGGCGGCGACGCCGTCGCCCTCGCGGACGAGGCCCAGCAGCAGGTGCTCCGTACCGATGTAGTTGTGGTTGAACCGCT
>JBGQBE010000034.1:0-34072 GCA_041494685.1 Dehalococcoidia bacterium | reverse complement strand
GGGCTATCGTGGGCGCGGCGACGCGCTGGGGCGCTGCCGGCGGGAGGATGCATGGGCGACGGTCTGCTGAGCTTCGAGGGCATCATCGGCTACGCCGCGGGCGGCGGCGAAGAAGCGGCGCATTTCTTCGAGCACACCCTCGGGCTGTCGCCGGCGGCGGAGGACGGCGGGCTGCGCTTCTATCCGCTGGCGGAGGGCCTGTCGCTCGTCGTGGATGTCACCGGCCGCGCGGCGGGCGACCCGCCGTACCTGCTGTTCAGCACGCAGCGGCTGGTGGAGGCGGGCGAGCACTTCCTGCAACGGGGCTGCGCTGTGCGCGAGCTGCCGTGGGCGCCGACCGCGCCTGGCTTCATGGCGCGCTCGCCCCAGGGCTACACCGTGTGCGTCGTCGACGAATCGACGCTGGACGACGAGGCGGACGCCCGCGTAGAACCAGGAACGTAGAACCAAGAACCTACGGGGTTCTAAGTTCCAAGTCCCAACTTCAAACCCTTAACTGTGAACTGTGAACTCCCCCGCTAGGAGATCCGACCCGCGATCCTCTACCATCGCCCCGCGGACGGCGGCTGCGCCCATCGAGCACGCCGCTCACCAATGCCCCGCGCCTGAGTGCGAACGGATGCGAGAATGAGAAACGAAATCGGCCCGGCCGGATGCAAGGCCGCCAAACAACCGAAAAGTGCCGAGCAAACTCCGCGCGCGCCCCGCAGGCGCGCGGCCAGTTCTCGCTTCCTGCCTACGCTCTGGGTTCTCGTCGAGAAAGGTCGAAATTACAAAACAGGTACATTGCCAGATTCGATTCGCGCGACATAACGAAACGGAGGTACCCCAGAAGGGTTCTGGGTCCTGGGTGTGGTGTCCGGGTTCTGCGACGCCGCCGTCAGGCGGCGAGCTGCGATGTGCAGAAAGCGCAGCGGCGCGCGTCGAGCGGGATCTCGCTGAGGCACTCCGGGCACTTCTTCGACGTCGGGTCCGCGGGCGGCTCCTTCTTCGCGCGCGCCACCAAATGGTTGACCGGCACGACGACGAGGAAGAAGACGGCGGCGGCGATGATCACGAACGAGATGATCTGGTTGAGGAAGTCGCCGTAGCGGAAGGTGCTGCCGTTGAGCGTGAAGTCGAGCGCGCCGAAGTCGGGCTTGCCGCCGACTGCCGCGATGACCGGCGTGATGATGTCGGCAACGAGGGCGTCGACGATGCTCTTGAAGGCGGCGCCGACGACGACCGCCACGGCGAGGTCGACGACGTTACCCCTGAGCAGAAACGCTTTGAAGTCCTGGAAGAGCGTCACGGGAATCCTCCTGTCTGCGGAACAGCCGTTGCGGCGATCGTACGCCGCGGCGGCGGCGTGCAATGCTCGCTATCGTGCAGTCGCGCTGGTGATGTCAACTGGGTTTGAACCTAGAGTTTAGAACCAAGAACCTGCGCCGAGGTTCTCGGTTCTTGGTTCTAAGTTCTTCCCTCCGGCATGAGATACTGCGGCGAGACGAAGAGCTGGTTCGCGGGAGGTATGCGATGGCGGGGCGCGTAGCGGTGGTGACGGGCGGCAGCAGCGGCATCGGCGCGGCGGCGGTGCGGCGGCTGCGCGCGGAGGGCTTCGACGTGGTCGCCGGGGCGCGGCGCATCGAGAAGTTGCGCGCGGTGACGGAGCCGGTGGGGGCGCGGGCGTTGGCGCTCGACGTGCGCGACCGCGCCAGCGTCGAGGCGTTCGCGGCGCAAGTCGAGCGCTGCGACGTGCTGGTGAACAACGCGGGCGGCGCGCTGGGGCTGGCGCCGCTGGCGCAGTCGGACGACGAGCACTGGCGCACGATGTGGGAGACGAACGTCTTCGGGCTGATGCTGATGACGCGGGCGCTGCTGCCGAAGCTGGAGGCGTCGGGCAACGGCCACATCGTGAACATCGGCTCCATCGCGGGGATCGAGACGTATCCGGGCGGCGCGGGCTACACGAGCGTGAAGCACGGCGTGCGGGCGATCTCGCGGACGCTGCGGATCGAGCTGCTGGGCAAGCCGGTGCGGGTGACGGAGATCGACCCGGGGATGGTGGAGACGGAGTTCAGCGTCGTGCGGTTCGCGGGCGATACGGAGCGCGCGGCGAAGGTGTACGAGGGGATCACGCCGCTGACGGGCGACGACATCGCGGACTGCATCGCCTGGGCGGTGACGCGGCCGCGGCACGTGAACATCGACGAGATAGTGGTGCGGCCGACGGCGCAGGCGACGGCGACGCAGGTAGCGCGCGGCGTGGGGCTGTGAGCACGAAGAACCGAGAACCCAGAACCAAGAACCTAGGCCGGCGGCTCGATGGCGCGGGGGCGTGGGGTTGCCGGTCCGCAGATGGGCGGAGATAGGGTGTTGTTGGTGGCGACGCCGACGCTAGGTCTTGCGGCCAATCCAAAGAAGATGCTCCGCGAGGCCGTGAGTGTCCGGATCCTTGCCGAGCCGGTAGTTCAGATCGACCCAGTAGTCCCACAGCTCACCCTCGACCTTGACGACGGCCGAGAATGTCACCCCGGCGTCCGCGGCCTACATCCGCGTCATCCGTGGACAACCCTCGTCGTGCTTCCGGCTGCCGGGTGCCGTGCGTACACTCAGGATCCGAGGCGGCGATGACGGAGCCTGGAGTGTGCTGATATGAAGAAGACGCGGTTTCCGGACGGGTTCTCATGGGGCACGGCGACGGCGTCGTACCAGGTAGAGGGCGCGTGGGACGAGGATGGCAGGGGCGAGTCGATCTGGGACCGCTTCAGCCACACGCCCGGCACGATCCAGAACGGCGACACCGGCGACGTGGCTTGCGACGAGTACCATCGCTATAAGGAAGACGTCGCGATCATGAAGGCGCTGGGCATGCGGGGCTACCGCTTCAGCATCGCCTGGCCGCGCATCTTCCCGGATGGTAGCGGCAAGGTGAACCAGAAGGGGCTGGACTACTACAGCCGCCTGGTGGACGAGCTGCTGGCCAACGACATCATGCCGTTTCCGACGCTCTACCACTGGGACCTGCCGCAGGCGCTGCAGGACGCGGGCGGCTGGGCGAACCGCGAGATCATCGGCCAGTTCACGACGTACGCCGAGACGTGTGTGAACGCGCTGGGCGACCGCGTGAAGAACTGGATGGTGTTCAACGAGCCGTGGTGCTTCACGTTCCTCGGCACGCTGTACGGCCACCACGCGCCCGGCCTGCGCGACGCGGACCACTGCATGAAGGCGACGCACATCGTCAACCTGACGCAGGGTGAGGCGATGAAGGCGATGCGGGCCACGGGCAAGACGGAGATGGTGGGCACGGCGTTCAGCATGCAGAGCGTGTACCCGGCGTCGGAGAGCGCGGAGGACCGCGCGGCGGCGGAGCGCAGCCACGCATTCAGCAACACCTGGTTCCTGGACCCGATCGTGAAGGGCGCCTACCCGATCGCGTATGTGGACCAGGACGCGGCGTTGGCGCGGATGGACATCCGCCCGGGCGACATGGAGCGGATGCGGTCGCACTTCGACTTCATCGGCATCAACCTGTACCAGCGGTCGATCGTCCGCCACGCGCCGGAGGACCGCAACATCGGCGCGCGGCCGGTGCCGGGGCCGGGGCCGCGCACGGCGTTCAGCTGGGAGGTCTGGCCGGCGGCGATCTACCAGATGATCAAGCGCGTCGACAAGGACTACGATCACCCGGCGATCTATGTCACCGAGAACGGTTGCTCGTACAAGGATTCGCTCGGCGCGGACGGGCGGGTGCACGACCCGGATCGCATCGACTTCTACCACGGCTACATCGGCCAGGTAGCGCGGGCGATCGACGAGGGGTGCGACGTGCGGGGCTACTACGCCTGGACACTGCTCGACAACTTCGAGTGGGCCATGGGGTTCAGCCAGCGCTTCGGGCTGACGTACTGCGACTTCGAGACGCAGCAGCGGACTGTCAAGGACAGTGGCTACTGGTTCCGCGACCTGATCGCGGAGAACCAGATCGACTACGACGAGACGCTGGTGTAGCGGCGCGCGGCGGGGTTGACACGGAGCGTACACTAGCTTCATTCAGACCACGGCCGAGGAGGAGGCAGCGCTCTTGGGCGTGCTGTTTGCGCTCGCGGCGGCCTCGTGGGCGGTGCTCGTGCGGCGGGACGCGTTGCCGACTGCGATGGCGGGGGGTAGGCATGACGTCGTCCCTGCCGTGGCGCGTGTCTGGTTCGTACTTCGAGGTGTGCAACTGTGAGGCTATCTGTCCCTGCCGCAGCATCGGCGGGCGCGCGGGCGGCCGCTCGACGTATGGCGTGTGCGACTTCGCGCTGTCCTGGTGGATCGCCGACGGGCACGCCGGTGATGTCGACCTCGCGGGCTGCCTGGCTGTGATGGCCGGTTCGTACGACGATGACGAGCCGGGCTCGCCGTGGCGCGTCATCCTCTACGTCGACGAGCGGGCGGACGCGGCGCAACATGTGGCGCTGGAGGGCATCTTCCTCGGGCGTCTGGGTGGCACGCCGTTCCGCAACTTCGCGAGTGCCTTCGGCAAGGTGTACGCCGTCCGGCGGGCGCAGATCGCGCTGGACCACACGCCCGATCATCAGCGCATCGACGTGGGTACGTACATCACCGTGCGCGCGGCCGGGCCGGTGGACGCGGGCGAGCCGGTGTCGTGCGGCATCCCGGGGCACGATCACCCGGGCCAGGAACTGCGCGCGACGGTGATGAAGGTCACCGACGCGCCGCTGCGCTGGGAGGTGCAGGGGCGATGCGGCTTCGCGACGGACTTCGACTACCGCCCTGACTGATTGGGCGTTCGGCTGCGTGATGCGGAGGGCGTGGCGCGATTGCGCGCCTCCCTATTGTGGGCCCGCCGCTTCCGTTCTGGCCCGGACTCGCGCCTTCGGCCCCGCCTTCGATCCCCGTGCCCCTCAGATCCGGGCCCTCGCCTGACGACAATCACCTAAGGGAATCCACTACTTCCCTACGCGGGCGAGGGATCGCGTCGCGTCAGCTCCCCCGGCGGGCAGGCGGCCCGTGCTTCGGCGGCGGGGGGTATGGCGAGGTGGCGCGATTCGCATGCCGTGGGCGCTTGGCGTCCTCATCTTCGGAATGCTCTCGGTCAGCGGCGCGGTCATCGCGGCCTGCGGCGCCGTCGCGTCAGGGCGCGCGCTGCTCGACACGCCGCCGCAGTCCGCGCCGCTCCTGCCGTCGCAGGCGCTCGCCGCGTCGGCGCCGATCGTCGCGTCCGAGGGCGGTACCGTCGCGGTCACCGATCGCGCGAGCGCGCTCTTCGGGGCGGAGATCGACGTGCCGCCGGGGGCGCTGCGCGCCGATGCCCGGATCAGCATCGCCGCGCCGGACGCGGACACGCTGCCGATGTTCCCCGGCCTGCCGGTGCTGCGCGTGGTCGATGCGCCCGCGCTGGCGGCGCCGGTGCGCCTGCGTCTGCCGTACAGTGAGGACTTCCGGCACCGGTACAACGTCTCCGACCCGCAGGCGCTGATGCTGTTCGCGCTTGACGGCGACGGGCTGTGGCGCACCGTGCCGGCGACCGTGCGCGCCGGCGAGCACGTCGTCGAGGCAAATGTGGAAGAGATGGGAACGTTCGCTGTCGCGCCGTCCGGGCTGCTGGCGGCGTGGCAGCAACGGCAGATTCTCGGGGCGGCATTCACGTCGGGCGCGCACAACGTGCTGGTGATCCACGGCTGGAACTCGTCGCCGTGGGACGGCTGCATGTTGAGCCTGACGGCCGCGCTCTCGGCCCAGTACGACAACGTCGCCGCGTACGCGTACCCGTCGGCGCTCGACATCGCGGCGAACGCGGCATGGCTGCGCGACCGGCTGCGGTCGCTGCCGGCGGGGACGCGCCTGGACATCGTGGCGTTCAGCGAAGGCGGCCTCGTGGCGCGCGCGGCGATCGAGCCGGGCGCGTGGAACAACGGCCGCACGATCGGCGCGGCTGTGCGCGCACTGGTGACGATCGCGACGCCGCACGAGGGGCTGCTGCCGGACGCGCTGCCGTCGGTGCTAGGCGACGTCGCCGCATCGCAGATGCGCGCCGGGTCGCCGTTCCTGCGCGCGCTCGACGCGTACCCGGCGCAGGGTGCGACGCGCTACTTCCTGCTGGCGGGGACCGGGGCGGCCGGCGGCGCGTCGGACGGCACGGTGCCGCTGGCGAGTGCGCTGGGCCACGGCGTGCTCGCGCCGGCCGCCACGGCGACGCTGCCGCTGGTGCATGCGCCGTACTACGGCGGCCCGGCGGCGATGCCGTGCGACGCGCGGGTCTACGAGCAGATCGTCGCGTGGACCGGGCGATAGCGACGACAACAGACAACAGACAACAGACACAGACCGCAGACAACGGACAGCAGACAACCGATCGTCCGCGAGCCTGGCGCCGGGGAATGGTGGCCCGGATCAGTTCCCGTATTGCTTCGTCTCGGCTCGCTCGACGACGACACTGTACGCTGGCGCGTCAGCGACCGGACGGTGTTCGGTGCCGCGAGGCACTACGTACAGGTCGCCGGCCGTCAGCGTGATCGGTGCGCGGTCGGCGATCTCGATGCGGAATGAGCCCTGCCAGCACAGGAACAGTTCGTCTTCGTCGTGATGGTGCCATTCGAATGCGCCTTCGAGCCGTACGACCGTCTCGTTTGCCACGGCAAGTTGCTGCGGGCGCCATGCTTCCGTGAGTTTCACGACGGCGTCGTTGATCGACACAGGTCCTTGCTCCCCGCTCATACGTCCTCCTCGTCGTGCAGGCCCTCGAAGTCGAAGAAGGCGTCGATCACGGTGAGCTTCTCCGCTTGCAGCGCGCGGCGCAGGGCGATCGCGTCGCCGTCGGACGATGCGTAGAAGACGATCGCGCCGCCGCCGCCCGCGCCGCAGGCCTTGCCCGCCGACGCGCCGCTCTTCATCGCCAGCGCGAAGATCGCCTCCAGCGTCTCGTTCGTGACCGAGGGGTGCAGGCGCTTCTGCTGGTGCCAGTTCTCGTTCAGCACGTGCTTGATGCCGCCGAAGTCGCTGCCCGTGATGGCGTCCCGCATCGCCTGCCCGTACTGCTTCAGCGCCAGCAGCGCGCCCGTGACCTCGTTGTCGTGGCGGGCGTACGCGCTCCACACCGCCTCGTGGATCTGGCCGGACAGGCGGGCGATGCCGCTGTCGACCAGCACCAGCCGTTTCTCGAGCGCCGCCATGTGCGTCTCCGGCATCGTCAGCCGCTCGATGCGGACGGCGCCGCTCGCGGCGGCGGGGCGCGAGAACGTCATGTAGTTGAGGCCGCCGTAACAGGCCGCGTACTGGTCCTGACGGCCGCCCGGCACGCCCTCCGCCGTCTCAGCTGCGAACGCTGCCTCGGCGATCTCGTCGAGGTCGGCGTCCGGGTTGCGGAGGGCGTGCGCGACGACGTGCTGCGAGGCGGACGAGCCGAGGCCGCCGGCCGTCACGTCGTACGCGAAGGTGATCGCGCCACCGTCGCCCAGCGTGCCCCGCACGTACTGGGCGATCGCAACGTTGACAACGGCGCCGCCTTCGGCGTCGGCGAACGCCGGTACGTCGGTCCAGCCGCCGGCGAGGTCGATGCGGAGCGGCGCGCGTGCGGATCGTGGCATGCACGCAGGTTACAGCGGGGAGCAGGAATGCGGAACGGGTAAGCGCGCTACTCGACGGGCGTCACGGTGGACATGCGCTTCGCGAGCTGTTCGGCGGCGCGTTCGTCGTTGATCGTGAACGCCAGGAGGAACGGGATCAGCAGCAGCACGAACACGGCGATGTACGCGTCCTGCGTGCCGAGCACCGCGGCGTGCGTGGCGATCTCGCGCGTGGGTTGCGCCAGGTGCTGGGTGGCGAGCGCGGCGGACTGGTGCGCGTGCTGGCGGTTGAGCGAGATGGTGATGATCAACGCGACGCCGAACGACGCGGCGACCTGGCGGAGCGTGTTGTAGATCGACGACGCGGGGCCCTGCTTCTCGTTCTCGATCGGGCCGAAGATCAGCGTCTGCGACGCGACGACGCCGAAGGCGAACGGCAGGCCGCGCAACAGCAGCAGCAGCACGATCACCCAGACCGGCGTATCGAGGCCGACCCAGCGGAACGGCAGGATGGTAAGGGCGGCGAAGAAGAAGCCGATCAGCATCATGCGGCGCGGCCCCATCTTCGGGTAGAGGTAGCTGGCGAGCGGCAGCGAGATGGCGGTGCCGATGGAGCTGGGCGCCTGGATCAACCCCGCCTCGAGCGCCGAGAAGCCGCGGAGCCGCTGCAGGAAGAGAGTGAGCAGCAGCACGAAGCCGCCGAACGCGCCGAAGGCCGGCATCATCATCAGGTTGCCGGAGGTGAAGAACCAACGCTTGAACAGGCGCAGGTCGAGGATGGGGAAGCGCACCCGCATCTCGATCAGCGCGAACGACGCCATCAGCGCGATGCCGCCGAGGCCGAAGCCGACGACGCGGCCGGCGGTCCAGCCCAGGGGACCGGCCTCCGAGACAGCATAGAGCGTCATGGCCGCGCCGGCGGAGCCGGTGACGAGGCCGGCGAAGTCGATGCGGTTGCGGGCGTAGGCCTGTCGCTGCTCCTTCAGGTAGCGCCAGGCGACGGCGAAGCCGAGGACGCCGACGGGCAGGTTCACGTAGAAGATCCAGCGCCAGCTCACGTAATCAGTAAGGAAGCCGCCCAACACCGGTCCGATGGTCGGCGCCAGCACGACGGGCACGGAGATCAGCGCCGACGCCTTCGCGCGCTCGGTGCCGGGGAACTCGCGCGAAAGCATGGCCGTGCCGACGGGCGTCATCATGCCGCCGCCGATGCCCTGCATGAAGCGGAAGGCGACTAGCTCCTGGATCGAGTGGGCCTGGCCGCAAGCGGCCGAGGCGACGACAAAGATGCCCATCGCGGCCATGAAGATGCGCTTGGTGCCGAATCGGTCGGCGAGGAAGCCGGCGGCGGGAATGACCATGGCGAGGCTGAGCAAGTAGCCGGTGACGGTCCACTCGACTGCGGAGATGCTGGCGTGGAAGTCGCGGCTGAGCGTGGGAAGGGCGATGTTGACAATCGTCGTGTCCATGAGGTCCATGAAGAGGCCGAACATGAAGACCGTCGCGACGATCCACTTGTACGGCAGCCGGGACATGGACAGTGATGGCAATGGGCACCCCGGATCAGGCGCGGGTCGTGCGCCGCAGACATTTAGGCAGACGGGCGGGTGTGGCGCCAATCAGGGTTCGCACGTCGGGCGCTTTCCCTGAGGAGTGACACTTCGTCTTGTGATCAAGGCCCCGTCGGCGATAAGATGCTGGTGGGCGGCATCCCCCGAAGGTGCCGCCATTTGCTTTGTGCCGGCCCCCCGGCCTCGCGGGAGAGTATGCCGAAGTACATCTTTGTGACCGGCGGCGTGGTGAGTTCCGTCGGCAAAGGCATCACCACGGCGGCCCTGGGCCGCATCCTCAAGAGTCGTAACATCTCCGTCTCCATCCAGAAGCTCGATCCGTATCTCAACGTTGACCCCGGCACGATGTCGCCGTACCAGCACGGCGAAGTCTTCGTGACGAGCGACGGCGCCGAGACGGACCTGGACCTGGGCCACTATGAGCGATTCATCGACGAAGAGCTGACGAAGGCGAGCAGCGTCACCACCGGCCAGATCTACCAGTCCGTCATCGCGAAAGAACGGAAGGGTGAGTTCCTGGGCGGCACGATCCAGGCGATCCCGCACGTTACGAACGAGATCAAGGGGCGCGTGCGCCAGATCGTCCGCGAGACGGAGGCGCAGGTCGTGATCGTCGAGGTCGGCGGCACGGTCGGCGACATCGAGGGCCAGCCGTTCCTGGAGGCGATCCGCCAGATCCGCCGCGAAGAGCGGCCGGAGGACACGCTTTCGATCCACGTGACGTTCCTGCCGCACGTTGGCTCCACCAACGAACTGAAGACGAAGCCCACGCAGCACTCGGTGCGCGAGCTGCGCAGCGCCGGCATCCAGCCGGATGTCATCCTCTGCCGCGCGGACCACGAGGTGACGGCGGAGATCCGCCGCAAGATCTCGCTGTTCTGCGACGTGCAGGAGCGCGGCGTGATCTCGCTGCCGACGATGGAGAGCATCTACGAGGTGCCGATCGTCCTGCAGGACGAGAACCTGGGCGACTACGTGATCGAGCTGATGAAACTGGACGCGTCGCCGCGCGACCTGGCCCCGTGGCGCGAGATGGTGCAGCGGCTGCAGAACCCGACGGGCACGGTGACGGTCGCGGTCGTCGGCAAGTACGTGGAACTGCACGACGCGTACCTCTCGATCAAGGAAGCGCTGATCCACGCCGGCATCGCGCATCAGGTGCGCGTGGACCTGCGCTGGGTGCACTCCGAGCGGCTGGAGCAGGAGCCCGTGTCGTCGCTGCTGGAAGGCGTCGATGGCATCTTGGTGTGCCCCGGCTTCGGCGGGCGCGGCATCGAGGGCAAGCTGGAAGCGGCGCGCTACGCGCGCGAGAACAAGATCCCGTACCTGGGCGTGTGCCTGGGGCTGCAGATGATGGTGATTGAGTACGCGCGCAACGTGCTGGGGCTGATCGGCGCGAACTCGACCGAGGTGAATCAGCAGACGCCGCACCCGGTGATCAGCATGCTCAGCGAGCAGCAGGGCATCGAGGACCTGGGCGGCACGATGCGCCTGGGCGGCTATCCGTGCAAGCTGGTGCCCGGCACGAAGGCCGCGGCCGCGTACGGCGTGGACGAGGTCATCGAGCGTCACCGCCACCGCTACGAGTTCAACAACGCCTATCGGCAGCAACTCGCGGACGCCGGGCTGATCGCCAGTGGCACGTCGCCGGACGGCAGCCTGGTGGAGATCTGCGAGGTGGTGGACCACCCGTTCATGGTGGGGTCGCAGTTTCACCCGGAGTTCCGCTCGCGGCCTGACCGGCCGCAGCCGCTGTTCCGTGACTTCATCGGCGCGGTGAAGCTGCTGCAGCAGGGCCGCGACGCCGGCATCCTCGCGCCCGCCAAGGTCGGGGCGGCATCGGCCGTGGCTGAGTGAGCACGACCGAGCAGATCCTCCGGCTCCTGCACTTCCTCTCGCTCTTCCTGATGATGGGCGGCCTGGGCGCGGTCATGGTCGCGCTGTGGCGCGGCTGGCGCGAGGACGACCTGGACCGCCAGCTTGTGGCGTTCGAGGACGCCGGCACCGGGCACAAGGCGGCGTTGCTGCCGGGCGCGATCGCGGTCTTTGCGACGGGGCTGATGCTGGCGGGCGAGGACGGCTACAACTTCTTCACGACGGGGTGGCTGCTGGCGCTGGAGGCGGTGTACTTCTTCGTACTGCTCATCTGCATCCCCGTGCTGGGGCACGTGCTGAACCGCGTGCAGGTCGAGACGCTGAAGTCGAAGAAGAAGCAGCAGATGACGCCCGAACTGCAGGAGCTGCTGAACGACAACGTGCCCATCGTGATCTGCCTGGTGATGCTCTTCCTCTTGCCCGTCATGGTCTGGCTGGCCGAATTCAAGCCGTTCTGAGCTTGTCCGCCGCTCAGCCCTTCAGCTTGTCAGTTGCGGGCTTATAATCGAGGCATGGTGGACGGGCCCGACTTCTCCGACTTCGAGATCCACACGACGACGGCGGACAGCCTGACGGACGGCGAGCGCGCGGCGATCTTCGCGCTGTTCGACGGTTCGTACCGTCAGGCGAACCGCGCCTACCTTGAGAAGTCGCTGGCGCGGCTGCAGTCGATCGCGATCGCCATGCGCGACGGCGCGCCGGCGGGCTTCGCCGTCGGCACGATGCGCGTGGTGGACCTGCCGCGGCTGCCGCGGCAGGCGGTCCTCATGGCGGGCATCTGCTGCATCGACGCGGAGTTCCGGCGGCGGCACCTCTTTCGCGAACTGGAGCGGCGCGCGATCGCGGCGAGCGGCGTGCTCGCCACCGGGCGCGTGCTGACGTGCGGCCGCATGGCGCACCCGGCCAGCTTTCGGCTGATGACGGCCAACCCGAGCCACGTCCCGAAGCCGGGCGTGACGCCGACGCAGTGGCAGCAGGACGTCGGCAGCGCGATCGCGGAGGCGTACGGCGTGCACGGCTTCGACCCGCGCACGTTCGTCTGCATCGGCGCGGGGCAGCCGATCGGCTATCCGATCATGGACGTGGACGTGACGGCCGGCGAGTGGGAGGTCTTCCGCGAGGTGGACCGCGACCGCGGCGACTCGCTGCTGGGCATGGCGTGGATGCCGGACGCGCCGGACGGCTGGTAGCGGGTCAGCCGGTCAGCCGGGCCTGCTCCTCGCTGCGGCGCTTCAGGCCGGCGGCCTCCTCATCGACGTTACGGCGCGACATGCGGGCGATGAGCCAGCCGAGCAGCGGCGCCATGCGCCCGCGCGTGCTGATGGAGAGCGTGACGCGCGCGCCGTCGCCGTCGGGCTCGATGACGTGCCCGGCCAGCACCCAGAGCCGCTCGCCCACCTTCGTCTCCCACGTGAACGATCGCTCCGGCTCGAACGCGGTGACGGTCCAGGGGCTCTCGGGCCGTCCGCGCGGCGTCACCAACGCCACGCTGCCGGTACCGAACGCCCCCGGGCCCTGCGGTTTGACGGAGCGGATTGAGGGCGTCCACTCGGGCCATCGCTTCACGTCGATCATGACGCGCCACACGACCGACGGCGGCGCGGCGATGCGGACCGTACGTTCCAGCTTTGGCATGGCGTCTCCTATCCGTGCGGCCGCGCCGCGCCGGCGGGCGAAAGGACGACCACCGGGATCGGCCGCTGCGTGCGTCGCACGTAGACGTTGAAGTCGGCGTACATCTCGGTGAGCAGGAGCCACAGACGCGCGCGCTCGTCGGCGGCCGCCTCGCGCGCGACGACGGGCGTCACTTCGCGGCGGATGCGGACGGCGGCGTGCGGGTCGTGCCGGAGGTTGAGGTACCAGTCGGGATAGGTGGGCCGTCCGACGTTCGACGCGACGACAACGAACTCGTCTCCGTCGCGCAGGAAGAGCAGCGGCGTCTCGCGCATCGCGCCGCTCTTGCGGCCGCTGGTGGTCAGCAGAAGGATCGGCGCGCGGCCGAGGCGTCCGCCGATCGCGCCCCCCGTGAGCCGGTAGACCACGCGGTTGAGGCGCGCGACGATGCTGATGAACAGGCCGCTGGCGGGTGGCGTCACGGGCGTCCTCGACGGTGGCATCTCATGCACCGATTAGACGCCGCGCGGCGGACACAGTCAACGGGATACGAGCGCGGGGTCTACGGTGCCGGCGTGTCTTCGCCGACGCCGTGCGATTGTGTCTCGGGGACTTCTGTCGGCTCCGGCGTCTGCGTCGCGGACGGGCCGGGGCCGCCGTGCGTCGTCGTCGCCTCCGCTTGCGGCGGGGTGCCTTCGTGTTCGTCGCCCGGGACGGCGGTATGCCCGTCTTCCGGCTTCGGCGTCTCGGCTTCGGGCGTGCCGCGGTGATCACCTCCGGCGTCGGGAGTGCCGCGGCGGTCGTCGGCCGAGTTCGGCGTGCCGGTGGCGTGGCCGTCCTCCGGACGCTCGGTGCGATTCGCCTCGGACGTCTTCAGCGGCGGCGCGGCGTCCGTGCTGCTTGCGCCGGCCTGTGATGCTGTCGGCGCCGGCGCGGCCTGGGCGCGCACTTCGTGCGCCGCGAGGTCGCCGTTGGCGCGGCGCGTTGCGCGCACGTCCACGCTTTCGCCGGCGTGCAGGTCGCTCCAGTTGACGTGGTCGCCGCCGCGCGTCACTGCGGTGTTGGCGTCGAGCAGGAAGGCGACTTGCGTGCTGTTGTCGTCGATGACCAGGGCGTCGGCAGAGGCGGAGACGACGGTGCCGTGCGCGCGCACGCTGGAGTCGGAGGTATCCGGCAGGCGGAAGAAGGTCCGGATGGGTTCCGGCGTCGTGCCGGTGGCGGCGGACGCACCGAGGCCGGCGCTGCCCAGGACGGCCAGTGCGATGGCAGCGGCGATCGCCTGGAAGGCGAGCGGACGGGCGCGCAGGGAGCCGAGCCATGCGAGGACGCCGGCGGGCTGGTAGTGCTCGGCGGCATCGCGGGACGCGGCGAGCATGCGTGACATGGCGGCGGCGCGGGTGCCGGTGGACGGCGCGGGGACGGAGACGGCGCGCAGCGCGGCTGCCTGCGTCAACAGCGGCCGCAGCGCGGCGTCCATCTCCGCGTGGTCGCGCAGGACGGCGTCCGGCGACTCGCCCGCGAGTACGCGCGCCAGGCAGCGGTCGAGGGTCTCTTCGAGCGGCAGATCCATGCGGTCCGTCATGGCTGGAGCTTTCCGCGCAACGACTGGAGCGCGCGCATCTGCATGACCTTCACGGCGCCCTCGGTCTTGCCGAGCAGCGCGGCGACCTCCTGCACGCTGTGCCCCTCCACGAGGCGCAGCATCAGCACGTCGCGGTGTTCCTGCTTGAGTTTGCCCATGGCGGCGGCGACGTCGCGCCACTCGTCGGCGGGCGCGATCTCGTCGCGCGCCTGCAGGGTGTCGGCGGTCATCGGCTCGTGGATGGAGGTCGTTTCGGTGCGCTTGCGGCGCTTGAGCGCGTCGACGGTCTCGTGGTGGGCGATGCGGAAGATCCAGGCGGCGACGGGAGCGCCCTGGTAGCGGAAGCGTTCGATGCCGCGCGCCGCCTCGGCGAAGACGTTCGAGGCGATGTCGTCGGCGTCGGCGGTGTTGCTGGTACGAAGGTAAGCGTAGTTGTACACGCGCTGGTATTGCTCCCGGAAGAGTTGTTGCCACGCAGCGGGGTCGTGCGCGCGCAACGCGGCCGCGAGATCCTGTTCTCGTTCGAACGGTTGGCGCTGCGGGGCGGATCGCTCGCCCGTCATACGGATGTCACCCCGTGGCGTTGCCCTTTCATAGGCTACATCTTGGCCCGAAGCTGCAAGGTAACGGCAACGGCCGCCGGATGTTGACAAGTTATAGCTTCTGGCATTCGAGTCCCAACTTCATTAGTACCGCAGCCAGGCCCGGCCGACGATGGCGGCCCGCGGCACGGCGCCAAAGCGGCGGGAGTCGCGGCTGTCGGCGTCGTTGTCGCCCAGCACGTAGACCTCGTCCGATACGGATGGTTCGTGAGGGGGGAACGATGCGACGCGCTTCAGCAGAAAATGGCCCGCGCGCTCGGGGTCGCGCAGCACGACGACGTCGCCGGGCGCCGGCCTCCAGCGGCGGTACGCCAGACGGTTGACGAGCACGCGGTCGCCGGCGCGGTAGGCCGGCTCCATGCTGGCGCCCTCGACGGCGTAGCGAGCGAGGGGCGCGCGCCCGCGCAGCAGCCGCGCCAGCGCCGCCAGCGCGACGGCGGCGACGACGAGGCGGCGCAGGGTCGGCCTCACGTCGGCCTCGCGAAGAGGAGAAGGTGACGCCGGCCGGCGCCACCTTCTCGATCGTGCCTTCGCGTACGGTCCGGCGACACTAGGCGTTCGGGACGACCAGTTCGCCGCCGACGGCCTGCCTGGACGGCACCTTGCTGGTCGTCGCGCCCTTCGAATCCCAGAAGATCTCGGCGAACTTCTGCGTCGCGGCCAGCAGGTCCTGCCCGGCCTGGGCGTTCACCTGCTGCCGGCAGGTGCTCGCCAGCTTCATGATGTTCCAGACGGTGGCGTGCAGGTCCTTGTACTTGTCAGTGTGCTCCGGCTTGAAGTAGTCGCCCCAGATGATCCGCGTCTCGCGCTTGACGATCTCGGCGTGCTCCTCCTTCACGGCGACGTAGCGGCTGAGCGAGTTGTGGTATTTCGCCTGGTCGTCCTTGCCGTCGCCGGGCTTCTCCAGCGCGTCGATGAGCTGGTTCATGCGGATCACGGTGAGCGCGGCGATCTGCATGTAATGCGGGTCGTAGATGCCGCAAGGGACATCGCAGTGCGCGTCGGCGGTCGCCGGTGCGGCGATGCGGTCGAGGCCGCGCAGGGCGCGGGAAGCGAGCGAGGCGAGGGTTGGCCGGGTCATGATCAACTCCTTCTGTCGTTTGGGGTTTGGTGAAGCCGTTCGGGTGATCCCAGTCTAGGACTGTCGCGGGCGGAAGGGAATAGGGGTTGGGGTTGGAGACTGGACGTTGGAGACTGGAGACTAGCCGCCGAAGTAGTAGCCGACGTTGCGCTCGTTACAGATGTAGCGCGGCGCGGCCGGGTCCTCCTCCAGCTTCTGGCGCAGGTACCAGACGTAGCGGCGGACGTAGTCAGCCTGGCTGGCGTACTCCGGGCCCCAGACGGCGACCACCAGCTCCTCCGACGTGACGACGCGGCCCCGGCGCTCCATCAGCGCGACGAGCAGGCGGAACTCTGTCGCCGTCAGCTTCACGAGTTCACCGCGGACCGTCACGCGATGCGTGGCCTGGTCTACGGAGAGGTCGCCGAACTCCAGCACCGCCGGCGCGTCGGGCAATGACGCGCCGGCACCACGCGTGGCGCGCGCCAGCACGGCGCGGATGCGCGCTTCGAGCTGGGCGAAACTGAACGGCTTGGTGATGTAATCGTCGGCGCCAAGGGTGAAGCCGCGCAGGACGTCCGGTTCTGCGGCGAGCGCCGTGACCATGATCACCGGCACCCGCGTCGTCTCGCGCAGGCGGGCGAGCATCTGCATGCCGTCCATGTTCGGCATGCAGACGTCCAGCACGATCAGGTCGGGCGTCCATTCCGGTACGAGCAGCAATGCGCTCTCGCCGTCGGTTGCGGTTTCGATCTCGTATTCGAAGCGTTCCAGATATTGGCGCATAACGCCGAGCAGCGCCGGGTCGTCATCGACGAGGAGCAGCCGCGGGATCGCGCGCTGAGGATTTGTATGGCCACCCATGTTTGGTCCCGCCCGCACACAACGTGCGAGTTCGAGGGGATTGTACGGCATGGCGCGTTTGTGAGGACGCCCTCTCAGGCTTGTGAGCGAGAAACATGGCGGCACGCCGTCAAGCGCGACGAAGATGGATCCACGAGCATACGTCATCGCCGCTCAGAGCGATGGACAGACTGTCGGTATCGATTGATCCGGTTTTGACGCAATTCGGACATGGCGGCGAGTCCATCCGTGCGCGGCCGGGGCTAGGATAGCGACACAGGAAGCACGAAGGATCGGGGCATGCACATGATCGACATGATTTCACGGGACGCGGCACCGCCGGCAACATACGTCGCGGAGCCGGCGGCGTACTGCGCGTGCCTGGACACGCTGCTGCTGACCTTCCAGGCGCAGGGTCGCCTCAGCAATCTGCTGGCGGCGGAGAGCCGGGCGTTCAACCTCACGCCCAGTGAGGCGTTGGCGCTGATCACGCTCGCGCGCGACTCGTCGCCGGTGTCGGGCATCGCCCGCGCCGTGGGCATCCGCCCCAACGGCGCCAGCGTGCTGGTGGACCGGCTGAAGGAGCGCAAGCTCGTGCGTCGCCAACGCAGCCGCCGGGATAATCGCGTCGTGACGGTGGACCTCACCGACGCTGGCCGCGAGATCGCGGATGCGCTGGCGAAGAAGGCCACCGACCAGATGGAGTTTGCGCTCACGGCGCTCAGCTCGGACGAGCGGGAGCGGTTTGTGGGCATGCTGCGGCAGGTCGCCGCAGCCGGAATACGGGTCTAACGCTGCGGGCGCACGCGGTGTGACTGTCGCGAGGCGAGCGAGTGCGGGCACACTCCCTCGCCTCGCCTTATGTCCACCGCTCGTCTTGTCCGCCCTTACCTAAATGATCAAGTGCGTTGATCTATTGTCGCTTGACAGGCGCGATCGTATACTCGACGCAAAGTGATTACACAGGTGAGCGCAATGAAGGTAACGTGTCTCCAGGAGAACCTGGCGAGGGGCCTCGGCATTGTCGGGCGGGCGGTGGCGCTGCGCAGCACGCTGCCGATCACGTCGAACGTACTGATCGCGACCGAACACGGGCGGATCAAGCTGGCTGCGACGAACCTCGATATCGCCCTGAGCTGCTGGATCGGCGGCCAGATCGAGGATGAGGGTGCGATCACGGTGCCGGCGCGTCTGCTCACGGACTTCGTCAACTCGCTGCCGGCCGAGAAGATCAGCTTGACGCTGGCGCCGCGCTCTCGCCAGGTGAAGCTGGTGTGCGCGCGCAACGAGGCCACGATCGGCGGCATGGACGCGGACGACTTCCCGCCAATCCCGGCGGTCGAGGGCGACACGCTGGAGATCGACGCGAAGATGCTGCGCGAGGCGATCACGCAGGTCGTGTTCTCGGCGGCGACGGACGACTCGCGGCCCGTGCTGACGGGTGTGGACCTGGTGGTCGAAGGCAACAAGCTGACGCTGGCCGCGGCCGACGGCTTCCGGCTGGCGGTGCGCCACCTGGACCTGAAGAAGAAGGTCGCCGAGCGGCAGGAGGTCATCGTGCCGGCGCGCGCGCTGGCCGAGCTGAACCGGCTGCTGCAGGACCAGGACGAGCCTGTGCAGATGACGTTCAACACGAACAAGACGCAGGTGCTCTTCCGGCTCAAAGACGTCGAGCTGGTAGCGCAGCTGATCCAGGGCACCTTCCCGGACTACAGCCGCCTGATCCCGAAAGAGTGGGGCAGCCGCGCGGTGGTCGAGGTGCGGGACTTCCTGCAGGAGACGAAGATCGCGTCGATCTTCGCGCGCGACGGCAGCGGCATCGTCCGCATCACGTTCCAGGGCGGCGATGACGGCGGCCCTGGACAGATGACGGTCTCGGCGCGCGCCGAGGAGATCGGCGACAACGAAGGCAAGCTCGATGCCGCCGTCGAAGGTGAGGCGTCGAAGATCGCCTTCAACGGCAAGTACCTGCAGGACGTGCTGGCCGTGCTCGACGGCGGGCGCGTGGCGCTGGAGACGACGGGACCGTCGCAGCCGGGCGTGATCCGCCCGCTGGACAACGACAACTACGTCCACGTCGTCATGCCGATGTTCGTCCAGTGGTGATTTGACGGGCGGCGATGTCCGCGCGGTCGGCAGAGGACGGAGGAACGGATGCAAGCAGAGACGTCAGTGGGGCCGGTCACGGCCGAGACGGTGTCGGCGGACTTCTTCGTGCGCCTGGTCGCGGCGATCATCGACGGCATCATCCTGATCATCCCGCAGATGATCCTACGCCTGGTCCTTGGCCAGGCTATCGGCAGCCTCATCGGTCTCGGCATCGGCGTCGCGTACTCGTACTACTTCTGGACGACGAGCGGCCAGACGCCCGGCAAGATGGCGATGAGCCTGAAGGTCGTCAGCGCGGAGACGGGCGGGCTGCTGGAACCGAGCGCGGCGCTGCTGCGCTATGTCGGCTACATCGTGTCCAGCATCCCCATCGGGTTGGGCTTCCTCTGGGTGTTGTGGGACCCGAAGCACGACGCCTGGCACGACAAGATCGCCAAGACGAAGGTGATCAAAGTCACGAAGTAGCGGCGGCTGGCCGAACCACCGAACGCACGAAAGGGCCGCTCAAAACGAGTGGCCCTTTTCTCGCCCAGCGGAAGGCGCGCGAGCCCTCGCACGCGGGTGTCCGATCCGGCAGGGGGCTGGCCGCAGGTTACACTGCGCACGGAGGGCGGCGGATGCGGGTCTTCGTGCTGGTGGTGGCGGTGATGGCGCTGGGCGGGGCGGCGTGCTCCGGCGGCGGCAGCAGTCGCGTCTCGGCCGGGAACCGGACGGCCACGGCGGAAGGGCGCGCGTTCGCGGCGACGGCGACGGCGTCGATCGAGTACGCGACGCCGGTGGCGCAGCAAGACGTGGGCGGCTTCATCCAGTCGGGGTTCGATGGCCTGACGATCCCGTACACCGAGACGTCGATCACGTCGTTTCGGAAGGTGAAGGAGTTGCTGGCCGTGCTCGACGACTGCGCCAATAACCGCGCCCACGGGACGCCGCCGGCGGACCAGGGCTACTGGCCGGCGGTGATGGGCGACTGCTACTTCGTGGGGGACGCGACGAAGTGGCTGTACGAGTACAGCGGGCGGCAGGCCTTCGCCTACGCGAACCAGGTGATGAAGCGCTACATGCGGCAGAAGTTCCGCGAGGCGAACCAGGCCGGCGCGGGGCTGACCGAGGATTACTGGAAGCTGGTCGTGGACAAGATCTACACGCTGAAGCCGGCCGGCACTCCCATCGCCGTGACACCGCTGCCGCACTAACCGTCCGCGCCCGCGCCCCGTCCCGCTTGACCCCCTTCCGCGCCGATTGATACACTGCCGGCTACTTAGCACTCTCGTGCTGAGAGTGCTAATCGAACCTGAATCATGCTGACAGACCGCCGCGCACAGCTTCTGAGCCTGATCATCAGCGAGTACGTGGACTCGGCCATGCCGGTCGGCTCCGAGACCATCGTGCGGCGCTTCGATCTGCCCTTCTCGCCCGCCACCATCCGCAACGAGATGGCGCGGCTGGAGGAGGACGGCTTCATCAGCCACCCCCACACCTCGGCCGGCCGCGTCCCCTCCGACAAGGGCTACCGCTACTACGTCGAGGCGCTGATGCAGCCGCGCGACCTGCCGGCGGAGGTGAAGGAGACGATCCGGCACCAGTTCCACCAGGCCGGCCGCGAAGAGGACGAATGGATCCAACTCGCCGCGGCGGTGCTGGCGCGCGCCGTCGAGAACGCGGCGGTGGTGACGTTGCCGCGCACGGCGGAGTCGCGTCTGAAGCGGCTGGAGCTGGTGGGCATCCAGGACAACGCGTCGCTGCTGGTGCTGGTGCTGCAGCAGGCGCGGGTGAAGCAGCAGGTGCTGATCTTCCCCGAGCCTATCGAGCAGGAGCAGCTGACGGCAATCGCCAACCACCTGAACGAGGCGTTCCGCTCGCAGACGGCGCGCGAGATCGGGCGCTCGCAGGCCCAGCTGACGCAGTTGGAGTGGCACGTCGCGAACGCCGTACGCGAGATCATGGAGGCGGCGGACCGCGGCGGTTACGACGAGGCCTATCTGGAAGGCGTGCGCAACGTGCTGCAGAAGCCGGAATTCGGCACGAGCGACAAGATGCTCAACCTGCTGGACGTGCTGGAGCAGCGCAACCTGACGCGCCTCATCCCCTTCCGCGAGATCTCGGCGGAGGGCGTGACGGTGATGATCGGCGCGGAGAACGACCAGGACGCGATGCACGAGTACAGCGTCGTGATCAGCCCGTACGGCAACCCGAACGGCATCAGCGGCGCCATGGCGGTCGTCGGGCCGACGCGGATGCACTACTCGCGGACGATCTCGACGGTGCGCTACATCGCCGGGCTGATGAGCGAGATGCTGGAGACGTACTACGGCGAGCAGGACGAGCGCGCGCGCCGCGCCCCACGCGAGTAGCAGCGCAGACACGCAGATGCAGACGCACACAGATACAGGAGACGCAGAGATGACCACCGAGCGCGAAGAGAACGCCGCGACGCCCGAGGCGGCCGACCCGGCGGGGGCGCCGACGGACGACGTCGAGAAGCTGAAGGCGCTGCTGGAGGAAGAGCACGCGAAGGCGCAGTCCTACATGCAGAGCTGGCAGCGCAGCGCGGCCGACTTCGTCAACTACAAGCGCCGCGTCGAGGACGAGCGCTCGGAGACGGCGCGCCTGGCCAGCGCCGCGCTGATCATCAACCTGCTGCCGCTGGTCGACGACCTGGACCGCGCGCTGCAGAACGTGGACACGCACCTGGCCGGCCTGACGTGGGTGGACGGCATCCGTCTGATCTACCGCAAGTTCCAGGCGTTGCTGGAGATGATCGGCGTGCAGGAGATCGAGGCCGACGGCCAGACCTTCGACCCGGCGCAGCACGAGGCCGTGAGCCAGGGGCCGGGCGACGAGAACAAGGTCATCGCCGTGGTGCAGAAGGGCTACCGCCTGGGCGACCGCGTGATCCGGCCGGCGATGGTGGTGGTGGGGTCTGGCGCGCAGTGACTGGTGATTGGAACAGGGGCCGGACCCTCGACGGACGAAGAGCAAGAGGAGAGAAGCTGACATGGGAAAAGTAATCGGCATTGACCTGGGGACGACCAACAGCGTCGTCGCGGTGATGGAGGGCGGCGAGCCGGTTGTCATCGCCAACAGTGAGGGCGGGCGGATCACGCCGTCGGTCGTCGCCGTGAGCAAGACGGGCGAGCGGCTGGTCGGCACGGTGGCGAAGCGCCAGGCCGTGACGAACCCGGACAACACGGTGTACTCGGTGAAGCGGCTGATGGGCCGCAAGTTCGAGGACGTCGAGGTCCAGCGCGACATCTCGCTGATGGGCTACAAGATCGAACGCTCCCCGAACGGCGACGCGCAGGTGAGCATGGGCGGGCGCGGCTACTCGCCGGCGGAAGTCTCGGCGATGATCCTGCAGAAACTAAAGACGGACGCGGAGGCCTACCTGGGCGAGACGGTCACCGAGGCGGTGATCACCGTCCCGGCGTACTTCAACGACACGCAGCGGCAGGCCACGAAGGACGCCGGCAAGATCGCCGGGCTCGACGTGCTGCGCATCATCAACGAGCCGACGGCGGCATCGCTGGCGTACGGCCTGGACAAGAAGCACGAAGAGGTCATCGCGGTCTACGACCTGGGCGGCGGCACGTTCGACATCTCGATCCTGGAGCTGGGCGAGGGCACGTTCCAGGTGAAGTCGACGAACGGCGACACGCACCTCGGTGGCGACGACTTCGACCAGCGGATCATCGACTTCCTGGTGACCGAGTTCAAGCGCGAGCAGGGCATCGACCTGAAGCAGGACCGGATGGCGCTGCAGCGGCTGAAGGAAGCGGCCGAGAAGGCGAAGATCGAGCTTTCGAGTGCGCAGCAGACGGAGGTGAACCTGCCGTTCATCACCGCCGATGCCAGCGGGCCGAAGCACATGACGATCAACATCACGCGCGCCAAGCTGGAGCAGCTGGTGGGCGACCTGGTCGAGGGCACGCTGGGGCCGCTGCGCCAGGCGCTGCAGGACGCCGGCCTGACCGGGGCGCAGATCGACGAGGTGGTGCTGGTCGGCGGCCAGACGCGCATGCCGCTGGTGCAGGAGAAGGTGCGGCAGTTCTTCGGCAAGGAGCCGCACAAGGGCGTGAACCCGGACGAGGTGGTCGCGATCGGCGCGGCGATCCAGGCGGGCGTGCTGAAGGGCGAAGTCCGCGACGTGCTGCTGCTGGACGTGACGCCGCTGACGCTGGGCATAGAGACGCTGGGCGGCGTATCGACGCCGCTGATCACGCGCAACACGACGATCCCGACGAGCAAGAGCCAGGTGTTCAGCACCGCGGCCGACAACCAGCCGAGCGTGGAGATCCACGTGCTGCAGGGCGAACGCGCGATGTCGGGTGACAACAAGTCGCTCGGACGCTTCATCCTCGACGGCATCCTGCCCGCGCCGCGCGGCGTGCCGCAGGTGGAGGTGACGTTCGACCTGGACGCGAACGGCATCCTCAACGTGTCGGCGCGCGACAAGGCGACGGGCAAGGAGCAGAAGATCACGATCACGGCGGGCGGCGGCCTGAGCAAGGACGAGGTGGAGAAGCTGCGCCAGGAGGCGGAGTTGCACGCCGAGGAAGACCGCCAGCGCCGCGACGAGATCGAGCTGCGGAACCAGGCCGACAGCATGGCCTACCAGGCGGAGAAGACGCTGCGCGAGCACGGCGACAAGATCGACGCCGCGCTGAAGAGCGAGGTGGAGGGAAAGGTCGCCGCGGTGCGCAGCCAGCTCCAGTCCGGCAACGCGGATACCATCCGCCCGGCGGTGGAGGAGCTGTCGGAGGCGATCCAGCGCATCGGGCAGGCGGTGTACGGCGCGCAGCAGGCGGAAGCCGGCGCGGGCGCCGAGGGCGCGGAGCCGGGTGCCGAGGGACAGCCAGAAGAGGGCACCGTCGAGGGCGAGTTCCGCGAGGTGTAGCGCTGGCTGCGGATGACCTAACGAAGAAGAGGGAGCAGTCATCATGCCTGCTCCCTCTTGTGCTTGTACGGTGGTAGCCTGTCCTCTCTTCCGTTCGCCCGGTACCCTCAAGCCAGCATGAAGCTTGTCACCATCGTGGGCGCGCGGCCGCAGTTCATCAAGGCCGCCGCCTTCTCGCGCATCGTCCGGCAGCGTCACGTGGAGGTGCTGGTTCATACGGGCCAGCACTACGACGCCGCCATGTCGGACGTCTTCTTCGACGAACTTGAGCTGCCGCGGCCCGACCACCACCTGGGCGTCGGCTCGGGCGCGCACGGCGCGCAGACCGGGCAGATGCTGGAGCGGCTGGAGCCGGTCCTCCAGCACGAAGCGCCGGACGCGGTGGTGATTTACGGCGACACGAACAGCACGCTCGCGGGGGCGCTGGCGGCGGCCAAGCTCGGCATCCCGGTGGCGCACGTGGAGGCGGGGCTGCGGAGCTTCGTCCGCGACATGCCGGAGGAGATCAACCGGATCGTGGCGGACCGGCTCTCGACGTGGTTGTTCGCGCCGACGCGCACGGCCGTCGATAACCTGGCGCGCGAGGGCATCACGCGCGGAGTCAGCGAGACCGGCGACATCATGTACGACGCGCTGCTGCGCCACACCGCCATCGCGGCGGAGCGGTCGCACGCGCTGCGCGACATGGCGCTGACACCGGGCGGCTACGTGCTGGCGACGGTGCATCGCGCGGCGAACACCGACGACCCGGCGCGGCTGGCCGACATCATCGAGGCGCTGGCGCTGCTGCACGAGCCGGTGATCCTGCCGCTGCACCCGCGCACGCGCGCGGCGCTCATGGGCACGGACATCGAGGTGGAGCCGCCGGTGCGCGTCGTGGAGCCGGTAGGCTACCTGGACATGCTCTCGCTGGAGCAGCACGCGCGGATGGTGCTGACGGACTCGGGCGGCGTGCAGAAGGAGGCGTACCTGCTGGGTGTGCCGTGCGTGACGCTGCGCGACGAGACCGAGTGGACGGAGACGCTGGCGGGCGGCTGGAACGTGCTCGCCGGCGCGGATACCGAGCGTATACTGGCGGCGTCGCGGCGGCCGCGCCCGGTCGGCGCCCCGCCGCCCGTCTTCGGCGACGGGCACGCGGCGGAGCGGATGGTCGCGGCGCTGGAGCAGGCGCCCTAAGCATGCAAGCAGACACCAGGATCGGACAGCTACCTTGACCGCACGTGCTTCCGGCAGCCACATCCATCCGACGGCGGACGTCTCCGAGCACGCGATCGTCGGCGACGCCACGCGCATCTGGCACGACGTGCAGATCCGCGAGGGCGCGCGCGTCGGCAGCGAGTGCATCCTGGGCAAGGGCGTGTACGTCGACAGGGACGTCGTGATCGGCGACCGCTGCAAGATCCAGAATCGCGCGTCGCTGTACCACGGCCTGACGTTGGAGGACGGCGTGTTCGTGGGGCCGCATGTGCTGTTCGCGAACGACCGCTTCCCGCGCGCGATCAACGTAGACGGCACGCTGAAGTCGGACGCCGACTGGACGGAGGAGCGCTCGCTGGTGCGGCACGGTGCGTCGGTCGGCGCGGGCGCGCTGATCCTGCCGGGCGTGACGATCGGCGAGTGGGCGATGGTGGCCGCCGGCGCGGTGGTGACGGTGGACGTGCCCGCGCACGCGATCGTGCGCGGCAACCCCGCCCGGCGGTCTGGATGGGCGTGCGTCTGCGGTAAGCCGCTGCGGCGCTCGCACGGCGCGCGCACCTACCGCTGCGGCGCCTGCGGCCGCGACTTCACGGCCGCGGAGCTGGGCGAGTAGCGCGGATGCGCCCACTACTCACCAAGCACCGACGACCAGGCAGCCAGTAGATGATTAAGCTCGCGCATCCCGTGGTCGAGGCCGACGAGCAGGCTGCCGTGATCGAGGTGCTGAACTCGGGGCAGCTGGCGCAGGGGCCGCGCGTCGCCGCGTTCGAGGCCGCGTTCGCGCGCTACCAGGACGCGCCCCACGCCGTGGCGCTGAACAGCGGTACGGCGGCGCTGGACGTGGCGCTGTTGGCGCGCGGCATCGGCCCCGGCGACGAGGTGATCGTGCCGGCGTTCAGCTTCGCCGCCACGGCGAACACCGTGCTGCACGCGGGCGCGACGCCTGTCTTCGTGGACGTGCGCGCCAGCGACTTCGGGATCGATGCGACATGCGTTGAGGCGGCGATCACGCCGCGCACGCGCGCGGTCGTGCCGGTGCACCTGTACGGCCAGATCTGCGACGTCGAGCCGGTGGCGGCGCTGTGCGCGGCGCGCGGCATCGCGCTGATCGAGGACGCCGCGCAGGCCGTTGGCGCGGAGCTGCGCGGCCGGCGCGCCGGCGCGTGGGGTGACGCCAGCTTCTCGTTCTACGCGACGAAGAACCTGCAGACCGGCGAGGGCGGCATGATCGTCACGCGCGACGCGGCCGTCGATGCGCGGGCACGCGTGCTGCGGTCGCAGGGCGAGCCGGAGCGCTACGTGACGGAGGAAGCGGGTTTCAACTACCGCATGACCGAGGTAGCCGCGGCGATCGGCGGGACGCAGCTGCCGAAGCTCGACGCGCGTATCGAGCGGCGGCAGGCGAACGCCGCGCGGCTGACGGAGCTGCTGGCGGACGTGGCGGCGCTGACGCTGCCGCGCGAGTTGCCGGGCCGCCGGCACGTCTGGCACCAGTACACCGTGCGTGTGGCCGGCGGCCGCGAGGCGCTGCGCGCCGGGCTGCGCGAGCGCGGCATCGAGACGGGCGTCTTCTACCCGACGCCGATCCACCGCCAGCCGCTGTACCGGCGTTTGGGCTACGGCAACCTGGAGCTGCCGGTCGCGACGCGGCTCGCCGACGAAGTGCTGTCGCTGCCGGTACACCCGGCGCTCTCGGATGCCGATGTCGAGACGGTCGCCGCGGCGGTGCGAGAACTCGTGGGGCGGTAGTCAGTCCCGGAGCGCTACATCAGCCCCGCCACGTGCCGCGCGATCGCGAGGCTGCTGGTGAGGCCCGGCGACTCGATGCCGCCGAGGTGGACGTAGCCGCCATCGCGCCAGATCAGGAAGTCCGCGATCGGGCCGCCGGGCGCCTGCAGCTTCGGACGGTAGCCCACCTGCCCCGGCGCGATGTCGTCCGGCCGCAGATCGGGCAGGTAGCGGCTGGCTGCTTCGTGGAACGCGGCGCGGCGCGTGTCGTCGGCGCAATAGTCCAGCGCCGCGTCGCCGTCCAGCCACTCCGTATCGGGGCCGAGGTGCACGCCGCCGTCCACGTCCAGCGTGACGTGCACGCCGAGGCCGCCCTTGCCGTGGTCCGGCACCGGGTACACCAGGTGGCGGAGCGCGCGCGCCTTCGCCGGCGTCACCACGTCGTAGTAGCGCCCCTTGTTCACGGTCTGGCGCAGTAGCGGCACGCCGTCCGCGCCGTCGAGCGGATAGCCGAGCATCGCGGCGACGGCGGGCGCGCCGTGGCCGGCGCTGTTCACGAGCGCGCCGCAGGTGACGGCCGTCGCCGCGCCGTCCGGCCCGGTCATGCGCAGCTCGAAGCCGGTGTCGGCGCGCACGATCGCGGTGACCTCGTGCTTCAGCGCGACCCAGCCGTCGTGCGCCTCGACCTCCGCGGCGTAGGACGCCATGAGCGCCGACTGATCGACGACGCCGGTCGTGCCGGACCAGAGCGCCGCGACGCAGCGCACCGCTGGCTCCAGCGCCCGCAGCTCGGCGGCGTCGCGGATCAGCCGCATCTCCGGCACGCCGTTGGCGGCGGCCTGCCGCGCGACGCCGTCCAGCGCGTCGAGCTCGCCCGCATCGACGGCGATGATCAGCTTGCCGATCCGGTGGGCGCGCACGCCGTGCTCCTGCGCCCAGTCGTACAGCAGGCCGTTACCTTCGATGCAGAGGGTGTGCTTGAGCGAGCCGGTGGGGTAGTAGATGCCGGCGTGGACGACGCCGCTGTTGTGTGAGCTGGTCTCGTAGCCGTAGCCGCCGTGCCGCTCGATCACGGCGACCTGCCGCGACGGCGCCAGCCGCGCCGCAACGGCCAGCCCGACCACGCCGCCGCCGATGATGGCTACGTCGACATCCATGCCCCGTAGGTTACAGGCGACGAAGGGGAGGTTACAGGGATGGGGGGAACGGGGGACGGGGACGGGTGTCACCTCCGGCCCCTGTAACATGCTCGCCGGACGCTGTAACCTGTGAGACATGGCAGCTACGCAATCGTTCGACGTCACATCCGGGGTGGACCTGCAGGAGGTCGACAACGCCGTCAACCAGGCGAAGAAGGAGATCGCGCAACGCTACGACTTCAAAGGCCAGAAGGCGGAGATCGAATATGACCGCAAGGCCGCGAAGCTGGAGCTGAACGCCTCCGACGAGTATTACCTGAACGCGATGTGGATGCTGCTGCAGGAGCGGATGATCAGCCGCAAGGTGCCGGTGAAGAACCTGCACCGCGGCAAGGTCGAGCCGGCGAGCGGCGGCACCGTGCGCCAGGAGATCGAGCTGAAGCAGGGCATCTCGCAGGACACCTGCCGCGCGATCGTCAAGCTGATCAAGGACCACAAGTTCAAGAAGGTCCAGTCGCAGATCCAGGGCGACGCCGTGCGCGTCTCGGCACCCTCCCGTGACGAACTGCAGGAAGTGATGGCGCTGCTGCGCCAGCAGGACTACGACGTCGACCTGCAGTTCGGGAACTACCGCTGAACTGACGTAGCTGTTAGCGGTGAGCGATTTGCTATTGGCCGGGTGCGAAGGAAGCTGCTAAGAGCTCAACGCTAATCGCCAACTACTACCCGCTACTCCCCCTCGTCGCGCTGCTGGCGGAGGTACTTCTCCAGGTCGGCGATGATTGCGCCGGTCGGCGGGAACTCCGGCGGCGTCCCCGACGCGTCGGAGCCGCTCGCAGCGTCGGCACGCTCTTCGAGCGCCCGGATCTGCTCCCGCACGTCACTGTTGTTGCTCACCGCCCGCGACACCTGCCGCTCGAACTCGTCCGCCATCACGCGCATCTCGGACAGGTTGAGGCGTAGCGCCAGCGCCTCGTCCATGGCGTCGAGCAGCGCCAGCGCGGTCTTGGGGTTCGGCGTGGCGCCAAGGTAGTACGGCGACGCGGCCCAGAGGCTCGCGGCGGGCACCTCCGCGCGCTGACAGGCGTCGTGCAGCACGCCGACGACGCCGGTTGGTCCCTCGTAGCTGGAGCGCGTGATGCCGCGTGCGATGAAGCGCGCCTGTACGGCGGGGTCGGTCGAGAAGCCGGTGAGCGGCACCGGCCGCGTGTGCGCGGTCTCGGTGATCAGCGAGCCCATGGTGACGATGCGCCGCGCGCCGACGCTCTTCGCAAGCCGCGTAATCTCGCCGCAGAACGACCGCCAGCGCAGGTTGGGCTCAGTCCCGAGCATCAACACCGCGGCGGGCGACGTCTCGGTACCCGCGTAGGAGAAGAACTCGTTGCGCGGCCAGGTCAGCTCGCGGCTCGTGCCATCGACGATGCGGATGATCGGGCGCGTGTCGGTAAAGCTGAAGTACTCCTCGGCGTCGATGCGCGCGAAGGACTGCGCCTTCCACGTGTCGATGAGGTAGCGCACGGCGGTCGTCGCGGCCTGGCCGGCGTCGTTCCAGCCTTGGAAGGCGACGAAGACGTTGGGTTGCTGTAGGTCCGGTAGCTGCTCGATCTCCACGGATCCAGCCTAGAACGCGTGGAGAGGAATGTCCACGATCCGTTCGTTGCCGGTTTGGCGCGGCCAGATGCGCGCGGGCGCGGCGCTGGTAGCCGCGCGTCGCGTCAACCCGGTTGGGCCGGACTAGAAGAGTTGGCCGCCGCCGCTGGCCATCTTGCCGGGCGTGTAGCCGCCGGCAGGGCGCGGAGCGCGCGCGCGCCGCGGACGTGCCGGCTTGGCGGCCGCGGCGGTGCCGCGCATCCATTCCGGCAGGTACTTCTGGTAGCGGTCGGCAGTGCCGCCGGGCGAGGCCTGCGGACCCGCCGGCCGTGCGCTGTCGTTCACCGGACCACGGCGCTTACCACGTTGCTTCTGAGACATTGCACCTCATGCGTGGGCGATCCCGGCGCGGTTCACGCGCGGTCCGCCTTCCTTACTATCGTCAAAAGTGGCAGCGCAAGAGAGGGGAGAATCTTGCGAGGGCCAATTGGCATCCGTGCCCTGCATTCAATCTAGACGTAAATACGGGAGTTTGTAAATAGCTTCGGGGGCTGAATCTAGAGAGATTGAGGGTTTTTTCGCCCGGAATCTGCGATCGACCGTCCCGCGGCGGCCGCCCGCCGCGGTTCTACGCGGTCGAATGGGTCCGGCGCGCTACCGTGACGAAGGTCGTCAGGCGGGTCTGCATCTCGCGCAGGGTGCGGCGGAAGGCGGCCAGCTTCGCATCATCGCCGCCCTCCACCGCCGCGGGGTCGACGAAACTCCAGTGGATCCGCCGCGGCTGCCCGGGGAACACCGGGCACTCTTCGGCCGCCGCATCGCACACGGTGATGACGTAGTCGAAGGGCTGGCCCTCGTACTCGGCCACGCTCTTCGACCGCGCTCCCGATACGTCGATACCGGCCTCGCCGAGCACGCGCACGCTGTACGGGTTCACGCCTTTCGGGTGCGTGCCGGCGCTGTGTACCTCGAAATCCTCCGGCGCGATGTGCGCCAGCAGCGCCGCGCCGATGATGCTGCGCGCGGAGTTCCCCGTGCAGAGCAGGAGGACGCGGATCTTGGTCATGAATCACCTTTCTATCGTGCTACGAACCCTCCGTCGACCGGGATCACCGCGCCGGTGACGAACGACGATCGATCGGACGCCAGGAAGAGCGCGAGTTCCGCGACCTCGCTGGCGCGGCCAAGCCGCCCCACGGGCTCCAGCGATGTGAACTGTGCAGTGATCGCCGCATCCCCGTGCGTGAAGCGCTGCACCATAGGCGTGTCGATCACGCCCGGACACACGCAGTTCACTCTGATGCCCTGCGCCGCATACTCCAGCGCCGCCGTCCTGGTCAGCTGGACGATGCCGCCTTTCGACGCGCAGTACGCCGGTATCCCGGCGAAGCCAACGAGCCCCGCGACGGACGCGTTGTTGATGATCGAGCCGCCGCCGTGCGCGAGCATCGCGGCGATGCCATGCTTGAGCCCGAAGAACGTCCCCTTCAGGTTGACGCCGATGACGCGGTCCCAGTTCTCGGTGGTCGCCTCCGCGGTCGGCGCCTGATCACCTTCGATGCCCGCGTTGTTGAACAGCACGTCGAGCCGACCGTAGTGGGACAGGGCGAGATGGATCATCGCTTCGACGTCCGCTTCGCGCGAGACGTCCGCGTGCACGAACACGCAGCTCCCGCCGTTGCTGCTGATCGCGTCGGCGAGCTGCTGGCCAGCCTCGTCCGTCACATCCGCTGCTACCACGGCTGCGCCCTCGCGCGTGAAAAGCTCGACGGCTGCGCGGCCGATGCCGGACGCCCCACCGGTGACGATTGCGACCTTGTTCTTCAATTCGTTCATTGCTCACCTCACGGAATTGCGCTGCTGCGCTCATCATTGCCGGACGTCGCGACTGGTACCGCCCGCCTCTTGAAGCGACTCCGGCATCGCCACGCGCCTTCCTCTACCAAAGTGGAGCCTGCGCCCCAACCACAGCGCGACATACACCAGCGCCACCAGCGCCGGCACTTCGATCAGCGGCCCGACCACTGACGCAAGCGCCTGCCCGCTCCCGATGCCGAACGTGCCCACGGCCACAGCGATCGCCAGCTCGAAGTTGTTCCCGGCCGCGGTGAACGACATGGCGACCGTCTCACCGTAGGAGAAGTGGCTCCGCCAGCCAAGCCAGAAGGCCCCGAAGAACATCGCCGCGAAATAGGCCATCAGAGGCAGGGCGATGCGCACGACGTCGCCCGGCGCGTGCACGATCACGTCGCCCTTGAGGCTGAACATCACCACGATGGTGAAGAGCAGCGCGATCAGCGATGTCGGCGCCAGGCGCGGCATGAACCGATCTTCGTACCACGCGCGGCCGCGCGCCTTGATGCCCCAAACGCGCGTCAGTATCCCGAGCGCGAGCGGCAGCCCCAGGAAGATGAGCACACTGCGCGCCACCTCCCAGAAGCCGATGTGGATGTCCTGCGTGCCAAGCCCGAAGACGCGGGGCAGGATCGCCAGGAACAGCCAGGCATACAGTGAATAGGCCAGCACCTGGAACACGCTGTTGAGCGCCACGAGCGCCGCGGCATCTTCCCGGTCGCCGCCGGCGAGGTCGTTCCAGACGAGCACCATGGCGATACAGCGCGCCAGGCCGACGAGGATGAGCCCTGTGCGGTACTCCGGATGATCGGGCAGGAATGTCCAGGCGAGTCCGAACATCACCAGCGGCCCGACGAACCAGTTCAGCGCCAGCGACATGCTGAAGAGCTTCCAGGCACGCCCGACGCGCGAAAGCTCCTCGTATTTCACGCGAGCAAGCACGGGGTACATCATCCACAGCAGGCCGAGCGCGATCGGAAACGAGATGGTGCCGACGCGCGCCGAGTCGAGCGCGTCCGCGATGGCCGGCGCAACGGCGCCCAGGCCGATACCGAGCGCCATGGCGAGGAAGATCCAGACCGGCAGGAGTCGATTGAGGAGCGAGAGCCGCTCGATGACCTGACCGCCCGGGGCCGGCTGGACCGCAATCGCTACTTGGCTCACAGCGCCACGACCGCCTGCTTGAGCCACACCAGCGCGTCGCGGTCGAGGCAATAGCCGGAGCGCGTGCCCGGGCCGCACTGCTGGATCAGGCCAGCCTCCTTCAGCACGCGCAGGTGCTCCGAAACGGTGGACTGCGCCAGCGCGACGTGGCGCGTCAGATCTATGCAGCTCGCGTCGCCGGACTCGGCGAGCGTGCGGATGATGTCCACCCGCGCGGGGTGTGCCAGCGCGCGGAACATCGCCACGAGCCTCTGCTGGTCGACCGATACGAGTTCCATGCCATCGTCAGATTACGATGAATGAGGCGTGCCGGCAACGGCCGCAGGTTAGCGGGAGGTTAACGTTCGGGCCCGGGCAGACTACGGCGCAAGCTCCTCGCGCACCCACTCGCCGATGCGCTCGCCGATCATGATCGCCGGCACGTTGGTGTTGGCGCTGGGCACGCGCGGCATGATGGAGGCGTCGGCGATGCGCAGGCCGCGCACGCCGTAGACGCGCCCGAACTCGTCGCAGGTCGCGGTGGGGTCGTCGTCGGCGCCCATGCGCGCGGTACACGACGGGTGCGCGCCGGTGCTGGCGTTGCGGCGGATCCACGTCTCCAGCGCTGCGGCGTCGGCCATCTCCGCGCCGGTCGGGCGGCGTACCTCCTCCGCCACCTCGCGGATCGCTTTCGTCGCGCACAACGCCATGCCGCGTTGCAGGCCGTCGAGCAGCTTCCTGTAGTCGCGCTCGTCGGAGAGATAGTCCATGAGGATGCGCGGCCTCGCGTCCGCGGCGGTGCTTTCGAACTCGAGCCGGCCGAAGGAGTACGACTTGAAGACGCAGGCGGCGAGGCCCATCAGCAGCTGACCCTGGTTCGGGATGTGCATGAATGACAGCGGCTCCAACTGCATGTCGTTGAAGTCGCCGCTGCCGGTGGCCGTATACCGCAGGGTCGTCTGGATCACGGGCTGATCCCAGTCCGCCACGCCGGGCTTCGGCACCAGCGTCGGGCCTATCGCGGGGTGATCCTGCAGCCAGTTGCCGACGCCCTCGCGCACCGACACCTCGCTGATGCCGAGCCGCTGCAGCACGCCGCGCGGGCCGATGCCCGAGCGCACGAGCACGGCGGGCGTGTGGATGGCGCCGCACGCCAGCACGACATGTGGCGCCGTGACCGTCTCCGTCCTGCCGCCGCTGCGCACGTCGACGCCCGCGACATCGCCGCCGCGGAAGACGACGCGCACGACGTCGGTGCCGGCGCGCACGGTGAGGTTCGGCCGCGCGCGCGCCGGCGCGAGGTAGGCGATGGCGGTGCTGATGCGCAGGGTGCCGCGTTTGTTCATCGGGTGCGGGCCGTAGCCCGTCGCTTCCGGGTCGTTGTGGTCGTGGCTCCGCGGGTAGCCCAGCTCGGCGCAGGCGTCGAGGAACGCCGCCTGGTACGGCACCAGTTCGTCGCGCGTATGGCGCCGGACCGGCAGCGGGCCGCTGCTGCCGTGGTACGGCGCGTCGCCGAAGTCCTGGTCCGTCTCAAGCCGGATGAATGCCGGCAGCACCTTCTCCCACGACCACTGCGGGCAGCCGAGCGACGCCCACGCGTCGTAGTCCGCGGGCACGCCGCGCAGGGCGATGGCGGTGTTCACGGCAGACGAGCCGCCCGTGACGCGGCCGCGCGCGAACGTGATCACGCGGCTGGTGCCGCTGGGCTGGTAGCGCAG
>JBGQBE010000033.1:0-35046 GCA_041494685.1 Dehalococcoidia bacterium | reverse complement strand
GTTGGTCGCGTTCGAGTTGTCCAGGTTGACCTGGTCGCCGCCGGCGGCCAGCGTCAGGTCGAACATGACGGTGTTCAGCTTCGTCGTGTTGCCCTTGGCGATGACGCCGCCCGTCAGCTCCATCGAGCCACGGGTCTTCGCCAGACCCGCGTAGACGGTCTCCTTGCCTCGCTCTGAGCTGAAGAGACCAGTGCTCAAGACCACGAAGGCGAACACCGCCGCGACCACCACGAAGGCGATCAGGACGATGGCCGTCTCCAGGCCGGTGATACCGCGCTCCTCGCGCGCCTTGCGCACGAATTGCATGATGCGCTTCATCGTTGTTCCTCCAGAATCGGTTGGATACTCCCCGCCTCACTGTTTCAGGGTGAGGCCTCCCTCCGGAACGGTACGTTGCCCTGCGTGCCACCTCCTTCGCATGAAGCGCGTGAAGCCTGTCCGTGTAGCTCTCAGGCCTGGTCGCGCTACTCCGCCGTTTCCCGGTCGTCTGACACCCGAAAGCGACCACGCCCGGGGACCAGAACTGCGCGACTCCATGCGGGGGAATCCCGATACCTCCGTGTACCACCTAAGGTTCGTGCGCCTAGGTGATTACGAGCACGGTGAGCGCCCCCGATCCCTTCTAGGCACAGACACCCGCTCCGGTTCCGGAGCGGGTGTCTGTGCCTGAAAACATGCTTGTAGGGAGTCGGAGGCGGCGTCCCTGCCCCCTCCGTGCGATGAAGCCTTAGTTGAGGTCGAGCACGCTCTGCCCGATGGAGGCCGGCGTCGTCCGCTGGATCACCATGTACGAGCCCGACGGCGGCTTCACTTCCAGCGTGAAGTTCTTGTTCGTCGTGATAACGATGCTGGGGTCTGCGGTGAAGTCCACCGTGACTTCGATCATCTCACCCTGCTCCAGCAGGCTGTCCGCGTTCCCCGTGACCACCGTTGTGGTGTAGTCGATGTTCCTGTTCACGTAGTTGTTGTCGATGTACGAGATCACCGTCCGGTTCGACGGGTCCAGCGGGTTCAGGTTGACCGCGTCGCCGCCGGCCGCCAGCGTCAGGTCGAACTTGACGTTCAGGATCTTGGTCGTGTTCGAGTCGGCGATCACGCCGCCTGTCAGCTCCATCGAGCCTCGGGTCTTCGCCAGACCGGCGTACACTGTCTCCTTGCTCCGCTCGGCGCTGAAGAGACCGGTGCTAAGCACGACGAAGGCGAAGACCGCCGCGACCACCACGAAGGCGATCAGGACGATAGCCGTCTCCAGGCCTGTGATCCCACGCTCTTCCCGCACCCTCCGGATGAATTCCCTGATCCGCTTCATGACCGCTCCTCCTTGCCGGGTGCTTCATCGCCCGGCGTCTCCCGCCTCTGCGGACCGCCCGTCTGCCCGCTTTTGTTCCGGCGTGTTCCTTACGGATAGGTGTTCGTTTCCCTAGGGGTTCTCTCGCACGGTGCGTTCACCCGACTTGGCCGGGTGTCCGCACCCAGCGCGAATCTGCGGCGCACCCTCAAGATCTATGGTTCTCCTAGGCGTTTGCCGTACGCCGCCCTCGGATCGCGGTCGCTCCACGCGCAACATCACAGCTCGCATCCCCTGGTGCAGAATCAGCGGACTCCCGTATGTCCGGCATGCCGCGCCGGCCGACAATCGAAGGCGTAGGTATGACTGATTCACAAAACCGCATCAACATCCTGGTCGTGGAGGCTGACAGCCTCTTGCGCGACATGCTGGGCACCGTGCTGGCCGCCCAGCCGGGCCTCGCGGTGGCCGGCGCGACCGGCGACGCCGCCGAGGCGATCCGCATCGCCGGCGCGGAGAAGCCCGACGTCGCTCTCGTCGGGCTCGATGCCGAGAACGAGCAGAATGCCCTCGCCGTGGCGCAGGCGATCTCCGGATCGCGCTCCAGCACGCGCATCGTCTTCCTGGGCGAGCACCCGGACCGCCGCACGCTCGCCGCACTGCCGGCCTTCCGTGCCGCGGGCTGGTCGTATCTGTTGCGCCAGTCCGTCACGGACGTCGCCACGCTCGTCCGCGCCATCGACGGCGCCGCGATGGGCCTCGTGGTGCTGGATCCGCTGGTCGTCGAGAGCCTCGGCCGCCGCGAGACGCGGCTGTCCGCGCTCACCAAGCGTCAGCTTGAAGTGCTGTCGCTGATGGCCAAGGGCTACAACAACGCCGCCATCGCCCGGTCGCTCGTGCTCGAGGAGAAGTCCGTCGAGAACCACATCAACGCCATCTTCGGGCAGCTGAACCTGAGCCGCGACAATGCGGCCCACCCTCGCGTAAAGGCCGTCCTGCTGTACCTGCAGGAGACCATGGGCTCCGGCGACGCCGACCCTGGAGACGCACCCCGCGGCCGCCGCGCCGCATAGTTGTAAGTTCCCCGTCGTTCGCTCCAGATCCCGGTCCGCGCCCCGCGCCACGCGGACGCGCACGCACCTGGCCGTCTCGTGAACCTGAAAATAGGGGTTCTGCCCCTGCCGCCGCATGGGTGCCAGCACCGACCATAGACACGGCGATATGGGAGCAAGGACAGCACCCGAGCAGTCGCAGAACGGCGACGGTCGAACCCGCAAGCGTTTCGGGTTGCCCAAGGTTGCCCTGAAGCTGCCGCGTCGCAATCCGCGCCCTTTCGAAGCTGCCGAGCCGGCTGACGTGCCTGCGGCGCCGTCTGAGCCGGGGGCCGCACGGGCTCTTGCCGGGGCATGGATCTCCTTGCGGAGCATCAGCGCTCGTCTCTTCGCCCGCATCGGATCGCTTCGGCCCCGCCGCGCCGCGTCCGGTAGCGACGAAGCGGCAGCGGACCATGAAGCCGCTACCGAGTCTGCGGCAGCGCCGGACGCCGTGCTGGCGGCTCCTGCTCCGTCTCTGAAGCTTCCAGCAGGTGCGGCGATGCGACGCATCAGCGTTCGCGCCGCCCAGGCGCTCAGTTCGCTGCGGGCACGCTTGCGCCCCGTCTTCAGCGGCGATCCGTCGCCTACGCCCGCGGCGAGTCCCGGTACGTCGACCGCGCCCGACCTCGTCGCGCGCCTGTGGTCCTCGCCGCTGATCGCCGCGATCAACGCCGTCATCATCGTGGCGGTGCTGCTGGCCGGCATCACCTACTACGGCGCGCGGCAGTTCAGCGAGCGCGCCGCCGACCGACGTGCCGTCAACGAGGCGGCCTCGTTCGCGCAGCACAGTGCCACCCTCGGCACGGGCGATGCCTTCGACGGCTACATCGAGATGCTGCGCTACGCGAACGACCCGACCGTCCACGACAAGAACGCCCGCCAGTCCGCGCGGCTTGACGCGATGACGCAGCTGCTGTACCTCAACACCAACCGGCTCGCCTCCCTGGCGATCGTCGACTGGTCTGGACTCGTGCTCGCGACCACCGATCCTGCCGTGACGAGCGTCCAGAACAGCCCCACCTTCGTTTCCACACGCTCGAATCTGTCACCGGCGAACTCCGACATCATTCTGCCGGAGCTCGGCAAGCCCGGCTACATCGAGTTCGCCACGCCGCTCCGCGACCCGAGCGGGTCCGCCTGGGGCATCCTCATCGGCCGCGCCGACCCTGCACGCGTCTGGAAGCCCACGCTGGCTGCCTCGGTGGACGGAAGCACCAACGTGATCATCAACAGCAACGGCCAGTTCGCCGCCGGTGTGCCCGCCGCCCTCCTCGGCCATCCGTGGCGCGGCGCGACCGTCGACAACGGCGGCATCCGTGCCGATATCGCCGGTACAGATTCAATCTGCGGTCTCGCGCCGATCGGCAAGGATTCCCCGATCGACCACGGGCTGAACGTGGCGTCGTGCCTCCCTTGGTCGATCATCCAGGCCGAGAGCAACCAGGCGATGGGCAAGCAAAGCCTCGTCACCATCGCCGCCGTGGTGCTCGCGATCGCGCTGGGCGCTGTGATGCTGAAGCTGGGCCTGCGACCAGTGGGCGGGTTTCGCTCGGCCGAGCCCGCAGCCGATGCGAGCGAGGTTGATGAGCCCCCCGCGGCGGCGGAGGTCGAAGCTTCCGCGCAGGCGCCCGCGCACGCCTTGGAACCCGAGCCCGAGCTCGAAGCCGAGCCCAGGATCGCTGCGGAGCCGATGGCTCCGCCTGTCGCACGGTTGGCGCACCCGGCGCCCCCGCCGCCGGATATCGACGCGCTGACCCTGATCGAAGCGTATGAAGAGCGGAACGCCCGGCTGTCCGAACGTCTGCGCGAGACGGTCCAGGCGCGCCTGCTGATCGCCGCGACACAGATGGACGAGGCGTACAAGCTTGTCGCCGTCGATGCCGAAGCAGCGCAGAACCTGCACCGGCACGTGCTTGCCGAGTTGGAAGCGATCCGCGACCACGAGCTGCGGGCGATCGGCCAAGAGTTGCACCCCGGCCTCGTCCGGCTCGGCCTGCCGGGAGCCCTGCGCGCCCTGCGCAAGAACTTCGCGGGCGAGATGGACTTCACGCTCGACATCGACTCCACGACCGACTCGATCGGCGCCTCCGCCGGCCGCTCCAGCATCGACCCGGCCATGCGGCTCGTGCTCTATCGCCTTGCGATGGAAGCGGCCCGCGGCCTGCAGGGCGCCGGGGCGGAGGAGTGCGAGATCTCCCTCCAGCGCGACGGCGATTTCCTTGTGCTGCGCATCACGGGGATCACCTCCGAGAAGGCGAGCGGCCGCTTCGACCGCTCCGACGTCGCTGCTAGTACCCTCGCCGTCGAAGCGTTTGCCGGCTTCGTCGCCATCAGCCGGAGCGACGCGCGGGTGACGGTCACGGCGGAGGTGCCCGCGCCGCCGATAGCGGAGTACTCGCCCGACATCGCGTTGAACCTCGAAGATGACGAGCCGCTCGACGACCTCGAGTCTGTGGCTGGTGCTGATGACGAAGCTGGCGATGCTCCCGTGCCGCCGGTCGGCGTCCAGACGTTCACGCTCGCCGAAGACGACGGCGCCGCGGACTCGGCCGCCGAAGCTGACGCCGAGTCCGAGGCGGACGACGAAGCTGAGGACTCTGATCCGCTGGCTCCGCCGGTCGTGCGCACGTTCAATCCGAAGCCGGAAGAAGAGCCAGCCGCCGTTGTGTTCGTTGCGCCCGCTCAGGACGAGGCGGACGACCTCGCGGGCGCGATCGAAGCGCTCCGGGGCTTCTACGCAGGCACCATGGACGTGAGCCTGGCGATCGAACTGGACGAAGGCGGCGTGGACCTGCCTCCGGCGCTCCGTGCTGCCGTGCAGGCGCTCATCACCTTGTCGCTGGGGTCGCTCCGCGCCTCCGGCGCCTCGAAGGCATCAGGCTCGCTCAAGCAGTCCGATGGCTTTCTGATGCTCAGCATCATGTCCGAGACCGACGGCACGCCGTTCGACGGCGCGCCGCTGAAAGAGGCAGAGTTCGCTATCGACGCCTTCGGCGGCTACGTGTCGGTCAGCCGCTTCGACAACGCCGTCTCCATTACGGCCGAGGTCTCCACGACGGCACAGGCCGCAGCGTAGCGCCCAGATAACACAAAACCGGCTGGCGTACTCCACATAACGTTCTGCGTTCGGCAGATCGCCCGTTGACGAACCTCCGTTCTAATCCTATACTTCTGTTTCGTACGGTTGTTCGATACGGAGGGCAAGGATGTCGCTGGAAGACGCCCTGCACGCGTTGCGCACCGACCCCGACCTGGTGGGCGGCTTTGCCGAATGGCGCGAGCTGCCGGAGCTGCCGGCCCGCCACGGCGCCTGGCCGCTGAGCGCCGATCCGCGCCTCGTGGCCGCGCTGGCGGGGCGGGGCATCGACCAGCTCTACACCCACCAGGCCCAGGCGTTCTCGGCCGTCATGCAGCGCCAGAGCGTCGTGGTGGTCACCCCCACGGCCTCCGGCAAGACGCTCTGCTACAACCTGCCGGTCGTGCAGACGATCCTGGACGATCCCGAGGCGCGCGCCCTCTACCTGTTCCCCACGAAGGCGCTGGCCCAGGACCAGATGCAGGAGCTGCACGGGCTGATCGGCGACCTGCACGCCGAGATCCGCACGTTCACGTATGACGGCGACACCCCCGGCGACGCCCGCCGTAAGGTGCGCGAGGCCGGCCACGTCGTCGTCACGAACCCGGACATGCTCCACACGGCGATCCTGCCCCACCACACCAAGTGGGTGAAGCTGTTCGAGAACCTGCGCTACGTCGTCATCGATGAGCTGCACCAGTACCGCGGCGTGTTCGGCAGTCACGTCGCCAACGTCATCCGCCGCCTCCGGCGCGTCTGCCGCTTCTACGGCTCCGACCCCGTCTTCATCTGCTGCTCCGCCACCATCGCCAACCCGCGCGAGCTGGCGGAGAACATCGTCCGCTCGCCGGTCGCACTCGTCGACGACAACGGCGCGCCGCGCGGGCGGAAGGTCGTGGCCGTCTACAACCCGCCCGTCGTGAACCAGGAGTTGGGCATCCGCCAGAGCAGCGTGAATGCGTCGCGCGCCATCGGCGCGAAGCTGTTGCAGGCCGGCGTCCAGACCATCGTCTTCGCACCGTCCCGCGTGCGCGTCGAGTTGCTGCTTCGCTATCTGCGCGAGGCGCTGAAGCAGCGCGTCGGCGAGCCGCCGAAGGTGGAAGGCTACCGTGGCGGCTACCTGCCTAACGAGCGCCGTGCCGTCGAGCGCGGCCTGCGCGACGGGCGCATCCGTGGCGTCGTGGCCACGAACGCGCTCGAGCTCGGCGTCGATATCGGCGGCCTGGACGCGGCGGTGCTGACCGGCTACCCCGGTACGCTTGCCAGCGCCTGGCAGCAGATGGGCCGCGCCGGTCGCCGCCACGGGCTCGCCTTCGCCTGCGTCGTGGCGTCGTCGTCGCCGCTGAACCAGTACGTGGCCACGCACCCGGAGTACCTGTTCGAGACGTCGCCGGAAGCCGGCCTGGTCGACCCCGATAACCTGCTGGTGCGCATCAGCCACATGAAGTGCGCCGCCTTCGAGCTGCCGTTCGAGGAGCGCGAGGAGTACGGCCCGGACTCGCACGAGCTCCTGGAGATGCTGGCCGACGAGGGCGTCCTCGTGAAGGCCGGCGGCCGCTACCACTGGATGACCGAGGTGTTCCCGGCCGAGTCCGTCAGCCTGCGCTGCGCCGCAATCGACAACTTCGTCGTCATCGAGCAGGGGCCGAAGCCCCGCGTCATCGGCGAGGTGGACCGTCCCGCCGCGCCGCTGCTCATCCACGACGAGGCGATCTACATGCACGGCGGCCAGCAGTACCACGTCGACCGCCTGGACTGGCACGAGAAGAAGGCGTACGTCCGTCGCGTCGACGTGGACTACTACACCGATGCGAACCTGGCCGTCGACCTGGAGGTGCTGGAGTCGTTCGAGCGCGCCCCCGCGCCCGCCTGCGAGGTGGACCACGGCGAGGTCGCCGTCCGCGACGTGGCGACGATCTTCAAGAAGATCAAGCTGGACACGAACGAGAACGTCGGCTGGGGGCGCATCAACATCCCGGAGGAGAGCCGCCACACGACGTCCTACTGGCTGGCGCTGGAGCCGGAGGCCACCGAAGGCCTGGGCCGCGCCGAACTGCAGGACGGCCTCTGGGGCATGGCGCACACGCTGCGCAACCTGGCGCCCATCTTCCTCATGTGCGACCCGCGCGACCTCCAGGCCGTGGCCCAAGTGCGCTCGCCGTTCACGGAGCGCCCCACGCTCTTCCTGTACGAGAACCAGCCGGGCGGCGTCGGCATGGCGCGCCGGCTGTTCGAGATCCACGGCCGCCTGATGCACGCCGCGCTGGAGCTGGTGGAGCGTTGCGCCTGCCGCGGCGGCTGCCCCGGCTGCGTCGGCCCGTCGATCGGCGAGCATGGCACCAACAAGCGCGCCGCCGTGCTGCTGCTCCGCCGCCTCTGCGACCACGATCGCACACTCTCGCCAGCCGGCGGCATCGCTGCGGAGCCGCTGGCGCGGGCCTGACGCCATGGCCACCGACACCGCGCTCCGCGATCGCCTCCGCCACGCCGTGGCGCAGCACGCCCTCGTGCGACCTCCGGCGCCGCCGCTCCCGCGCGAGGCGCCGCCCATCGCTGAGATCCTGCGCGGGGACTGGCACGAGACGCCGCACGGCCCCGTCTTCGTGCGCGACCAGTGGCATCCGCTCGACCACGCGCACGGGGCGGTGGCGCTCGGCAGCGCACTCGACGTACCGGAGACGGAGCTGGCGCGGCTGCTCGGCGCACCGGCCGCCCCACACGCCTCGCGGCTCGCGTTCTTCGACATCGAGACGACCGGACTCTCCGGCGGCGCCGGCACGTACGTCGTGCTGGCGGGGCTCGGCTCGTTCGAGCCAGACGGCTTCCGCGTGCGCCAGTACTTCCTGGCGGACCTCGCGCAGGAGCGCGCCATGCTGGCGATGCTCGCCGGGGATCTGGCGCGATTCGAGGGCGTCGTCACGTACAACGGCCGCGCCTTCGACGTGCCCTGCGTTGAGGCGCGCCTGACGCTGGCGCGGCTCCGCTCGCCGTATGCCGGCATGGCGCACTTCGACCTGCTCCAGCCCGTGCGGCGGCTCTACCGGCACCGGATCAACGGCTGCCGTCTGGCGGAGGTGGAGCGCCGCCTGCTGGGCCTGGAGCGCGCGGACGATGTGCCGGGCTGGCTGATCCCGCAACTCTACTTCGACTACCTGCGCGCCGGACGCGCCAGCCCGTTGCGCGGCGTGATGCGACATAACGCGGAGGACGTGCTGTCGCTCGTCGGCGTGCTGGCGTCGCTGGCCCGCCTGCTCTCGCGCGACGACCTTGACCCGGACGATGCGGCCGCCGTCGCGCGCTGGTGGGAGCACGCGGGCGAGCCGCCGCGCGCCATGCCGCTGTATCGTGCGGCGCTGCCGTGGCTCGCCGGGGGCGACGACTGGGACTGGGCGGCGCCGCGCCACGCCACGCTCTGCAAGCGGGCAGGGCAGCGGGAGGAGGCGGTCGCCCTGTGGCATCAGCTCTGGGCGCAGGGCGACCGCGACGCAGGGCTCGAACTGGCGAAGCACTTCGAGCATCACGCTCGTGATCTCCACGCCGCCGAGGAGGTCACGAGCGCGCTATTGATACGCGCGGAAGGTGCCGACCGGATTGCTCTCGCTCACCGAGCCGGCCGGCTGCGCCGAAAGCTGCACCTCGCGCCCGCTCGCTAGAATGAGACGTGACCGCTTCTCGATTCGCCGAGCAGCTTGCGCGCGTGCCCACCGGCCCGGGCGTCTACCTCATGCGTGCCGCGGAGGGGCAGGTGATCTACGTCGGCAAGGCGGCGAACCTGCGCAACCGCGTCCGCTCGTACTTCGGCTCGCCCGCCAGCATGGAGGGGAAGACACGCGCGCTCTCCGAGTCCATCGCCGATTTCGAGTACGTGCTGACCCGCACTGAGCAGGAGGCGCTGCACCTGGAGGCGGAGCTGGTCAAGCGTCACCAGCCGTTCTTCAACATCCGTCTCAAGGACGACAAGCATTATCCGTACCTGAAGGTCGACCTCGCCGACCCCTGGCCGCGCGTCTACATCACCCGCCGTGTCGAGAAGGACGGCGCGCGCTACTTCGGCCCGTATGCCAACGCCGGCTCCGTGCGGCGCACGCTCGACATCGTCAACAAGCTGTTCCCCTGGCGCTCCTGCACCAAGACCATTACCGGCACCGACGCCCGCCCCTGTTTGGACTACTTCATCAATCGCTGCATCGCCCCGTGTACTTCCTACTGCACCAAGGAGGAGTACGACGAGGTGATCCGCCAGGTGATCCTCTTTCTCGAAGGTCGGACCGACGAGGTCGTGCGCGGCCTGCAACGCCAGATGGCTTCCGCCTCGGAGGCGATGGAGTACGAGCGCGCGGCGCGCCTCCGCGACCAGGTGCAAGCGGTCGAGCGCGTCACTGAGCGGCAGGCCGTCGCCAGCACGAAGCCGGCGGACGAGGACATCTTCGGGCTGGCGCGCGGCGAAGACGACGCGGTAGTGCAGGTGCTGTTTGTCCGCGGCATCAAGATGGTGGGAGTTGACAGCTTCACCATGGACGGCGCGAAAGGCGAGAGCGACGCCGATGTCATGGCCAGCTTCATCCAGCAGTTCTACGAGTCCGCCACCTACGTTCCGAAGCGCGTCATCGTTCCGATGGAGCTGGCCGATCACGCGCTCATCGAGAGCTGGCTGACGGAGCGGCGCGGCGGCCGCGTCGAACTGCTGGCGCCGCAGCGCGCCGAGAAGCGCCGCCTGGTCGAGATGGCCATGACGAACGCGCGCGAGTCGCTGGACATGGCGCGCGTGAAGTGGATGGCGGACACGGGGAAGACGCGCGCCGCCCTGGAGCAACTACAGGACGAACTCGAACTGCCAGAGCTGCCGAAGCGCATCGAGTGCTACGACATCTCGAACATCCAGGGCACGTCCTCGGTCGGGTCGATGGTCGTGTTCATCGACGGCCACCCGCGCCCGCAGGAGTACCGTCGCTTCCGCATCAAGACGGTGCAGGGCGCGAACGACTTCGCCTCGATGGCCGAGGTGCTGCGCCGCCGCTTCCGCCGCGCGCGCGAGCGCCTGCTGCGGGAGACCGGCGTCAGCGCGCCCGACGTGGAGGCGGCCGGCGACGGACGCGACGACGACTCGTTCGCGGCGCTGCCGGACCTCGTGATCATCGACGGCGGCAAGGGGCAGCTATCGGCCGTCACGGACGTGATGCGCGAGATGGGCGTGAAGGACATCCCCACGGTGGGCCTGGCGAAGCAGCACGAGGAGATCTACGTGCAGGACGTGTCGGAGCCCGTGATCCTGCCGCGCCAGTCGCAGGCGCTGTACCTCGTACAGCGCCTGCGCGACGAGGCGCACCGCTTCGCCATCACCTACCACCGCGGCGTGCGCAGCAAGGCCGGCATGCAGTCGGCGCTCGACACGATCGCCGGCATCGGGCCGAAGCGGAAGAAGGCGCTGCTGCGGAAGTTCGGCTCGGTCCGGGGCATCCGCGAAGCCAGCATGGAGGAGATAGCCGCCACTGTGGGCTTCACGGCCGCCCTGGCGGAGAAGGTGAAGGCAGGGCTGTGAGCACCGCGTCGGACCTGGAGCGCGACGACGCGGCGATCGCGGTTGCGCAAGCGCGCATGGTCCACCTGCTGCGCGCGCACATCGGCGACGCCCGCGTCGTCGAGGCGATGGCCTCGGTGCCGCGGGAGCGTTTCGTGCCGCCGCACCTCCGCCTCCGCGCCTACGACGACTCCGCGCTGCCCATCGCCGCGGATCAGACGATCTCCCAGCCCATGATGGTGGCGCTCATGCTGGAGGCGGCGCGGCTTCGCGCGGAGGACCGTGCGCTGGAGATCGGCACTGGCTCGGGCTACGGGGCGGCCGTGCTGTCCCGTCTCGTGCGCGAGGTGGTCACGGTCGAGCGCGTACGCGTGCTCGCGGAGGCTGCACGTGCGCTGCTGCGCGACCTCGGCTACGAAAACGTCGGCGTGCTCGATGCGGGCGAAATGCTCGGCTGGCCCGAACGCGCGCCCTACGACGCGATCATCGTTACGGCCGGCGCGCCGCACGTCCCGCGCTCCCTGCTCGATCAACTTGCCAATGGCGGACGCCTCGTGCTGCCCGTCGGCACGTTACGATCGCAAGAACTCGTGCGCGCGACGAAGACGCCGCACGGCGTGGAACTCGCGCGGTTAGGTCAGTGCGCGTTCGTGCCGCTCATCGGTGAAGAAGCGTGGGAAGATAGCAGCGCTTCGATAAGAATGAGCGAGCCATAACCGGTTCGTATCTGCGTGCCCCGCGGCTATTTCAAACTCATATGGGATTCCGCAGAAATCAGTGTTGCAATGCACTAGACAACAGCGCGAGCCGTGCTACAATCGGCCTGCAATTCCTCCCCCCTTGGCGCATACACAACCTAATCCATCGAGGGCTTCAATGGACGAACACATTGGGCACTTTCTGAACTTCATGTCGGTTGAGAAAGGTGCGTCCGGTAACACCGTCGCCGCCTACAAGAACGATCTGCACCAGTTCGACGTGTACCTCACCGCGCTCCGTGGTAACGGTAAGCTGCGCGACTGGGAGACGATCGAGCGGGATCTGATCATCGACTACCTGCTGAGCCTGCGCAGCAAGACCGGCGATGGCAAGGGCTACGCCGAGGCGACGGTCGCGCGCAAAGTCGCCGCGATCAAGTCATTCTTCCAGTACATGCAGGCCGAAGGCGCGATCCACGGCAACCCGGCCGAGAGCCTGGAGTCGCCGCGCGTCGGCCGCTCGCTGCCGAAGCCGCTCTCGGTCACTGAGGTCGATGAGTTGCTGGAGCAGCCGATGAAGCGCAACTCTCCCGAGGCAAAGCGCGACCGCGCGATGCTGGAGCTCCTCTACGCGACGGGCCTGCGCGTCACCGAGCTGGTGTCGCTGGACATGGACGACATCAACATGTCGGGGCCCTACGTGCGCTGCATGGGCAAGGGCTCGAAGGAGCGCACGATCCCGATCCACGAGCAGGCGGCCGCGGCCGTCGAGCAGTACATGAACGATGGCCGCGCGCACCTGGTGAAGAACCGCAAGGAGAACGCGCTCTTCGTAAACCGCCGTGGCGAGCGGCTGACCCGCCAGGGCTTCTGGCTCATCCTCAAGCAGTACGCCAAGGAAGCCAACATCGCGACGTCGGTGACCCCGCACACGTTGCGGCACTCCTTTGCCACTCATATGCTGAGGGGCGGCGCGCCGCTACGGAACGTGCAGGAACTGCTAGGGCATGCCAATATCTCTACCACGCAGGTCTACACCCAGATCGCCAACGAGCACGTCCGCCAGGTGTACGAGAAGGCCCACCCGCGCGCGCGCTGACAGGCGCCGCTATCCGAACGCAAACAACGGCCGCTCCGTCGCAGGGGCGGCCGTTCTGTTGCTGCTCGTGGCGATGGTGCTCGCTGCCTGCAGCGGACCGAAGGGGCACGCCGCCGCCACGCCGCCGTCCACGGCCGCCGTTGCGTCACCTACGCCGGCATCGCCGCTGGCCGCGCAGATCGACGTGCGCGGCACGCTGCCGCCCACCGACCCGATCGACATCGCGGCGCGCTACGGCAAGACTGCTGGCCGTGCCGCCACAACGAAGCCCTTCGTCGGCGAGCCGGCCATCGGTACGCAGCGCGACTTCTTCGTCACGCATCTGACCGCCAGCGCGCTCAGCGGCAAGTCGCCGCCCGAGACCGTGACGATCACCGCCACGCTGCTGGCGAAGAGCACCCGCGCGTACTTCTACGAGGACGCGGCCCTCGCGGCCGACCCGGCAGCGGTGCAGCAGTCAGCCGATCTCTTCGAGTCCTCCGTTTGGCCCACCGTGACCGCCGCGTTCGGTGAGCCGGCGAGCCCCGGCATCGATGGCGACCCCCGCATCATCGTGCTGCAGGCCGACCTCGGCGGCGCGGCCGGCGGCTACTTCAGCGGTGACGACATGTACCTGCGCGCCGTCCGCCCGTACAGCAACGAGGCCGAAATGGTGTACATGGACCGCACCCTGCGCCCCGGCGGCACGTCGTTCAACGTCGTGCTCGCCCACGAGTTCCAACACCTGATCCACGCGAAGAACGACGCGGACGAAGAGTCGTGGGTGAACGAAGGGCTGTCCGAGGACGCATCGGATCTGGTGGGCGGCGCGCTCTCGTCCGTGAAGTCGTTCGAGTCGCATCCGGAGACGCAGCTGAACAACTGGGAAAACGGCAGCCAGGCCCACTACGGCGCGGGCGCGGCGTTCTTCCGCTACCTGGCGAGCCGTTTCGGCGGCGACTCGTCGCTCGGCGCGATCGCGCGCCAGCCGGGCGACGGCCAGCAGGGCGTCGACGAGTTCCTCCAGTCGATCGGCCAGCCGCTCCGCTTCCGCGACGTCTTCGCCGACTGGATCGCCGCCAACATCCTGAACCGCGAGGCGGGCCCCTACGCCAATCCCGGCCATCCACACACCATGTACGTGCCGAAGGACCTCTCCGCCGGTGCGGACGCCACCGGCGGCAGCGCCCATCAGTTCGGCGCAGACTACTACAACCTTGCCGGGCTCGGAGGCGCCGGCGAGTACGTCCTGCACTTCGAAGGGCAACAGCAGGTACCCGTGCTGCCTACCGCGCCGCCGCCAGGCGCCACGTCGATGCTCTGGGGCAACGCGCAGGACGACATCGACACGACGCTGACGCGCGAGATGGACCTCACCGCCGCCAGCGCGCCGGTGCTGACCTTCCGCACCTGGTTCGACATCGAGCCGTACTACGACTGGGGCTACGTCTCCGCTTCCGCGGACGGCGGTGCGACGTGGAAGGCGCTGCCCGGCCGCCAGACCACGACCGATGACCCCGTGAAGGTCGCACTCGGCGCCGGCTACACAGGCAAGAGCGGCGGCGGCGACGCCCCGTCGTGGCTGGACGAGAGCATCGACCTGTCGGCATACGCAGGGAAGAAGATCCTCCTCCGCTTCGAATACATCACCGACGGCGGCACGCACGGCGAAGGCTGGGCGATCGCGGACGTGACGATCACGTCGGCCGGCGGCAGCGTTCCGTCCGCCGAATGGCAGTCGCGCGGCTGGGTGGACATCGACCAGGAGTTGCCGCAGACGTACATCGTGCGCGTGCTGGAGAAGAAAGCCGGCGGCGACGTAGCGGTACTGGACGTACCGCTCGACGCCGCGCAGCGCGGCGACCTGCGCTTCAGCTCCGCCGGCGTTGAGAGCGCCACGCTGGTGGTCGCCGGCTCCACCGAGGGCACGAACCAGCCGGCGCCGTACACCGTCTCGCTACGCGCGCCCTGAGGGCGCACGCTCCAGCTGGGTGACGCAGGACCTCCCGTTATCTCGCGCGTTGTGCGCCGCCCCGGTATGCTCGTCGCATGGCTGACGACGCCCTTCGCGCACGCCTGGACGCCGCGATCGAACTGCTGGACGACGCCCAGCGGCAGCGCCTGTTCGACTGGGCTGGCTCCATGCACCGCGGCGTCGAGCGCGCGCGTGAGCCGGGCGCCAGCATCGGCCCGCTGGCGGAGGCGCTGCACATCACCAACGCCGGAGCGCGTGAAGGTCTCGCGTCGTACCGGCTGGACGTCGTCCCCGAGATCTTGAACCCGCACGGCGTCCTGCACGGTGGCGCCATCTACACCATGGTCGACTACAGCATGGGCGGGGCAACGATGTCCGTCCTTGCGCCCGAAGAGATCTGCGCCACCATCGAGATCAAGATCAACTACTTGGCGTCCGTGCGAAGCGGCTCGCTGGTGTGCGACACGAACGTCGTGAAGCGCGGCCGCACCATCGTCTTCCTCGAGTCTCGCGTCGCGGACGACAGCGGCCGCCTCGTCGCAACGGCTTCCGGCTCGTTCGCCGTCATCCGCCGCGCCAACGGCGACGACTGAAAGGAACATCATGGCCGACATTGCGAAGGTCCACGCCCGCGAGATCCTCGACTCGCGCGGCAACCCCACCATCGAGGTCGATGTGCATCTCTCAGACGGCGCCTTTGGCCGCGCCGCCGTGCCCTCCGGCGCCAGCACCGGCGAGTACGAGGCCGTCGAGCTGCGCGACGGCGACCTCCACCGCTACGGCGGCAAAGGCGTCCTGAGCGCCATCGTCAACGTCAACCGCGGCATCGAGCCCGAGATCGTCGGCATGCCGGCCGGCGACCAGGCGGGGCTGGACCGCAAGCTCGTGGCGCTCGACGGCACGCCCGACAAAGGGCGTCTCGGTGCGAACGCCATCCTGGGCGTGTCGCTGGCGAACGCCCGCGCCGCCGCCGCGTCCGCCGGCCTGCCGTTGTGGACGTTCCTCGGCGGCCCCACGGCGCGGCTGATGCCAGTCCCGATGTTCAACATCCTCAACGGCGGCAAGCACGCCACCGACTCCACCGACTTCCAGGAGTTCATGGTGATGCCGCTGGGTGCGCCGAGCTTCAAGGAGGGCCTCCGCTGGGCAGTCGAGGTCTACCACTCGCTCGCGAAGGTGCTGAAGTCGCGCGGCCACCAGTCGAACGTCGGCGACGAGGGCGGCTTCGCGCCGTCGCTCGGCGGCAACGAGCCGGCGCTCGACGTGATCATCGAGGCGATCCAGCGCGCCGGCTACGAGCCCGGCAAGCAGGTCGCCATCGCGCTCGACCCGGCGTCCAGCGAACTCTGGGACTCCAAGCAGGAGCGCTACGTCCTGCCGATCGAGAAGCGCGCGCTGACCAGCGAGCAGCTGGCCGACCACTGGGCCGGCTGGTGCGAGAAGTACCCCATCGTCAGCATCGAGGACGGCATGGCCGAAAACGACTGGCGCGGCTGGGCGCTGCTCTCGCAGCGCATCGGCGACCGCGTCCAGCTCGTCGGCGACGACCTCTTCGTCACCAACACGAAGCGCATCGAGCGCGGCATTCTCGAGCGCTCGGCCAACAGCGTGCTGATCAAGGTCAACCAGATCGGCACCCTCACCGAGACGCTGGAGGCGATCGCGATGGCCTCCAGCGCGGGCTGGACGAGCGTCATGAGCCACCGCAGCGGCGAGACGGAAGATTCCACCATCGCTGACCTTGCCGTCGCCACCGGCTGCGGCCAGGCCAAGATGGGCGCGCCCGCGCGCAGCGACCGCACCGCGAAGTACAACCAACTGCTCCGCATCGAAGAGGAGCTGGGGCGCGCGGCGGAGTACGCCGGCTGGGCAGCGTTGAAGGTCCGGAAGGCGTAGCGCCCCCGAATGCGCATCCTCCCGTGGTCCGCGCGTTCAGCGTGCGGCGGCCCCGCCGCAGCCCGTGCCCGGCACTACTAGGCGCGCGCGCCAGCCGACCGTGAACGGTAGACTGTCAACCGTGGACCGTGAACTCGACTACTACCAGGTGCTGCAGGTGGCCCCCAACGCGTCGGACGCCGAGATCAAGCGCTCTTACCGCCGCCTGATGCGCCAAGTCCACCCCGACGCCAACACGGCCGACCCCGACGCCAACCGCAAGGCGGCGCGTCTGAACCACGCCTTCGAGACGCTGGGTAACGCCGACCGCCGCCGCGCTTACGACGGCGCGCGGGGCCGCGGCGACGCCCGCCGCTACCAGGCCTGGGCGGAGAACGAGGACTGGGAGAACGTCGTCGCCGAGCACGTGCCGGCCGCCCGCCCGCCTCACGTCCACGCACCGGAGCCGCACATCGCGCCCGCCGAGATCGAAGTCGACATGTCGGAGCTGCGCGGCGACGCCCGCGTGCGCCGCAAGGTGTGCGTCACCAACCGCTGCACCTGCACGCTCGCCGGTGTCGTATCGACGTCCGAGCCGTGGGTGCGCGGGCCGGTCGGGCGGATCACCGTCGCGCCGGGCGAGACGGCGGAGTTCGAGGTCGAGGTGCTGGGGCCGAAGGTACGCTTTCCGGGCCTGTCCCGCGTCATCTTCGTCGCACGGGACTGGACCGGCGTGGTGCCGGTGAAGATCACTGGCTTCGAGGCGAAGCGCCGCAACGTCTACGCCGCGACCGACACCGCGTATGTGGCGCCGCGCCGCCGCAAGGCCGTGAGGCGCGCGTAGTGGTGCAGCCGCCTCTCCCCACACCCGGACAGCGCGTCAGCGGCATCGTCCTCCCGGAGGCGTATGCGCTTCCCGGCAAGCCGGACGACGCCGCCGGCGCCGCGCCGCACGACGCGTACCGCCAGACGCAGTTCGTGCTCGGCAACGACCTGCGCCTCTTCGCCGAGGGCATGGGCCTGCAACTTCGTATCCTGCACGACTCGTCGCACTCACGCTATCGCACGCACGCCTACGCCGCCGTCGTCAGCACCTGGTCGCGCGCCTACTCCGCCCTCGCCGACGCCTGCCTGCTCGTCACGCGCGGCTCCTACGTGTCGGTACCGAACCTCGTCCGCTCGGCCTGCGAACTGATCGCGGCGGAGCACCAGGTCCAGCATGACGAGATGGGCGAGTACGTCGGCTGGCTACTGGGTCACCTGAAGCCGGACGAGGAGCGCAAGGCGTTCGACGTCGGCATGGGCCACTACTTCGCCGGCAGCACGCTCGCCGCCGACGACGGGCTGCGGCTCGTCTATCGCGCATCGAGCGACCTGGGCCGCCCCAACTTCGGCGCAACCCTGCTGGAGACCGGCGCGGAGTCGAACAACGTCCGCCTGGCATACGCGTTCGCCGACTCCGCGTTCCACGTCGGCTGGGCGGAGATCGAGTTCGGCTGGCTGATCCGCCTCTGCGAGCGCCAGATCGCCGTCGCCGCCCACATGCCGGACGTGCTGAACGTCACCCCGGAGACGCACGCGTCGTTCGCCGACTACGCCGCCCGCGTCCAGCAGGCGCTGACGGCGCCATCGCGCGCCCGCCTTGAGGAAGTGGAGGCGGACGGCTTCAAGCGCTGGCTGATCCACAACTTCCGCCGCCAGCCCTCCGGCGCACCGAAGAAGATACTGCTTTAGCTGGTCGCCTCGTCGCTGATCGCTGGTTGCTGGTTGGCTCCGGGAACACCCTGATTCTCCGTAGCGCCGGCCTGGAGCCGGGTCAAGCCACGGCCGCGATGTGCCGCCGCGTTGGATCGTGGCCCAGGCACTCGTGCTCGACGAAACGGAAGATGCTCAGCCACTGATCGAAGGTGAGCTGCGACGCACGGCTATCGCGCGAGAAACCGAGATCGTGACCGAGGCGCTTCACCTGCCGCGCGGTGACGTAGCGGCGAAGCGCGTGCGACACCTCTGGCGCGCCGTGCCCGAACGCCGCCGTGATAAACGAGCGGTAGGCCGCCGCGCTGTCGCCGGCGACGAGCGGCGCGTCGCGTCGCTGGATCCGCAGCAGCGCGCTGCGGACGCGCGGCGGCGGCGCGAAGTCCCGCCGTGCCACGGCGCCGGCGACGCCGATCTCGAACCACGGCTTGTGCAGCAGCGAGAACAGCGTCTCGCGCGGCGTGCCGGCGAACTTCTCGGCCGCCTCCCGCTGCACGATGAGCATGGCCTCATCGGGCGGTCGGGCGGCGTGCAGCAGCTTGCGCACGACAGCAGCGGTGATGCCGTACGGCACGTTCGACACGACGCGGTACGCGATCGACGGCAGCTGGAACGCCAGGAAGTCGGCGTGGTGGCAGGCGACGTTCGGCCGGCCCGCGAGCCGCCGCCGCAGCGGGCCGGACAGCCGCTCATCCTTCTCGACAGCGACGACGCGGAATCCGGCGTCGGCCAATGCCTCCGTGAGCAGGCCGTCGCCCGCTCCCGCCTCCACGACGAGATCGCCTGGCGAGAACCGCAGCCGGCGTACGATCGCGCGCGCGACGGTCGCATCGCGCAGAAAGTGCTGGGAGAGTTCGGCTCGGCGGTGGGTGACCCGGGGATCGGAGCGACGCATCCTGTACCTCCAGCCCGCTGGAGGCGCGATGTCGCGGAAGGATCGGCAGGATCACGGAAGGCGCGCGGCATCGACGCCGTCAGCAGGCACGTAACTACGAGTCCTGTGACAGGAGGTGAGCCCGGCCGGTGTGATCGGCCGGGTGGTCCGCCGCGGGGGCGGACGTTAGCGTTGCAGCCTTATCATCGCGTTATTCATCGAAGTGGGCGCATCGTAACGTGGAGGTTGAGCCGGCGTCAATCGCTGGGTGGCTCAGTCGATGTCGTCCACCGGTACCAGCGTCTCGCGCAGTTCGCGCCCGTACGCGGCCACCTCCGCCGCGATGCGGGCGGCGTCCCATCCGAGGTCGCGCGCCATGACCGCGGCGGCCTGCTCCGCGCCGTCCAGGGCGTGGCACTTGCTCCAGCCGGCCGGCAGCCGGCGCAGCAGCACGTCGGCCAGCGTCAGCGCCTGCTCGCGCTCCACCGCGTACGCCACCTGCGCCAGCAGTTCCGGGTTGTGCTCGCAGATCGGCGCGCCCAGCGACGCGTCCGCGGCGATGAGCGCGCGCACCTCGGCTGCGCGCGCGCCGTACAGCGCCAGCGGGTCGTCGTCGCGCACGGTACCGGCGCGCGGCGTCCAGGCGCCGGTTGCCGGTGCCGTCGCGCCCGATGGGGAGGCGTGCTTCGCGATCGCCGGCATCGCCAGGCGCGACAGCGCGCGGTACGTCGTCAGCTTGCCGCCGACGATCGAGAGCAGCCCCTTCGGCCCGCCGCGCTTCACGTGGTCGATGACGAAGTGGCTGCGCGAGATCGTGCTCTCGTCGCCGTTCGGCGTGTACGGCAGCGGCCGCACGCCGCAGTACGTGTACAGCACGTCGCCGCGCGCCAGGGGCGCCGCCGGGAACAGCCGCGTCGCCTCGTCGAGCAGATAGCGCAGCTCCTCAGGCGTGCAGCGCGCCCGCGACGGGTCGCCGTCGTAGCGCAGGTCCGTCGTGCCGATGAGCGTGTAGCGGTGCCACGGGAGGATGAAGAACGGCCGCCCGTCCCCGTGCGCCGAGGCGAAGACGCCGTGGCGCGGCCCGCCCGCCCACTCGACGACGATGTGGCTGCCCTTCGTGCCGCCGATCAGCCGGTCGTGCCGCTCGGCGTCGCTGTCGGCCAGCACCTCGTCCACCCACGGGCCGGTCGCGTTCACCGCCACCGTCGTCTCGACGTCCGCCGTCTCGCCCGTCAGCTCGTCGCGCAGCGCCAGCGCTCGCAGCACGCCGCCGGGCGAGCGCAGCGCCGTCACGGCGACGTGGTTGAGCGCCACGCCCCCCGCATCGGTCAGGTCGCGCACCGACTGGGCGACGAGCCGCTCCGGAAACTCCACCTGCGCGTCGTAGAAGGTGTGGGCGGCCCGTAGCCCCTCGCGGCTGAGTCCGGGCTCGTAGGCGTCGATCGCGGCCGGTGGCATCGCCCGGTGGCGAGGCAGCGACTTGCGGAAGGAGAGGAGGTCGTAGAGCGCCAGCCCAATGCGCACCTTCCACGGCGGCCGCGCGTCGCCGCGGTACACGGGCACCAGCAGCCGCATCGGGCGCACCAGGTGCGGCTCGTCGCGCACCAGCGTCTCGCGCTCGCCCAGCGACTCGTACACTAGTCCGAACTCACCGTGCTCCAGATAGCGCAGGCCGCCGTGGATCAGCCGCGTCGCCCGCGACGTCGTGCCTGCCCCGAAGTCCAGCCGCTCGACGAGCAGCGTGCGGTAGCCGTGCAGCGCCGCCTCCCGGGCGACGCCTGCGCCGTTGATGCCGCCGCCGATGACGATGACATCGAACCGCGTGCCCGCGACCGCGCTCAGGCGTGAGGTCACGTGGCCCAGCCCTTTGCGCGCTCGACGGCGCGCCGCCAGCCGGTGACCAGCGCGTCGCGCTCCGGCGCCGGCATGCGCGGCTCGAAGATGCCGCCCGAACGCCAGATGCGGGCGATCTCGTCCTGGTCGCGCCAGAAGCCGGTTGCCAGCCCGGCCAGGTACGCCGCCCCCAGTGCCGTCGTCTCGGCGGTGGCTGAGCGCACGACCGGGCGCTGGAGCACGTCGGCCTGGATCTGCATCAGCAAGTTGTTCGCCACGGCGCCGCCATCCACGCGCAGCTCCCGCATCTGCGCGCCCGTCTCGCGCTCCATCAGCTCCACCACGTCCAGCGTCTGCAGCGCGATCGACTCCAGCGTCGCCCGCGTGATGTGCGCGGCCGTCGTGCCGCGCGTGATGCCGGCGATGGTGCCGCGCGCGTACATGTCCCAGTGCGGCGCGCCCAGCCCCGCGAAAGCTGGCACGACGTACACGCCGCCGCTCGACGGCACCGACCCGGCCAGCGTCTCGCTCTCGGCGGCGCTCTTGATAATGCCCAGCCCGTCGCGCAGCCACTGCACGGCCGCGCCGGCAATGAAGATGCTGCCCTCGATGGCGAAGCGCTGCACGCCGCCGATCCGTGTGGCCACAGTCGTGAGCAGGCCGTTCTGCGAGAAGACCGGCTGCTCGCCCGTATGCTGCAGGATGAAGCAGCCGGTGCCGTAGGTGTTCTTGGCGCTGCCGGCATCGAAGCAGCCTTGGCCGAACAGCGCTGCCTGCTGGTCGCCGGCGATGCCCGCGATCGGGATCGCCCGGCCGAAGATCGCCGGGTCGGTCTCCGCCGCGACGCCGCTGCTGTCCACGACGCGCGGCAGCATCGCCGCGGGCACGCCCAGCTCCGCGAGCATCCGTTTGTCCCAGCGGCCCTCGCGCAGGTTGTAGAGCATCGTGCGGGAGGCGTTCGTGGCGTCGATGACATGCGCGCGGCCGCCGCTGAGCTTGTGGATCAGCCACGAGTCCACCGTGCCAAATGCCAGCTCGCGCGCCTCGGCGCGCGCCTGCATGCCCGCGCCCGAGTTGTCGAGCAGCCAGCGCACCTTCGTGCCGGAGAAGTAGGCGTCGATCAGCAGCCCTGTGCGCGACCGCACCTCAGCTTCGAGGCCGCGGGCCCGCAGATCCTCGCAGATCGCGGCGGTACGGCGGCACTGCCACACGACGGCGTCGTTGATCGCCCGCCCGGTCGCCCGGTTCCAGACGACCGTCGTCTCGCGCTGGTTCGTGATGCCGATGGCGGCGATATCCGCGGCGTCCGTGCCTGTCTCCGCCAGCACGCGCTTCGCCGCGTCGAGCTGGGACGACCAGATCGCCTCCGGGTCGTGCGAGACCCAGCCCGGCTGCGGGTAGATCTGCGGGAACTCGATCGCCGCCTGGGCGACGGGCGCGCCCGCGTGGTCGAAGAGGACGGCGCGGGAGCTGGATGTGCCCTGGTCCAGCGCAAGGATGTACTTCGGCATGGCCGCAGTGTAAGGAAGCCGTCCCGCACGCGCGAGACGATGCATCGCTGCTTTGTAGCGAAGAGCTTACCCCTACGCCGGCTTCGTCGCCTTGATGGAGTACAGGAGCGGCACGCATCTGTCGTGCTTCGACAGGCGGACCGTGCCGTCCGGGGACTGTTCCGTGATCGGCAGGAACTGGTACGTGCTGAACGGGAACTCGTGCAGGAACTCGATCCGGAGCCCCGCCTCGATCAGCGCGGTCACCACGTCGCTGATCGGGTGCGACCAGCTGTACGTGACGCGGTTCTCGAACGTCGCCGTGCGGTCGGCGTAGTCGGCCTCGCCTTCGAACCGCAACGGCTCGTCATCGTGGAAGTAGGGGTAGCGCACACGGAGGTCAGTGACGCCGGGGTCATCGTCGAAGACGTACGAGAACGGGTGGAACTCGGCGACGTAGAACGTGCCGCCGGGCTTTACGAAGTGCGCCGCCACCTCCGCCCAGCGCCGGATGTCCGGCAGCCACGTGATCGCGCCGTACGACGTGAAGACGACGTCGAACTGGCCGTCCAGGTTGTCGGGCAGCGCGTACAGCTCCGACACGAGGAAGCGCGCGTCGATGCCGCACTCCGCTGCGAGCGCCCGTGCCGTGGCGATCGCTTGCTCCGAGAAGTCGATGCCGGTGACGATAGCGCCCTCGTGCCGCGCCCACGACAGCGTGTCGAGTCCGAAGTGGCACTGCAGGTGCAGCAGCGTCTTGCCGCGCACGTCGCCCAACTCGGCCAACTCGACCGGCTTCAGCTTCGAATGGCCGGTGCGGAACGCATCCACGGCGTAGAAGTCGCTGCCCGCGTGGATCGGCACGATCTCGTCCCAGTGCCTGCGGTTCGCTTCGATGTGCTCGTCCATGCCGGCGCCCTCCGCGGCGCTGTGCGGAGTGTACCGTCAGGCGTTGCCGCCCTCCCATCCACAGCTGACGGCGCCGCGTGCTCAGGCATGGTGCGAGCGAGGAGCACGTCCACCGCGCGGGCATGCCCGCGCGGTGGATATCGATTACACATGGATTGGAGTCGCCCCGGCCCGGAGCGGGTCACGCGTGAGCGTCGGGACTTCCGCCGTTGCGGCGCTGGGCGAACCAGAACCCGGCGCCGGTACCGGCGATCACGAGGGCGGCGAGCACGAGCGTGAGCGGCAGCCACGGCGTGCCGGCGTCGGGCGCCGTTGAGCAGGTGCCGGTGCTCGGAAGCTGGCGCGGCTGCATGCCGGCCGCCGCCTGCTCCGAGATGCGGGTGGCCGTCGCCGCCGCGCTGGTGGACGTGGGCGTCGGCGTCCTGACAGCAGCGGGTGTATTCGTGGTCTGCGACCCGGAAGGGATCTGCGTCGCCGTCGCCGTGTTCACCGGCGTTGCGGATGCCGCGGCGGCGGTCGGAGTGTTTCCGGGTGCCGGCGTCTCGGTCGCGGGCGGTATCGGCGTATCGGTCGCGGGCGGCACCGGCGTGCTGGTAGACGTGGGTGGCTGCGTGGCGGTCGCCGCGACTGGTGTATCGGTCGAAGGAGGCGGCGTCGTGGTGTGCGTCGGCGGGACGGACGTGTTTGTCGCGGGCGGGGTGATCACCGCGGTTGAGGTGATCCCTGGCGTCGGAGTGGCAAGCCCGGTGCACGTCTGGATCGCGACGTCCTTGGATGGCGACATGAGCTTCATGTGGAGGCTGGCGCCCGGCCAGAATGCGGCGCTGTTGCCTGCGCCCACGCCGGGATCGTCAGGCGCGGCCAGGTGGCCGCCCCAGAGCACGTACGCCGCGCCGGCGTTCTTCTCGATGGACACGATCTCCTGGCGGTCGCCCGCCTTGCAGTCGCCCCGCCCGCCGACGTCCGTCACGGACACCAGCGTTGCGTTGACCGCCGAAAAGCCATCCTGCGTCGAGACGATCGTTCCGCCGGGATCGGCCGCTCGGTCGGTGTTGAATGGCGCGTGGAAGAGATATCCGCGGCGTTCGCCGTCTTCGTAATTGCGGCAGACGGAGAAGCCGTACGAGCCGGCGTCGATGTTCGACGGGATCACGAGGCGAAACGGCACGACCTGCCCCTCGATGTAATCCGAGTTGTTGGCGTTGAGACTTCCGGTGATCCAGTTGCCGGCAGGTTTCGTCTCCCACTGCTCCAGTTGCACGTTGCTTGGCAGGTTGGGCGGCGCCCCGGCGCGCACGGTGCTGCCCATGGTGAGCAGCGTCAGCGCGACCGCGGCAAGCGCCGCCAATACTCGGAACGTCCTGCGTGATCGGGAACGGGCAGAGGCCGTGTGTCGCTTTAGCATGCAGGGGTATCGGAGCGCAGAAGTAACCGGCTCCATTGGCATCATCTCGCGGACAAGGCGGCGATTCCCCTGATCTGCTCATGCGAACCTGGCTCGGCAGAGGCCCGATTATTCCTCCCATCGCCTTAGGATGGCCGCCTGCTCCGGCGTCGTGCGGATGCGCAGCGCCGCCTCGACGGCCTTCTGGTAACGGCCGCGGTGCAGCTGGTCTTCCAGGATCGCAAGCAACGGCGCGCGGTTCGTGCCGGCGAGCAGCACCGCGAGGTAGTTGTACAGCTCGTCCGACAGCTTCGCGAACATCAGTTCTGACAGTGCCGGGTACGCGTCCTCGATCTCCCGCTGCACGATCGCCTCGGCGAGCGCGGTGCAGAGCGGCTCGTGCTTGCGCCGGATCGCCGCTTCCATGGTGCGCGTGACGTAGCGTTGTACCACGACCTGCGGCGCTCCGCCCAGCAGCTCGAACGCAGGAGCCACGAGTGCCGGGTCGCGCTCGCCGGAGATCAGCCACTGGTAGATCGGCAGGTAGTGCTCCGTGCCCGCCAGCAACTGGAACGCCGTGTTCGCCGGCTCGCCGTCGATGCCGCCGTAGTCGTCCAGGTGCTCGACGGCGAGGTAGGGAAACAGGTCCGGCGCGACGTCCGCCAGAAGTCGCAGCCCCAGCACGCGCAGCTGCCACGAGATGTCCTCGCCCATCGCGACCTCGACCGTGCTGGCCGCTCGCGCCGCGACATCGGCGTCGCGCGTGTCGCCGAGCGCGGTGAGGACGCGCACGATGGGCACGCGCTGGAGCGCGCCCTGGTCGAGCTTGAGGCCGTCGCGGTCGAGCGCGAAGTAGAGCGACCGGAGGGCAGGGCGCGCCTCGGGCAGCGGCCGCTCGACGAGCGCGCTGAGCGCGGCTTCGCGCGCCAGCCTGCCGCCGGATGTCAGCAGCTCGATGGCGTAGTCGCGGAACGCGGCCGGATCGGCCGCGGCCAGCACCTTCAGCCGCGACAGCTCCGGTGCGGCGGCGTGCTTCCTGGGTGGCATATGCGCTGGCTGCGGCCTAGCGGCTCGGCACTTCCATCAGCGGGATGACGTTCGGGTCGGCGTGGCCGACGGGGATGTAGGTGCCTGCTTCCATTTCGGCGATGATCTTCTCGCCCTCTTCGATCAGCGCGCTCATGAATTCCGGCTCGTCCACCGTCTTGACGATTTCGCCCTTACGGAAGATCACACCGCGGCCCTTGCCGCCGGCGATGCCGAGGTCGGCCATCTTCGCCTCGCCGGGCCCGTTGACGACGCATCCCATCACCGCGACGGTCAGGATCTTGCCGCGTTTGGTGAAGTGCTCCTCCACCTTGTTCGCCAGCGGGATCAGCTCGATCTCGATGCGGCCGCAGGTCGGGCAGGCGACGAGCGTCGCGCCGCGCTTGCGCAGGTTGAGCGTGTTCAGAATGTCCCAGCAGATCGGCACTTCCTCGACGGGATGCGCGGCCAGCGAGACGCGCAGCGTGTCGCCGATGCCCTCCGACAGCAGGATGCCGATGCCGATCGCGCTGCGGACGGAGCCCGCGCGCGGCGTGCCCGCCTCGGTCACGCCCAGGTGCAGCGGGTACGGCACCATCGCCGCGAGGCGGCGGTACGCCTCGACCATCGTCGGCACGTCGAACGCCTTCATCGAGATCTTGATGTCGTCGAAGCCGGCGTCGTTCAAGACCTTGATCTCCCACAGCGCCGCCTCGACCATCCGGTCGGGCAGTGACGGGGGCAACTCACCTTGGGCAAGCGCGCGGATCGGCGGCAGCGAGCCGGCGTTGACGCCGATGCGGATCGGCATGCCGCGCTCTTTCGCCTCCCGCGCCACCAGCTTCACCTTCTCGGCATCGCGGATGTTGCCGGGGTTCAGGCGCAGGCCGTCGAAGCCGGAACGGATGGCGGCCAGCGCCCAGCGGTAGTCGAAGTGGATGTCCGCGATGATCGGCAGCGGCTTCTGCTTCACGATCTCGGGAAGGGCGTCAGCCGCCGCCTTGTCGGGCACGGCGATGCGCACGATGTCGCAGCCGGCGTCCTTCAGCTCGTGCAGTTGGCGGATCGTCGCTGCGATGTCCTCGGTGATGGTCGCGCACATGGACTGGACGGCGATCGGGGCGTCGCCGCCGACCTGCACGTCGCCGACGAACACGGGCTTGGACTTGCGTCGAGGGTTCGTCATCGCAGCAGGCTGTCTCCGCCGATAATCCGGATTATGTCGAAGTAGGTAACGACGGCGAACCCCACGAGCATCGCGGCGAATCCGATCAAGTGTACCAGTGCCTCCTTCTCCGGCGCGATGCGCTTTCCGCGCCGCAGGAACTCGATCAGGATGAACACCAGGCGGCCGCCATCCACCATCGGAATAGGCATCACATTGATCAGCGCCAGGCTCATGCTGATCGAAGCTGCGAGCTGGATCAGCGTCAGCCAGCCGGCGTTGTCCACCACTTCGCCCGTCACCTGCGCGATGCCTACGGGGCCGGTGATCGGCGACTTGCCGGCAAAGCCCCGCACCAGCGTCCAGAGCTGATTGCGGATCATGATCACCGATTCGCCGCTCATGCGGATGCCGTGCGGCAGCGCCTTCCAGATCGGCTCGTGAACTTTTCGTGTGTAGGCCGCAAAGCCGGGTGGCGGCGTGAACACCACGCACGAGGAGTCGGTCTTCGTGAACAGCTCCTGCTTCAGCGCCTGTGCCTGCGCCTGCGCGTCCGGCTCCAGTGCCGAGCACTGGGCTGCGTTCAGCCCGCGGAACCCGAAATCTCCGCCCGCGTAGCACGAAGCTGGCGAATCGGGCGCCACCTGTTTGTTGTACTCGGCGACATCATTCTTGCTCTGCTCGAGAAGCGTCGCCGTCTCCGCCTGCGTGCGCGGCACGGCCTGTCCGAACGACGTGCCGATGGTGATGCCCGTCGGCCCTTCTTTCTGCTTCACGCCACAGGCGTCGGTGTGGGGCTGCGGGTTCCACCGCGCGTAGGCCGACGTACTGACAATCTCCGAGCCGGTCCGGGGGTCCTTCCGCTTGACCGTAAAGTCGATCGTCGAGCCCTGATACAGGCGGATGAAGTACGACGCATCCTGGACGCTCTCCGTGGTGCGTCCGTTGACCTTCAGGATCTGGTCTCCGCTCTGCAGACCGGCGTTCGCTGCCGGCGAGCCCGGCGCGACCGATTGGATCTCCGCGCCGCCCGCCGAGATCGTGTGCGGGATCATCAGCCCCGCGGTGAACAGCGCGATGGCGGCCACCAGGTTCATCGCCGCGCCCGCGCCGATGATCACCGTGCGTTTCCACTTGGGCTGCGCCGCCAGGCTCTGCGGGTCGGACGGGTCTTCTTCGCCGAGCAGCCGCACGAACGCGCCGAGCGGCAGCGCGTTGATCGTGTAGTCGGTGTCGCGCCAGCGGAATCCGGCGATGCGCGGCGGGAAGCCGACGCCGGCCTCCAGCACCTTCACGCCGAACATCTTGGCGGTGACGTAGTGCCCCGCTTCGTGGATCGTGACCAGCCCCAGCAGGATCGCCACGAACGGGAGGATAGAGTGCGTCAGAAGGTCCAAGCGTGCCTCGTCAGCCCGTGCGCGGGCGGTCCATCTCTCTGTACGTTGGGTTGCCGTCGCTGGTTCAACGCGGCCGCACCGTCGCCTTGACGGGGGCGCCGTGCGCGAGCGCGAACTCGCGCGCCCAGGCGTCGGCCGCCAGCACCTCTTCGAGTGTAGGATCGGCCACGCCCGAGTGGGCCGAAAGTGCCGCATCCACCACTCTTGCGATGTCCGCGAAACCGATGACGCCCTGCGCGAACTGCTCCACGGCCACCTCGTCCGCCGCGGCCAGCACCGCCGGCCAGGTCCCTCCCTTCGCGCCTGCCTCGAGCGCGAGGCGCAGGCACGGGTAGCGGCCGAAGTCCGGCTCGTCGAAGTGCAGCGCTTGCACGCGCGCCAGGTTCAGCCGCGGCACGGAATCGGACGCGACGCGCTCCGGGTAGCTGAGCGCGCACTGGATCGGCAGCCGCATGTCCGGCTCGCCGAGCTGCGCTTTCACGCTGCCGTCCGTGAACTCCACCAGCGAGTGCACGATGCTCTCGCGGTGCATGACAACTTCGACGCGCGACATCGGCACGTTGAACAGCCAGCGCGCCTCGATGGCCTCGAAGCCCTTGTTCATCAGCGTCGCCGAGTCGATCGTGATCTTGCGCCCCATGTCCCAGGTCGGGTGGCGCAGCGCCTCGCGCGGCGTCACGCGCGCCAGGTCGCGCTGCGGCAGGTCGCGGAAGGCGCCGCCGGACGCCGTGAGGATGAGCTTCTCGACCGAGGCAACGTCCTCGCCCCAGAGACATTGCCAGATCGCGCTGTGCTCGCTGTCGACGGGGCGCAACTCGCCGCCGCCGCGCTCGGCTTCGGCCGTGACGATGTGGCCGGCCATCACGAGCACTTCCTTGTTCGCCAGCGCCACGGCCTTGCCGGCGCGCAGCGCGGCCAGCGTCGGGCCCAGGCCCGCGGCGCCGGCCGTCCCCACGACGACCACGTCTACGTCAGGATGCGCGGCCATCTCCTCCATCGGCGCCCAGCGGGCGCGCGCGCCCGCGGCCGCCTTGATGTCCATGTGGCGTTCTTGCGCCTGGCACCAGACGAATGCCGGCTTGAACTCGCGGGACTGGTCTTCGAGGAGGGTGTGGTTGCTACCGCCGGCGAGGGCGACGACCCGGAACTGCCCCGGCAGCTTGCGGATGACATCCAGCGTCTGGCGGCCGATGGAGCCCGTGGACCCCAGCACCGCGACGCCCTTGGGCGGCTCAGCCATGCGATCAAGCTACCACATACGGCGCGGTGAAGCGTGATGAAGCCGTAACGGCATATGCAGTTCCCGCATCGGAACCGTCAGACCACCCACTGCGTATACAGGTACACCAGCGCCACCGTGAACAGGATGGAATCGAGGCGGTCGAGCACACCGCCGTGCCCGGGGATCAGCTCGCTCGCGTCCTTGATGTGCATCGCCCGCTTCATCGCCGACTCCACGAGGTCGCCGGCCGCGGCCGCAAGCGGCAGCGCCAGCGCCAGCGGGACGATCTTCGCCGGCTCGACGCCCAAGTCGAACGCGTAGTTCAGCGCCACGACCGCGGCGAATCCGAACGCGCAGCCGCCTACGAAGCCCTCGATCGTCTTCTTGGGGCTGATCCGCGGCGCCAGCTTGTGGCGGCCTATCGCGCGGCCCGTGAAGTACGCCGCGGTATCGACGGCGAACGTGCTGAGCACCGCCAAGTACACCCAGGTGCGGCCGTCATCGATGTCCCGCAGCAGTACCATGGACCCGCCCAGGAACCCCACGTATGTCACGCCGCCGAGCGTCCAGAGCGCGTCCTCGACGAGCGGCTCGCCGATGGGGCGGGCCAGCGCGGCGAGCGGCGCCAGGACGGCGGCGGCCACGAGCCACGCCCACCACTCGTAGCGGCCGGTGTGCGCGCCGACCGCGATGCCGGCGGTCAGCGCGGCCGAGAGCACGCAGACGGGGTCGAGCCAGGGCCGGCGCGCGTGCTGGAACTCCAGCGTGGCCACGCCCAGCGCCATCGCGACGGCCGCGACGTAGACGTGTCCGCCGGTGTAGATGAGCAGGAGGATGACGGGAATGCCGACGGCGGCGCTCGCGACGCGCTGCGCTAGCAACGGCCGCTCACCGGCCGGCCTGCGCCTCGACGCCGCCGAAGCGCCGCTCGCGCTGCCCGTACGCGGCCAGCGCGCGGTCGATCTCGGTCTCGTCGAAGTCGGGCCAGTACGTTGGCGTGGCGTAGAACTCGGCGTAGGCGGACTGCCATAGCAGGAAGTTGGAGAGCCGCATCTCGCCCGCGGTGCGGATCACCAGGTCGGGGTCGCCGATCTCCGATGTGTACAGGTACGACGAGAACAGCGCCTCGTCGATCCGCTGCGGCCTCACGCGGTCGGCGACGATGCGCTTTACCGCGTCCAGGATCTCCGCGCGGCCGCCGTAGTTGAAGGCCAGCGCGACCGTCATGCGGTCGTTGTCCTTCGTCAGCGCGATCGCCTGCTCCACCTTCTCGCGGATCTTCGGCTCCAGCGGCTCCAGGCTGCCGATGTGGACGAGTCGCACGCCGTTCTTGTGCAACTCCTTGATCTCGCGGTTGATGACGCGCGGGATCAGCCGCATCAGCGCGCTCACCTCGCGCCGGGGCCGCGTCCAGTTCTCGGTCGAGAACGCGTAGAGCGTCAGCACCTGCACGCCGCGCTCGCCGAACGTCTGGATGATCTTGCGGATATTCTCGGTGCCGGCGCGGTGCCCGGCCTGGCGTGAGAGTCCGCGCTCCTCCGCCCAGCGGCCGTTGCCGTCCATGATGATCGCGACGTGCCGTGGCACCCGCGCGGCCTCGGACTGCGGCACCGCTTGCTTCGCAGGGCGCGGCTTTTGGCCGTTCGAGGGGCGTGCCGCGGCGTGCTGCTTCGCCGGCTTGGGCTTCTGGCGTAATCTCACGTATCTGTTTCCCATGCTCCCGGGCGCGACCTGGACAGGGCGGGCGTCCGCGCGCCGGGCAGCCTCCCGGGCGCGCGCGACGCGGGGCACCCTAGACTTCGAGCAGTTCCTGCTCCTTCGCGTGGCCGTGCTTATCGACCTCCGCGACGTACCGGTCGGTGATCTTCTGCAGCCGCTCCTGGGCGCGGCGCTCGTCGTCGTCGGTGATCTGTTTGTCGTGCTGTAGCTTGCGGAGGTGGTCGAGCGAGTCACGGCGCACGTTGCGCACGGCGATGCGCGCCTCCTCGACCTTCTTGTGGACGACTTTCACCAGCTCCTTGCGCCGGTCTTCGTTCAGTGGCGGGACGACCAGGCGGATCAAATTACCGTCGTTGGTGGGCGTGAGGCCCAGATCGGACTTCTGGATCGCCTTTTCGATGTTGGGGAGTTGCGTCTTGTCCCACGGCAGGATCGTGATCAGCCGCGGCTCGGGCGCGCCGATGGTCGCCAGCTGGTTGAGCGGCGTCGGCGTGCCGTAGTACTCGATCTTCAGCGCCTCCACGAGCGAAGGGCGCGCCCGCCCCGTGCGGACGGTGTCGAGGTCGCGGTCGAGCGACCCGACGGCGCTCTGCATGCGATGCTCGGCGTCCCTGAGCGTGTCTTCGATCATCTCCCGTGGGCCCTCTCTCGATCCGGTCAGACCGGCCTTATAGTACCTCAGGATCCGCCGATGTGAGATGCCGCGCGTGCACGGCGCACCTCCCCCGTCAGTCGCGTGCTGGATCCATCACCGTCTCTGCCGCACCGACCTGCGTGCCGATATCTTCGCCCTTCGCCGCCCGCACGATCCCGTCCGGCGAGCCGACGTCGAACACGACGATCGGCAGGCTGTTTTCCATGCACAGCGACAGCGCCGTGCTGTCCATCACTTCCAGCCGCCGGCTCAGCGCGTCCATATACGAGAGGCGGCTGAAGCGGCGTGCCCCCGGCACCTTCCGCGGGTCGGCGTCGTACACGCCGTCTACGCGATTCTTGGCGATCAGCAACACGTCCGCGTCCATCTCGATGGCGCGGAGCGCGGCCGCGGTGTCCGTGGTCATGTAGGGGTTGCCGGTGCCAGCAGCGAAGATGACGACGCGGTGCTTTTGCAGGTGCCGCACGGCGCGGCGGCGGATGTACGGCTCGGCGACCTGCTGGATCGGGATGGCGGTCTGCGTGCGCACGTCGCCGCCGACTTGCTCGATGGCGTCCTGCAGTGCGAGAGCGTTGATCACGGTGGCGAGCATGCCGGCGTAATCGGCTGTGGCGCGGTCCATGCCCGTCTCGCTGGCCTGGACGCCGCGCCAGATGTTGCCGCCGCCCACCACGACCGCGACTTCGATGCCGAGGTCGCTCGCCGCCTTGATCTGCGTAGCGATGCCGCGCACGGTGGACGGTTCGATGCCCGACGGCGCGCTGCCCATCAGGGCCTCGCCGCTGACTTTCAGCAGGATCCGCTTGTAGGCGGCGCCCATGGCAGCTCCCTACTGGCCGAGTTCGTACCGCGTGAAGCGCCGGATGCGGATGTTCTCACCCGTCTTGGCGATCGTTTCCTTCACAAGCTGCTCGATGGTCTGGCTGCCGTCCTTGATGAAGCGCTGCTTCATCAGCACGGTCTCCTCCGGGTCGCCCACGGCGTCCGCCGGCAGATCGTCCTCCGTGATGGCCAGCGTCGTGGCGATGCCCGTGATCTGGAGGGCGATGTCGTGCACGAGCTTCTTGAACTCGCCCGTCGCCGCCACGAAGTCGGTCTCGCAGTTCACCTCGACGAGCACGCCGATGCGCCCGCCCGCGTGGATGTAAGAATCGACCAGCCCTTGCGAGGTCTCGCGCCCGGCCTTCTTCTCGGCGCCGGCGATGCCCTTCTCGCGCAGGTAGTGCTTGGCCTTCTCGAAGTCTCCGCCGGTCTCGTCGAGCGCCCGCTTGCAGTCCATGACGCCCGCGTTCGTCGCCTCGCGAAGGCGCTTTACGTCTTCAGCTGATGCCACGTTGCTCTGTCCTCTCTGAATCAGGCCCCGGGAGCCGCGTCGCCCTGCGCTGCCGCCCGCGGCTCCGGGTCATCCGGCGACGCGGAGAACGTGCCCGCGCTCGCCAGCGAGCCCATGTCGAGCCCCTCGGTGTCGTCGGCCTCCGACGCGTAGCCCTGGAGGTTGCTGCCCTCGAGCGCGGCGTCGGCGACGCGGCTGGCGATCAGCTTGACCGCCCGGATCGCGTCGTCATTCGCCGGGATCGGGTAGTCGATCTCGTTCGGGTTGCAGTTCGTATCGCACATGGCGATGATCGGGATGCGCATGCGCATCGCCTCGGTGACGGCGATGCGCTCCATCGGCGGGTCGACGATGAAGAGTGCGCCCGGCAGCCGCTTCATGATCTTGATGCCGCCAAAGTAGCGGTTCATCCGCTCGATCTCTTCCATGATCTTGCCGGCTTCCTTCTTGATGAGGAGGCCGAGTTCGCCGCGGTCGCGGCGGTCTTCCAGCCGCACCAGGTGGTCGATCCGGCTCTCGATCGTCTGGAAGTTGGTGAGCGTGCCGCCCAGCCAGCGGTTCGTGACGAACGGCATGCCTGAGCGGCGCGCCTCCGTCTCGATCGACTCCTGCGCCTGCTTCTTCGTGCCGACGAAGAGGATCGACTGGCCGCGCGCGGAGACAGAACGGGCGAAGTCCATCGCCTGCTCGAGCAGCGGCACCGTTTGCTGGAGGTCGATGATGTGGATGCCGTTGCGCTCGGTGAAGATGTACGGCTTCATGCGCGGGTCCCAGCGCCGAGTCTGGTGCCCGAAGTGCACGCCCGCTTCGAGGAGCGCCTTCATAGATGCTGAGGGGGTAGGTGCGGTGGCCATAGGACTCCCAATCGTCCGGACATAAATTTGAGGCCAGGCGGCCCCAGGTCCGGTCTTCCGAATTCATAGACGCAACAGTATAGCAGGGGGCCGCATAGGCGGCCAAACGAGGGAGGACTGCCTGATGATGGTCGTTGCTCCGGTTGACCTGTCTGCACCTCGTTTGGACCACCGCCACTGCGCGCCGCCATGCGCGTTCCAGCGGCGTGGACACGCGCGCACCGGCACTTGACATACGGCTAAACTCGTCGATTCCGGCAGTACACATCTGGCTGCCTGCGGTGTTAGGGTTTGTAGGAATCCGGCAGTTTAGAAGATCGCCAACCGGCACCGGTTCGAATCTCGGCGCTGTTGGCTTTGATTGAGAAGCGGAGGAGTGAATCATATGAAACGCAGATTAGGGATTTTTCTGCTGCTGTTGGGCATCAGTGTGGCGGCGCTGCCCGCGTTCATCCAGCAGGCGCACGCCACGCAGCAGGCACCGCTGCCGCTGGAAATCACCAAGCAGACCACCAAGGTCAACCACACGAATCCGGGCGGTACGGTCTGGTACGAGATCATCGTCCACAACCCGAACCAGGGCGAGGGCGACACCCTCTATCTCAACTGCATCACCGACACGTTGCCGGAGAACTTCAGCTACCAGCAGGGCAGCACGAGCGGCAACCCCATCCCCGGGGAGCCCGACAGCCAGGACTGCCCGCCCTTTGGCTGGTTCTACGATGGCAAGACGATCGGTCCGGGCGACTCCATCACGCTGCAATTCGCTGCTGACGTGAGTACGGACGCGTCGCCGGGGGTCTACTGCAACGAGGCCAGCGCGCTGTG
>JBGQBE010000032.1:0-35096 GCA_041494685.1 Dehalococcoidia bacterium | reverse complement strand
GGGCCGGCGGGCAGGCCGGCGACGGTGGGGTGGCGCGCCGTGCGGAGCCAGACCTCGGGGGCGGCCGCCAGCACGTCGCGCGCCTGGACGGTGAGCAGCGCGGCGTCGCCCGGGCCAAGCCCGACGATCGTGAGCGAACGAGTAGCGGCCACGCGGGCATTATCGCCATCGCCCGGCGGCGGCGGAAGCGCGGGCCGATCTTGACGGCGCGGGTGCGGCGAGGGGCGCGTCGGCGGTACCCTTGCGGGCATGGACGGCGAGGCATCGGCGGCCCGCGACGCGGCGCTGCTTGACAACGCGCAGCAAGGCGCAGAGAATAGCGATGTCGCGGCGGCGGGGCGGCAGAGGGAGACCCACATGGGCTTCGCCCGCATGCTCGCCACGATCGTGTTCGTCCTCGCGCTCCCCATCGCCCTTGTCACCACGAACATCCGCCTGCTGGCGAACGCCCCGTTCGTCTACAGCTACTCGTTCGACCGGTACAACGCCGAGGACGTGACGGGCCTCTCGCGCGCCGACCTCGACAGTACGGCGAGCGCGCTGCGCGCCTACTTCAACAACGACGAGAAGACGCTCTTCCACCCGGTCACCGACGGTGGGCTGCAGGTCCCCGTGTTCAACGCGCGCGAAACCCGCCACATGGAGGACGTGAAGCGGTTGTTCGTGCAGGTGGACCGGGCGCAGGAGATCAGCGTCGTCTACGTGCTGCTGTACGTCGTGGCGTTCTTCATCTGGGCGCGCGACGGGAACGTGCGACAGCTCGCGGCGCAGTGCCTGGCGGGGTTGGGCCTCGGGACCCTGTTTGTCGGCGGCGTGGCGATCTTCGCGGCATTCGGCTTCGAGGCCGCGTTCAATCGCTTCCATGAGGTGTTGTTCACGAACGATTTCTGGCAGCTGGATCCCGCGCGCGACCACCTCGTGCAGATGTTCCCCCAGGGGTTCTGGCGCGACATGACGATCGTGCTGGGGGCGTTGAGCGCAGCCGAGGCGCTGCTGATCGGGGCGGCCTCGGTGGTGTACCTGATGGGCTCGCGCTCCGAACGCCGGCATCTGGCGGCCACGCTCGACGTCAAGAATTCTTCGACGCAGGCTGCCTGAACTGATTGAACCAGCTTCCCGGCTCCGCGATACTGCGGCCGCACTATGGGGATGACTGACCGCCGCCGGCTGCTTCCACTCCTGCTGCTCGCAGTAGCCCTGGCCGGGGCGAGCGCGTGCGGCGCCTCCGGCGCGCAGGCGCAGCACGTCAGCGCCGGCTGCCGCCACGCACGCCGCATCGCGCTGACGTTTGATGATGGCCCCAACCCGCCGTACACGCCGCAACTGCTCGACGCGCTGAGCGCGGGCGGCGCGCGCGCGACGTTCTTCGACGAAGGCGAGGCGGCCGCGGCGGACCCGGTCGACGTGCGGCGGGAGATCGCGGGCGGCATGGCCGTGGGGTCGCATTCGTTCAGCCACAGCAAGAGCCTGCCGACGATGCCGCGTGCCCGTTTCGCCGCGGACCTGCGACGCGCGGAGGATGTGCTGACGCCGCTCCTCGGCTTCCGCCCGGCGTTGTACCGCGCGCCGTACGGGCACACGAGCCGCACGATGTTGCGGGCGCTGCGGCACGCCGGCTACGTCTCGATCGGGTGGGACGTCGATTCCGGTGACTGGCGCAGCGATGCGACGCCGGATGCCATCGTGGCGAACGTGCTGAAGCGTGCGCACCCCGGCGCGATCGTGCTGATGCACGCCGGCGGACTCGGCGGCGGCAACCCCGACCGCCACGCGACGGTGCAGGCGCTCCCGCGCATCATCGAGGCGTTGCGGCAGCAGGGATACGAGTTGGTGACGGTGCCGGAGCTGACGGGGCTGCCGGAGCGGCAAGGCGAGACCGGGGCGGGTTCATGCTTGGCGAGCTGACCATCCCGCGGAGCGCCGAAGACATCGGGCAGGCCGTTGCGAAGTGGCACGTCCGGCTACAGTACGCCGTCGCAGCGCTGTCGCTGGCGGGCGTGGCGGTGCTCTGCGCCGTCATGCTCTCGAAGACGTTCTTCCTCGGCTCCGACTCGGCGAACGACTACGCCCACGTCTGGTACATCTCCGACCAGATCTTCCACCACGCACGGCTGCCACTGCACGTGACCGGGCTCGAAGCGGGGCGCGCGCTGACGTTTCCATACGCCATCGCGCCGTGGCTCGTGACGGCGATCCCGTTTGCGATCGTCGGCGACCGGGCGGTGACGTTCATGATGGTCGCGTCGGTCGCGTCCTACGGCTATGCCGCGACCCGCGCCCGGCCGGCGCTGCGCGATCCGCGCCTGCTGTCGCTCATCTACATCAACACCTACCTGATCGAGGGCCTGGTCTCGTTCCAGATGGCGTTCTTCTGGGCGTGTGTGTTCTTCTTCCTGTTCATCGAAGCGGTTGATAATCAGCGCTGGCCGCTCGCCGCCGCGCTGGCCGTGCTGGCGATCACGACGCACCCGTTCGCCGGCGCCCCGGCGGTGGCCGCCTACGCGCTGTACGCGCTGGTGCGGCGCCCGCGCGATATCGTCCCGCTGGCCGCGGCCATGGCCGTGACGGCGCTGGTGGTGCTGCCGTTCGCGCTGTACATCCGCACGGCGCCGTCGGTGGCGGAGACGCAGCGGCACGATCTCTGGGGCACGCTGCGCTTCATGGCGCGCTACCGCGGCCTGGTGGTCGTCATGCCGCTGCTCGTTTCGGCGTTCGCGCCGGCGCTACGGGCGATGTACCTCCCCGTGTTCGTCGCGATGGCGCTGACCTTCGCCACGCGCGTCGAAGCGAAGAAAGTCAACACGTTCGGCATCGACCGCAACACGCACACCTTCTACGCGACGTACCTGAAGTCGCCCGCGTTCGACCGCGCGCTCGTGTACCGCGTTCTGGAACCGAACGACCGCGAGGACGGCGCGTACCAGTTCATGCGCGGCGGTGCGGTGCTGGGCCAGGAGTTCTTCGACCAGAGCCAGTTCCGGCGCTGGTGGAACTCCCCGCAGCAGTACGCCTGCTTCCTCGGCGTCAAGCGCATCGACGTGGTGCTGCTGGAGAAGGACTACCCGCTGAAGTTCAACCAGAACGAAGACGTGCGGCTGCGCGAGTTCCAGTCGCAGGGTCGCGCGCGCATCATCTATCACGACCCGAAGGGGCGGTTCGACGCGTGGGACGTGCGCGGGGCACGGCAGGACGGCGCGCGACTGTCGGACTGCGGCCTGTAGCGGCTACGAGGCGCGGCGGTAGATCGTCGCGCCGTCACCATCGAACACGACCTGATAGCGCGGGTCGGAGCGCAGGGCCGCGCGCAGACCGGCGCAGCACTCGTGCTCGTCTACGGGCATCGCGTCGAGGCTTGAGCTGGTTTTCGGAATGTAGACGTAGTCGAAGGGCAGGGAGAACTTGCGCTCCCACGTCTCCAGGCAGTCGCCGGTCCCGTTCGCGCACTTCTGCAGCGCGCGGTAGGCCTCCACGCGATCCGTAAACACGTTGCCGGGCAGCCACTCCGCGCCCTGCGGCGTGGCGACGCTGACCCGTTGCGTCAGGGCCGGCAGCCATTCGGAGGTCTTGTCGGCCGCCCACGCCTCGTTGGCCACGACCAGTACCCGGCTCTGCGGTGCGGTGTTGCCGGCGACCCACGCCATCGCGGACTGCTCGGCGGGTGTCATGGCGCGCAGCAGGTGAGGCGCGGCGACCATCGCGGCGATGAACGCATAACAACCCACGATGATGCTAACGGCGGGGACGAGAGCGCGCGGCGCCCGGGCGACGCCCCTGACGGCCGGCACGAGCGTACCGACGACGGCGTGCGAGATGAGCAGCGCGAACGGCAGCGTCGAGAACGTGCCGAGTGCGCGCAGGTCCAATGTGAGCGTGAGAGCGAGCCAGACCGGCAACAGGTACTGCCGCCGCGCGATGGACGCGACGCATCCGAGGAGCGCCAGCGACGCGAGGACCGGGAACAGCGCTTCGCCGGTGAACTTCAGGTAGAGCAGGGCGACGACGCGATCGAGCACCAGCGGTCCGCTCGCGTGGCCCGCGTTGAGCAGCGGCGCCGGGCCGTGGTAGGCGAGGACCGTCCCCCACCACGGCGCGGTAAGCACGACCGTGGCGACCGCGATCAGCACGGAACCGACCAGGCCGGCCCGGTGTCTGCCGAACGCCGCGAAGAACAGCGCCGCGGTAAATACCACGCACCAGGCCATCTCCAGGTGGCTGAGGACCGTCAGTGCGGCGAAGACGCCGGCCGGCGCTGCGAAGATGAGCCGCTGCCGGAGGTACAGCAGCCGGATGAAATACAGGGCGAGGATCGCGAAGAACAACCCGAAGGCGCGGGTGATGCCGCCGCCCATCAGCAGCCACAGGTACGTCCTCGGGAGCAGCGCGAACGCGAACATGGCGACTAGCGCCTCAAGACGTGTCGCGCACCATGACCGGGCGAAGAGCATGAAGGCGCAGAGCACGAGCATCGTGGCGGCGAACGGGACGACGCGGAACGCTGTAAGGAGGCTCACGGGCAGGGTGTCATTCACCAGAGCCGTCGCGTAGAAGCCCAGCGGCGGATACGAGAACGGGATGCCCGCCGCGTTGTAGGTGGTGGTCTGGGGAAGCGCGTAATGGTGGGCCTGCAGGTCGCGCACCATCTGGAAGAACATGCCGCCGTCGTTCAGCGGGAAGTCGCCGGAAAGCATGAACCCCAGCCGGATCAGAGACGCGATCGCCAGGACGCCCGCGAGCAGCGTGGCGTGGGCGAGCGGCGAGAGGTCGGACGCCGGCTCCGGTGCGGACGGCGGCACGACCTGAAGCTGCGGCTTGCCCGCTGGGCGAGAGATCCGGTCCGGGAGCTGCACGTGTAACCTCGCCTAGGTATCGGCAGCCCGGCCGCGGCGAGAGAGAGTCGTGGGCGCGCACGGGCGATCGCTCGCGCAGGGATCAGGGATTCGCCTACGGGTGTGCGCCGCGACTACTTCCGGAGATCCACCGGGATGTAGGTGAACGGCACGCCGTCTCGGGGGACGGCGCTGCAGGCGTGCTCCATCTCGTACCGGAGCCAGCCGTTCGCCTCGTCCAGCCAGGCGAGCGGCGCGGCGAGTCGCGTGAGGTCGCGTGCGACGGCCTCTTCCCGCAGCAGTGCCAGGACGGTGCTGAGTTCGGCCGAGAGCTCGGCGAGTCGGTCCATATCGCAAGCCTCCTTGCTGGATCGGGCCATGCCGAGTATACAACGGCGCCTTCGCGCCGTGTCCGCGAGCAGTATTAAGATTCGCGCACAATACGGACGGTCGGCCGCGCTGGCCCGGCGGGGCCAATCCGGTAGCATGGAGATGCGCCAGCGTGGCGCCCCGCAGGTTCGCCATCCCGGAAAGCAGATGCCCATGAAGCTCGAAGATCTCCGCCCCGGCGCCAGCGTGAGCAGCCGGGACGGTCACAAGCTCGGCAGATTGAGCCGCTTCGTACTGACGAAGGACCTGACGACGCTGACCCATGTCGTCGTGGACACCGGGCTGCTGCGCAGCGGCGAGTCGCTGCTCGGCGGCGGCTGGGCGCTCTCTCACGACCGCGTGGTGCCGCTGGGCGTCGTCGACGACGTCTCGCCGGACGCCGTGACGCTCACGATGACCGCCGAGGAGTTCCGCGACCTGTCGGTCGACTACATCCAGGAGTACTTCGAGCCGATTCCCGACGAGAAGAAGGGCTGGCCCGACCCTTCGGACCTGCGCCGCCTCGCCGCGTCGATCCCCGGCGAGCCTGGCCCGTACTTCATGCTCCAGACGATGGCGAAATCGCCCGACGAAGTGGACATCAAGAAGGACTCGCCCGTGTGGCGGATGAACCCGCACCAGAAGATCGGCGAGGTGGACGGGCTGGTCGTGGAAGAGGGTACCGGCAAAGTGCAGGCGATCGTCGTGCGGCGCGGCCACGTCTTCACGAAGGACGTCGAGCTGCCGCTGCGCTTCGTCGCCGAGGTCGTCGCCGACATCGTGCGCGTCCACATCTCCGACGACGCGCTGAAGCAGCTCCGCGAGCATCACCCGCAGGCGTAGCGGCTGCCGCGCGCGGCCCGACAGGAGCACACATGTCCGTCGTACTGATCACCGGCTGTAGCAGCGGCTTCGGCAAGCTCGCGGCGATCGAACTCGCGCGGCGGGGCGACACCGTGTTCGCGTCGATGCGCGACCTGGCGAAGGCCGGCTCGTTGCTGGACGACGCGAAGACGGCTGGCGTCGCGGTCGAGGTCGTCGCGCTGGACGTGACAGACCGCGCGTCGGTCGATGCGGCGGTGGCGGACGTGATCCGCCGCGCCGGGCGCATCGACGTGCTGGTGAACAACGCCGGCGCGGGCATCCACGGCGCGGTCGAGGACGCCGACGACGACGAGGTGGCGCGGATCTTCGAGACGAACGTCTTCGGGCTGATCCGCGTGACGCGCGCCGTACTGCCGCAGATGCGGGTGCAGGGCGGCGGCACCGTCGTGAACGTCGGCTCGCTCGCGGGCAAGCTGTCGCCTCCGTTCGGCGGCATCTACGCCGCTAGCAAGCACGCCGTCGAGGCCCTGAGCGACGCGCTGCACTACGAGCTGCACCCGTTCGGCGTGCGCGTGGTGCTCGTCGAGCCCGGCGCGTTCGAGACGGAGTTCAGCGGCAACGTGCTGCACCAGCGCCGCTCCGGCGCGGACTCGCCGTACGCGTCGCTCGACGCGCGCTTTGCGGAGGCGCTCGATCGCATCCCCGTCGCCGGCCTGAACGGCGGCCGGCAGGACGCGCGCGTCGTCGCGGGCGTGATCGCCGACGCGGCGCACGCGGAGCAGCCGAAGCGCCGCTACCTCGTCGGCGCGGACGCGGAGATGCTGGGCGGGCTGCTGAAGCAACTCCCGGACGAGGACTTCGAGCGGACGATGCGCACGACGCTGGATTTCTGGGACTGACGCTGGTGGACACGTCGCAGTCCCGCCCGCCGCTGCGCGCCCGCGATTGCCTGCTGCCGCTGGGTTCGCGCACCTACGTCATGGCGATCCTGAACCTCACCGACAACTCGTTCTCCGGCGACGGCACCGGCGCCGACCTGGACGCGGCCGTGCGGCGCGCCGCGCAGGCCGCCGCGGATGGTGCGGACATCATCGACGTGGGCGCGGAGAGCGCGCGTGCGGACGTGCCGGTGCGGGACGCCGACGAGGAAGCGCAGTTCATAGGCGAGGCGATCAGTCGCATCGCGTGCGAGGTCGGCAGCGTGATCTCCGCCGACACGTACAAACGGCCGGTAGCCGTCGCGGCGATGCAGGCGGGAGCCCACATCATCAATGACATCGGCGGCTTCATGTACGACACGGCGACGGCCGAAGTCGCGGCGGAGTACGGCGCGGGACTGGTGATCAACTACACGTACGAGCGCCCCAAGATCCGGCCGGCGGCGCCCCCGGCGTACGAGGATCTGCTGGCGGCGCATATGTCGTTCCTGCGCGGACGGATGGCTATGGCGGGCAACGCCGGCGTCGCGCAGGAATCGATCATCGTGGACCCCGGCATCGCGTTCGGGAAGTCGCACGACGAGGACCTGGACGTGCTGCGGCACCTCGTTGAGTTCCTGGCGCTGGGGCGGCCGCTGCTGATCGCGGCGTCGCGCAAGCACTTCATCGGCAGCGTGACGGGGCTGTCGCCCGACGACCGCGACGCGGCGACGGCGGCGGTGACGGCACTGAACATCGCCTACGGCGCGGACATCGTGCGTGTGCACGACGTCTGCGGCAACGTGGCGGCGGCGCGCATCGCCGACGCGATCGTGCGCGGGCATCGCGGCGACTACGCGGCGACGGCGGCGTCGTGGCCGTGGTGGAGCGGCGCGCAGCCGATAGCGGGCACGACGATTCGTAAGGGCGCGGGTTAGAGCGGCTTTAGCCCCTACGTCCCGGCGAGCTTCTTCACCACCGGCGCGAACGCTTCGAAACCATCACCGGAGATGGCGAAATACGAGAAGCCGAACTCATCTCGCCGCCGCTGCAACTCATCGACGATCTCGTCCGCGCTGCCGAGCAGTACGTGCGGCGCGCGCGGCAGATCTTTCGGCGTCGACGCGAAGCGCGGCGCCAGGCGCTCGGCCAGGCCGGTGCTGTCGTTCGTGACGATGGCGGCGAAGATCGTGATGTTCAGCTCCAGGTCGTCGAAGCGGGTACCCGCGCCCTCGCGGATCCACCGGATCTTCTCGTGCGTCGCCTCGGGCGTGCCGTTGGCCATCACGGCTTCGTTGACGACGCCCTCCGTGAGGATGAAGTTCACGCCGACGATGTCCGCCTCGCGGGCGGCGTACTTCAGCACGCGCTTGCCGCCGCCGCCGATCAGGATCGGCGGGTGCGGCTTCTGCACCGGCTTCGGCGTGCCGTTCAGGTGGACGTCGTAGAACTGGCCATCGAAGTCCAGCTTCTCGTCGGCGAACAGCCCTTGATGACCTTGAGGCCTTCCTGCAAGCGCGAGATGCGGACGCCCGGCGGGTCATACGTCATGCCTGCCTGGCGGTAGTCGCTCTCCATCCAGCCGGCGCCGATGCCCAGCTCCAGCCGGCCGCCTACAGCACGTCGAGCGTCGCCAGCTCCTTCGCCAGCACGACGGGGTGCTTGTAGTCGTTGTCGAGCACGAGCCCGCCGACGCGGAGTGTCGTCGTGGCGGCGGCCGCGGCCATCATGGCGGGCAGCGGCGCAAGCTGGTCGTTGAAGTGGTCCGGGATCAGCAGCGTGGAGTAGCCGAGGTCCTCGATCTTGCGGGCCTTCTCGCGCCACGCCTCGGCCGAGCTGACCGTGGTGGTCTGGACGCCGAACCGGAACTTGTGCTTGCTCATACTGGCCTCCGTCGTTGTGCGGCTACTGCTTCTGCCTGACCGTGAATGCCCGCTTGATGAAGTTATCCTCGTCGCGCGCGGTGTAGCACTGGATCTTGTAGCTGCCGGGATCGTCGACGACGAAGTCGTAGGAGAAGTTGCCGGGCACGGGCGTGGCCTCCGGGCCGCCGCCGGGGTACGCCGGTATTTCGTCGCGGCCGATGACGCTGACAGTGGTCGTCCCCTGCCGCAGTTCGCAGATGACCTGCACCGGCACCGTGTACGTCGTCTGGTACGAGACCGCCGCCGTCAGCGGCGTGCCCACGCGTGTGTCGCCGGTCACGACCAGCGACTGGAAGAACTCATTGTGTGCCGGCGGGTCGGAGAACTTGACGCCGCATGCCGTGAACAGCATCGACGCGGCGGCCAGCAGCGGGAGGAGGGGGTGTCTCACGTCGATGCATCGTAGACGGCGCGGAGAGCGCGGACAAGCGGGTGCCCGCGGCGTACAATCGGGCATGCGTGTCCGCAGCCTGCACCCCTGGGATCTGAGTCCGCGCGAGGCGATGGCGCTGCAGCGCGAACTGGCGGCGCGCGTCGTCCGACGCGGCGCCCCGGCGCGGCGCGACGTGTGGCTGATCGCAGGCTCCGACGCGGCGTTCGACAAGCCGAACGGGCGGGCCGTCGGCGCCGTGGTCGTGCTGGCATACCCGTCGCTGGAGGTGGTGGAGCAGGTGGCGGTGGAGGCGCCCGTGACGTTCCCGTACGTGCCGGGGTTGCTCTCGTTCCGCGAAGCGCCGGTGCTGATCGAGGCGTTCCAGCGGCTGCGGAGCACGCCGGACCTGCTGATGGTGGACGGACACGGTTACGCGCACCCGCGGCGCTTCGGCTTCGCGTGCCACCTGGGGTTGCTGCTGGATCTTCCAACGATCGGCGTCGCCAAGTCGCGGCTCGTCGGCGAGGCCGGCGCGGTCGCCGCGCCGCGCGGATCGCGCGCCGACCTGGTGGACGCAGGCGAGGTCATCGGCTCGCTGCTGCGGACGCGCGACGGTGTGCGGCCGGTGTACGTGTCGGTAGGGCACAGGATCGGGCTGGCGGCGGCTGAGCGCTGGGTGTTGGCGTGCGCGGCGAAGTACCGCCTGCCGGAGCCGACTCGGCTGGCGGATCGCCTTGCGGGCGAGGCGAAGCGGCGGATGCTGGACGCCACGATCGAGATGGTGGTGGAGCAGCGCGCGGGCGAGCGCGGCCGCTGGGAGTGGGAGCACGATGCGCGCGAGGTGGTGTTCCGCCACGACCTGGAGCCGATGCCGATGCACTACGGCTGCTCGACGGAGATCATCAACCCGGCGGACGGAGAGCTGCTGGACGTGATGCTGCTGGACGACGCGTCGCGCGAGCGGGCGGAGCACCTGGCCGTGCGGGCGGTGGACGTGCTGGAGCGTGGCGACGGCGACCACAAGCTGCTGGCGGTGCCGGCGGACGGGCGGCTGCCCGCCGCAAAGCGGCTGGACCGGGCGCGGCGTGAGATCTGGGGCTGGTACGCCGCGCGGCGCAAGCCGATCACGCGCTGGGGCGGCGAGGACGCGGCGATCGCGCTGATCCGCGCTTGCCGCGAGGGCCACGGTCCGCCGCCGCGACCGCCGCTGTGACGGCCCGTCGCGCTGGTGCCGCCGATCGGATGCGCTACCATGGATATGGCGCCGCCCGGCGCACGGCGACGGAAGGACGAACACCAGGACATGCAGGAACTACGCGAACGGCTCAAGGCACTGCGGGAGCGCGTCGCCCATGTCATGGTGCGTCTTTGACGTAGCCAGGATCGAAGCGGAGGCCGCGTCGCTCGAGGAGCGCTCATCCGCGCCCGACTTCTGGAACGACCCCCAATCAGCGCAGGACGTGATGAAGCGGCTCTCGTCGATCCGCGCGCGCGCCGCCACGTGGCGCGGTTTCGAAGCGAAGATCGGCGAGCTGCTGGAGCTGGTGGATCTCGCCGAAGCGGAGGGCGACGAGGCGACCGCGGCGGACATCGCCCGCGACACGGCGGCGCTGGAACAGCAGCTCGACGACCTCGAGTTCGAGCTGACCTTCTCCGGGCCGTACGACGACCGCAACGCCATCCTGGCGATTCACGCGGGCGCCGGCGGCACGGAGTCGCAGGACTGGGCGCAGATGCTCCTGCGCATGTACCTGCGCTGGTGCGAGCAACGCCGCTTCCCGGCGGAGGTGATCGACCTGATGCCGGGCGAAGAGGCGGGCATCAAGAGCGCCACGGTCGAGATCACGGGCGAGTACGCGTACGGCTACCTGAAGAGCGAGCGGGGCGTGCACCGCCTCGTGCGTCTGTCGCCGTTCGACTCAGAGAACAAGCGCCACACGTCGTTCGCGCTCGTCGAGGTGCTGCCGGAGGCGAGCGACGCGGCGGAGGTGAAGATCAACCCGGACGACCTGCGCGTCGACGTCTACCGTGCGAGCGGCCACGGCGGCCAGAACGTACAGAAGAACTCGACGGCGATCCGCATCACCCACCTGCCGTCGGGCATCGTCGTGACGTGCCAGAACGAGCGCTCGCAGGGGCGCAACCGCGAGTCGGCGATGCGCGTGCTGGAAGCGCGGCTGATCGAGATCGAGCTGCAGAAGCAGGCGGAGCTGCAGGCGAAGATCAAGGGCGAGCACGTGAGCGCGGGCTGGGCGAACCAGATCCGCAGCTACGTGCTGCACCCGTACAAGATGGTGAAGGACCACCGCACTGCGTACGAGACCAGCGACGCCGCCGGCGTGCTGGAGGGCGACCTGGACCCGCTGATCAAGGCGTACCTGAAGACGACAGTAGGAGAGAACATTGCGTAAGCTGCTGCTCCTCGCGTTCGGCGTCATCCTGGCAATCTCGGCGCGCGGCGCCGTGCCCGCGCAACGCGCGGCGGCGCAGCAGCCGCCCGCCGTCAACGTCGTCTCGGAGGAGCCGCGCAACGAATTTCCGTCGGGCGTGACGTTCGCGATCTCGTTCACGACGTCCGCAGCGGTGAAGGAAGTGCGGCTGCGCTACGAGCTGGCGCCGGACGGCACGGGCGCGACGGCCGTGGCGACCTGCACGACGGCCGCGACGACGAGCTGCACGTTCACGCTGACCAGCGGCCGCGGCATCTCCATCATCCCCGGCGCTGAGATCACCTATCACTGGGACGTCACCGACGAATCGGGCGGCACGTTCTCGACGCGAGAGCGCAAGTACGTGCACCAGGACACGCGCTTCACGTTCAAGACGCTGCAGAGCGGGAACATTACGCTCTACTACCACGCCGGCAGCGACACGGCGGCGCAGTCGGTGTTGAACGCGGCGGCGGACACTATCGAGAAGTTGGGTGCGCTGGAAAACACGCAGGTGACGTTCCCCGTGAAGGTGTTCCTGTACACAACGGCGGAGGAGATGCAGCCCGCGATCGCGCCGGGTGGTCCCGGTCGCGGCGTGACGGTGCTGGGCGAAGTCGTCTACTCTGACACGGCGATGGTGTCGGCGGACGTGCAGACGCTGGACATCACCCGCCACGAGGTCGCGCACATCGTCACCCGCCAGGCAACGAAGGGGCCGTTCGACATCCCCGGCTGGCTGAACGAAGGCATCTCGGTGTACTCGCAGGCACACCCGCTCTCGGGCCACGCCGACGCGCTGCAGGCGGCCATCGACAGCGACCACGTGCTGACGATGAAGGAGCTGACGTCGTCGGCGACCGGGTCGGTGGCGTCCACCGTGGGCCTGTACTACGGCCAGGCGGGGTCGATCGTGAAGTTCCTGGTGGACACGTACGGGGCGGACAAGTTTGCCGCGGTGCTCAAGACGTTCAAGGACGGCTCGACGGCCGACAAGGCGTTCCAGGCGGTGTACGGGTTCGACGGCTTCGGACTGGAGAACGCCTGGCGGAAGTCGGTCGGCCTCAGCGAGCGGACCGCCAGCCCGACCGCCACGCCGCGCGCGTCACAGACAGCAGCGCAGACCGCCGCGGCGTCGGCGACGACGGCGTCTGCGTCACAGGGCGCGTCCTCCGGCGGCGGCACGAACACCACCGCCATCGCCGTGATCGTGGCACTGGCCGTACTCGTATTGGTGGCAGCGGCAGGCGCGATCGTCGTGATCCGGCGGCGGGCGTAGCGTCAGACGTCCGCGACGAAGCAGCCGGCCGCCTTCGGCACGCGGAAGACGCCCTCGCGCCCAATGATCGTGTCGATCTCGCGGCGCATCCCCTCGACGAGCACGGCGCGATGCGTATCGCGGGCCGGCCGCGCGTTGATCATGTCGACCATGAAGCTCGCGTAGTAACGCAGCGCGGACTCAGCGTCCGGGAAGACGAATGCGTCCTCGCGTCGCAGCACGCGAGCCGAGGGGAACGCCGCGCGCACGACCGGCAGGTGGTCGAGCGTGAACCGCACGTTCGCGCCGGGCTCGGAGACCGCGTATCCCGCGTGGGCGGCCGCCCGCAAGTGCAGATCGAAGAGCCGCGCGTTGTTGTCGGTGGCGTTCGTCGCCAGGACGACGCGACCGCCTCGGCGTAGCACGCGTCGCATCTCCTCTAGCGCGCGGGGCTGGTCCGCAACGTGGTACAGCATGTGGTTCGCCATCACCCGGTCGAACGCGCCGTCGCGGAACGGCAGCGCCTCCGCGTCGGCGCGCACGGGCGCGACGTCCGCGCTGATCGAGTGAGCCTGCGCCGCGACGTCGCGCAACATGCCAGCCGAGAGATCGCACGCGGTGATGCGGAGTCCGGCGCGGGCCAGCGCGGCGTGGTACGTGCCGGGTCCGCAGCCGGCGTCGAGCAGTGACAGCCCCGGGTCCGGCTCCACCTGCGGGAGCAGCCAGTCGCGGAAGTTGCCGGGCTGCTCGCTGTACAGCGCGTGCGCCTCGACGCGGGCGTTGAAGCGCGCGGCGTCGCTGTACTGCTCGTCGACGTACGGCTGGTCGCCTGGCACGTCTATCGCTGCTGACGGCCGCCGCCGGCCTGGTCTTGCTCACCCGAGGGGCCGACTCCGAAATCGATCAGGTGCACGTTCCCTCCCATCAGGCCGGGGCGGAAGTCGTACAGCGCCAGCGTGCTGCGGCCCGCGTCGAGCGTGTAGTAGATGGGACCCTTCGGCAGCGCCTTGGTGAAGTCGGCGTAGTCAAGCAGCCAGACGTAGGTGATCTGGCGCCCCGTGTCGACCGCTTTGCCGGTGTCGGTGAGCTGGCTGATAGAAGACTTGTCCTTGCGCAGGAGCCCCAGCTGCAGACGGTCGCGGTTCAGCACCGCGAACTGCGGATAGGAGAAGCCGATGATGACGGTGCCCTGGTTCGGCACGTCCATCCGCTCGATCCGGTGCGTGTACGCAAGCTGGGCGCGCATCGTGTCGCGGTTGGACAGCAGCATGCCCTGGCCGACGCGCAGGTGCCCGAACGAGCTGAGTCCCACCTGGTGGTTCGAGGTGGTCAAGTCTACGAAGCCGGCGATGAGCATCACCGGTATCACGCACGCCAGGACGCCCGTGCGGAAGTACTTGCCGATGAGCAGGAAGCCGAACGGGAAGAGCGGGATCAGGTACGCCGCCTCGTGCGGCAGGCGCAGGAAGACGAGGACGATGAGCACGGCCGCCATCGCCCACACCATCACGTCCTTGTCGCGGATCACGTCCCGCGGCAGCTTCAGCAACCGTGGAAGCGAGACGAGGATGCCGATGCCCAGCGCCAGCGTGCCGGCGAGGCCGAACGCATCCTTTGCCACGAGGCGGATGACGTCGCGATAGCCGACTTTGGCGTCGTAGTAGTTCAGAAAGCTGGGGCCGTACTTCCACATGATCGGCGAGAACGCGATGATCGCGACGGCCACGACGGAGACGACGAAGCCGCGGATCTCGTGGCGCCGCCCGGAGCGCCAGATGTAGATGCAGTACGGCAGCAGGAACGCGGCCGAGGGGATGCGCGAACTCACCGCCAGCCCCAGCATCAGTCCCGCTACGAAGACGTTGCTGCGCAGCAGGAAATAGTACGCGCCCAGGATGAACGTCAGCGCCCAGGCGTAGTCCATCGTGTTCATGCTGTTGATCCACAGCAGCGGCTGGAAGGCAAACCCGACGACGATCAGCGCCGGCGCCGGCAGGCGTGCCTCGCGCACGATGTTCGCGAAGAACCAGAGCCCCAGCAGCGAGATGGCGATCGTCAGCGAGTTCGTCGCAAGCCAGCCACCCTTGATGACCGCCGCGTACGATAGCTCGGGTATGGGATAGCCGGGCAGGCGCGAGGGATAGAACTCGTGCTGGTCCCACAGCCAGTACCCGCTCAGGGCGATGCGCCAGGCGTCCGGCTTGGTGCCATAGCCGTTGTCGATCCACGGGACGCGGCTCGCCACGAAGGCGAGCGCGAGCACCGCGAACGCCCAGGGGCGGGAGAGGTCGAGGCTAAACGCGCGCTCGGGGCCGGCGCGGGAGAGCCAGGCCGGCGATTGCTGCCGTTCTTCGGGGAGCGCGGTCGTCGTCATGGGCGGAGCTTCTGCCAGACGGTGAAGACGCGCTGCACCGCCGTGGTGTGCGAGAGGATCGCCAGCGCCCAGAGTGCCCACACCACGAGGCCATGGGCGACGATCAGCGCGATGCCAAGCAGGATCACCCGCTCGGCGCGCGTGAACAGACCCTCGCGCAGCTGCAGGCCGATGCCCTCGGCGCGGGCGCGGGCGTAGCTCACCATGATCGAGCCGACGACAGCGGCGTAACAGAGGACGATGGCGGTGTCGCTGCCGCCGGTCTGCGTGTAGTGGAACAGGATGCCGCCCAGCACCGCGGCCTCGGAGACGCGATCCAGCACCGAATCGAACACGGCGCCGAACTTCGTCACGGTACCGGTCTTGCGCGCGAGCGCGCCATCCAGCAGGTCGAGCGCGCTGAAGACGAGCATGACGATGCCCGCGAGGAGGAAGTGCCCGCCGGCGGCCAGGCAGCCGGCCCCGACGTTCCCCGCGAACCCCGCCGCGGAGATCATGTTCGGGGTGACGCCGATGGCGGCGAGGGGCGAGACGATCGGGTCGGTGATCCGGGACGAGATCGCGTGCGGGACGAGTGTGAAGGACGGCAATCTGCCCCCGGTGCTACGGTGCGGGTTCCGTTGCCTGACTATAGCGTGATCGGGGGGCCGGGCAAGGCGGCCGTGCCGTGTCTACCGGGCGGTCGCCGGTCTGGCGTCGTCCACGAAGTACTGCACACGCTCTTTCTTGAACTCGCGCGCGCTCCAGAGGATCTCGTAGTCGGTCACACCCACCGTGCGCGAGAGGTCGGCCGCGATCGCGGCGACCTCGTCGCGCGACTCGCAGTGGATCATCGAGAAGACGGGGTAGGGCCAGTCCGGGAAGGTGGGGCGCCAGTAGCAGTGGCTGACCCGCGTGTCGGCGGCAAGCTTCGCGCCGACCTCCTCGATGCGGTCCTCCGGCACGCGCCAGCACGCCATGCCGTTGGCGCTGAAGCCGGCCTCCTGGTGGCGGAGCACCGCGGCGAAGCGGCGCAGGATGCCCTCGTCGAGCATCACCCGCAGCCGGTCGAGGACGGCGTCCTCGCTCATGCCGAGTTCGGCTGCGGCCGCGGCCCACGGGCGACTCTCGATCGGCAGATCGCGCTGGCAGACGCGGATGATCTCCTTCTCGTCGGCGGTGAGATCGCGGCGGGTCGGGCGCGGCTTCGGCGCGGCGGGTTTGGAGTCGGTCTTCTTGCCGACCATGTCGTATTCCACGGCGATCTTGAACAGCTTGAGCGCCGGCAGGACGTTGTAGGTGATGGCGCCGGCGTCGCGGGCGAGGCCGGCGACGGTCGCGTCGAAGTCGCGCTCGCGCGGGATCGCCAGGACGGCCCAGAGGTTGAAGCGGTGTTCGCGCGCATAGTTGTGGCTGACGCCCGGGTGCGCGGTGATCACGGCGGCGGCCTCATCAAGGCGCGCCGGATCGATGACGAAGGCGATCAGCGCGCTCTTGTAGCCGATCCGGAAGACATCGAAGATCGGGCTAAGGTGCCGCAGCACGCCGCCGTCGCGGAGCGCCCGCGTGCGCCGTAGCACGTCGTCTTCGGACAGCCCCAGCGCCGCCGCGACGGCGGCGAATGGCCGCGGCGTCAGTTCGAACGAGCCCTGGAGAGCGTTGAGGATCTGGCGGTCGGTGAGGTCGAGGTCTGTCATGCGCGCGCCGGATGAAGGGCCAGGCCCTCGCCCGCGATGTCTCCGATCTACGAGTAGCGTTCCTCGGTCCACGGGTCGCCGTGGATGTGATAACCGTACATCTCCCAGAAGCCGGGCTTCTCGTCGTCCATGAAGACCAGTCCGCGCACCCATTTCGCGCTCTTCCAGAAATAGAGCTTCGGCACGACGAGCCGCATCGGCCACCCGTGCTCTCGCGTCAGCGGCTCGCCGTTGTGCTGGTGCGCCAGGATCACGTCGTCGTCCATGAGTTCGGCGAGCGAGACGTTGGTCGTGTAGCCGCCGAAGCTGTGCACCATCACGTGCTTCGCCTCGGGCTTTGGCTTTACGAGCTGCATCAGGTCAGTGAACTTCACGCCGGTCCAGTCGTTGTCGTACTTGCTCCAGTGGGTGACGCAGTGGATGTCCGTGCGGATCGTCGTCTGCGGCAGCGCCAGGAACTCGTCCCAGGTGAAGTGCCGCTCCTCTTCGACCAGGCCGACGACGGAGAACTTCCAGGTGGCGAGGTCGACCTGCGGGACGCCGCCGTAGTGCAGCACAGGCCAGCCGTCGGTGAGCTTCTGGCCGGGCGGCAGACGGTCGCTGGGGCGCTCGCGCTCCTGGTTGGAGCGGCGGTTGAAGAGGTCCAGTGCCATGCGGGCGTCCCCTTTCGTTGCGCGCAGGATATCACGGCGCAGGCAGGGCGATTGTGCGCAATCCTGTGAGCTGGTGGCGCGGGGTTAGCCGCCGGTCACACAGATGAGGTTGCCGTGCTTCTGCAGTTCGGCGTCCGTCGTGGGGCACTTGGCAGCGTCGTCGATGCCGCCCTCCAACGACGCGTAGATCTTGATGGTCTGGCCGTCAGACTGGATCCAGTAGCCGTTCTGGTTGCCACGGGGGTCTTCCGGCAGGTCGCCGCCGAAGGCGCCCCGGAGCTTGCAGCCGAGGTCGAGATCCTTGTAGACGCAGACGGTCTGGACGTAGTTGTGGGTGTCCGGGTAGCCGTTACTCTCGGCCTTGTACTTCTGCGCCGCGGCCAGCAGCAGCAGCAGATCCGCGCGGCGCGTTGCATCCCGTTCGGCGGATGTGCCCTTCAGAAGGTTTGGGCCCGGTGCGGACGTGGGCTTCGCCTTCGCGGTGGGCTGCGGGCCGAAGGGCGTCGCCGTCGGCGCCAGGTAGGCGCTGCGCACGGGCGTCCCGCTAACGCCCAGGAGCGGCTTCGGCTTCGCGTCGCCGCCGCTGGACAGATCCAACCAGGCGACCGTCGCCAGGGCGGCCGCCAGCAGGACGATGGGCGCGACGACGCCCCAGGGAAGCCGCAGGCTGAGCCGCTCGAGGAAGGCGCGGCGGGCTGTCGGCGGCCGGCTCTCAGATTCCATCGTGGGCAACTATATCAGCCCGGCGCGCCGGTCGCGCAGCGGGGAAGATATAGGGTAAAGCAGCGGAGCGCCCCGGTCTCTTCACGTCCGGCGGTGTGCGCGTTCGGGCCCGGAGCGGTGACGTGGCTCAGGCGCTCGCTTCGCCGGGCTCGTCGCCCGACAGGAAATACGGCACCTCGGTGACGACGGTGTTGGGCCGGTCCAGCAGCACGTTCTTCAGCCGGCGCGCCGACTGGTTGTGCAGGAAGCGCTGCCATGGCCAGGCCGTGCGGAACTCCGGCAGCACCACGGTCACGAAATGACCGGGGTCTGAGCGGTCCAGCGCGTCGATGTACGACAGCACCGGCGCGACGAACGAGCGGAACGGCGAGTCGATCATCACCAGCGGCACATCCAGCACCATGCTCTCCCACTCCCGGCGGAGCGCCTGGGCGTGCTCCAGGTCGTCAGTGATGTGCAGGGCTGTCACGTTGGCCGAGATGGAACGCGCGTAGTCCACCGTGCGCAGGATCGCGCGGTTCATCTCGTCTACGGGAATCAGTACCGTCTGCTTGCGGCGCTTGCCGGCGTCGAGGATGGCGCCCCGCGGTACCAGCAGCTTGCGCTCCACGCCCATGTAGTGCTTGTAGATCGAGAAGAACGCGATCGCCAGCACGAACATCGCGATCATGCTGATCCAGGCACCTTCACTGAACTTCGTGCCGCCGACGATGATCGCCACGACCGCCGTCGCCACCGCACCGATGAAGTTGACGACCATGCTGCGCTGCCAGCCGCTCTCCTTGAGCCGGAGCCAGTGGATCACCATGCCGCTCTGCGAGAGCGTGAACGAGACGAACACGCCGAACGCGTAGAGCGGGATCAGGCGGTCGACATCCGCCTCGAACGCCACGAGCAGGAGCGCCGCCGCGGTGCCCAGCACGATGATGCCGTTGGAGAACGCCAGCCGGTCGCCCCGGAACGTGAACTGGTGAGGGAGGAAGCGGTCGCGCGCCAGGATCGAGCCGAGGCGCGGGAAGTCGGCGTAGCTGGTGTTGGCCGCGAGAATGAGGATCAGCGCGGTGGACACCTGGACGAAGAAGAAGACCGGCCGGAGGTAGCCCGTGAACACGGCGGCGGCCACCTGCGCCGGCACCGACACCTTGTCGGCGTGCTGCACCCCCAGCTCGTGCGCCAGGATCGTCAGCCCGATGAAGAACACGCCGAGGATGACGGCCATCCAGACGAGCGTGACGGACGCGTTGCGTGATTCAGGCTTCTTGAAGGCGGGGATGCCGTTGGAGATCGCCTCGACGCCCGTCAGCGCGGCGCAACCGGAGGCGAACGCGCGCAGCATCAGGAACAGCGTCAGGTTCTTCGGTACGTCCGGCGGATGCACGACTGACTCCGGGATCTTCGCCGTCAGCGACGGGTCCAGCGCCAGCCGGAGGAATCCACCCCCGATCAGGATGATGAAGGCAAGGATGAAGACGTACGTCGGAATGGCGAAGATCGTGCCGGACTCACGGATGCCGCGCAGGTTCAACAGTGTGATGATCGCCACGAGCGTGACGGAGATCTCGACGCTGAGCGGATGCAGCCCCGGGAACGCCGACGTGATGGCGAACACGCCCGCGGCGATCGACACCGCGACGGTGAGGATGTAGTCCACCGAGAGCGCTGCCGCGGCCGTCAACCCCGCGACATCGCCTAGGTTCTCCCGCGCCACGATGTACGCTCCGCCGCCGCTGGGGTACGCCTTGATCGTCTGTCGGTACGAGAACGTGACGATGGTGAGCAGCACGCCGATTGCCAGCGCGATCTCGATCGAACGGGTGAGCGCCCCGGCGCCAGCGGCGATGAGCACGAGCAGGATCTCGTCCGTGGCGTAGGCGCTGGACGAGAGCGCGTCCGACGAGAAGACGGCCAAGGCCTTTGTCTTCGAGAGCCGCTGCTCCTCGGCCTCCTCCGACGCGATCGGCGCGCCGACCAGCACCTTGCGGACGCGGCGCATGAAGCGCTCGGAACCGGTGCGGGGCGCGGTGGCGCGGTCGGTCGCGCGGAACGCCGCGCCCTCGGAACCGACGGGCGCGAAGCGGCGCTCGCCCTCGCGGACGCGGCGGGCGTAGCGCGAGCCGGGCTTGGCGCCCCGCAGGATCTCGGTCTGCTCTACGTCCGGCACGTCGCGCTTGCGCGGGACGCGGAAGGAGCGGTGATCCTCGTGCTGCTCGTCGTCGTGAGGGGGGTTGTGCTGTCCGGACATCAGCCGCCTCCCCGCGGGAAGGGGGCGTTGCGTCGGTCGCGGCGGTGTCGGAGGGCCCTGTTTGGGCCGGCCGCTACCGCTGCGGTAGCGGTCTTGTGATCACGGTGTTGCACGTGCGCATCGTAGCGCCGCCCCCGATACAGGTAAAGCGCGGCGTGTCTGGCAAGACGGCAGGGCGAATGACGTTTGTGTTACGCTGGAGCCGTTATGAGACTGCTCGTTGCTCTTGAGGTGCGCACAGCCCGCGGTTCATCACCGCGGGGCGTCATTGGCTGCCCGTCGTTTCCACGATAGGCAGGCCGATCCGCTGCCCCTATACTGGCGGCGGTCGTTCAGGAGCGTGAATCCGGCATGAAAGTCGAACTGTACGATACGACGCTGCGCGACGGCGCTCAGATGGAGGGGCTGTCGCTGTCCGTCGAAGACAAGCTCAAGATCGCCCGCAAGCTCGACGAGCTGGGCGTGCACTACATCGAAGGCGGCTGGCCGGGGAGCAACCCCAAGGACGCCGAGTTCTTCGCGCGCGCCCAGTCGATCAACTTCCAGCACGCGCGGCTCGCCGCCTTCGGATCGACACGGCGGGCCGGCGGCGACGCCGCATCCGACGCGAACCTGCGGGCGCTGCTCGACGCGCGCACGCCGGTCGTCACGCTCGTCGGCAAGGCGAGCGACGTCCACGTCCGCGACGTGATCGAGACCTCGCCGGAGGAGAACCTGGCGATGATCGCCGACTCCGTGCGGCTGATGAAGGAGGCCGGGCGCACCGTCTTCTTCGACGCCGAGCACTTCTTCGACGGCTTCTACTCCGACCGCGCCTACGCGCTGCAGTGCCTGCAGGCCGCCGCCAGCGCCGGCGCGAGCTGCCTGGTGCTGTGCGACAGCAACGGCGGCATGACGACGCAGCAGCTCGTCGAGGCCGTGCGCGCCGTGCGCGCCCAAACCGACGTGCCGCTGGGCATCCACACGCACAACGACGCGGACCTCGCGGTGGCCAACTCGCTGGCGGCAGTCGTGGAGGGCGTGCAGCAGGTCCAAGGCTGCATCAACGGCTACGGCGAACGCTGCGGCAACGCCAACATCATCAGCATCATCGCCAACCTCAAGCTGAAGTTCGGACTCGACGTCGTCAGCGACGAGCAGTTGGCGATGCTGACTGAGGCGAGCCACTACGTCAGCGAGATCGTCAACATGGCCCCGGACCCGTACCAGCCCTACGTTGGTACCAGCGCGTTCACGCACAAGGGCGGCCTGCACGTCGCCGCCGTGCTGAAGTCCGACGCGAGCTATCAGCACGTGCCGCCCGAGAGCGTCGGGAACGAGCGGCGGCTGGTGGTCTCCGAGCTGGGCGGCAGCCGGGCGGTGCAGCAGAAGCTGAAGGAGATCGGCTACGAGACGGAGCTGTCGCGCGACGAGGCGCGGAAGCTGCAGGAGCTGGTCAACGAGCAGGAGTCGAAGGGCTACCAGTACGAGGGCGCGGAAGCGTCGTTCGAGATGCTGGTGCGCCGCGCCCGCCCCGGCTACACGCCGCCGTTTGAGCTGGACGACTTCTGGATCGTCGAGCGGCGCGCATCGGCGAACGCGGGACACGACCGCGAGATGCACGCCGAGGCGATGGTGAAGATGCGCATCGACGGACAGCAGCGCCAGACCGCCGCCGACGGCAACGGCCCCGTGAACGCGCTCGACGCCGCCGTGCGCAAGGCGCTGGTGGAGTTCTTCCCGGCGATCTACGCCGTCAAGCTGGTGGACTTCAAGGTACGCATCATCGACAGCGCCGCGGGCACCAGCGCTGCCGTGCGCGTGTTGATCGAGTCGTCCGACGGCGAGCGCTACTGGACGACGGTGGGCGCGAGCACCGACATCATCGAGGCGTCATGGCTGGCGCTGGCGGACTCGCTGGAGTTCTTCCTGGCAAAGCGCGCGAGCTGGATGCCGGGGTAGACGACGCCTCAGGTGGAGATAGAACAGAGATCGCCGGTTGCCGGCGGTCTCTTCACGTCGGACGATCCGCTGCGCCGGCGCTACGCGACGGTGGCCGCCTGCAGTGCGCCGAGGATCTTGTCGGTGCCCGGCATGCCGCGCTCGTAGAAGCGGACGACGCCGTCCTTGTCGATGCCGGCGACGGTGCGGTTCACCAGCGTGATGATCGGGATCGGCATCAGCGCGTCGTAGGCGCGCGACACACGGCCGCCGTTGTCGAGCAGCAGCGGCGTCTTCAGGCCGTGCTGCGCGACGAACTTCTTGTGCGCGGCGACGCTGCCCGGGTTCACGCCGAAGACGGCGACGCCGGCCGCGACGTACCGGTCGTAGTCGTCGCGGGCGGCGCAGAGCTGCCTGGTGCAGCCCGGCGTGCTGTCGGCGGGGTAAAACATCAGCACGACGGCTGACTTGCCGCGGAAGTCCGCGAGCCGTACGCGGTTGCCGTTCTCGTCTTGCAGGTCGAAGTCGGGCGCCTGCTGTCCAACGCTGAGCATCTCCGTCTCCTGTCCGTTTGCGGCGCAACAGGCGCGCCCTCGGATAGTGTACGAGGCGCGGGCGGCGATGGTTCGCCGCCCGCCGGTCTGCCCGTACGGGCCAGCCAGGAATTTCCAGAATAAAACAAGCAAACTGTTGCTAAAACCCTTCACTTTGACGTGATCGCCACCTACAATGCCCGACGGATCAAGACGCGCAGATTCAGAGGAGTACCCGAATGGCGTATGTGATTACCGAAGCCTGTATCGGCACGAAGGACAGGTCGTGCGTGGACGTTTGCCCCGTTGACTGCATCCACGATGAGGGCGACGCGGACAAGATGCTGTACGTCGACCCCGACGAGTGCATCGACTGCGGCGCGTGCGAGCCGGCCTGCCCGGTGAACGCGATCTTTGCGGAAGACGACGTGCCGGACAACCTCAAGGCGTACACCGAGATCAACGCCGTGTGGTACAAGGACAAGGCCGATGCGCGCGCCAAGGTGGACGCGATCGCCCCGTAGTCCCGCTCAGCCCGATCAAGCGACGCAAGAGCCCGGGCATCCCGTCCGGGCTCTTGACATATGCGGGATCTGACGGCGTTTCCGCCGCCTCTGACGGTCGGATCCGGTCAGTGTCTGGTCAGAGCACCGGCCTACGATGGCTGGGTCGAGCGCTCGCGGTGGACATTGCCCTCGCTGCCGCGGGAACTCACATCGGTGGCGGGGTGGCGCGTCACTGCGAGGTGAGTGCGCCACCCTCCGCCCCTTCTGACGAGGCGGCAGGTGTGGCTTCGTGAGCGGCGTCGTGCGCGTCCGGAACGTGCGCCCGACGCCGTTGCCACGTCCACGAGACCTCGCCGGCCAGCACGAGCATGCCGGCCCAGACGACGATGTCGCCCGGACTGGCGACGAAGCCGCCGTGCACCGTCCCGACGACGATCTGGTCCCCCAGCCACACCAGGCGGCCGCCGCCCGGCGCCACGAGCACGTCCTTGGACCCCCTGATCCACGCGCCGGGCGCGTACGGCGCCGCGCGCGCTTCGCCGACCGCTTCGACCACCGTGCGCTGCTCGATCGGCATGAGGCCGCCGTTCGCCAGAATCGCCGCCAGGTTGGCGGCGAGTCCCACGAACATGATCCAGACGCCGGCGCGGCGGCGCAGCGGCCAGAGCGCCGCAGGCACGGCCGCGATCGTCGCCGGCAGCACGACGCGCACGATGATCTCGCTCGGCGCGAGCCGGATCGCGCCGAACTGCGCCGCGATGAGGCCGAGCGCGGCGAGCGCGCTCCAGGTGACGGCGGTGCGGGCGGCGCGGGTCTGCACGGGCGAACGCTCCCTGCTCCTCCGCCGTGTGCGGGCGGTAGGGCAGAGAAGTATCGGCGCGGGGCAGGGTGCGATCCATGAAGGCAACCCCTGATCGAGGCGATATTAGTGGACATAACGATATGGTTCGCAAGCTGCGGCGTAGTACACTCGCGCCATGAGCGACGCCGGCCCGCCGGGCAGCCCGCTGTTCGACCTCGACGCGCCGCGCGACGCCGGCAGCAGCTATCTCGGCGCCTACACGCTCGGCAACCCGCTGGTGACGTGGCTGATTGGCCGCGCGCCGGAGCTGGTCGCCGAGGACGTGTCCGAGACCTCGCGCGCCGAGCGCCCGCCGCTCTGTCCGCAGCTGCAGAGCCGGGGGTGGGGGCACTGCAACGAGCCGATGCAGCTCCGCGCCCGTCCAGCGAAGGGCGTCAGCGGCTCGCGCGGGACGTCGTGCTGGGTCTGCTACCGCCACACCGAGCCGCACGAGATCGCCGTGCTGCCCGCGTATCCGCGCGCCCCGGCCGGCGACGTCCTCTCCGGCATCGGGCGGTGAGCGTCGCCGGGCGCAGCGGAGCGCCCGCCTTCGTCGTGGCGGTGCAGGAAGCATCGGGAGCTTTCTTGCGCGTCATGCTGCTACCTCGCGGTGTATGATTGAGCCATGTTGCGGACAGCAGGTCTTTTGCTCGGAGCCGCCATCGTCGGAGGCGTCATCGGCGGCGGAGTTGTCGCGCTGACGTGGGATCACGGTCGGGGCGAGGTCAAGACGCCCGACACCGTCGTCGGCATCCTGAAGAAGTGCACGCTGCCAACGGGACCAAACGATACGTCGGTCGATGTCAATGGTCCGATATGTGATCAGATGGCGAAGGGCGGTGGCGATATAGTCGTTGGCGCTCTCAACACGCGCCTTGAACTTACAGTACGCACCAGCGCAGGGACGACGTACACATTCCAAGCACCTCCGGAGACGGTCGTCAACGTGGGCGATCCGTGGCCGGAGCCATAGCGCCGCATGTTTAGCCGACGCACCGCGCGCTGCATCGACTGCGGGTTCCTGGGGCGGCGATGGATGCTGGACACCAAAGGCAACGCAACCGAGAATGGAATGGAATTCCAACGCTGGGGGCTCATAGAATTGCCCACCGCGCTGCGGGCAAGCGGCGATCTGAATCGACGAAACGGCGGATTGAACTGCGAGAAGGGCGTCCTCAACATGTACGGCATGGAGGGCGCGGACCTCGTCGCCGTACTCAACGAGCGCCGACACTGCACGTGGTACGAGCCAGACGCTGATCTGTCGTTCGCGGACTACGCCCGTTCTAGGCACGATCGGCGCGAGTTCCAGCGGCGGATGTGGCTCGATCGCGGCGTATTCACCGTGGGCGGTGCCGCCGTCGGGTTCTTCTTCAGCTATGTCCTGCCACACCTGCTGGCGCGTTAGTAGCTACTGACGCCTGTCCTCTCTAACCTCGACACCCCGCCCGCCTCGCACGGCGCTCCGCGGCCGCTTCGGCGGCGGCCTCGCGTCTGTTGTCCGTGGGGGGTGCCTGTGATAGGATTCGGCCGCTGATAGCGTAGAAATTCACAAAGTCCTCGGAACGGGGGAACGCAGCCGTGATCGAGCAGTTTGGCCGGGCTGGATTCCTGCTGATCTTCGCGATCGCCTTCCCGCTGGTCCCCGTCATCGCGTCGGTCGCGCTGGGCGTCTTCAAGATCCGCCCGTCGAACCCCGACCCGATCAAGCAGTCGGTCTACGAGTGCGGCATGGTGCCCATCGGCACCGCGCAGGTCCGCTATAACGTCCGCTACTACCTGTTCGCGCTGCTCTTCGTCGTCTTCGACGTGGAGGCGGTCTTCCTCTACCCGTGGGCCGTCGCCTACCGCGGCCTGGGCTTCTACGCCTTCGCCGAGGCGCTGATCTTCATGGCGACGCTCGGCGTCGGCTACGCCTACGCGTGGCGCAAGCGCGCCATGGAGTGGATCTAGTGCCGCACGCCGCCACGCTCACGCTGCCCGGCCAGCAGGTCGCCGACCGCATCCGGACGAAGCTGCCGCACGCCGTCCGCGACGTGCAGCCCGGCTACGTCGTGCTGGAGCCGGCCTCGGCGCTCGACGCGATGGCGTTCATCCGCGACGACGAGGCGCTGGACGGGAAGTTCCTGGTGCAGATGTGCAGCGTCGACCAGATCACGCGCATCGACGTGGTGTACCACTTCTCGTCGCTGGCGCAGAACCACATCTTCGAGGTCAAGGTGCCGGCCGACCACGAACAGCCGGTCGTGCCGTCGATCTCGCCGCTCTGGGTCGGCGCCTGGCTGCAGGAGCGCGAGGTGTACGACCTGATGGGCGTAGTCTTCGAGGGCCACCCGGCGCTGACGCGGCTCTTCCTGTGGGACGCGTTCCCGGGTCATCCGCTGCGCAAGGACTTCATGTCGTTGCCGGGCGGGCAGAAGACCGGCCTCAGCCAGTTTCCCAAGCAGGTGCCCGGCCAGACGGGACAGGAGTTCCGCCCGCTCAACCCGGGCAGCGGTCAGTAAGCAGCGCGTAGGAAGACGACCGTGCCGATCAAGTCGGAGCCCGTCGAAGTCAATATCGGACCGCAGCATCCGAGCACGCACGGCGTGTTCCGCATGGTCGCGCGGATCGACGGCGAGCGCATCGTCGACGTGAAGATGGTGGTGGGCTACCTGCACCGCAGCATGGAGAAGCTGGCGGAGGAGCGTACGTTCACCCAGAACATCCCGTTCACGGACCGCATGGACTACCTCGCGGCAATGACGGGCAATCTCGGCTACTGCCTCTCCGTCGAGAAGCTGGCGAGCATCGAGGTGCCGGAGCGCGCCCAGTACCTGCGGGTGATCTTCTCCGAGCTGCAGCGCATCGCGAGCCACTGCATGGCCACGGGTGCCTTCATCAACGACTGCGGCGCCTGGCAGACGCCCGTCATGTACTGCTTCCGCGACCGCGAGAAGGTGCTGGATCTCTTCGAGATGACCTGCGGCGCGCGCTTGACGACGAACTACATGCGCATCGGCGGCGTCGCCTTCGACATCCCGGACGAGTTCCTGCCGGCGTTGGACCGCCTGATCAACGACGACCTGCCGCAACGCTTCGAGGAGTACGGGGAGCTCCTGGTCGGCAACGAGATCATCATGATGCGCGCCCGCGACGTGGGCGTCGTGACGCCGGAGATGGCGATCAACGCCTCGCTCACCGGACCGATGCTGCGCAGCGCGGGCATCGCGTGGGACACGCGGAAGGCGGACCCGTACTGCGTGTACGACCGCATGACGTTTGACATCCCCGTCGGCTACAACGGCGATGCCTACGACCGCATGCTGATCCGCATCGAGGAGATGAAGCAGAGCCTGCGGATCATCCGCCAGGCGGTGCACCAGCTGCCGGACGGCCCGCACAAGACCGACGTGCCGCTGGCCATCCGCCCGCCCGCCGGCGAGGCGTACTCGCGCGTCGAGTCGCCGAAGGGCGAGCTCGGGTTCTACGTCGTCAGCGACGGCGGCCCCGCGCCGTACCGCTGGCACGTGCGCGCGCCCTCGCTGATCAACCTGAGCGTACTCAAGGAGATGACCGTGGGCCAGACGATCGCCGACGCGATCGTGACGCTGGGCAGCATCGACATCAACGTCGGGGAGTTGGACCGATGATGGCGGCGCTGCTGACGATCATCACCGACAACTGGTGGGACATCCGCGACCTCTCGAACCTCAGCCACGAGATCGAGAAGCTGATCGGCGATGCGAACGGGCCGGCGTGGCTGATCTACGTCGTCTCCGGCCTGCTGGGCGCCATCGGCATCGTGTCGTTTGTCGGTGGTGTCGCGGTCATCAACATCTGGGTCGAGCGGCGCGTCGTGGGGCGCATGCAGTCGCGGCTGGGGCCGAACCGGCTCGGCCCGTTCGGCCTGCTGCAGCCCATCGCCGACGCGATCAAACTGATGCAGAAGGAAGTGCTGATGCCGCGCACGGCGTCCGGGCTGATCTTCACCGCGGCGCCGATCATGTTTACCGTCCCGGGCATCCTGCTGATGGCGGTGCTGCCGTGGGGGCGCAACATGACGCTGGCGACGCTGGACGTGGGCGTGCTGTTCCTGCTGGCCGCGTCGTCGCTGGGGGCGCTGGCCGTGTTCATGGCCGGCTATAGCAGCGACAACAAGTACGCCCTCTTCGGCTCGATGCGCGTCATCGCCATGCTCGTGAGCTACGAGATCCCGATCGTCATCTCGCTGCTCGGCGTGGTGCTGTTCGCCGGCACGATGGACCTGCAGGGCATCGTGCTCTTCCAGGAGAAGTACTGGGCGTTCATGGTGCTGCTGCAGCCGCTGGCGTTCTTCATCTACTTCATCTCCGTCTCGGCCGAACTGAATCGCACGCCCGCCGACATCGCCGAGGCGGAGTCGGAGATCGTGGGCGGCTACCACACCGAGTACTCGGGCATGAAGTTCGGCTTGTTCTACGCCGCCGAGCTGATCAACGCCGTTGTCGTGTCGGCGATCATCTCGACGCTCTTCCTGGGCGGCTGGTGGGCGTATAAGCTCGACGAGCTCGTGCCGGGATGGATGATCTACATCGGCAAGATCTACGGCGTGTACTTCCTCTTCGTCTGGACGCGCGGTACGTTGCCGCGGTTCCGCATCGACCAACTGCTGGCGTTCGCGTGGAAGTGGATGACGCCGATGGCGATCCTGAACCTGGTACTGGTGGCGGCCGAGGTGCTGTTCTGGGAGGAGTCCGGTTGGAGCGCCGGCGTCCTGATCCCAGCCTACATCGTCATCAACGGCGCGCTGGCCGGCGTCACGATCTTCGCCTTCATGCGCCTGCTGGCGCCGAAGTTCGAGCGCTTCCCTACGACGCTGCGCTTCTACTCGACGATCGACGTGCCGTCGCTGCCGGCGAAGGCCGCCGACGCGCCGCACGCGGGGGCGCAGACGGTATGAGCATCGCGGGGGAGATCGCGGCGTGATCAACGACACCGGCATCGTCGTTGCCTTCTACATCCTGGCGGCTACCACGGTCGGCTGCGCGCTGATGGTCGCCTTCGTGCGCGAGCTGGTGCAGGCCGTGTTGTTCCTGGCGCTGGCGTTCGTTGGCGTCGCCGGGATCTACATCGTGCTCTCAGCCGACTTCGTGGCGGTGGTGCAGGTGCTGATCTACGCCGGCGCGGTCGCCGTGCTGATGACGTTCGCCGTCATGCTGACGCCGGCGGCCGACCGCAAGAACTCCGAGACCGCGTTCTGGGCGCCGGCGGCGGTGCTGGCCGGCCTCGTGCTGGTGATCATCGTCTTCGTGTCGTACGACACGACCTGGAAGATCGCCTACCGGCCCGAGTTCACCGCGACCGCGGCGTCGCTCGGACAAGCGCTGCTGAAGCCGTACGTCGTGCCGTTCGAAGTGGCGTCGGTGCTGCTGATGACGGCGATGGTGGGCGCGATCGTGCTGACGAAGGAAGAGGAGGGCGAGGATGCCTAGCATCGTGCTCGCCCACGTGCCGCTGGAGCACGTCCTGCTGCTGGGCGGCATGCTCTTCGCGATCGGGTTGTTCGTCGCGCTCTCGAAGCGGAACGCGATCGGCATCCTCATGGGCGTGGAGCTGATGCTGAACGCCGTGAACGTGACGCTGCTCGCGTTCTCGCGCTATGTCGTGTCGCCGCGGCCGCTCGACGGCCAGGTGTTCGCCGTATTCGTGATCACCGTCGCGGCGGCTGAGGCGGCCGTGGCGCTGGCGCTGGCGGTGTCGGTGTACAAGCACCGCGAGACGCTGAACATCGACGAGATCGATCTGCTTCGGTGGTGATCTCGATACGGGAAGTTGAAGGGTAGGGGTCCGAAACCGAACCATGTGGTCGAAACTGCTGGATGTGAAGAACGGGTACGCCGCCGAGGTGTGGAAGGAACTCTTCGACGCCGAGGGCGTATCAAACCGCGTCGTGCCGCCGCTGACCGGCGACGCGCCGATGTCGCAGCCGCGTGAGATCTGGGTGCCCGACAGCAAGACGCACGTGGCGCTGGAGATCTTGCGGAAGATTTAATGGCCGAGAGGCCGGAGGGTTGGATGGCGGATGCAGGAAAGGGACAAAGCGCGATGGTCCGCGCATGTCCCGCCTCTGACATCCAGCTTCCAGGAGACTAGATGTTCCTGCCGACGGTCCCCGAGGGTGTTGTCTGGGCGATCCTGCTGCTGCCGGTAGCATCGCTGCTGACGATCGGCTTCCTCACGAAGCCGTATCCGCGCCTTTCCGGCTACGTGACGATCGCCGCGATCGGCACCGCGTTCTTGCTCGCGCTCTGGACGCTCGACAGCGTTATCGCCGCCGACGGGCACGCGCTGGCGTTCCACTCGCACGAGTGGCTGACGATCAGCACGAACAACCCGGTGCTGCAGCAGCTCGGCGGGCCGAACCTCAGCATCGAGCTGGGCCTCCGCATCGACGGCCTCAGCGCGATCATGCTGGTCGTCGTGACGTCGGTGTCGCTGCTGGTGCAGGTGTACTCGCAGGGGTACATGGAAGGCGACACCGGCTACGCCCGCTACTACATGTGGATGTCGCTGTTCACCGCGGCGATGCTGGGCCTGCTGATGGTCGACAGCATCCTCATCGTCTACGTGTTCTGGGAGCTTGTCGGCCTCGGCTCGTACCTGCTGATCGGCTTCTGGTTCCAGAAGAAGTCCGCGGGCGACGCCGCGAAGAAGGCGTTCCTGACGACGCGCCTCGGCGACGTCGGCTTCCTGCTCGCGATCCTGCTGATCTGGACCAAGACCAACACCTTTAACATCCCGCTGCTCCAGACGATGGCGCAGCAACACCAGATCACCGACGGTGTGCTGACGCTCTTCGCGCTCGGCATCTTCGCGGGCGCCGTGGGCAAGTCGGCGCAGTTCCCGCTGCACGTGTGGCTCCCGGACGCGATGGAGGGCCCGACGCCGGTCTCGGCGCTGATCCACGCCGCCACAATGGTCGCGGCCGGCGTCTACCTCGTGGCGCGGATGTACCCCGTGTTCCAGGTGTCGGACGAGGCGCGGACGACGGTCGCCTACGTCGGCGGATTCACGGCGATCTTCGCCGCGTCGATGGGCATCGTAGCGACCGATATCAAGCGCGTCCTGGCGTACTCGACGATCAGCCAGCTCGGCTACATGATGCTGGCGCTGGGCGTCGGCGGCTACGTCGCGGCGATCTTCCACCTGTTCACGCACGCGTTCTTCAAGGCGCTGCTCTTCCTCGGCTCCGGCTCCGTGAACCATGCGTCCGGCACCTTCGACATGCGCAAGATGGGCGGCCTGCGGACGTACATGCCGATCACCTACGCGACGTTCATGATCGGGTCGCTGAGCCTGGCCGGCGTCCCGCCGTTCGCGGGTTTCTGGTCGAAGGACGAGCTGCTGGGCGCGGCCTGGGCCGACAACAAGCTGCTGTTTGCCGTGGCGATGGCGGTCGTCTTCATGACGGCCTTCTACACCTTCCGCGCGATCTTCCTGACCTTCCACGGCGAGTGGAAGGGCGGCGAGCCGCCGGAGCACGGTGCGCACGACGCGCACGGCGGCACGCCGCACGAGTCGCCGCTGGTGATGACGCTGCCGCTGCTGCTGCTCGCCGTGCCGGCGATGCTGGCCGGCTTCGTGAACTTCCCGATGCACAGCACCGAGGGTCTGGCGCACCTGCTCGAGGGCGCGCTGCCGGACTCCGCGGCGGAGGCGCTGCACCGCGAGGGCTTCAACCCCACCATCGCGCTGCTGTCGTCGGCGCTGGCGCTGGGCGGCATCGCGCTGGCGTGGGCGATCTACCAGGCGAAGGCGATCTCGGCGCCGTCGTTGCAGAAGGCGTTCGGGCCGCTGCACACGCTGGTCGCGCGCAAGTACTACATGGACGAGCTCTACGAGGGGCTGATCGTGCGCGAGGGGCTCTACAACTTCCTGACGCGCGTCGGCCAGTGGTTCGACACGAACATCATCGATGGCACGGTGAATGGCGCTGGCGCCGTCGCGCGGCGCGTGAGCGACGGCCTGCGCTGGGTGCAGTCGGGCTCCGTGCAGGCGTACGGCACGGTCGGCTTCGGCGGGCTGGTACTGACGGCGTTCCTGATGCTGGTATTGCTGGAGAGGTAGACGCACCTGAACGGACTGCTCGTCTTCACCGTCTTCTTCCCGGCCGTCGCGGCAGCCGTCATCGCGCTCATCGTGCCGCGCGACAGCAAGGCCGGAGAGGCGAAGTGGCTGGCGCTCTTCACGACGCTCACCGTGCTGATGACGTCGCTCATCCTGATCCTGCGCTTCGACCGCAGCCCGGGCGAGGCCGCGCCGCAGCTCTTCCAGTTCGCGTCGCAGTCGACGTGGATCGATGCGGGTACCGCCGGCTTCGACGTGCAGTTCCACATGGGCGTCGACGGCCTCGGCATCGTGATGGTGCTGCTGACGACGCTCCTCTTCGTGGTCGCGACGATGATCTCGTTTGGCGTGAAGCTGCGGACGAAGGAGTATTTTATCTGGCTGCTGGCGCTGGAGACGGGCGTGCTGGGCGTCTTCACCTCGCTGGACCTGATCATGTTCTTCCTGTTCTGGGAAGTCGAGTTGCTGCCGATGTTCATGCTCATCTCCGTCTGGGGGAGCGGGCGCAAAGAGTACTCGGCGATGAAGTTCCTGCTGTACACGGTCGCCGGCTCGGCGCTGATGCTGGCCGGTATCCTTGCGCTCGGCTTCAGCGCCGGACCCGTGCACACGTTCGACATGGTGCGCCTGCAGCAGAGCACGATCGGCGACGCGCTGATCCCGGTGTGGCTGATCTTCGGCCTGATCTTCATCGGCTTCGCGGTGAAGCTGCCGATGTTCCCGTTCCACACCTGGCTGCCGGACGCGCACACCGACGCGCCGACCGCCGTCTCGGTGATCCTCGCCGGCGTGCTGCTGAAGATGGGCGGCTACGGCATCATCCGCATCTGCATCACGCTGATGCCGAAGCAGGCGCACGACTACGGCGTCTGGCTGGCGACGATGGCGGCGATCAGCATCATCTACGGTGCGGTGCTGACGTTACGGCAGAAAGACCTGAAGCGGCTCGTCGCCTACTCCAGCGTCAGCCACATGGGCTACGTGCTGCTCGGCATCGCTGCGCTGGGGCACGTCAGCCTCAACGGCGCGGCGCTGCAGATGTTCACGCACGGCACGATCACGGGCCTGCTCTTCTTGATGGTCGGCATCATCTACGACCGCGCGCACACGCGGAACATCGACGAGCTCTCCGGGCTGGCGCACACGATGCCGATAGCCGCGACGGTGATGGTGATAGCGGGGCTGGCGGCTCTGGGACTGCCGGCGATGTCCGGCTTCGTGGCGGAGCTGCTGGTGTTCCTCGGCAGCTTCGACAAGTACACCGTGCCGACGATCTTCGCCGTGTTCGGCATCGTCCTCTCGGCCGGCTACATCACGTGGATGATCCAGCGCGTGTTCTACGGCCCGCGCGACGAGCGCTGGGCGAGCCTGCCGGACGTGGACCACTGGTGGGAGCGCGTGCCGATGGCGGCGCTCGTCATCGTGATCATCGGCGTGGGCGTGCGGCCCTCGCTGATCGTGGATGTGCTTGACTCTGGGATCATCAACATCGTGAAGGTGCTGGGCTGATGCTGGCTGATCTGAACAGGCTGGGCCCGGTCGTCGCGGTCATCGTGACGGCGTCGCTGATCCTGATGCTGGACCTGGCGCTGCCCCGCGGCCGGAAGAAGCTGCTCGCGGGTGTGGCGATCGCCGGGCTGGCGGCCGCGGCGGCGTGGTTGGTCGTGCTGATCCTGCGCGATCGGCAGGCGTCGTACTTCAGCGACAGCATGGCGCTGGACAACTTCAGCGTCTTCTTCACGTTCATGTTCATCGGCGTGTCGGGCGCCGTGATCCTGGCGTCGATGGATGGCGCCGAGCGCTTCGGCCCGCGCCAGGGCGAGTTCTACGCGCTGATCCTGATCGCCACGTCCGGCATGATGCTGCTCTCGGGCGCGCGCGACCTCGTGGCCATCTTCGTGGCGCTCGAGCTGACGTCGATCACGCAGTTCATCCTCGCCGGCTTCATGCGCGACGACAAGGGCGCGGAGGCGGCGCTGAAGTACCTGCTGCTCGGCGCGGTGTCGTCGGCCGTGATCCTGTACGGCATGGCGTTCCTCTACGGCATCTCCGGCACGACGCACCTGATCAGCACGGACGGCGGCCCCAGCATCGGGCAGACGATCGCCGGCGGCAACGGCGGCATCCGCTCGGCGCTGATCGTGAGCATGGTGTTCCTGGCGGCTGGCTTCGGCTTCAAGATGGCCATCGTCCCGTTCCAGATGTGGGTGCCGGACGTCTACCAGGGCGCGTCCGCGCCGGTCGCGGCGTTCCTCTCCGTGGGCAGCAAGGCGGCCGCGTTCGCGGTCGTGATGCGCATCTTCTTCGAAGGCTTCGGCGCGCACACCTTCGTGGGCGGCGACTGGAAGCACCTGTTCGCGGTCCTCGCGGCCGTGACGATGACCGTCGGCAATGTGATGGCGCTGCGCCAGTCGAACATCCGCCGCCTGCTCGGCTACAGCTCGATCGCGCAGGCCGGCAACTTCCTGGTCGGTTTCGCGGCGATCTCCGCGACCGGCCTCGGCACGCAGTTCGGCGCGAGCGGCGTCGTCTTCTTCCTCGCGACGTACGCCTTCACGAACCTGGGCGCGTTCTTCGCCGTCATGGCGATCTCGGCCCGCACCAACAGCGACGAGATC
>JBGQBE010000031.1:0-35476 GCA_041494685.1 Dehalococcoidia bacterium | reverse complement strand
TCAGCCGCGCGTTACCATGTGCCAAGAGAGTGCTCCTTTCGACTGCAGGCTTTCAACACCCACAGCCGACTCGAGCACTCTCTTTGTGTCAACAACCTTGGTGGGAACTACAGCTAGCCTCCACCATCCAAGTGATACGAAGACAGGGCCTTGAGTTCGAGGCCCTGTCTTCGTTTCCCGGGACATCGCGCGGACGGTCAGGCGAGCGCCGTGAGCAGATCCGCGGTGCGCTCGGCCGGCAGCAGGATGGTGCGCTTCTGCGCGATGTCCGCGTCGACCGCGCGCAGGCAGGCGGCGCAGATGGCGCGGCCGCGCCCGTCGCCCGCGAGCGCCAGCGACGCCCCGCAGCTGCGGCACGAGCCGCCGATGATGTACATGGCGTGCAGTTGACCCCCCATATCCGCTCCCCCGAAAGGCACCCGACGGCTATATAACCGCAGATCAGGGGCGTGTATGTCAACAGCGGGGGCGATGCAGTTCCGGCAGTGCGGGGTGAACGCCGCTCAGTCCAGGCTCGACGCGGCACCGACGACGGATGCCCGGCGCAGCACGAGGTAGCCGGCCACGCCCATCAGCGTCGAACCGGCCAGGATGCCGATCTTCGCCTGGTCGATGAGCGCGGCGTCCGCGAACGCCAGGTCGCTGATAAACAGCGACACCGTGAAGCCGACGCCGCCGACCAGGCTCACTCCGACGATCTGGGGCCAGCGCACGCCGTCCGGCAGCGTCGCGATGCCGCTCCGCACCGCTACCAGCGACGCGAGCGTGATGCCGATCGGCTTGCCCAGCATCAGCCCCGCCGCCACGCCCAGCGAGACGGGCGCGCTCGCGGCGTCGCGCAGCGCGCCGCCGCCCAGCGACACACCCGCGTTCGCCAGCGCGAAGATCGGGATGATGGCGTAACTCACCCACGGGTGCAGCGTGTGCTCCAGCCTGTCCAGGACCGGCCGGCTGTCGCGTGCCAGCGTCTCCAGTTCGCGCAGCGCGGCACCGCTTTCGTCGGCGCCGTCGCGGGTGTGCAGCTCGTGCGAGGCATGGTGGTCCGCGATGAGGTTGATCGCGCGGCTGTCGAGATCGCCCGGCTCGGCGTGGGCATCGACCGGCGTGAGCAGGCCAAGTATCACGCCGGCGATCGTTGCGTGGACGCCGGATTCGTGTACCGCCAACCACGCCGCCGCGCCCGCCGCCACGTACACCCAGAGCGCTCGCACCCGCAGCCGTCCCAGGACGAAGACCAGAGCGAAGATGCCGGCAGCCGCGGCCAGCCAGCCGAGCGACAGATCGTCGGTGTAGAAGACGGCGATGACGGCGATCGCGCCCAGGTCGTCGACGATCGCCAGCGCCAGCAGGAACACCTTGAGTGAGAGCGGGATGCGGCCGCCCAGCAGTACGAGCACGCCCACGGCGAAGGCGATGTCCGTGGCCATGGGGATGCCCCAGCCGTGCGCGCCGTCGCGGCCCGCGTTGAACGCCGCGTAGATCGCCGCCGGCACGATCATACCGCCCAGCGCGGCGGCGACGGGCAGCGCCGCCCGGCGCGCGCCGGCCAGTTCGCCGCGGAGCAGCTCGCGCTTGATCTCCAGCCCGACGACGAAGAAGAAGACGGCCATCAGCCCGTCGTTCACCCACCGTACCAGCGGCTCGTCGAGCGTGATAATGTTCAGGTCGAGCGTGATGCGCGCGCCCCAGAAGTCGCGGTAGCTGTCACCCTGCGGCGCGTTCGCCCAGAGCAGCGCGACGGCCGCTGCGACGAGCAGCAACGCGCCGCCGGCCGTCTCGGTGCGGAGGAACTCCTGCAGCGGGCGGATCAGTTGGGGCAGGGCAGGCGTGCGCAGGGCACGGCCGTTCGTGGCGGAATCCAGGACCGTGCTCCTTTCCAGCCTCCCCTGCGGGCAGTATGCCAGACGGTGTGCGGCCTAGAAGTGGAACTTCTCGGAGAGGTTGTAGCTCTTGCCGCCGTAGATCGCCGTCAGCGAGCCGTCGTCCTCGTGGTGGAAGTCGAAGCAGCGCGCGGCGTCGCGCGTGGCGAGCAGGGACGACGCGATGGCGATCGAGAGGTTCGAGTCGAGGAAGACCTCCGCCGCCTCGACCTGCGGGTCGAACTTCTTCCAGCTGATGCCCTCGGAGATCGTCGAGCCTGAGAGTCCGCCGGTCTCGGCCGGCTCGATGCTGAAACGCACGGCCTCGGCGTGCCCCTTGCCCTTCGTCGAGAACATGTACGTGCCGATCTGCGACTGCTGGATGTGGTTGCGCGGCGCGCCGCCGCCGAAGATGACGTTGGCGCTGCGCAGCCCCAGTTCCTCCGTGAGCAGCACGATCGCCGTCATCTCGCAGACGTCCTGCACCACGTCGAAGACGACGCGCTTGCCCTCTTCCGCGCGGAAGTAGCCCAGGTCCATGCCCAGCACGGAGTCGCCGATCGCCGGGCAGTAGACCGGTGTGCGGTTGTCGTGCGCGGCGATGAGGATGCCGTGTTGCGAGCCGATGCCCTTGAAGTAGCCGCCCATGCGGTAGATGTACTCGCGCGTCGTCATCGCCCGGTCTGGCAGGGTCTTCGCGAACTCGAAGATGAACGGTTCGACGCGGCGATAGTCGTTCTCGTCGCCGTAGGTGTCCCAGAAGCGGTTCACGTCCACGGCGGCCAGCGCCGCGTCGTCGCTGGCGACCTGGCCCTGGTAGTGGATGCTGCCGATGATCTCCAGCATGTCGTGCGTCAGCTGCGCGCCGGTGATGTCCAGCACGTCGATGCGCCGCTGCTCGATCAACGACGCGATGGCGGGGCCGAAGCCCATCGGTACGGGCGCCCCGGCGATCGCGCAGAAGATCGTCCGGTCGCGATCGATCATCTTGTCCCAGAGGTCGATCGCGGTGCTGAGGCGGCGCGGCTGCCCGCCGGTGCGGCCCAGCGCGGCGATGAAGTCGCGGAGGGAGGCGTCGGCGCGCGGCTGGAAGCGGGTGATCGGCGTATGCAGGAACTTCGAACTGTCCATGTGGCCCTCAGGGTATCGGGCACGGGCGCCCGTGACCATACCTCCGCGGGGCGGCCCTGGGCGCTGCCTGGCATCTGCCGGGGCTATACGGCGTACTGCTCCAGGATCTTCTGCGCCGCGGTCAGCGACAGGATGTCGTTCGAGCCGTCCTCGATCATCGCCGCGCGGGCGTCGCGGAACAGCTTCTCGACCAGCATCTCCTTCGTCAGGCCGTAGCCGCCGTGAAGCTGGATCGCGTCGCTGGCCACCTCGAACGCCGACTGCGTGCAGAACACCTTCGACGAGATCGAGTACTGCGTGCCGGGCGGGAATGCTCCGTCGTTGTAGAGGATGGTGGCGCGCGAGAGCTGCCGCGAGGCCTCGACCTTCACGAACATATCGAACAGCTTCTTCTGCACCAGCTGGTGCTGCGAGATCGGCACGCCGCCCTGCACGCGCTCCTTCGTGTAGCGCAGCGACTCCTCGAGCGCGGCGCGGGCGATGCCGGTGAACGTCGAGCCCATGAACGCGTTCGCGCCGGCCAGCACGGAGTCGATGGCGAATGTGTAGGCTTCCGCTCCCACGAACATGTAGGACTTGGGAATGCGCACGTTGTCGAAGAAGATCTCGCCCTGGTTCAGCGCCCGCTGTCCCAGCTTGTTCAGCGGCGGTCCCTTCGTCACGCCCGGCAGCTCGAGCGGCACCAGCGCCACGCCGCCGCCTGCCATGCCCTTCTTGCGGTCGACGCCTAGGAATGCCAGCGCGTGGGTGGCGATCGTGCCGTTCGACACCCACGCCGACTTCTGGCCGTTCAGCACGTACTCATCGCCGTCCAGCGCCGCCGTCAGGCCGTAGTGGATCTCCGGCTTCTCCCACATGCTCGTGCCCGGCATCAGCGTGTCGCTGCCGTGCCCCGGCTCCGTGATCGCCCAGCAGCCGATGTAGCGACCCTTGCGGTCCTCCACGAACGGCATCACGACCTCTTCGATCAGCTTGGGGTCGCGCTGGCCGGCGGCGAACGCAAACGGGAACGACGTCACGCCCATCGCGATGGCGAAGTCGGAGCTGCCCCAGCCGAACTCCTCGTTCACGATGTGAGTGCTCAGCGGGTCGAGGTGGGAGCCGCCCAGCACTTCCGGGAAGCCGCGAAGGTGCCACTCCTGCTCGTAGGCGATCTTGAACACGTCCCAGAGCTGGGACCCCTTGGCGATCACGTCCTCGGGCGACAGCTTGTCCAGCGCGATGCTGGCGGGGCGTAGCACCTGCGCGGCGAACTCGTGCGACCGCCCTTTGATGAGCTTCTGCTCGTCCGTGAGTCCCTTGTTCAGGTCCAGGTACATCGATCCCCTCCTGCGCGATGGACGCCGGAACCCGGCGCGCTCGTATCGAGCCTAAGGATCGGGGCTGCGCGAGCTACGCGAAAGGGCCGGACGGCCTTCGGCGCAGATTCGCCGCGGACGGCTGGTCCGGATTCGCTGTTGTGAGGAGGCGAGATCGGCGGCGGAATGGCCGATGATTAGATCAGTCGTGACGCATCAGCCGCGGCAGGGAGGTTCCGTGCCCTATATCCCCATCTTCCCGCGGCCCCTGGAAGCCAAGGTCATGGAAACGCTGAACACGATTCTGCTCCTCCGCCACAGTGACGCTCGCCCCATCGAAGCGCACGAGGCGCAGCCGCTCACAGGTCGACTCACGAAACTCGTCGACTGCGTCTTCCCGATGGATGGCACGCACAGCGAGTTCAGCGGGCCGGATTCGCAGCAGGGCAGCGATTACGTCCACCCGATCAAGGTTGCCGAACTCGCGATCGTCGTCGGACGCGAGATGGGGATGCCGCGATCGCAGCTCATCGCGCTGGCGACGGCCTCGGCGCTGATGAACTGCGGCTACCTCACGCTCAAGCGTTCCGTCATGGATGAGCCAACAGTGCTGAGGGAGGGCGCCTGGGAGCGGCACATGCACGCGCATCCGGACGCGACCTTGGCGATGGTCGCCCGCGCCGGCCTCGCCGATGACGTGATCGCCGCGATGCACGAGCACCACGAGCGCTGGGACGGCTCCGGCTTCCCCCGCGGCCTGCGATCCACTGATATCAGCCCGATGGCGCGCGTCATTGGCGTCGCCGACGCGTACATCTCGCTCCGGTCGTTCCGCGCGGGGCACACGATCACGTCCGCCGCCGACGCGCTTGAAGCGATCAAGGAGAGCCGTGGCGTGCTGCTCGATCCGCAGATCGTCGACGTGTTCGAGGCGGTAGTGGCGAAGTACCCCGACCTGCCGTCGGCCTCATCGCGCCTCGGCGAGCGGCTGGCCGACATCGAGCCCGATGATCCGTTGCCGCAGTCCCATCGCCCGGCGCCGGAGATCCCGGGCGAGTGGAAGTTCGTCGCGCCGGATGCGGGCGAGCCCGAGCGCGAGGAACGCGCGCACCGCCGGGCGGCGGAGCCGCCGCGCATCGCGCCGCGTGTGCCCGCTGCCGCCCCGCCTGCGCGGCCGGCCCGGCCGCTCTCCGCGCCGGCGCATCGCGTCGCCGCCGCGCCGGCCGCGTGCGTCGCGCAGCCGCAGGATCGCGTCCTCACCGGTGTGCCGCGGCGGCAACGGCGCCGGCCGTCTCTCTTCTCTACGTCGTTGTACGTCGATGCCGCGGCGCGCGGCGAGTGGCACCCGTGCGGGCAACTATAGCGCGCGTCCTACGGGTGGATCTCGACGCGCATGCCGGGCGCGCCGAAGAGCCAGAAGTACTGCGCGTCGTGCAGCTGCAGGCCCACGCAGCCGTGGCTGGTCGCCGTCTTGCCGAAGACCTCTTTCGGGCGCCAGTAGTTCAGGTGGAGCGCATCGCCGTTGCGGTCGTAGTACTGCGTGAACAGTACGTTCTCGACGTCGTACTGCGCCTGCTGGGGGTTGTAGCCGGCCTGCGTGGCCGTCATGCGCTCCACCGCCAGGCGTCCGTCGGGTTCGATCTTGTGTGAGCCGATCGGGCTGGGGAACTGCGGCGAGCCCGTCGACGCTGCCGCCGTGTAGACGGCCTTGTCGCCGATCATCGCGCTCACCGTCTGCGTCGTCACGTCGACGTCGATCCATCGCTCCTGCGCGCCGCCGTCCGTGAGCGGTGACACTTCGCCGGGCTGCAGGATGAAGACGAACGCGGAGTAGACGAACGTGCCGTCGGTCAGGCGGAACCACGTCTTCGTCCATGCGGGCGGCGACGTCACCCACGTCTGGCTGCCCACGAGCACGTCGTCGCCTGGGATGGGCGCGTCGATAATGACGGCGGCGTGGTCCTTCAGCGTCTTCATCACCGGCGCCCGCGTCGAGGGCGCTTCACGCACGCGCAGGTCGCCGCCGACGACGATCGCCGTACCGACGCCGATCGCGGGTGTCGGCGTCGCTGTCGGCGTGGCGGTGCGCTCGGGCGGCGGCAGCGTGGCGGTGTTGCTGGGGACCACCGTGGGAGTCGGTGCGGCCGCTCCGGCGGAGCACGCCGCCGCGACCGGCAGGGCCGCGGCGGCGATCGCGAGGAGGATCCCGCGTTTCATGCGGAGATCGTACCACGGTCGGCATGCGCCTCGTCGGCGTCAGCGGCGGCGGCACCCTTAGGTGATCTCCCTCGAAACCCTTACGGCGCGGTGAGACCTGGAAAAGGTGGTAAGAACCGCGCACGCAGCTCGTGAGAGCCCCGCCGGTATCGTCGTGTTGCTCGCTGCCGTCAGGCCGCGAGCTTCGCTGGCACAGCCCGGTCACGGGCGTTTATCGGAAGGGGGCAGGGATGACCATGGAAGTCCAGCACTTCGAAGAGGAGTTGAGCCGCACGGAGAAGCTACGGATCGCGGCGCGCGTGCTGATCAAGCGCGGCGTCGCGGGCAACGGCGGCCGCTGGGGCCTGCAGTCGCGGCTCGCCGAGCACTTCGGCGTCACGCGGCAGCGCGTCAGCCAGATCGTGCGGCAGGAACTCAACGCCATCAATGCTGATCCTCGATAAGAAGAAGGCGGTCGAGCAGGTTGTTGCGCTGACATCGGCGGGCGCGGAGGCCGATCCTGAGGAGGACGCCGCGCCCGTACGCCGACGCACGGCGCAGCGGGTCGCCCGGTTCGAACCGGCGGCCGCTGCGGCCGCGCAGAGGGCGCCAGCCGCGTCCTCAGTACCAGCACGCAAGCGGCGACGGCGCGCACGGGCGGCCGTCGGGTCGTCGCCGGCGTGATCTGCCCGTCCCGCCCCGCGTTGAGGCGGGGTGCCACGGGATGGGCGGGCGGCACCACACCAGGACCGCCCGCCGCCTCGACAGCAGGCGGCGGGCGCGCCGCCCTGGTCGCGGATTAGGTGTCGAGTCCGTCGGTCAGGTCAGCGAGCATCACGCCCGGCGCCAGCGGCGGGTCGGCGCGGTGGAACCATTCGCGGCCGAAGAACTGCGCCGCGAGATCTTCGGGCAGGCGCAGGAACACGTCGTCTTCGCTGATCTGCGTGCGGTGCGCGCGCAGCGCCTGCTGCTTGCGCGTGTACTGACCGCTGACGTCCACGACGCAGTTAGCTTCGACGCGGCGCAGCTTCGCCAGGCCTTCGTTGCCGCCGGGCGCCTCGTCCGGCGCGAGTCCGCGCGCGCGTAGCTCGTGCTGCATCGCCATCCATTCCTTGATCGGGATGACGTTGTAGAAGAGGGCGCGGGCTTGCCAGGGCGTCCCGGCGTGCGGGTAACGCGCGCCGTCGGCGGCGGCGTGGTACGCCGCGGTGGCGTGATGGTGGATCGCGACGTGGTCGGGGTGGCCGTAGCCGCCGCTCTCGTCCCACGTCACCACGATATCCGGGCGGCGCTCGCGGATCATCCGCACCAGCGGTTCCACGACGGCGTCCGGCGCGGCCCGGTGCAGGCAGCGCGGGTCGTCGTTCTCCGGCGTGCCCTGCATGCCCGAGTCGCGGAACTCCAGGAAGCGCACGTCGGCCACGCCGAGGATCGCCATCGCGTCGCGCAGCTCCTGCTCGCGGAACGCGCCCAGCGTGTCCGGCGTGGCGCCGGTGCCGGGCGCGATCTCGCCGACTTCGCCGCGCGTGGCGCAGACCATCGTGATCGGGATGCCGCGGTCCGCGTAGTGCGCCATCGTGCCGCCCACGCCGAACGTCTCGTCGTCCGGGTGCGCGAAGATCGCCATCAATCCGCCTGCGGTCATCGGTGCCTCCGTCGTGCGTGTGAGTCTGGTTGTGCGGAAATGGTAGCGCGCGCCGGTCGATGGCGCGGCGAACCCAGTATGGTTGGATGTGCAACCGCTTTGAAACATACCATGCGCGACCGGCCGGTAGCATGCCCGGGAACGCCGCAGCAGAGGAGTCGAGCAGCCATGTCCAGCTTCCCACGCATACTCATCGGCGGCGCCGTCGCCGCCATCGTCCTGGCCGCCGCGGCGGGCGCGGGATGGTGGTTCTTCATCCGCGACGACGCGAAGCTCGCGACGTCCGCTCCGACGATCCCGGCCGACCTCGTGAAGGGCACCGCGTCACCGGCGTCCGCCGCCACAGGCGCGAGCGGAGCACCCGGCTCCGCCGAGGCCACGGCGCGCGCCGCCGGCGTGCCGACGATCGCGGCCGGCAGCGCCGTCGCCGCCGGAGGCACGACGTTCACGATCCTGCCCGACCGCAGCGAGGCCGCGTATTTCGCTGACGAGAAGCTGGCGTCGCTGCCGGTGCCCTCCACCGCGAAGGGCTCGACGAAGGGCATCACGGGCCGGTTCCATCTGACCGCCGACGGCACGGCGCTCGACGCGTCGCAGCCCTCCTCGTTCACCGTCGATCTGACGACGCTGAAGAGCGACCAGGATCGGCGCGACCGCCGCGTGCAGGCCACCCTCGACACCGCCACCTACACGACCGCCACGTTCACCGTCACGAGCGCCACCGGCTTCGACCCGGTCATCGCGGCGGGGGAAGAGCAGTCGCTGAAGCTCGCCGGCGTCCTGGACCTGCACGGCGTGAAGAAGCAGATCACTTGGGACGTGAAGGCGCGCAAGCAGGGCAACGTCATCACGGCGCTCGCCACGGTCACGTTCCCGTTCGAGGACTTCAAGCTTTCGCCGCCCGACATCGGCGGCTTCGTCTCGGTGGAGGACCACATCACGCTGCAGGTGCAGATCGTCGCGCAGGGTCAGTAATCTGGTCGCTGGTCGCTGGTCGCTTGGTGACTGGTCGCTTGGTGACTGGGTGGCTCGCTGGTCCGGCTTCGCCGGACGCCACAGCCGGGGACGGCTGTGCCACGCGGTTCGTGGGCACGGAGGGTGGGCGTTTTTCCCTTACCGGCCGGGTCCACCCGGCCGCTGGACGCTCGCACGCGGACGCGGGACACTGTGCCCGGCAGAGTCCAGCCTCCGATCTCTAATCTCCAGTTCCAGCCCGAGGTGCCGACATGATCAGCTTCACGCTTTCGCCCGAGATCAAAGAGCTGCGACGCAAGGTTAAAGCGTTCGTCGATGAGCAGGTCATCCCGGCCGAGCCGGTGCTCGCGCAGCACGACGCCGAGGCGGAGGCGCTGATGAAGGACCTGCAGGCCCGCGTCAAGGCGATGGGGATGTGGGCGCCGTTCATCGGCCCCGAGGCCGGCGGCACGGGCACTGGCTTCCTGCCGTACGCCTTTATCAACGAGATCCTCGGCCGCAGCCCGTACGCGCCCCGCGCCTTCGGATCGCAGGCGCCCGACACCGGTAACGCCGAGATACTGCTCCAGTTCGGCACGCCGGAGCAGAAGGATCGCTACCTGAAGCCCCTGGTGAACGCCGAGATCCGCTCCTGCTTCAGCATGACGGAGCCCGAGGTCTCGGGCGCGGACCCGACGGGGCTGCGCACGCGCGCCGTGCGCGACGGCGACGAATGGGTGATCGACGGCCACAAGTGGTTCACCAGCGGCGCGATCGGCGCGAGCTTCGCCATCGTCATGTGCGTCACCGACCCGGATGGCGACCGGCACCGCCGTATGAGCCAGATCATCGTGCCCACGGACACGCCCGGCTTCGAGATCATCCGCCCCGTGCCCGTGATGGGCGAGACGGAGGGCGCGCACTGCGAGATCCGCTACGAGGGCGTGCGCGTGCCGGTCACGAACGTGCTCGGCGAGGTCGGCGACGGCTTCCGCATCGCGCAGAAGCGGCTGGGGCCGGGGCGCATCCACCACTGCATGCGCTGGCTCGGCCAGATGCAGCGCGCGTTCGAGATCATGTGCGACTACGCGCTGAAGCGCGAAGTGGGCGGCGAGCCGCTGGCGAACAAGCAGACGGTGCAGAACTGGATCGCCGACTCCGCCGCCGAGATCCAGGCGTGCCGCCTGCTGACGATGCACGCCGCCAGCAAGATCGACCAGGACGACGAGGCGCGTGTCGAGATCTCGACGATCAAGTTCTTCGGCGCGAAGGTGCTGCACGACGTCATCGACCGGGCAATCCAGGTGCACGGCGCTCGCGGCGTCTCCGGCGATACGCCGCTGGAGGGCATGTACCGCAACGCCCGCGCCGCCCGCATCTACGACGGCCCGGACGAAGTGCACCGCATGGTCGTCGCGCGCCGCGTCCTGCGCACGTTCAAAGCCGGCGGCGTCTGGGAGTTTGAGTAGGTCCGGAATCGGTAGTTAGTAGTTGGGTAGCCGTATCAGGGAGGAACAATTCCTCCTCGCGGCGCGGGCTTCAGCCCGCGTCGCCTGATGCATCAGCGTCGCCCGCCGGCTACACCGGCTCCAGCCGCACGCTCGTGGCCACGCCCGCAGGCGCTTCGACGCGGATCGTGTCGCCGGGGCGGACGGTGCCGCCCTCCAGCACGATGCCCATGATGCCGGCCTTGCGGACGATGCTGCCGTCGTCCGCCTTGAGCGCCACCTGCGACAGCAGCCGCTCGTCGACGCCGTTGAGCTGCGCGCAGGGGTTGCGGCAGCCCGTGATCTCCACCACCGCGCTTTCGCCGATGTGGAGCCGCGCGCCTGGCGCCAGGTCCAGCAGCGCCAGCCCGCGCGTCGTGATGTTCTCCCCCATCTCCCCCGGCGCCACGCTGATGCCGAGCGCCGCCATCTCGTCGAACAGCTCGCTGTGCACCAGGTGCACCTGGCGGAGATTTGGCTGGTCCGGATCCTTCGCCGCGCGCGAGCGGTGCCGCACGTTCGCCCCGGCGTGGTAGTCGCCCTCGACGCCGTAGTTCGCGACGAGCCGCACGCTCTCGCGCGGGATCTTCCCGACGCCGGGCGTGTCCTTGGAGTTGACGGAGATGACGGATGCTGCGCTCAAGGGTTCGCCCTTCACGGCTACGGTCTGGCGTGCGTCCATACAGTCTTGCGGGTGGTGCGCGAGCGTCGCAAGTCGGAGCGGCCTTACGCTTGCGGCGCGTACCCGAACGCGCCCGGGAAGTCTTCCTCGACCTGCTTCCGCTTGCCGCTCCATGATTCGATCTCGATGCGGTAGACGGACGTGGCGTTGAACTCCGCCTGGGACGGCAGGGCGTAGTCGTCGCCGGCGCGCAGATGCGAGAAGTACTTGTCCACGAGCATCCGCAGCGCCGAGCGCTTCTCCGCGTCGCCCGGCACGGTGCGCGCCCGCCCGAACACCACGACGCCCGCGTACTCGACGCTCATGTTGAACATGCGCGGCGACGGCAGCAGGCGCGCCATCTCGCTGGCACTGAAGCACACCCGTTCATCGCCCTCGACGTTCGAGCGCGTGCGGCCCGCCCCGGCGGTGTGCATGTAGATGACGCGCTGCGCCTCGTCGAACACGAAGAGGTTGCTGTTGATGAACGGCTGGCCGTCGTGCACCGTCGCGAGCTGCCCCATCGGCGCTGTGCGCAGGAAGGCGGCGATCCAGGCGTCGTCATCGACGGCACGGTCGCTGCGGCGGACGCGGGCGTACTGCGGGGCTTCATCGTCGGGCATCGGCGTCTCCTTGTAGACGTGATTCTCGCCCGAGCGCGGCTCCGGCGCCAGCGCCGGGCGTGGCGCGCGGCTTCCGCCGCGGCGTACACTGCCGCCGAATCGACATGATGACACTGCTGCTGGCCATCACTCGCGAGGACGTCGGCGACTGGTTCCGCAACCACGGTACCGCCGTGCTGGGCACGCTGATCTTCGTGCTCGTGGCTTCGGTGCTGGTGCGGCGCGTGGTGCCGCATGCGCTGCGGCCCGCGATCGCGCGGCAGATGACTGGGCGGCCGGAAACGGAGACGGAACGGCGCGTCGAGACGCTAAGCAGCGTCATCGTCCGGACCGCGGAGATCGTGCTGATCGCGTTCGCGGTGCTGACGATCCTGCCGGAGTTCGGGTTCGACATCCGCGCCGTGCTCGCCGGCGTCAGCATCACCAGTATCGCACTCGGGCTGGGCGCGCAGTCGCTCGTGCGCGACGCGATCAATGGCATCTTCATCCTCAGCGAGAACCAGTACGCGAAGGGCGACATCGTCACGCTCGCCGGCGTCACCGGCACCGTCGAGGACGTGTCGTTGCGGCGGACGTTGGTGCGCGACCTCGACGGCGTGCTGTACACAGTGCCGAACGGCAACGTGGTGGTGTCAGCCAACTTCACGCGCGACTTCTCGAAGGTGCGCGTGTCGATCCCGGTGACGCCGACGAGCGACCTCGCGAAGGTGCGCGCGGTGGCGGACGAGGTCGGCCGCGCGCTCGCGGAGGATCCGGAGTACGGCGCGATGATCCTCGCTGCGCCCAAGTATCTGCGCGTCGACAGCATCGACATGATGGGCGGCGTCTCGGTGCAGGTGAACGGCACCGTCGTGCCGGGCAAGCAATGGGAGGTCGCGGGCGTCCTGCGCGCGCGGCTGCTGGAAGCGTTCCAGCGCGAGGGCATCCGCACGCCCTGGGGGTAGCGGCTACGGCGCGGCCGGCGGCGCAGGCACGCTGCTATCGAGGCTGCGGCGCAGCTGGATGTACTCCACCACGTCGGCGCGGCTGATCATGCCGACCAGCTCCCGCCCCTGGATTACCGGCAGCTGGTTCACGTTGCTCGTCGCTATGATGCGCAGCACGTTCGGCAGCGTCTCCGCCGGCCACACGACCTTCAGCGCGTTCGCCGGCGTCATCGCCCGGTACACGCTCGTCGTTGGCCACAGCTCGCGTGGGATCTTGCGCACGTCCGCCAGTGTCACCAGCCCCGCGAAGTCGCCCGCGGCCATCACGGCGTAGCAGCGCGCGTGGTGCTGCAGCATGTGCTCCTGCACCAGCTCGTCGACGCTCATGTCGGGCGGCACGCGCTCGAACACCGTGCTCATCACGTCGGCCGCGGTAGCGCCGCCGATCGCCGTCTCCACGGCGAGCTGCTCGTAGCTGCCGGCCGAGGCGTTGCGCAGGAAGAAGCCGATGAGCAGCAGCCAGATGCCGCTGAACGCGTTGACCAGCGTCAGCGCCAGACCGAGCGCCATCAGCCCGTACGCGATGCCCTCGCCCACGCGTGACGCCGTGCGCGTGGCGCGCAGACGGTCGTGGTTGCGCTTCCAGACGGCGGAGCGGAAGACGCGCCCGCCGTCGAGCGGGAAGCCGGGCAGCATGTTGAAGATCGCCAGCGACGTGTTGATCAGCGCCAGTTCGGCGCAGATGCCGGAGACGCCTTCGTTGACGCTGCCGAGCGCCAGCCACAGGATCGCGAACATGCCGCCGAGCGCCAGGCTCGTCAGCGGCCCGACGATCGCGATGCGGAACTCCAGGCCCGGCTGGTCGGGCTCCTTCGTCAGGTTCGCGACGCCGCCGAACACGAACAGCGTGATGCTCTTCACCGGCAGCCCGTTGCGGTTCGAGACGATCGCGTGCGACATCTCGTGCGCCAGCACGGAGCAGAAGAACACCGCCGCGATGAACGCGCCGCCGATCCAGAGGTGGAGCTCCGACCACTCGGGGTAGAAGTTGGCGAGCACGCCGTCGGCGAACGACCACGTGACGATGCCGAAGATGAAGAGCCAGCTCCAGTGGACGCCGACCTCGACGCCGAAGATGCGGCCGAGCTTGAAGGAACTTGTCATCGCCTCTCCATCATACGTGACGGAGCCACGGGCCGGCGTGCCATCCGGCACGAACCCGTCGCGAAGAGGCGCATGCCCTCGTGAGAGCCAGATTGGAGCGCGCCATCAGCATCGATCGCAGCCACCCCGGCCGTGCGCAAAGGAAAGGCACGCCGCGGGGCGTGCCTCCGTCGTGTTCGATTTGTGGCGGGCGTCAGCCCAGCTTCGCGGTCAGCATGGCGATGACTTCGCGGATCGTCTCCTGCCGCCAGTTCGCCCAGACCGGGCCGTTCTGGAACGCGATGTTCGCCTGCTTCGCGGCTTCCTGCTCCTCCGGCGTCTTGTCCGGCTTGCGCATCTTCTCGTACATCGGCCGGAGCAGCGTCCGCATCTCGTCGTACGCCAGATGCGGGCGCTCCGTGAAGTGGCCCAGCTCCTCCATGGCGTCGTTGTAGAACACCACCACCGGGATCGACTCGTGCTCGCCGTCCTTCAGGAACTCGCCCATGATGTCCTTGTTCTGGTCGCGCTCGAAGAAGCGGAACTCCATCCCCGTCGCCTCGGCGATGCGCTGGAACACCGGCGCGCCGCGGAACACGTCCGGGCACCAGTCCTCGCCGATCACCAGGATCTTCGTCGGGCCGCCGGGCTTCGCCATCAGCGCCTTCAGCGCCGCCGTATCCTCGGCCGAGACCGTCGTCGCGGCGTAGTTCTCGTCGAAGCGCGCCTTGCGCTCGATGCTCGCGACGTACTCTGCGTACGTCTTGCCCTTTGCGTAGCGCTCGGGCGTGACGACGCTCTGCTGCTGCTGAACCACGGTGGTCTCCTTTCGGCGGTCACGGGTCGGACCTCCACTGTAACATCTACAGCGCAATCGGGAATACGGGGTCGGGGCGCGTGTTATCCTGCATTCAGTGAACGAATCCGAAGCTGTCGCAGCCACCTCCGCACCGTCCCTGGCCGCCCGCTTCCGCGCCCGCTGGCGCCGCGACCTGGCGTTCTTCGCGGTCGCCGCCTGCGTCATCGGCCTGGACCAGTTCACCAAGTGGCAGGTTCGCGAGCACCTGCGCCTTTACGAGCAGTGGCCCGACAAGGCGATCTTCGGGGCGCGGATCATCCACGTCGTCAACAGCGGCGCCGCGTTCGGCATCCTGCAGGGAGCGACGCCGTTCCTGATCGTCACCAGCCTCCTCGGGCTCGTGGCGATCGTCATGTACTACGTCTACCCGCCGATGGACCACGGCCTGATCCGCATTGCCCTCGGCATGCAGCTCGGCGGCGCGGTCGGCAACCTGATCGACCGCGTGCGCGTCGGCGAGGTGACCGACTTCATCGACATCGGCCGCTTCCCGACGTTCAACGTCGCCGACTCCAGCATCAGCGTCAGCATCGCCGCGGTGCTGATCTTCTTTGCGTTGCAGGAGGCGGCCGCCGCGAAACAGCAGCGCCCGCAGACCCGTGCCGAAACGAGCGCACCACACGAAGACTGATCTCGTCGCCGAGACCGCCGGCGAGCGGCTCGACGTCTTCGTCGCGCGGCGGCTGCCGCCGCTCACGCGTTCGCGCGTCCAGCGGCTGATCGACGACGGGCACGTCGTCGTCGCCGGCCACAGCGCCAAGGCGTCGCTGCGGCTGGAGGCGGGGCAGCGCGTCAGCGTCGAGGTGCCGCCGCCGGAAGAGGGCGTCGCGCAGCCGGAGGAGATCGCGCTGACCGTGCTGTACGAGGACGCCGACCTGCTGGTCATCGACAAGCCCGCCGGCATGACCGTGCACCCCTCGCCGGGCCACACCACCGCCACGCTTGTGAACGCGATCCTCGCGCACTGCAGCGACCTCTCCGGCATCGGCGGCGTGCTGCGCCCGGGCATCGTCCACCGCCTCGACCGCGACACGTCGGGCGTGATCCTCGTCGCCAAGAACGACGCCGCGCACCAGTCGCTGGCGCGGCAGCTCAAGGAGCGCACGGTCGAGAAGACCTACCTGGCGATCGTCGAGGGCACGCCGAAGCCGCCGGAGGGCGTGATCGACGCGCCGATCGCGCGCGACCCGCGCAACCGGCAGCGCATGGCGATCGTGCAGGACGGGCGCGCGTCCGTCACCGGCTACCGCGTCGTCGAGCGCTTCCGCGGCGCGTCGCTGCTGGAGGCGCGGCCGAAGACCGGCCGCACGCACCAGATCCGCGTCCACCTGGCCGCCATCGGCCACCCGATCCTGGGCGACCGCTTCTACGGCAAGGCGTCGCCGCTGGCCGCGCGCCACATGCTGCACGCCTGGCGCATCGCCTTCGCCCACCCGATCACCGGTGCCACGATGGAGTTGGAAGCGCCCCTCCCGCCCGACTTCGAGCGCGCCCTCGCCGCCCTGCGCGCGGAGTAACACTCGGGCCGCATGGCCGGTGCGGTCGAGACCCGGCCCGTGCTAGATTCGATCATCAGGCCAAGGAGGCACAGCATGACCGCGACACTGACGACACACGCCTACGGCATCACCCGCACTTCGAGCAGCGGCTACGACGATACGATCGCGCGCCTGCGCGACCTGCTGAAGGAAGAGGGATTCGGCGTGCTGACGGAGATCGACGTGAAGCGCACGCTGAAGGAGAAGATCGACAAGGACATCGAGCCGTACATCATCCTGGGCGTGTGTAACCCCCACTTCGCCGCCCGCTCGATCGAGCTGGAGCCCGACATGGGGCTGCTGCTCCCGTGCAACGTCATCGTGCGCGAGCGCGGCGGCGCCGTCCACGTCGGCGTCATCAACCCGCAGTCGATCCTCGAGGCCACCGCGAACCCCGCCCTCGCCGAGATCGCCGCCCAGGTGGACGATCGCCTCCGCCGCGTGCTCGAGAAGCTGTAGCGCGAAGCGCGGCCGGCGTGGCCCTACAGCAAACTCACCGGGTCCACGTCGATCCCCCAGTGCGGCGGCAGGACGAAGTCCCGCACCAACTCCGCCGGCTCGCGGCCGCGCAGCAGCAGCTGCCAGCGCCAGCGGCCGCGCACCCGCGGCACGTACGCCGGCGACGGCCCGATGATCTCCGTGTCGCTGCCGATCTCCGCGCGGCGGTGCGCCAGCGCTCGCTGCACGCGCAGCGCGTCCTCCCGCGCGAACCGCGGGTTCGCGTGGCTCATGCTCATCCGCACCAGCCGCCCGTACGGCGGATAGCCGAGCCGTCGCCGGCTCTCCAACTCCGCCGCCGCGAATCCCTCGTAGTCGTAGCGTGACGCCGCGTCGATGGCGTAGTGGTCCGGCGTGTACGTCTGGATGATCACGCGGCCCGCGCGCTCGCCGCGGCCCGCGCGCCCCGCCACCTGCGTCAGCAGCTGGAACGTGCGCTCGCCCGTGCGGAAGTCCGGCAGGTGCAGCGACACGTCCGCGTTCACGACTCCTACCACCGTCACCGCCGGCAGGTCGAGCCCTTTCGCTAGCATCTGCGTGCCGATGAGGATGTCCGCCTCGCGCCGCAGGAACGCGCCGAGGATCTGCTCGTGCGCGTGGCGGCCGCGCGTCACGTCGCGGTCCCAGCGCAGCAGCCGCGCGTGCGGGAACGCCCGCGCCGCCTCCGCCTCCACCTTCTCGACGCCGACGCCCAGCAGCCGGATACGCGGGCTGCCGCACTGGCGGCACGTCGCCGGCAGGCGCCAGTGGCGGTTGCACTGGTGGCAGACGAGCCGGTCGTACTGGCGGTGGAACGTCAGCGCCACATAGCAGCTGCTGCACTGCGGCACGAAGCCGCAGTCGCGGCACTGCACGTGCCCCGCCAACCCGCGACGGTTGAGGAACAGGATCACCTGCTCGTCGCGCCCCAGCGCCCCGTCGATCGCGGCGTGCAGCTCGCGGCTGAACATGCCGCGGTTGCCCGCGTGCAGCTCGTCGCGCAGATCCACCACCGAAACCTGCGGCATCGCCGCCGTCGCCTGCGGCCGCATCACGCCGTCGCCGTCCGCGACGGGGCGCACGCGCTCCGGCAGCGAGAGCAAGGCGTACGCACCGCGTTCCGCCCGCTCGTACGAGACGACGTCAGGCGTCGCGCTGCCCAGCACCACCGCGGCGCCTTTCAGACGCGCCAGCTCGACCGCGCACGCGCGCGCTTCGTAGCGCGGCTGCGCGTCGTGCTGCTTGTACGTCCATTCGTGCTCCTCGTCGATGACGATCAGCCCCAGGTCCGGCTGCGGCGCGAAGATTGCCGAGCGCGAGCCGACCACCACGTCGTAGCGGCCGTCGGCGATGCCGTGCCACTGGTCGAACATCTCGCCGTTGCTGAGGCCGCTGTGCAGCACCGCCACGCGGTCGATGCGTTCGCGGAAGCGCCGCACCGTCTGCGGCGTCAGCGCGATCTCCGGCACCATCACGATCGCCCGCCGCCCCTGCGCGATGCAGCGGTCCAGCGCGTGCAGGTAGACCTCCGTCTTGCCACTGCCGGTGACGCCGTGCAGCAGGAACGTCTCGTGGTGGCGCGCGTCCAGCGCCGCGCAGATCGCGCCGGCGGCGGCCTCCTGCGCCGGCAGCAGCGCCGCGGGCGGCTGGCGCGTCACGTCCGGCATGTGCGCCAGCGGATGCCGCTCGACCGCCCGCTCACCGAGCGTCGCGACGCCGATGTCGGCCAGCCACGCCGCCGTGGCGGTGTCGATGCCCGCCGCGCGCAACTCCGGCAGCGTGCGCTCGCCTTCGGCCGCGATCGTGGCGATGGCGGCGTGCGCTTGCGCCGCGCGCTTCGTCTGCGTCAACCGCCGCAGCTCCTCCTCCGCCTCGGGGCGCGACAGCGCCAGCTCGACGCTGTGCGCCTCGCGGTCGGACCGCACGGTGAGCGAGCGCACCAGGCGCTCGAGGTTGGCGCGGCTGCCGGCGAGGCGGATCGCCTCCTCGTCGGAGATGCGGCGCCTCTCCAGCAGCCGCCGCAGCACGTCTCCGCGCCGCGACCGCTTCGGTGCCTCCGCTTGGTCGATGCGGAGGTGGGCCTCGTCCGCGTCGACCGCCAGCGCTGCCACCGCGACGGTGCGCGCGCCGATGCGCGGGCGCGCCAGCGTGTACTCGCGCACCAGCAGCCCGCGCTTCTCCAGCTGCGCGAGCACCGCCTCCGCGCCCGAGAACGCCAGCCGCTCCTTCACCGCGTCCATATCGCGCGCGCCGTCCGCGAACAACGCCTCGAACGCCTGCCGCTGCCGCGGGGACAGATCAAGGCCGGGGATCTCGTCGCGGTCCACCAGCGGGTGGACGATCGTCAGCGGCCGGCGCTCGAAGCCCGGCGGCAGCATGAGCGCCGCCGCGTCGAAGATCGGCGCGATGTACTCGTGCGCGATCCAGTGCGCCAGCGCCACGCGCTCCGGGTCCAGCAGCGGCCGCTCGCCGATCAGCGAGCGCACCGAGCGGATCTTCTCCGGCTCGGCGAAGACGGGGGTGGCGTGGACTTCCAGCACGATGCCCTGCAGCGTCAGCCGCCCGAACGGCACGTACGCCGCGGAACCCGCGCGCGCCGGCATTCCCTCGGGCACGGCGTAGCTGAAGGTCTGGCGGTGCGGGAACGTGGAGTTGACCGCGACCTCGGCATAGAGCTGCTTCGCGGCGGCGGGCATGGCGCTGGTCAAACGGCGGTCCCTTCGGACAAACAAAAAGGGAAGGCAGTTGTCCTGTCTTCCCGATGATACATGCGTGAAGTGCGGTTAGACCCGCGCCTTCTCCTTGATGCGGGCGGCCTTGCCTGTCAGCCCGCGCAGGTAGTACAGCCGCGAGCGGCGCACCTTGCCCTGGCGCACAACCTGCACCTTCTCCAGGCGCGGGGAGTGGATGTTGAACGAGCGCTCGACGCCGACGCCGTGGGCGACCCGCCGGACCGTGAAGTTCGCGCCGCCGCCGCCGTTGTTGCGCCGGATGACCACGCCTTCGAAGACCTGCGTGCGTTCGCGCTCGCCTTCGACCACCTTCGCGCTCACCTTGACGGTGTCGCCGGGGCCGAATGCCTCGATCGCGGGATTCTCTATGAGTTCGACCAGGTTGGATACGTCCATAACTGGGGCAGGATAGCGGCCGAACGCCCCTCTCGCAAGAATCGAACCTACGCCGGCAGCCCTTCGAAGCTGCCCAGCAGCTTCGGACCGTCCAGGTCCAGCGCCACCCACCCCGGCGTCCCGATCGAGCGCCAGAGCGCGAACGGCTCCTCGACGCCGAGGCGCTGCGCCAGGTACGCCACGATGATCCGCCCGTGGCTCACGACCGCTGTCGGGAACGGCCCCGCCTCGACGATGCCCATCCCGGCGGCGAACCGCGCCGCCGCTGCTGCCGCCGTCTCGGAGCCGCGCAGCGACAGCTCCGGCTGCTCCAGCACCGCCCGCACCGTGTCCGAGAAAGCGTCCGCGTTGCCGATCCAGCCACCGGAGAGGCGCAGCTCCTCGAAGCCCTCGACGGCGTGCACCGTGAGGTCCGTCGCGTCGGCGATCAGCGCCGCCGTGCTCAGCGCCTTCGGCTCGGTGCTGCTGTACACGGCGCGCAGCCCCCAGCCGGCCGCGATCGCGCCCAGCGCCCGCGCCTCGTCGATGCCGCGCTCGGACAGCAGCCACTCGTCGGCGGGCGCCCGCGGCTGCACGGCGGGGGAGGCGTGGCGGATCAGGTAGACGAGTCGCATCGTCGCACCCTCAGACCGGGACGCCGGTCAGGAACATCAGCCCGCGCGCCAGCACCTCGCCCACCAGCACCGCGCCGACGGCGATGTACAGCAGGCCGGTCGCGGACATCATGGCGTTCTCGTTCGCGGGGTAGCCGCGGCTGGAGACGTAGGACATGTAGCCGAGCGCCGCCGGGAACAGCAGCCCGATCGCGATGCGCAGCCAGAAGGCCGGGTTCGCGCCCAGCGTCGTCGATCCGAGGAACGCCGTCGCCTCCGGCACCTCGCGCGCCGGGATCGCGACGTTCAGGATCAGCAGCGCGATCTGCAGCAGCACCGCGCCGACCAGCAGCAGCGTCAGCTCCACCAGCGGCTCGCGTGGCAGTCGCGGCGTCACGAGGTACCAGTGCCCCAGCGTCATCGCCAGCACCACCGCGCCCACCGCCAGCGTGCCCGAGCCCAGCGCCAGCAGCGTCCCCGCGTAGCTCCACGCCGGCAGGCTCACGTACCAGGCCACGATCGCCACCAGCGCCGCGCCCACGATGCAGGCGCCCGCGCCCGTGATCATCGAGAGGTGACGGTCTTCCTTCAGCGCCGCCCAGTTGTACGGCAGCGTCGCCAGGAAGAAGACGACCGAGGCGGCGCGCACGGCGCCGTAGACGCCGGCGTCCAGCCGGTAGCCGCCGATGATGGACTTCGGATCGAGCACCATCAGGTTCAGCAGCATTACTGCCGCGCCGCACGCCGCCATCGCCGCGCACAGCTTGATGAAGCTGGCGGCGACGCGGCCGCGCGCCTGCGCCAACAGGCACACCATCATGCAGCCGACCGAGAACTCCATCAGGACGATGTACGACGTGTAGGGCAGGGCGTCGAGGTTCATGCGTGGGGCAGGTTACCGCCCGCGGGGGTGACGTGACAGCGCGCGTGTGAGGGCGGGAGGTGCGAGGAGCAGGAGCATCGCGCCGCGGTTGGATGGATGCCACCAGGGTGCGGTTCTGGGACTCACTTTGGACGACGAAAGGTCAGTGGAGCAAAGCGTTGACCTGTTCGCCGCAGGTCACGAACACCCCGGTTCGGGCGGCGCAGCGGACCGTCGGGTGAGCCTTTCGGCCTGCCAGCAGACTCGCTTATTCCTCGCACAGGCTGCTTCGAAAAACGTCGCTATAGGCCACCAGATCCGTCACTGCTGGCCGATATATAGGGAGAGGGTCGGAGCATGCTCCGCACTAGGCACCCCCACCGGAGGACGACGGCGCGTGTCACGGGCCGGTCGTCGCCCCAAGACAGGGCCCCGGGAGGTGCGCGAGGAGTCAGAACGCCATGGTTGGCGCAGCGCGACTACTTCGGAAGGGACGGCGACATGCGTCCCAACGCGGCCAGAGCCTGGCCGAGTTTGCGTTGGTCATGCCCGTCTTTCTCATTCTCCTGTTCGGCATTATTGATTTCAGCCTTGGCCTGAAGGCGTGGCTGACCGTGACCAACGCCTCGCGCGAGGGTGCCCGCGTCCTCGCCCTGGGGCAGTCGTGCACGCAGGTGACGAACCAGGCGCAGGCCGTGGCGCACGGGCTGACCCCGCCAGTGACGGTGACCATCACTCCCTCGACCTGCCAGGGCAGCTCCGGGGACGCGATGGCGGTGACCGTCACCTACACCTACACCTTCGTCACGCCGCTGGGGAATTTCGTCCACCTGTTGAGCGGGCCGATCACGATGACGTCCACGTCGACGATGAGGCACGAGTAAGGTGGGCATGATGATGCGCATCCGACGCCGTGGCGAGCCGTCCTCGCCGTCGCACGAACGAGGCCAGATGCTGGTGCTGGCAGCCTTGGTGCTGACGATCGTCCTCGGGATGGGGGCGCTCGCCGTTGACCTGGGTTTCATGATCCACGAGCGCCAGAGCGTCCAGGGCGCGGTCGACGCGGGCGCGCTGGCCGGCGCCCAGTTGCTGCCCGATGACACCGTGAACGCCGCGTCGGTTGCGCTCCAGTACACGCTGTCGAACGACAAGGCGCTGACGGCCGCCAAGGTGAGCGTGAGCTTCCGCTGCCTCGTCGGAGACCGGAACGGCGACGGCATCCCCGATGCCGCCGACATACCGGCGTCGTGCGATCCGAAAGCCGATGCCAGCTGGTTCGTGAAGAACGGCCTCGCCGTGAGCCCGTGCGTCCCGGCGAATGGAGACAAGTGCAACGTCATCGTCGTGAGCGCCAGCAACACCGTGAACTACCTGCTCGCGCCGGCTGTCGGCATCAAGCAGGGCAGCACCGGGAGCGTCACCAGTGCTGCGTGTAGAGGCTCGTGCGGCGGACCGCCGAGCGGGCTCGTCGATGCCGTGCTCATCATGGACCGCACCGGAAGCATGAGTAGCACGGACCTGACGAACGCGCGGGCCGCCGGCAACGCCATCCTGCAGACGTGGGACCCGAAGCTCCAGTGGATCGCGCTCGGGCTGCTCGGGCCCAGCCAGACTACATCGTCGTGCACCGGCGCGAACTCCGGCGCGTTTGGCCTCGCCGCGAGCAGCGGTCAGTACGACACGACGACCGTCTCGAAGTGGGTCCCCGTGGGATTGAGCGGTACGGGCGCGCCCGTCAACGAGGCCTACCTGAACGCGAACGGGACGCTCAACACCAGCAGTACGCTGGTGAAGGCGATCAACTGCTTCAACACGTCCGGCACCGGTACGAATCTCTCAACGCCGGTCAAGATGGCCAGGCAGTATCTGCTCGCCAACGGCCGCGCGGGCGCAAAGAAGGGGATCATCCTGGAGACGGACGGCACCCCGAACTTCAGCAGTGCCGGCACAGCGAGCGACTTCACGTGTCAAGCGGCCTTCAACGAGGCGCAGACGTCCAAGACCGCGGGCATCGAGATCTTTACGATCGGCTTTGGCCTGGCCGGCACCGACGTGTGTCCCGATTCGTCGGGTACGTACAAGAACAAGCCCGCCACGACGCTCCTCGCGGACATGGCGACGACGTCGGTCGACAACGGCTGCACGAGTGCGGAGAACACCGATGGGGACCACTTCTTCTGCCTTCCCAAGACATCGCAGCTGACCAGCATATTCCAGACCGTCGCGGGCGCGCTGGCAGCAGGCTCGCACCTCATCGTGCTGCCCCAGTAGCGCTCCGTCGCGGCCGGCCGAAGCACCTGCTAGCGATTCGGATGAAACATCCTCCGGGCGGCGGGAGGCTGGCTCGTCGCCCGGCGCTGGAGCCGCCGCTGACGGACACTGCCGCTCACCTGATCTCGACGGTGAATCGGAAGCTCTTCTCGGGCGGCACGTCCGGCTCGAAGCTCCGCTTGTAGTCGATCTCCACCTGGACGACGGCCGGCGTGCCGGCGGGTGGCATCCCCACGCCGGTCGCGCGGAACGTGAAGACCTGCGCGCCGCTCGCTCCTGTAACAGGTGTCGCCGAAACAGGCGGCACGTATCGGGGCTCGCCGGCCAACTCAAGCTCCGGTCCGGCCATGCCGGCGACATACCAGCTGAAGCCGGTGGATGGATTGCTTTCGAGCGTCACGATCACCTGGCCGCCCCGCGCGAGCTGCACGGTCCTGCCGTTGTCGCTGTCGGTGAGCTGCAGCTTGTCGGGATATCCGCCGCCGGTCGGCACCGCCGTTGGCGCGGCCGTTGGCGCGGCGCTCTTGCTGTCGCCGCCGCATGCGATGCCGGCCGTCAGCGCCGCAGTCGCGACGACCGCTGCGAACACGAGTGCGATCCTCATACGTACCTCCACGCACCCGTACTGCCTCTTCACAGCGTAGTCGTGGCGCCGCGTACGCTCACAGGGCCATCCGGCTCCGAACGCCGCTGCGAGATGTCAGGAACTCGGGACGCATGCGGGTTCCGTCGCGTGGAGGACGGGATCAGCGCATGGGGATCCGCGCGTCTTCAGCCTCGTCCTGCGTCACCACGACGCTGACCCGGCTGCCCTGACCCGGTATGGAGCTGAAGTCGAACGACCCGCCGACCAGTTCCGCGCGCTCCTTCATGCCGAGGACGCCGAGCTTCCCCTTGCGCGCCAGCTGAGAGACGTGCTGCGGCAGCTCGCAGCCGCGGCCGTCGTCCGTGACGTCGAGCCGGACCGCGCCCTGCTCGAACGCGAGCTGTACGGACGCCGACGTGGCCTCGGCGTGCTTTTCGACGTTGTGCAGGGCCTCCTGCGCGATCCGAAACAGCGCCAGTTCCACCGCCGGTCCAAGCCGCCGCGGCTCCCCTGTCACGTCGAGCTTCGCGCCGCCGGGCAGCCGCGTGTTCGTCGCCTCTACCGCCAGCTCGATCGCCGGCACCAGGCCCAGGTCGTCGAGGACCGACGGCCGCAGATCGCGGCTGAAGCGCCGGACGGACTGCAGCGTACCGCGCGCCAGCGTCAGCAGTTCGTCGACCTGCTTTGGCACGTCGGCGTGGGCGGCTTCGCCCAGTCGCTCGATCCGTCGCACGATGTGCACCAGTTCCTGCGCGGTCTCGTCGTGCAGTTCGCGAGAGATGCGCAGGCGCTCGTCCTCCTGCGCTTGCGTCACCTGCCGTGCGTACGTTTGCAGGCTCTCCTGGCGTTGCTGGTACAGCCGCCCGTTCTCGACGGCCACGCGGATCTCATGGGCCACGGTCGCCAGCAGCTTCTCCTGGTCATCGGTAAATGCATACCCCTCGGGCATGGCCGCACCCAGCGACCCGAGGATGCCGCCCTCGCCGGAAAGCGGCACGGCGACGACGCGTCCGCCGAGCCGCACGGGCTCGCGCGTCGCGGCCGCGATCTCGTGCAGCCGGTCTACGTCGACGTCCGCTCGCCCCGCGGCTGGATGCCGCATCTCCCGGATCACCCTCCGCTCGCCGCCGGGGGACTCCGGCTCCAGGCACAGCCAGACGGCGTCGACCGGCAGCTCGCTGACCAGGAGCGCCACGACTCCCGGGAGCGCTTGTTCGACGTCAAGGGTGTGGCTCAGCCGCTCGCCGATCTCGTTGAGGAGGCCGAGGCTCGCGCTGGTCTGCTCGGCGCGCTGGCGCTGCTTCGATTCGAGATCCACGCGCCAGGCGACCATGATGCCGGCGGGCAGCGTAATCGCCAGCTGCCCGACCTCGGTCAGCCAGTGGTACGACGATCGGTGCCACACCCACATGCTGGGCGACGTGAGCACCACGATCCAGACCGCAGTGAGGATGGCGCCTTCCCAGCCGAAGGCGATGGCGGCGTAGAGGAGCGGGATCACATAGAGGGTGATCGCCAGGCCGTGGAAGGTCTCGAACGGATTCGTGAAGCCGACGGTTTCGATGATGTAGTGCGGGGCCGTCGCCGCGAACACCATCAACTGGATCCGCCAGAAGCGGCCGTCATGCAGGCGGTCGGGCAGCCGGCGGATCGGCACCATGATGTCGTGCGCGAGCCGGGCGGGGAGCTGCGCGGGCGACCGGGTCGCGGCGAGCTCCATCTCAGTCTTCACCCAGGTCCTCCAGTTTGAGCAGGCCGCTTCGCAAGCCGGCGATCACGGCTTCCGTGCGCGATCCGACGCCCAGCTTGCCGAAAATGTGCGTCAGGTGCACCTGCACGGTCCTGATGCTGAGATAGAGCCGCGCCGAGATCTCGGCGTTGCTCAGCCCGCAGGCGGCAAGCTGGAGGACCTCCTGCTCCCGGTCGGTGAGTAGCAGCCGCGCGGGCTCTCCTGTCGGTGGGGCGGCTGCCGGCTGCCCCGACGGTGTTGCGAACCGGGCGAGCACTTTGCGGGCGATGGCCGGATGCAGCACCGGTTCGCCGGCGTGCACCAGCCGTACCGCGCGCACCAGTTCCGCGGACGGCACGTCCTTCAGGAGGTAGCCGGCAGCCCCGGCGGCGAGCAGCGCGAAGACGTACTGGTCGTCGTCGTACGCCGAGAGGATCAGGATGGCGGTCGCCGGGTGGCTGGCCTTGATCCGCTTCGTGGCCTCGATGCCGGTCATCACCGGCATCGAGATGTCCATGATGGCGACGTCCGGGCGGAACTGCTCGACAAGGGCTACCGCCTGTGCGCCGTCTGCCGCCTCGCCCACCACCTCCAGGTCAGGTTCGCGTTCCAGCAGCTGGCGCGTCCCTTCACGGACCACCGCGTGGTCCTCGGCGATGATGATGCGGATGCGTTCTGGTTGCGCTGTGTCTTGCATCGTGCTGGCATTCTACGGGCTGGCGCGACCGCCTTCATCGGGCAGCCCGGCAGGGCGGGTAGGTATTTCGCGCAATTCACCCCTGCCCGCCATGCGTATATCGCACCGGCCGAATCTGCCGCATGCTCCGATGCCACGTTTGGCCCGTTCACCGATCCTGTAGGTGGCTCTAGACCCGGAGCCACGGACGGATCGGAGCGGTCATGGAGACGAATCAGGACCTCTCGCTGGCACAGGAGCAGACCGGACAACCGGACGGCAAGGTGGGCCGCCGGCGCATGCTCAAGCTCTTCGGGCTGGGTGCGCTGAGCGTGGCACCGCTCCCGCTTCTGCCGAATGTGCTGAGCTCGGTGCTCGCGCCCCGCAAGGGCCCCGTCCGCGCCGACTACGACCCGGCGCTCGCGCCGAACGGCCGTGTGCGCCGCTGGACGATGATCATCGACCTGCGCTACTGTGACGGCTGCCAGAGTGTCGGCAAGCCGCCGCAGTGCACGACCGCCTGCATCGAAGGGCACTTCGCCCCGGAGCCGATGCAGTGGATCGAGGTCTTCGAGGCACCGCTGCATGGCGGCGGGACGCAGTTCATCCCGGCGCCGTGCCAGCAGTGCCAGAACCCGCCGTGCACCAACGTCTGCCCCGTCGGCGCGACCTTCGCGACGCCGGAAGGCAGCATCCTGATCGACCAGAACCGCTGCATCGGCTGTCGCATCTGCATGGCGGCGTGCCCCTACGACCGACGCTTCTTCAACTGGGGCGACGCGCCGATTCCGCCGGAAGCGATGCTCGCGCACTACGACATCGAGCACCAGACGCCGGCGAAGAGGGGCACCGTGATGAAGTGCGACTTCTGCCCCGACATGGCGCGGGCCGGCACGTTGCCGTACTGCGCTCAGGGGTGCCCGAACAAGGCGATCTACTACGGCGACCTCGAGCAGGACGTCGCCACCAACGGCAAGGATATCGTGTCCGTCAGCCGGTTCCTCTCGGAGCACGAGGCCTACAACCTCAAGGAAGACCTGGGCACGAAGCCGCGCGTCTATTACGTCCCCGGCCACGGCGAGTTCGTCGGGCGGGATTCAGCGAAGAAGGGACGCATGGCGACCGTGTGGCCCTGGGTGCAGCGAGCGAAGGGGGCGAAGACATGGAAGCGATAGGCCCCTGGCGGCAACGGCTGGAGGACACGACCTACGCGCCGATCGCGCACACGAGCAAGATCTACTGGGTGTGGCTTTCCTTCCTGCTCGCGGTCATCGCGTGGGGCGGCTACGCGTATTACGTGCAGTTGCGCGACGGGCTGATCGTCACCGGCTTGCGCGACCGCATCTCGTGGGGCTTCTACATCACAAACTTCGTGTTCTTCATCGGCATCAGCCATGCCGGCACGCTCATCTCGGCGATCCTGCGCGTGTCGAAGGCGGGTTGGCGCACGCCGGTGACGCGCATGGCTGAGTTCGTCACCGTCGTGGCGCTGTGCTGCGGCGCGCTGTTCCCGATCATCGACCTCGGCCGGCCGGACCGGGTGCAGAACGTAATCCTGTACGGCCGCTGGCAGTCGCCGATCATCTGGGACGTCGTCGCCATCACCACGTACCTGACGGCGAGCATCACCTATCTGGGCCTGCCGATGATCCCCGACCTGGCGATCTTCCGCGACCGGACGACGGGCTGGCGCAAGTGGCTCTACAGCGTGCTGGCGATCGGCTGGACGGGCGAAAGCCGCCAGCGCAGCATGCTCGCGACGATCATCGCCACGATGATGATCCTCATCATCCCGATCGCGGTATCGGTGCACACGGTGGTCTCGTGGATCTTCGCGATGAACCTGCGCGTCGGCTGGAACAGCACGATCTTCGGCGCGTTCTTCGTGGCCGGCGCTATTTTCTCGGGCGTCGCGACGCTGGTCATCATCATGGCGATCCTGCGGAAGGTGTACCACCTCGAGGAGTACATCCTTGAGAAGCACTTCGTGTACCTGGGCTACCTGCTCGCGGCGATGGCGCTGATCATGATCTACGGCAACCTGTCCGAGTACATCACCACCGGTTACAAGATGGAGGCGGGCGTAGAGTTCCACTTCCGCGAACTCTTCCTGGGCCAGTTCGCGGGATTCTACTGGTACTACTTCATCGGCGGACTCGTCATCCCGCCGCTGCTCATCCTGATCCCGTGGACGCGGAACATCTGGGGCGTCGTCGCCGCCGCGTTCCTCATCGATGTCGCCATGTGGATCGAGCGTTACTTTATCGTCGTCGCGACCCTGCGCGTGCCGCTGATGCCGTATGAGCCGCGAAACTACGGCCCGACCTGGGTCGAGTGGTCCATCATCGCAGCGTCCTTCGCGCTGTTCGGCCTGTTGATCACCCTCTTCGTGAAAGTCTTTCCGCTGCTTGCCATCTGGGAGATCACGGAGCAGCGCGAAGAATCCCAGACAGCAATCGCGGAGTCGTTGCCAGGCGTGCGGTCACAGCTCGCCGGCGAACCAGCGGGAGGTGCGGTATGAAGCGGTTGGTGTTGATAGCTGCAGGACTTCTCACGTGCACGGTACTCGCGCTCGGATCCGCGGCCACCACCGCGCACGCCTCGCATCTGCTCACGCGCGTCAGCGAACCGACCACCGCTCTGGTTGGCCAGCCGAGTGAGGTCGACGCAGCCGTGACGTCCGCCGACACCGGCGCGCCGGTCGCGGGAGTGAGCGTGACGTTCTACGCGCACGCGACGTTCGGTCGGGTCGATGGCTTCATGGAGATCGGACGAGCCGTCACCAACAGCGCGGGCGTCGCGGCGATTTCATTTGTGCCGCGTGAGAGCGGCACCCACGACATCCGTGTCGACTACACCGGGTCCGCCGGCAGCGCCGTGGAACAAACGACGGCCGCGATCGCTGTTGACGGCGCAGCGCCCCAGATGTACGTGCAGAAGGCGGGCATCCAGGTCCCCGGGCTGAACTCATGGCTGATCATGGGACTGCTCACGGTCGTCTGGGGGACGCTGATCTTTATCGGCGTGACGATCATCCGTATTGCCAGGGCGGGGAGGGCCGACGGTCTGGCGCTGGCGGTGCCCGCTGGACGGGGAAGTGTGCGATGAGACGATTTCTTGTTCCCATGGTGCTGGCGATCGGGATGAGCGGTCTCGCGATCACCATCATCGCCATCATCGTTGCCCGCAGCCCGTATACCCACGGCAACCTTGCGAGCGCCGCGGGCTACACTCGTACGAAGGTTGCGTACATCGGCGACGAGTACCTCTTCGAGGGTATGCCGCTCGCGAAGCCGCAGGACGCCCAGACGGGCGACCCGGTGCACGATGGGCGGCTGCTTTTCTTCCAGTACGGTTGCGCGAGCTGCCACAGCCCCAGCGGCAGCGGCGGAGCCGTCGGCAAGGACCTGACCGATGCGAGCGCAACCAAGATCAAGACGAAGGTGAGGGACGGGCCGAAGGGCATGCCGGCGTTCACGACGAGCATGCTCTCGGACGACGACCTGCAGAAGCTGATCGCGTTCATCCAGGCGAAGAAGTAGACGCAAAGTCTGGCGCGAATGGAATCGGGTACGTACAGGGAGCTCGGAGCGAGTTCGAAGGAGGAGGAGAAGGTCATGAAGAAGCAGCTGTTGATCGGGAGCGTGATAGTGGGACTGGCGGTGGTCGCCGGCGCCTGCGGCGGAAGTAGCAGCAGCGACAAGACGGCGACCCCGGCACCGAAGCCGACGACGGCTGCGGCCGCCACCAAGCCAGCCGCCGCGGCGACGACGGCGTCCACCGCCGCGGCGGAGACGACGGTCGAGCCAAAGGAGCTGGCGAATGACGTGACGCTGCTGAAGGGGATTCTGCAGAACGTCGTCACGAAGGCCAAGGCCGGCGACCTTCAGGGCACGAAGGACACCGAGGCCACGATGGACACGTCGATGGAAGCGACCATCAAGGCGACGCGGCTCGTCGACCCTGCGCTCGCGGACGCCCTCGAGCAGGACGAGCTCGCGATCGAGAAGGAAGCCGACGCCAGCACGACGGATCTCAACGTGATCGCCGCGAAGGCGACGGACGCGCTGGCCCAGCTCGACAAGATCGTCATCGCGCTGAAGCTCGATGTCTCTACGGGCGCAGGCCCGAGTGCGGCGGAGCTGGCTAAGGACATTCAGGATCTCAAGGGGATCATGAATGCGGTGATCGCCAAGGCGAACGCCGGTGACGTGCAAGGTACGCGCGACACCGAGGGCACGATGGACACGCAAATGGAGGCGGTCGTCAAAGCGACGCGGGCCGTAGACCCGGCGCTGGCTGACCAGATCGAGCAGCGCGAGTTGGCGATCGAGAAGGAAGCCGACTCCAGCACCACGGACGTCAAGGCGATCGCGACGTACGCGCAGGAAGTACTGCCGCTCCTCGACCAGGCGGCGGCGAAGCTGAAGTAATCCGGCACCCGCGCCCGCCAGCCGGGTACCTCGCTGACCCGGCCCCGGTTGGCGACTCGCTACAGCCGTCGAGCGGCCCGCCTGTTTCAGGCGGGCCGCTGCGCGTTGTGCGCCGGTTGTTCTTTCGCCTTCCCCCACGCGCCAGTCGCCTGAGCGAGCCGCGTCCGAGTGCCGGCGGCGCGGCTTTCCGCTTGTGCGTTCGGCCAAGTATGATCCACCCACTTCGACGGCAATTATCAAGAGAGGAAATTGATGGAACGGTCAGGGACGACGAGGGTGGGTCTGGTTCTGGCCGCCGTGGCGCTGAGCATGGCGGCGCTCGCGGTCGGCTGCGGAAGCAGTAGCAGCAAATCCAACGAGGGCACGGCCGCGCCCGCCGCCACGACGGCTGCCACGACTTCCGCAGCCGCCGGCACGGCCGCGCCGACGCCGACGGCGGGGCCCGTCGGCCCCGACAGCGAGAAGGAGCAGACCGTGGAGGTCTCGCTGTCCGAGTGGAAGATCACGGGCCCAAGCAGCGCCGCCATCGGCCCCCTGAAGGCGGGCGAGATCAAGTTCGACGTGATCAACGCCGGCACCACGCAGCACGAGTTCGTCCTCTTCCGGACGGATGCCGACCCGGCATCGTTTCCGGTGAAGGACGGGAAGATCGATGAAGAATCCGCCGGCTCGAGTCCCGGCGAAGCGGACGACATCGAGCCGAAGGACGTGAAGCAGGCGACGATGAGGCTCGCGCCCGGGAAGTATGTTTACCTGTGCAACGTCCCGGGACACTACCAGTCCGGCATGCGCGGCGGACTCATCGTGCAGTAGCCGCCGATCAGCGCCGAGACTGACGGAGCGGAGCGAGTGCGTGTACTCGCTCAACCTTTGTCGCTGCGGGGGCGCGCTCGCCGTTCCGCGGGCGTGCTTGACGCGAGATGTCCGGCGAGCGTGGCACGAAGCGTGGCGCGGGACGTTAAGATGGCTGCATGACCGTGTCCAAGATGTCACTGCCACGTGAGAACCGGCAGCCGACGCAATCCGCGCAGGCGCAACCTCGCGCTGCGCATACGCCGCTGGTCCTGTGGCTCACGAGCGGCTGGCGGCCGTTCGCCGGCGTCCTGGTGCTGGCGCTGCTCGTGCGGCTGCCCTTCCTGCCCGCGTACGCCTACCTGCCCGACGGCACGCTCGACGAGTCGGACTGGAAGGGCTGGATGCAGGCCATACACGAACATGGTGTGCTGAACGTCTTTCGGACCTCCGATACGAACTACGTCGGCTATCACTGGGTGCTCTGGCCGCTCTCGGCGGTCTACGCCTCGTTCGGCGGCACGTACGGGCACGGCGCCGGCGGCGCGTTGCATTTCCTGGTGAAGGCGCCGATGCTCCTGTTCGACCTGGGGCTGGTCGGCGCCGTATACGCCGTCACGCGGCTCCTTGCCGGCGAAGACCCCGCGGCCGCGCGAGCGAACCCAACGCGACTTGCGCTGATCGCCGGGGTGGTGATCGCGCTGCAGCCCGCGGCTATCTACGACAGCGCGGTCTGGCCCAACACGGATTCGCTCGTGACCATCGCGATGTTGGCCGCCGTCGTGCTGGCGTTCCGCGGGCGTATGGGGCTCGCGGGCGCGGCGTGGACGTTCGGCTTTCTGATGAAGCCGCAGCCCGTGGTCGTACTGCCGCTGCTCGTGCTGCTCGCGGTGCGGCGCGGGGGCGTGCGCGCGCTGCTGGAAGCGGGCGCCGCGGGCGCGGTCGTGGGGCTCGTGGTGACAGGGCCATGGTTGCTGCACGGCGACCTGATCCGCATCTTGAAGGTCTACCGGCTGCTGTTCCACGACCGGGCGCCGCAACTCTCGTGGGAGGCATGGAACCTCTGGCGCTTCTGGGACGCGGGGCCGCGTCCGGCCGCCGACGACCCGGAGCTGTTCTTCGCGACGTATCGCATGGTGGGGATAGCGCTCAGCGCCGCCGCGGCGGCGATCGCCCTGGCGTACGCCTGGGCGCGGCCGGATCTGCGCGGCGCGCTGATCGCGGCGGCGTACCTGGCGTTTGCGTTCTACCTGTTGCCCGTCACGACGCACGAACGCTATCTCTTCCCGTTCCTGGGCCTGCTGCTGCCGGTCGCGATCGTCGAGCAGCGCTGGCTCCGGCTGTACGTCCCGGTGAGCGCGATGTTCTTTTTCAACCTGGTCGGGGCTGCGCCGCCGGTGAAGTCCTGGGACGGTTTCCACTACGCGAATCCCGAGTTCCTGGCGGGCGCGGGCATCAACATCCTGCTCTTCCTCGCCTTCACCGGCGCGATCGCGCCCCGCGCGTGGATCGTCGTCGAACGCGCGCGGGGGCGTCTCGCTGGCGGGGCGGCAGGCGCCCCCGCCTGAGCATTGCACGCAGAGCAAACGTCCGCCGTCCCGCTGGCGCGCTGTTCCCGCCGCTGTCATCATCTCGCCGACGGGCGATGAGGAGCGGAGGAGCGATGTATGCGCGCGGCGGTCATGCGGTCGAAGCAGCTTCTTGTGGAAGACGTGCCGGAGCCCTCGCCGGGGCCGGCGCAGGTGCTCGTTGAGGTCATCGCCTGCGGCATCTGCGGCTCCGATCTGCACGCGCTCAAGTTCCCGGAGCAGATGGCCGCGTCCGCCGAGGCGAGCGGCGCGCCGTTCATCTTCGACCTCGAGAAGAACCTCGTCATGGGGCACGAGTTCTCCGCGCGGGTGATCGGCCTCGGCGCCGGTGTCACGGACTTGCGCGAGGGCGACGTCGTCGTCTCGATGCCGGTGCTGCTGGCGCTGGAGGGGATCGTCGGCCTCGGTTACTCGAACCAGTACCCCGGTGGCTATGCGGAGCGCATGGTGCTGAGCGCGCCGCTGTGCGTGAAGGTGCCCGCGGGCCTGGACCCGCGCCATGCCGCGCTGACGGAGCCGATGGCCGTCGGGCTGCACGCTGTCGCAAAGTCCGGCGTGAAGCCGGGCGACGCCGCGCTGGTGTACGGCTGCGGTCCGGTCGGACTCGCCGTGGTCGCGGCCCTGCGCATCGCGGGCATTGCCTCGATCGTCGCCGCTGACTTCTCGCCGATGCGGCGCGGGCTGGCGAAGCGCCTTGGCGCGCACGAAGCCGTCGACCCGCGCGAGGAGGCGGCCCTCGCAGCCTGGCAGCGCGTCGACGGCAGGCAGCCGCTGGTGCTGTTCGAGGCAGTGGGCGTGCCGGGCATGCTGGACCGCGCGATGCGCGACGCTCCCCGCGGCTCGCGCGTCCTCGTCGTGGGCGTCTGCATGGAGCAGGATCAGATCTGGCCGATGGTAGGCATCGGCAAGGAGCTGAACGTGCAATTCGCGCTGGGCTACGACCCGGCGGAGTTCAGCCGCACGCTCCAACTGATCGCCGACGGCCAGATCGACGTGGCGCCGCTGATCACGGGCGAAGTCGGCATCGCGGGGGTGCCGGAGGCGTTCCGGACGCTGGCGTCGCCGGACGCCCACGCGAAGATCCTCGTCGTGCCGGCGCTGGGCTGAGCGAGTGGTGTAGGAGCGCTGATACTTGACATAGGACGGAGCGACAGGCGTGGCGCGTCAAGTCGCGGTCAAGATCGTGTACAAATCGCGCTCGACTAACGTTATCGATTGCGAGAGACTGGAAACGACCGAATGTCCGCGCCCGGCTGGTGTGCGTCGGGGTCGCGCGGGAGAAAGTTTGCGCGCAGCGTGACGGGGCCGGGGTGGCGCGTTACTCTGTGAAGCGAAAGGGAGGAAGACCATGTTTTCGAAGCTGACGATCGCCGGACTGATCTCGTCCGCCGTGCTGGTGGCCGCGTTCCACGCTGGCGGCGCGCACGCGCAGTACCCGGCGCCGAACGGCAATTGCAGCGTCGCGACGAGCGCGACGACGACGAACGCGAACGGGAGCGTCACGTTGACGGTCACGGTGCGCGACGTCAACGGCAACCTTGCGTCGAACCAGGCTGTGACGCTGCAGGTCACGAAGCAGCCGGGCAGCGACGCCACCGTTACGCCGAACAGCGGCGTCACGAACGCCCAGGGCCAGATCACGGCCACCCTGCACTCCGGCAGCAAGGCGGGTGTGGTGGAAGTGTCCGCATCTCCGGCCAGCACGGGCTGCGCCGCCTCGGTCGTGGTCGGCAGCGGCGAGGTAGCCTCCGAGGTGAACCTGCCGAACACCGGCACCGGCGCCACGGCCGGCGGCGACTCACCGTTCGCGCCAATCGCACTGGCGGTCGCGCTTGCGGGCGCCGCGCTGATGGGCGCGGGCGCGCTGCGGCGCCGCGCCGCTCGCTAAGGACTCCCGGCGGGGGGCGCGACCGCGGCCCCCCCCCCCACCAATAAACCACCCGCGACCCCACCGCGGGGGGTCCCCCCCCCCGAGGGGCCCCCCCGGCCGCCCGCGAGGCCCGCCCGCGCGCGGGGGCGC
>JBGQBE010000030.1:0-36091 GCA_041494685.1 Dehalococcoidia bacterium | reverse complement strand
TATGCAGGGCCTGTGGGGCGGCACGGGCGCGGCGTACGAGACGCACGTCGCGCACCGCGCCGCGAGCGCCATCTGGCAGGCGCACCAGGCGCTCGCGCCTGCCGACGCGCGCGTCGCGACGACCGCGCTCGGCGGCGTCGTACGGAATCGCCGCGGCTGGCCGGATACCGACGAGACGCTGACGACGCTGCGCTTCACGACGCGACGAGGCGCGCCCGTCGCCACCATCGTCAACTACGCCTGCCACCCGACCGCCAGCGGCCCCGCGAACACCGAGGTATCGCGCGACTGGTGCGGCTACGCGGCCGACGCGGTCGAGCGCGAACTTGGCGGCGTGGCGCTGTACGTGAACGGCGCCGTCGGCGACGTGAACCCGGCCGAGGACGGCTTCGACGCGGCGCGCTCGCTCGGCGAAGCCGTGGCGCACGCCGCCGTCGCATCGCTGGCGCACCCGGACGCCGTGCAGGGCTTCGTGCGCGTGCGCACCGAGCCACTGGAACTCCCGCTGGCCTTCGAGCGTCTCTCGCAGCGCGTCCAGGACGCCGTCGGACGCGCGGGGCCCGCGCTGGCGGTGCTGGGCAAAGCCGGCGGCCTGCGCGCCGCGTCGCGGTCGCTGCACGCGGCCGGCCGCGCCGACCTGGCGCAGATCGTCGCGGCGCTCGCCGGCATGTCGGAGCGGCGCATGGTGCGGCGCGACGGGCGCACGTACCTGCCGACGCACTGCGGCTATCTCTGCGTCGGCGACGCGCTGGAGGCGTTCGCCGCGCCGGGGGAAGTGCTGACCCGTCTGGCGCTGCCGCTGCGGGCCTCACTGGGCGCGCGCCACCGCATGTTCTTCGGCCTGGCGCACGACACGCTGGGCTACTTCCTGCCGGAAGACGAGTGGATGACCGGCCGCAACAACAACTACGAGGAGTCCGTCTCGACGGGCAAGCACTCCGGCGCGGTGCTCGCCGAGGCGCTGCTGGCGATGGTGCCGCGTCCGAGGGAGGTCGCATGAGGCTGCCGCTGATCACGTCCCACGCCGCCTGCAAGGGCCACGCGCCGGAGAACACGCTCGCAGGCGTCGAGAAGGCGATCGCGCTTGGCGCCGACGCGATCGAGATCGACGTGCACTGCACCGCCGACGGCGTGCCCGTGCTGCTGCACGATGACACCGTCGACCGCACGACCGACGGCACGGGCGACGTCCGCCAGATGCCCCTCGAGGTCGTGCGCGCGCTCGACGCGGGCGCGCGGCAGTTCGTGCCGCAGTTCCACGGCGCGCCGATCCCGCTGCTGTCCGAGGTGCTGGACCTCACGAAGGGGCGCGTGCTCCTGCAAATCGAGATCAAGCAGGCCAACATCGAGGAGCACGTCGCGCGCGCCGTACGCGACGCCGGCGCGCTGGCCGACTGCGAGGTGCATTCGTTCTGGCCCGAGACGGTGCAGCAGATGCGCCTCGTCGAGCCGCGGATGGCGGCCGCGCTGCTCACCGAGGGCCGCCGCATCGTCGACTGGGCCGACTTCTTCGGGTTCGCGCTCTCGCTGAACGCGCAGGGCGTTAGCGTCTACCACGCCTTCGCGACGCCGGAGCGAGTGCGGCAGGGGCAGCTCCGGTCGCTCACATTCATGACGTGGACCGTGGACGACGAAGACGACATGGCGAAGATGCTGGCGGCGGGCGTCGACAGCATCTGCAGCAACTACCCGGACCTCGTGCGACGCGCCGTCGAGGCGGCGGCGGGGCGAGCGGGCGCGTAGCGGCGGACGTTCGCGGACGGCGGGGGCATCTTTTATACTGGCGGCGCGCAGGAGTGTAGCTCAGTTGGTAGAGCAGCGGTCTCCAAAACCGCTTGTCGGGGGTTCGAGTCCCTCCACTCCTGCCAGCATTCTGAATCTAAGACCGGCCCTCGGGGCCGGTTTTTTCACGCACCGGGTCCGATCGTTCCATCGGCGCCTCCTACCCGAACAACACGGCCGCCATGCGGATCGCCGCTTCCTTCTGCATGCCGGGGAGCGCGTGAGTGTAGGAGTCGAGGGCGATCGACACCCCTTCGGGCTACGGCGTCGGAGTTGGTGTCGGTGTGGCCGTAGCTGCAGGTGTGGGCGTCGCGGGCGGCGGCGTGTCGGTTGCCACGGGCGGCACCGGCGTTGACGTCGCGGTCGGGAGAGTGGCCGTGTCGGTCGGGACCGGCGTGTTCGAGGGGATGGGCGTATCGCTGGCAGTGGGCGTCGGCACCGGGGTGTCGGTCGGGCGCGCCGTCGGCGTGTGCGTCGGGCGAGGCTGGCGCGTCGGCACGGGTGCCGGTGTGCCGGCGTCGGCCGGAACGTCGGACGGCGTGGTGGGTTCCGGCGTCGCGCTGGCGGCGGGCGGCGGCGCTGCATTCTGGTCGGCTTCGAACAGCGACGGGTCGGCGGGCGTCGCGACCGGGTTGAACGGACGTGGGTCGTGATGCGGCGTCAGCTTGATCTTCTGCATCTTGCCGCGGCCGTAGTTCCCGGAGACGTACGACTGGTCCTGTTGCGGGATGCCGCCGTTTTTCGCGATGTCGTCGAAGGCGATGGGGAGCGACTGCGTGAAGTAGTGGCTGTCGTCGGTCCGCTCGACCTGGAAGTGCAGGTGCGGGCCCCGTCCCTTCATGTCTTCTGAGCAGGTCACGCCGGTGTCGCCGGACGCGGCGATCGGCTGGCCCTGGTCGACGAACTGCCCGGGGTGCACGAGCACGAAGTCTTGCGCGAGGTGCAGATACAGGGCCGACGTGCCGTCACCGTGGTCGATGACGACGTAGTTGGCGTCGTTGACGTAGTCGGCGCTGCAACCGCCGGCGCCCGAATCCTGGCGCACCATCGTCACGCGGCCGGCGCGTGCGGCGACGACGATCTCGAAGTGGAGGTTGATGTCGAAGGCGTAGGCGGCGATGCCGTTGTGCGTGAGGCCGGTCTCTTCGCCCTGCGTCACCGTGTGGATCTGGCCGCCGGGCCAGGGCAGGAGGTAGCCGGGCGGCGCGGGGAAAGGAGGCTTGTCGGCGGGCGTGCTGCCGGGCAGACCGAACGTGGGGACGATCGCCGCGATCAGCGCGACAGACACGGTGAGGAAGGAGGCGAGAAACGGCAAGATGCTCGACCTGTCTGGAACGTCCGTCTATCTAGAGCAACGGTAGGCGAGGCAAGAGATATCCGAGTCTACCGGCGGTAACGAACAACTCACACGGGCAGAGGAGCGATTATCGACCGAAAGTTACAGGTTTCGTCAAGTTTCAGGGGGCGAACGCATCCGCCGTGCTCCGCGCGGTCGATCGCACGCCGGTTGATCGCGCGCTTCAGGTGGAGTCCTGCGGAGCGCCAGGGCCGCGGCGCGGAAGGCGCTCGTATCCCTAACGGCAGTACAGCCAGGGATCCCCACTCGCGTCGTTGGCGGCGAGCTTCGCTGGATCGCCATAGACGCGTCCTTGCTCGACCTCCCGCATGAGATCCCGGCCGAGCACTGCACTCGCCGTGCCGACGCCGCCCCGCATCGACCCGACGATCCCGTGCCCGAATACCGTGCTTGCGCCGGCCAGATACAGCCCCGGTACCTCGGTCGCCGCACCGGGCCGGTTCGGCCCGAACTGGTCGAGGGCGACCTCGATTCCGTAGGACGTGCCGCCCGTCGACAGGGTGTAGCGCTCCTGCGTCACCGGAGTCGCTGCCTCCTTCCAGACGATGTGCTCCCGGATGCCCGGCAACACGCGCTCGGCCCCGTCGATGAGCTGCTCCATCAGCCGGTCTTTGAACGAACGGTAGTCGCGGTTCCGGTGATATCTCTCGCCGGCCGCGGGACCCTCGTGGACCTGCCACAATCGGGGATCGGCGGGGACCCACGTCATGATCTCGATGCTCGAGCAGCCGCGCGGAGCGATCCGGTCGGTAGACGGATCTTTCACCGACGCAGCCGTGATGAACAGGGGCAGGTTCTCGGGAAGGCGACCGTCGTCGCACGCCTGGTAGATGCTCTCGATGTCGAAGGTCTCGCAGTACCAGTAGTTGGTGTTGGGCATCCGGTCTCGCAGGTCGATGTCCAGACCCAGGTAGACGCAGAAGATCGGCAGCGACATCCGGTACGAATCGGTACGGTCCGCCGTCTTCGCCGAGAGGTGCTCCCTCCCGACCAACTCCAGCAGCGTCCGCTTCAGGTCGGCATTGGAGACAACGACGGGCGCGCGAAACTCTTCGCCGGACTTCAGGCGCACGCCGGCGACGTGTCCGTCTTCGATCAGGATGCGCTCCACGCGCTTGCGGGTGCGGACATCGCCGCCGTTGGCGCGCAAGACCTCGATGAGGCGCGCCGGCAGCACCTGGCCGCCGCCCTTCGGGTAGTAGGCGCCTTTGAGGTAGTGGTCGAGCAGACCGGCGTGAACCGCGACGGGCGTCCGCGACGGCGCCACGGCGTAGGCGCCCGACTCGGCGAGCAGCACCGCGCGAGCCTTGTCGCCCAGCCTGAAGTCATCGAATAACGCGGTGAGCGGCCGGCCGCCCCACCGGACGAGGGTCGGCGCCTTCTGGAGGAGTTGTGCCACGTCGACGGCCGAACCCGCTCGCTGCAGCTCCCGCATCTCCCGGAGCAGCGCCTCGAAGACGTCGAGGCAGCCGTGCAGCGCCGTCTCGTCGTCCGGGAACGCCGCGACGAGGCGCTCGCGGTAGCGGTCCCAGCCCTTCGGCACCCGGAAGGTCAGCCCGGGATAGACGATCGTGTCAAAGCCATCGGGGTCCATTTCGAGGAACTCGACCTTGCCGTCCAGTCCGACGCCGCGCAAGACGGTCGGGATGACGCCACCCGACCCGCAGTCTCCAACATAGTGCACCCCCACGTCGAACTCGAACATGCGCTTGCGTCGGAATACATGTGCATTGCCACCCGCGACGTAGTGCTGCTCCAGCACGAGCGTCCGTCGGCCGTTCGCGGCCAAGTAGGCCGCTGCGGTCAGGCCACCGAGGCCGGAGCCGATGACAATGACATCCCAATCCGACGTGCCCATTCCAGACGCTCCCTCCGCCGCCCCCGAGTCACGTGCAAGGGACGCTGGCGTCGCGACCGTAATGCCGCGGTGACCTCTGCCGCAAGAGTCCAACGTCGCGCGTTTCGTGCGCCATTGGACACGTAGCGGGAGCGGCTCCGGTAGTCCGCTTCGAGCCATCAAGTGGTGGGGTGCTGCAGGCTCGTACGTGCGTCGGAGGCGGGGCGGCGCGAAGCTGAACCGCGTGGCCCCCGCGCGGACGGTGGAATAAGCCGACATGGAGGCTCGATACCTTTATCGCGTTCGTGCGACATCCAAGTCGGTGACGCACGCCTTCTTGATCCGCCCACCGTAGCGTTCATCGATCATCCCGCGGATGCACGTGAGCAGCGCAAGGCGATTCGCGTCGGAGAGAGCGAGATGCCCGGAGTATGTGTTCAACTCGTCGATGTAGCTCTGTGTGGTGAACTCGCGCGACCAGACGTAGCGGCGCACCTGCGCGGGCTCAAAGAGCCCCGACGCGTCGAGTTCCGGCGCTTCGAGCGGAAGGTCTTCCGCCTTCGGGAGGCGCAGACCCGGCGGCGTGCCGGGCATGTATCGCAGGTAGCAGTCCTGCACGTCGATGAAGAACTGGCTCGTGCCGCCCTCGACGTGCCCGCCGCTCACCATAGCGACCGCGCCGCCGCGTCGTAGAGCGGCGGCGACCTTCGGCAGCGCGACCGAGGCGTCGAGCCAGTGAAACGACGTGGCGGCCATCACGAGGTCGAACGGTTCCGGCGGGAGCGGCCAGTCTTCGAAGGCCGCCGTCTGCACGTTGACGTTCGGAAACCTGGCAAGATTGCGTCGCGCGATCGCGGCGAGGTTCTCGCCAAGTTCGACAGCGGTGATTCCATAACCCCGCTGCGCCATGGGCAGCGTCGCCTGCCCCGTCCCGCAGCCGATCTCGAGCACGCGCCCGCTGTCCGGAATGCCCGTCAGGGCGACCAGGTCGTCGAACACCTGCGGAGGATAGGTGGGGGCGCGCCCGGTGGTACAGTTCTGCCACCGTATCGAAGAGGTAGCGATCTTCCCGTGACATCTGAACAGCTCCAGCAGTGTGCAGGATGGGGCCGTGGCGCGATGCGCGCGAGAGACATGCATTGCGCTGCCTGCTCGCCTCTGTTCACGGCGTACTCGCGCAGGGCTACCGTAGGATAACGCTGCGGGACGCGGGACGGATGCCTCACAAACCGGATCCGCCCGGTGTGCTGCCGGTGGGGCTAGCGGACGGGAGGCCGGTGATGCCTCCCCGCCTGGGACGAGTGCCGCTCGGCCGGCGAGACGTAGCGATGAAGGTGCAGGGTGCCCCGCAGGATCAGGCCGCCGAGGATGAGGCTGCCGTAGATGTCGCTGAACCAGTGCACTCCGTCGTACATCCGCGCCACTCCCGTACCGATAATCGCCGCGATACAGATGGTCTGCACCGCCACGCGGAGCCAGCGCGGCTCAAGGTGGCGTCCCGCGAGGTAGCAGCACAATCCGAAGAGCAACACCGCCGTCGTCGTGTGGCCGCTCGGGAATGACGGGTCCGTTACCCGTTCCCGCACGGTCACCAGCATCGGTGAGGGCCGGGGCCGATCCACGACCTGCTTGGTCAACCTGTTGAGTGCCGCGCCGACAGGAACCACTGCCACCAGGAGGGTGTCCCACCACTGACGCGCCGCCAAGAGAACACCCAGGAGCAAGGCCGCGCAGATCGTCCAGCCGGTCGTGCTTGCCAAGACCTCCGGGACGTCCCACATAGCCTCCAACCATGGCGCGTGGATGCTCTGGACGCGAGGCGACGCGGCAACGTCGCCCGGGAACTGTGCGTAGCGGGACGCCAGGACCGCCATCAACCCGAACAGGAGGATTGGCCCGATCCAGGTCGCAGCTCTCGCCATCCGTGCGGCGTTGAAGGAGACCCTACACACGTGGCTCACCCCCAGCTCGGCAGAACGTCAGGTACCCGATATCGCCGGTAATGCGCGCGGCCGGCGACGTGCCGGTCCGTAGTCGGGGGCGAGCATCAACGCGGTCTGGAAGTGGTTGCGGGCAACTCGCAGTTCGCGAGGCTGCTCGAACGCAAGGCCGAGCGCGTACGACGTGTCCGGCTGCAGACCTCTGTTCCATTCGATCCGCCGCAACTCCGTCGCAAATCGCCAGGCACCGCCCCCAGTCGCCGTCGCGCGTGGTCGTATCGCGGCGGTCGGAGAGCTCGTGGAGTCTGGAGGGTGCACCGGCCTCCGAATCTGTCCTGCCTCTCGCCGCTGAGGGCCGCCGCTCAGCCCAGCATACTCCCACGCAACTTCACCGTTTCGCAACATCAACTGCGCCGGCTCTCGCAATACTGAGTTGGTCGGCCAGTACAGACCTTGGTCGCCTGCGGCGGAAGAGCGGAATCAGCGTATGACTCGGGCGGACATCGTCGTACTTGTTGTCTCGGCAACTGCGTTCGCAAGCTGGTATGCCATCGGTCACGATTGGCGCACGGGGCGACTTCTTCGGCGTTCGTGGAGTCGCATCGGGCCGTACGCTTCCTCATATGTCAGGAGTTCGCCTGCCACATTCCTCTACGCAGGCGTCATCACGTTCACTACCTGGGTGCTTGCCGGCTCTAACGGGCGGGTGGCGAACGCGCTCCTCAGAGCTCAGAGCACCAACCTCAGTAACCTGCGTCACAACGCCGTCGACGTACTTATTCGAAGCGCATTCTGGTCTGAGTCTTCGTACGCCTTGCCGGTCGTCGCACTCCTCGCGATCGTGTTGGCTCCAGCGGAGTTTTGGCTCGGCACAGGTCGAGCCATCCTCATCTTCGCCATCGGCCACGTGGGCAGCACCCTTCTGACGGCGTTGGGCATCGACCTTGCGCTCCACTTCGGCCACGCACCTCAGGGCATCGAGCACAGCATCGACGTCGGCGTCAGCTACGGGGCGTATTGCGTCGCCGGTGTGTTGACGTATCGGTTACGAGCACCGTGGCGTTATGTTTGGGCTTTTGGACTGCTCGGAGTGTTGGTCCTGGTGGCCATCGCGCATGTGACGTTCTCAGACTATGGCCACGTCGTCTCCGTCTTGCTCGGGCTCGCCTGTTACCCGGTGACGCGCGCGCCGTCTGCGCTCCAGCGGAGTCGGGTGCCGATGTATCGGCCATGGCTGGCGCCAGCGCCCGCCGGTGAGGTGCCAATGCCCGCCCGCTAGTGCGGGACGCACATCGAGGAATTCCAACAACTGATGTTGCAGGTGCTAGGAACGTCCGACGATCTCCTTGGCCACCTCCACGAAGAACTGTCCCCCGAGCACGAAGATGCCGAGGATCGTGGCGGCGATGATGACCGCATCGATGCTGCGGCGCCCTTCGCGCTCCCAGTAGACGTCGCGCAGGTGGAGCCACAGCGCGAACTCGTCGAGCGTGAGTGCGGCTCCGATGCCGAAGATGATGGCGACGATCTCGAGACGGGAACGGTCGACGGCGACGCCGAGGTATCCGGAGACGAGCAGCAGCAGGATGCCGGGGACGAGATGATGGATGTGCGTGTCTCCTGCGCGCACGCTTCGGATGATGCGGATGCGGCCGGAGCGCATCGTGTAGGTCACGATCCGGACGATGACGAACGTCGTGAGGAAGGCGAGCAGCACGAAGAACTGGGGCTGCTTCCCGGCGTCGACGATGTGACGGTGATACAGCTCGGGCAGCACATCGAAGAAGTGGCTCATGTAGATAGCGTACGGTAGGCAGCTGCGCGCGCGGATGGGGCATTCGGCTCTGAGGGCGGCGTCATTGGGCTCCGGGAGGAGTGCGCGATGTACGCGTCGTCCCTGCGGCTCGCCTCAGTCCCTGCGCCGAGCGCGTTTCTTCGCTCTGGGTTCCCGTCCGCGCACTGAATGTGAACCAGGCGTCCGATACCTCGAAGCCAGCGCGGAACTCCCGGCCGTCTCAAACAAGCGGCTGCGCTTCGCCTGGTACTCGGCGACGGCAGACGGGCGATTCAGCGACGGGATGCAGATGACTTCACCTGACCTCAACGCCGCGAGCGAAGCCTGGACGACGTCCTCCGGCGTCATCAGAATCGGGACGCCAGCCACGTCATAACCCGCGACCTTGTGGAACTCCGTGCGGACCATACCGGGACACAGCGCCTGGACCGCGACGCCGGAGCCCTTCAGTTCGCGTGCCAGCACCTCCGTGAACGTGGCGATGTACGACTTGGCGCCGGCATATACCGCTCGGTGCGGCAGGTACGATTCGGGCTCGGACGCGCTGAACGCCAGCGCCGACGATACGTTGATGATCGTGCCGCTGCCGCGGGCGATCATCCCGGGCAGGGCGGCGCGCGTCAGGCGGGTCAACGCAAGCACGTGAAGCCGGATCAATGACTCGGCCCGGTCGGGTGGAAGCTCAACGAACGGCATGTAGCCCGCGAACCCGGCACAATTCGCGAGCAACTCGAGCCTGCGATTCCGCCTGAGCGTTCGTTCGACGGCAAGCAACTCCGAGGGCTGCGTCAGGTCGGCGACCAGGACCTCGACCTCGATGCCGGACTGCTTCCTCAGCCGCCGTGCGAGCGATTCGAGGCGCCCCCGTCGGCGCGCGACGACGATGAGATCGAATCCTTCCCGAGCAAGACGTTCGGCAAATGCCGCACCGATGCCGGATGAGGCGCCGGTGACCATCGCGCATCGCCGGCTGGCTTTGCCTGAAGGTGCCGCGGGTCGCGTCCTTCCTGGTTGGTTCCCCGCCATGTGCATCGCTCCTGCACCGCACGGCCGCGAGGGCAACGTGTCGCCTCGGTCGCGATCGTACACGCGTCGCCGAAGTGCTCCTAGGGCCGATCAGCAGGCAAGTCTGAGACTGCGACGCGCGCGGTACTCCATGGATCGGCGTGATGGGCACATGAGGCCGTTTGGCCACGCCCCACGGCGCAAGTTTGCCGACGTTTGACCGACAGATTGCCATGTACACACGTACCCGGCGGCGCTGCGAGCTAGAGTGTGCGTATGGCCAGCCTCCGTCTACCCGCCACCGCGATCCTCGCCCTGGCGCTTCTCTTCTGTGCATCGTGCAGCGGCGCGGGGAACAAAGGCGCCGCGGCCACTCCTGCGCCGGCGATGCCGGGAGCGTCTGCTTCGGTCTCGCCGACCGCCGCCACCGTGGACGCAACCGATGGCGACATCCACAAGATCAAGCACGTCGTTGTCATCATGCAGGAGAACCGCTCCTTCGACTCCTACTTCGGAACCTATCCCGGCGCCGACGGCATCCCGATGCAGAACGGGCAACCGACCGTGTGCGCGCCGGACCCGGCTACTTCGCAGTGCGTGAAACCGTTTCACGACGCAAGTGACCTGAACCACGGTGGCCCGCACGGCCAGGCTGCGGCGACCAACGACATCGACGGCGGCAAGATGGACGGCTTCGTCCGCGTGGAGCGTGGCGGGCGCAAGGCGTGCAGCAATCCGAACGATCCGGCGTGCAGCAGCGCTGACCAGCAGCCCGACGTCATGGGCTATCACGACGCGCGCGAGATCCCGAATTACTGGCACTACGCGCAGCAGTTCGTGCTGCAAGACAAGATGTTCGAACCGAACGCGTCGTGGAGCCTGCCCGAGCACCTCTTCATGGTCTCCGGTTGGTCCGCCAGGTGCACCAAAGAGAACGACCCGATGAGCTGCGTCAGCGCCTTGCAAGCGCCAGACCTGCCGCCCGACTTCCTTCCGCGGGCGAGGCAAGCGAGCGCGACCCTGAAGCGCCCGGACTATGCGTGGACCGACCTCACGTACCTGCTGCACAAGAACAACGTCAGCTGGGGATACTACGTCGCCGACGGCACCGAGCCCGACTGCGAGGACGACTCCGCGACGACCTGCACGCCTAAGGCGCAGCACCCTGGCACGCCCGGCATCTGGAACCCGCTGCCGTGGTTCGACACCGTCCACGAGGACGGCGAGCTCGGCAACATCCAGCAGCTGTCCCAGTTCTACGATGCGGCGAAGAGCGGCACGCTCCCCGCCGTCTCCTGGATCACGCCGAACGGCAAGACGAGCGAGCATCCCCCCGCGCTGGTGAGCGAGGGGCAGGGGTACGTGACCGGTCTCATCAACGCGATCATGCAGGGCCCCGACTGGGACAGCACCGCAATCTTCCTCGCCTGGGACGACTGGGGCGGCTTCTACGATCACGTGGCGCCACCACACGTCGACGACAACGGCTACGGTCTGCGCGTGCCGGGCCTCGTGATCAGCCCGTACGCGAAGCAGGGCTACATCGACCACCAGACGCTGAGCTTCGATGCGTACTTGAAGTTCATCGAGGACGACTTTCTCGGCGGCGCTCGCATCGACCCTCAGACGGATGGTCGTCCTGACTCACGACCGACCATCCGTGAGAATGTCCCACAGCTCGGCGACTTGCGGCGGGACTTCGATTTCAGCCAGGCGCCTCGCAAGCCGCTCGTGCTCGACGAGCATCCGGCTCCAGGGCCGGCGTCCGCCGGCGGCTGACGGGTAGCCGCGGCGCGGATCGCGGGCGCCACCGTCCGGGCAGTCAAGTGCGGAGCAGGCGCGAGCGCGTCGGCCATGTGACGCGCAGCCCAGCCCATGACAGGGCAGCAAACCCGAGCAGGAACACCGCCCACGGGAAGTGCGACGGCCGCGCCTGCGCGACAGCGTCGAGGCCGTCCGGCATGGCGTGGAGGCTATCTACCGTGAAGCTGTACAGCACGATGGCGATGCCTATCGCGGCCACGCCGACGTTGACCGCATTGAGCCGCCACGGTAGGCCGCGCTCGACCTGGCGCACGGCCGCGGCTCCGCCGATGCACATCACCAGGGCGATGAGGGACGGTGCCAGCACCGGCCCCCACCACGGGAAGGGCAGCAAGAACAGCAAGTCCCAACTGAGCGGCGACGAGGGGAAGCCGGTGAAGATCGCCAGCCATGCGTAATAGGCGATGTCCCACAACCCGAACGCGAACACGAAGAAGCCAAGCCGGTCCTGCAGCTTGCGTCCGGTGATCCAGCCGACGGACAGGAGCATCGCGATCGTGGCCACCTCGCGGCCGATCTCGATAGCGGTGATGCGGTCGCTCATCGTCGGCAGGTCACGCACCAGGTCGTGGATGTCGTAGATCTCGCGCAGATACGCGACGACAGCGGCCTCGACGTAGGCCATGGCGATAGCGTACAGGGCGACGGCGGGCAGCCGGTTCATCGGTTACAGGTTACCGGCTGGAGCTCGCAGTCCAGGAGCGAGGTGGAGCGGTTGACGCTGCTTGCACCGTTCGTCGGGACTCGGCCGAAGAGAACCGAGCCATTCGGCCTGCGCAGGCGCCACCGATCATCACTTCATTTCCGGCGTGGCAGCCGGCGTAAGATGGATGGGTCCGGCCTAGACGGGACGCGACATCAACCGGGAGGCGACCGTCATGAAGATCCTTGCCACGTTCGACGGGACACCCTATAGCGAGGAGACACTGCCCGTCCTCGCGGAATTTGCCGCGCTGCCGGACGTGGAGTTCACGCTGCTCGCCGTGGCGCACGAGCCCAGTGTGCACGCGCAGTTCCGCGGCGAGTTGCGGGCGTACAACGGGGCGCCGATGTACGGCGTGGCCGGGGGCCGGGTCGTCCCGCCGACGCCGCGTTATCCGGAGACGAAGGATCAGGCGATCCAGAGATCCCGCTCAGAGCTGGAGGACTACCTGTTGGCGCTGGCGAGCAGGCTCCCGGACGGCGCCAGGATCCACGTCGAGGCGCACATCTCGGACCGTCCCGCACGGATGATCATCGAGCGGGCGCGCGAGGAGCACCCGAACATGATCGTGATGGCCAGCCACAGCCGAGCGGGGGTCATGCGCGTGTTCCTCGGATCGACGGCGGAGGAAGTGATGCGGTCGGGCGTCGCGCCCGTGCTGGTGGTGCATCCTCGCGGCGAGGCGGAGTAGGCCGAGCGTCTGAGTGATCCGAAGGACGCCGCCGGCTCAGTTCACGCACACGACCGAGCACTCGCTGCCATGCGCGCGCCCGGCGTCACGGATCGCATCCTCGACGGAAGCCGCGTACTCGAATCCGACATGGCGCGGTATTGCGGCGTCCTCCGCGCCCGCGACGATCACACGCGACGCGTGCCTCAGCCGCCGCAACGGATGCGTCGCCAGCACGGCGTGCACCGGGTGGAACGCCACGCCGTTCCGATAGCGCTCGATGTACGCGGCGTTGGTCGCAAACTCATCGCCGAATCGGCTCATGATCTCGTACGGGTCGCGCGTCACCGGCAGCACGCGATCCCACGCCTCGCGGTACGACGGGTGATGCTCCATGTCCCAGGTCTCCGGGCAGGGCGTCGCCAGGACGACGGAGCATCCGGGCTTCCCCAGCGCCTCGATGTAGCCGCCGAGATAGCCGAGGCCCGACGAGATCAGCGTCAGGATCGGATTCATCGTGCCGAAGATCGCGTACGGGCTCCACGCCGGCAGGCCGTAGACGACGACGTCCGCCGGCTCCGCCTGCGAGCGCCGTGGCGGGTTGCGCGACGCCATGACCTCGAGAGCCGCCGCGCGCGTTTCGCCGACGCCGCCGGCCCACACCTGCGCGATCTTCGTCGGGCTCGCCTGCACGCATTCGATCTTGTAGATGCGCCTGCCCATTGACGCTTCGAGGTGCGCGCCCATCTCGTTCAGCACTTCGTGCATGCGGTTGTTGAGCACGGACATCGACATGCCGTCCGGATGGTGCGTGTGCCGGATCGACCGCCACGTCGAGAGCCCGACGGCCACCGACTTCCAGCCGCCGCTGAACCCCAGGTGCAGTCCGGCGTTGATGTAGACGCACAGATCCGCGTCGGCGGCGTGCCGGCTCAGCTCGACGTCGTAGCCGTGCTCCGTCGTGCCGAAGTACACGAGGTTTTCGGCGTCCTCCGCGTCGTGGCAGAAGAGCCGCTCGCCGAAGCGGTCGACGAGCTCCTGGCCGATGATCGTCGCCAGTTCGGCGCGCGTGAACTTGCGGTGCAGCGCGTTCGCGCAGATCAGTCGCACGTCGTCCTCGCGCACGCCGGCGTCCGCCAGGTGCGAGAGCACGCCCTCGATCGCCACGCGCCGGATCGGACCGAACGACGTCACGGTCGGGTCGTCGAAGGCGATCACGACGCGCGCGCCCGGCTTCACCATGTTGCGGATCGGCGGCAGCCCGAGCGGACGATCGAGCGCGTCGCGCACCGCGGCCTCGAGATCGTTCACCGCTTGCAGTCCGCCGCCCGCCCCGGCGCCGCCGCTCCGCGAGATCATCCGCGTCCGTGCCGGAAGCTCGACATCAACCGTTGACTCGCCAAAGGGCAGCGTTGCCTGCATATTCGCGATTGTACCCCGTCGGGCGCGGTAATGATCGTGGTAATCCGGTACGGCGTGAATTCTCACGCTTCGACCTTGCAGCCCTTCGAGTTCGTCGAAGGAAGGCCGGTCGAGCGGCTGTCGGACGAGGATTCTGGACGCCTCGGCGCGACGGTATGGCGAGTAGAATGGCGAAGGGTGAACGTAGTCCGCCGCGCCGCCGAAGGAGGTTCGGGCTTGAGCTTCGCTCGATCGCCAGTCCACGCGAAGAATTACGCGGGCGCACGGCACACCAGTCGCGACATCGTGATCGTGGCGACCGCCTTCAACCTGTTGTTCGAGTATTCGATGCGCGGGGTCAACCATTTTGTCGAACGGCCGGTCTTCCCCGTCTTCCTGATCGCAGCATACGCAAGCCTCTTCGCGATGGAAGAGGATCTGATCAGGCGATTCAGACTCAAGGATTACCATCTCGTCGCGCTGGCCTTCACCTATGGCATGGTCTACCAGTGCCTCGTATCTGGCACCGCCTTCCAGCACCCGACGCTCCTGGGCATTCGCTGGAGCCATTCGCTGTTCGTCATCCTGTTCTGGTGGGGAGGAATCCAGTCGGTGCTGACGTTCTACCTTGCCAATCGCATCCGGCCGCGCAATTCGCAGTCGCCTCCCATGCACCGGAGGGGCTGGCTTCTCGCGCTGGGGACAAACGTCATCGTCATTGGTTTGTTCCAGGTGAGCGGAAAGATCCCGCACGGGACGCCTGTCGGGTATGCGTCCATGCTGGTCGTCTTCGCCCTCGCCGCCGTTTCGTTTCGCTGGCTTGCTGGACGAGCCACGCGGTCGATGGAACCGTTTCGTCGCCATGTGTTCGTCGATCTGGTCGCTGCCTCAACCGTCGTCGTGTTTGCTATCTGCAGCCTGGCCCTGACCAGCGACCCAACGACGATCGGGACATCCGACGTCAACAGACTGGCGACCCGTGTCGTGGTCGCCTGGACGATCGTCGCCGTGTTGGCGATGCTTGGCTACCGCCTCAGAACCGGGCGCGCGATCCCCGTTTGAGGGATCTCCGCCAGGCCGCAGCCTGACCGGCTGGTCACGCTCGCGGCTCGCGTTGTCGCCAGCGCCGCCCGCCGCGGCCTCTTAGCGAGGGCGGCTCTCACGGGGCCGGTGTTCTCGCCCCACCCGCCACCGTTACCGCAGCCACCGATCCTGCCGGCCGTCGTCCGGCTGCGCGTCGGCGAACTCCCAGGCGGCGCCCCAGCGGTCCTTGAACGTCACCTGCCGGACGGGGCGCCGCCGCACGGGGCCGTGACGGTCCACGGGGTAGCCGACTGGTATCGCGCAGTGCACTTGGTACTCGTCGGGGACGCCGATCTCGCGCACGACCGCCGGCGACAGCGCCAGCTGGAAGATCGACGCGCCGAGGCCGAGGGCGCGCGCCGCCAGCAGCAGGTTCTGGACGGACGGGAACGCGCTGCCGCCCGGCGATGAGTGCCGCGCCTTGAGACCGCAGACGACGATCACGGCGGGTGCGTCGCGGACGTGGTGCGCGAGGTGCGCCGTCGCTTTGAGGGACAGCCGCTTCGTCCGCGGCAACTCGTCCATGGACGCCGGATCCTCGGCGAAGCGCGGCTGGTATCGCGCCCATGCCTCCGTCGCGGCCGTCTGCATCAGCAGCTTGATCGCCGGGTCCGTGACGACGACGAAGCGCCAGTCCTGGGCGTTCTGGCCGGACGGCGCGCGGATCGCGGCGTCGATCAGCTGGAACAGCAACTCCTCGGGCACGGGATCGGGCTTGAGGCGGCGCAGGGCGCGCGTCGTGTAGAGCACGCGGAAGAATCCGGCTGCCTGATCCTGCTCCATCCTCGCCGACCTGCTTTCGATCATCGTGCCGACGGACGTCGGGCCATCGTGCAATTCGGGCCACTGTATCACGGGCGGAGACGGATCAACTCCAAGTGTCGGGGAGAGCCTGGAGCAGCAGTGCGGCGTGGATCTGCTGGGCACGGCGCGTAATCACGCCCCAGGGATGCGGGAGCGCGTCATCAACGGGATCGCCGCTCGCAGCCTGCTCGTCGTCGTGGACACGGCGTCGGACGCAACCGCAGAGGGTCGCGACGAGGTCGTCGCCCGTGGCGCCGCGGCCCCGGCAGCGTCTGCAGGAGGGGTCGGCGAACTCTCGCAGCGCCAGGAGCGTCGCGGCGGATGCCTTCATCGCTTCGACATGCTGCGGCGCGAGGGGCACGCGCGGCAAGGTGCCGCATGGCCCGATCCGGGGGAACGTTCAGGTTGGGACGACGCCCAGCACATCGTGGGATTCGACAGCGGCGGCGAGGCGCCCGAACATCGCCTCGACCATGTCGATCTCGGCGGGCCCCGCGTACTCCTCGATGAACTCCGGAGCGATGCTCGCCCCGGCGATGATGTTGATGACGACGGTGGTGAGCAGCCCGGCCCGGAAGTCCAGCCGGCACCGCTCGATGTCGTAATCCGTGACGCCGTGCTCGACCAGGATCGAGTGGTAGAGCGCGATCAGCCGCGCGTCGTCTGCCGCCTGCTGCTCGGCGGTCAGCCCGGTCGCGATGATGCGCGCCAGGTCGTCGCCACCGCTGCCGGCGCTGACGGTCTGCCAGTCGAAGACGGCGAACCGGCCGCCCCGGTCCGAGGGGAAGAAGATCTGGCCGGGGTGGAAGTCGCCGTGGACGATCGTGACGCCGTCGCGGAGGCCCTGTTGCCGTAGATCCCAGAGCGCGTCGAAGTTGGCCAGCAGTTGCTCCGCCACGGTGACGAGCGCCGGCGGCAGGCTGCTTCCGAACCGCTCGCGCGCAGCAGGCAGCGCCGCCGCGAGCGCGCCCCGCGCCTGCGCCATGAAGGCCTCGTGGGCGGGGCTGCCGGGATAGTGCAGGAAGTCCAGTTCACGGAGCCGGCGGTGGTTCCACCACTTCGCGTGGAAGGGCGCGAGGTACCGCACCGCCGCCTCGATGTCCTCGACCGACGGTATGTGGGCGTCCGACGTCCGGGAGTCGCTCATGTCCTCGAGCAGCAGCACGAAGACGCCGGAGTCGGGATCGATGTCGGCGTGGAAGCAGTGGGGGGTCGGGATCCCGGGGTCGTCTCCGAAGTGACGGTAGAACTCGACCTCGTGGGCGTAGCCGCCCATCATCCGCATGAGCGCGCGGATCGGCTCGTGCGGAGAGGCGAACTTCGCCACGAGCGAAGGGGGCGCCCCCGGCTCCGCGAGGTCGTAGTCGAGCGCGATCCGCGCGACGACCGCGGCCGCGCCCTGGAGTTCCAGCAGCTCGGTGGTGTGCCGTGTGACGCGCGCCCGCTCGACAGCACCGTCTGCGCGGAGCCTGGACGTGAGCCACGCGTCCGTGAGCTGGTCGGGGCTCGCAGGGATCGAGTCGCCGGTCATCGATACGTGCCCATCCTCGTCGGCATCTTGGCAGGGGCGTCGGCGTGCCCGCTACGGCCTTCTGGCCCGTATTCGGGCGAGCCCGCGCCGCGGGAGCGGCTGATCCCCGGTGCCGCCGTGCACCGCGCAAGACGAGAAAGGCCGTTCGGCCCCTGACGGCGGTCCGAAAAGCTGCGTTGATCGGAGGACAATCCTCGGCGCGGCCGGCGACGGGCCGTGCGCGTCCTGAAGAGCGGGAGGGAGTCGATTCATGTACCTGGAACTGAACAAGGCACTCACGCCCGAGCAGCAGGCGCTCCGGGACCAGACGCACCGGTTCGCGGCGGAGGTCATCCGGCCAGCCGCGCTCGAACTGGACAAGCTCACCGCCGACGAGGTGATCGCGCCGGGGTCGCGGCTCTGGGACGTGTTCCGCCAGGCGTATCAGCAGGGCTATCACCTGCGCGGGTTCCCCGAACGGCTCGGTGGCGCCGGACTGGGCCCGCTCGAACAGCACGTCGTTGGGGAGGAGATGGGCTGGGCGTCCGCCGGGCTGTCAATCGCCATGGGCGTTACGGCATTCCCGTTCTCGTTCGCCGCACAATACGCGGCAATGACCGGCAACAAGGATCTGATGGACGAGATCGTGATGCCGTACGTGAACGACCGCGAGGGGAAGTACATCGGCTGCTGGGCGATCACGGAGCCCGAGCATGGCTCGGACACCCTCCTCTTTGGGACGGAGCAGTTCCGGGACGCCGATATCACGTTCCAGGTGCAGGCGCGGCGTGACGGCGACGACTGGATCATCAGCGGACAGAAGTCGGCGTGGGTGTCGAACGGCACGATCGCGACGCACGCCTGCACGTTCCTGACGATCGATCCGTCCCGCGGCATGGACGGCGGCGGCGTGGCAGTGATCCCCCTGGACCTTCCGGGCGTGACGAAGAGCCCGCCCCTGCGCAAGCTGGGCCAGCGAGACCTGAATCAGGGCGAGATTTTCTTCGACAACGTCCGCATCCCAAAGCACTACATGCTCGTCGAGCCGGAGGCGTATCCGGCGATCATCGACGGCATCCTCGCGGGGGCGAACGCGGGGATGAGTACGACGTTTACGGGGCTGGCGAGAGCGGCGTTCGAGGAGGCGCTTGCGTACACGCGGCAGCGCAAGCAGGGCGGCAAGCGGATCTGCGAACACCAGTTGGTGCAGGACAGGCTCTTCCAGATGTTCAGGAAGGTCGAGGCGGCGCGGGCGCTGTCGCGTGCGGCGTCGATCTACAACAGGACGACGGTGCCGCCGGCGACGGAGTACTCGATTGCGGCGAAAGTGCAGAGCACGCAGACAGCGTTCGAGGTCGCGAGCGACGCCATCCAGCTGCACGGCGGCTACGGGCTCAGCCAGGAGTTCCACGTGGAGAAGCTGTTCCGCGATGCCAGAGCGTCGATGATCGAGGACGGCGCCAACGAGGTGCTTGGCCTGGCGGCTGCGCGACGTATCATCGACGGCTACCGGATCTAGGAGCGGGGAGGCGGCATGGAGCAGGCGGTCACCTACTACTCGGAGGGCGCACAGATCAGCGCGACGCTGTACCTGCCCGAGGCCGCGAGCGCGCCGGAGCGCATGCCGGGCGTCGTGCTCTGTCACGGATTCACGGGCATCAAGGAGCTGATCCTGCCGGATTACGCGCGCCGCTTCGCCACGGCGGGCATCGCCGCGCTGGCGTTCGACTACCGCGGCTTCGGCGCGAGCGAAGGTGAACGCGGCCGCCTGATCTGGCGAGACCAGGTGCAGGACGTCCGGAACAGCATCACCTTCATGCAGACGCTCGAACGCGTTGACCCCGAACGGATCGGGCTCTGGGGCACGAGCTATGGTGCGGCGAACGTCATCCAGACGGGAGGCATCGACGCCCGGGCGAAGTGCGTCGTCGCCCAGGTGGGGTTTGGGGACGGCGGACGGAGGTTGAAGGAGCGTTCGCCGGAAGAGCTCGCGCCGCTCCGACTGATGATCTCAAACGAGCGGCGCAAGCGCGTCCTGACGGGCGAGAGTACGCTCGTCGATCCGTTCATGATCCTCGCCGATCCGGAATCAAGAGCGTTCTTCGAGAACGCGGCGAAGGATCTGCCGGGCCTGAAGACGCAGATCACGCTGGAGACGCTCGAATCGACGCTGGAGTACGAACCGGAGGCGGTGGCAGACCGCATCGCGCCGCGTGCGCTGCTCCTCATCTCGGGGGAACTCGACGCCGTGACGCCGGCTGACGAGTTTCGCTCGGTCTACGCGCGGGCCGGCGAGCCGAAGAAGCTCGTGATCCTCGAAGGCCTCCGCCACTACGAGATCTACAGCGGCGAGCCGCTCGAACGTTCGGCGCGCGAGGCCGTGGACTGGTTCCGGCAGCACCTGCAGCTCAGGAGTACGGACTGAGGCTCGTCTGGAGCCGATCGGCCCGCCGGCGTCCCGTCGACCGGCTCTCACAACGCGCGCGTCGAAGGTGTACGCTCGATGACGCGAACGTGATTGGCAGCCGTGTCGGAGTCGCAGTAGTCGGCAGCCACCGGGGAGCCTGAGCGATGGCGAGCGAGTTCCCTTCTGAAGAGCACGATGTCCTCGTCTGCATCCCGGCTGACGGAGCGCGGCTTGAGGGCAACCTGAACGTCCCGCCAGATGCTTGCGGCCTCGTCCTGTTTGCGCATGGCAGCGGGAGCAGCCGGCACAGCCCGCGGAACCGCTACGTCGCGAGTGTCCTCAGGGAGGGCGGGTTGGCGACGTTGCTGATGGACCTCCTCACCGCGGAGGAGGAAGCCATCGATCTACAAACGGCTGAGTTGCGCTTCGACATCGCCCTGCTCGCCGAGCGCCTCGTCGCCGCGACGGACTGGCTTCGCGAGCAGCCGGAGACGCGCGATCTGAAGTTGGGCTACTTCGGTGCGAGCACCGGGGCCGCCGCGGCTCTCGTGGCGGCTTCGCGGCGGCCCGACGCGATCGGCGCGGTCGTCTCGCGCGGCGGCCGCCCTGATCTCGCGCTCGGCGACCTGCCGGCGGTTCGCGCGCCGACGTTGCTCATCGTCGGCGGCGATGACGTCCCCGTGATCGGGATGAATCGCGAGGCACTGCGGGCCCTGCGCGTCGAAAAGGAGCTTGAGATCGTGCCTGGTGCGACGCACCTGTTCGAAGAGCCGGGAACACTCGAGCATGTCGCCCGTTCGGCGCGCCGGTGGTTCGAAGATCATCTTCGAAACGCCGCCCATGACGAGGCACGCACAGGCCCGCGAACGGGCGGATGACAACCCGCGCGACGGGCGCAGGAGAAGACGGGTCCACGGAGGCGATGATCATGGTCAGATGCGGTACGTGTGCGAAGGAACTTCCCGAAGATCCGAACGAGGTGGACGAGATCCTCAGTTGCAAGTACTGCGACGCGGTCCTGTGCTCGAGCCAGTGCCTGGCCGATCACGAAGAGCAGGCGCACGCGGCCGAAGCGGTACCGGCGGCAGAGGATGAGGACGAGCGGCGGTGAACGTCGTTCGCTGGCTCTCTCAGCCAGGCGTTGTCACGGCACCTGGCGATGGCGCCCCATGCAGACGCTCGACCGCCTCTGCGAGGAGCCGGTCGAGGCTCACCACCTCTAGCGGCAATGGGGCGTCGACGGGCAACCTCACGCTGTCCGTTACAACAAGGCGCCGCAACCCGAGGCCGCGCAGCCACTCGACCGCTTGCCCGACGAGCAGCGCGTGCGTCGCAGCCACGGTGATCGCCGGGCGCGCGCCGGCCGCGAGGACGGCGTTCGACGCTGCCTCGATCGTGGCGCCCGTGCTGATCATGTCATCGACTATGAGCGGCGCCCGACCGGCGACATCGCCGGTGATCTGGTGCACTGCGACTTCCGTCGCGGCGATGCGCCGCTTGTGGACGAACGCCACCGGCAGGTCGAGGATGCGGGCGTAACGTTCCGCGAGCTTCGCCGCCCCGAGGTCCGGCGCGACGACGACGCTGTCGCGCGGCAGCCCTGATCGCACGCGGTCCGCGAGCAGCGGCACGGCGCTCAGGTGCTCGACAGGCGCGCTGAAAAAGCCCTCGATCGCAGGCGTATGCACGTCGACAGCCACGACGCCGTCAACGCCGGCCGACGCGAGCACGTCCGCCATGAGTCGCCCGCCAACCGCGCTCCGTCCGGCGCGCCGGTCCTGGCGCGCGTAAGCGACGTACGGCATCACGGCCGTGATGCGCGCAGCGCCGTCGCGGCGGCAGGCGTCCGCGAGCAATAGCAACTCCACGAAGTGCTCGTTCACGGGCGGGCCGGCGGGCTGGACGAGGTACACGTCGTCCCCACGGACGCTCTCATGGAGGACGATCCCCAGCTCGCCGTCCGGGAATCGCGTGATCTCACGCTGCTTGATGGCCGTTGAGAGCACCGCCGCCATCGCTGCCGCAAGGCCGCTGTTGGCAGTCCCGGACAGGATCGAGAGTCGCATGCGCCTGCTCGCTTCCCGTCAACCGCGCAGCGGTCGCTCGTCCAGCCCGACGGACTCAGGTGTTGTCCGCTGATGAGCCGCGTGCAGGATGTCCGCTACCTCGCCGTCCTCCACGGGCTCGAAGTGCGCGTAGTACGCGCCGACCGCCCAGAAGTCCTCCGGCGTGCGCAGGCAGATCAACTCGTCCGCCTCCTGGCGCAGCGCCTCGCAGGCTTGCGTCGAGCCGACAGGCACCGCGACCACGAGCCGCGCCGGCTGGCCGCTGCGGACCGAGCGAACCGCGGCGCGCATCGTGGCACCGGTCGCGAGCCCGTCGTCCACGACGATGACGACGCGGTCGATGAGATCACGTGCCGCACGGCCACGGCGGAATCGCTCCTCGCGCCGCCTGGCGTCCGCCATCTGCTCCGCGATCTCCGCCTGCAAGTAGTCGCTCGATACCGCAAGCTCGCGGATGATGTCTTCGTTGAGAAACTGGCCTCCGTTAGCCGTGACGGCGCCCATGGCCAACTCGGGGAAGCCAGGCGAGCGCAGCTTCCGCGCCACGACGATATCGAGGTCCGCGTCGAGCATGCGGGCGACCGCCGCCGCGACCGGCACACCGCCGCGGGGGATGCCAAGCACCAGCGCGCCGGTATCGCGGTACGCATCGAGGCGCGCCGCCAGGCACTCGCCCGCGTGCGTGCGGTCACGGTACAACCGGCCAAGCATCATGCCCGGATCCTCGTCCACGGTCGTCATTTGCTCCCCGCTGCCGCGCACCCGCCGTCGTCGCTGTTCTTACGCTACACCCGGCGCTCGACCCTTCGTCAGGGCCGAACGGCCGATTCGGGCCGGCTGGATCGCCCTCCGGGGAGGCGCGGGCGCCCCGGGAGGGAGCGCCCGTCAGAACAGCTCCAGCGTCGCCGCTCGCACGCGCTCGGGGCCCGGCATGAACGCGAGTTCGAGCGGCCGGCTGAAGGGCACCGGCGCGTGCGGCGCCGTGACCATTTTCACGGGGCCGTCCAGGTGGTCGAACGCGTGCCCGGCGATGAGCGCCGCGACGTCTGCCGCCAGGCCGCAACGCGGGAATCCTTCATCGACAACGACGGCGCGGCCCGTACGGCGCACTGACGACAGCACCGTCTCCTCGTCCAGCGGCGAGATGCTGAGCAGGTCCACCACCTCAGCGTCGATGCCATCGGCCTCGAGCGCCTTCGCCGCACGCAGGCAGACGGATGTCGTCATCGCGGCGCCGATCAGCGTCACGTCGCTGCCCGGCCGCGCGATCCGCGCCTTGCCGATGGGAAACTCGTACGGCTCCTCCGGCACGTGCTCGGACTGCCCGAGCAGGAGCTTGTGCACGCAGAAGACGACGGGGTCGTCGTCCCTGATCGCCGCCGTGAGCAGCCCCTTGGCGTGGTACGCCGACGATGGCGCCACGACCTTCAGCCCCGGGATGTGCGCGAAGAACGAGTAGAGCATCTTCGAATGCTGCGCCGCCATGCCCACGCCGGCGCCGACGTGCGTCAGCATCGTGAGCGGCACGTTGACGCGGCCGCCCGACATGTAGCGCGCGAACGCCGCCTGGTTCATCAACTGGTCCATGCAGACGCCGATGAAGTCGACGAACATCAGCTCCGCGACGGGGCGGAGGCCGGTGATCGCGGCGCCGACCGCTGCGCCCAGGTAGCCCATCTCCGAGATCGGCGTGTCGAGCACCCGGTTGTCGCCGAACTCCGCGAACAGCCCCTTGTACTCGGCGAACGCGCCGCCCCAGGCCTCGGACAGCCCCTCGGCCTGGCGTCCCGCGCCGCCGGCGACGTCTTCGCCCAGGAGGATCACGCGTTCGTCGCGTCGCATCTCGAGCCGGAGCGCCTCCGTGATCGCTTCCCGGAACGTGATCACGCGTTCGGTGGTCATCGCCGCACCTCGCTGTAGACGTCGGTCATGATCTCCGCCGCGTCGGGTATCGCGCTGCTCTCGGCGAACGCCACGGCCGTGTCGAGGCGTCCCTCTGCGTCCGCTGCGATGTCTTCGAGTTGCTTCGCCCGCACGCCGTGCTGCTTTGTGAGCTGCTCGGCACAGCGGATGATGCAGTCGCGCGCGCGGAACGACTCCACTTCTTCCGCCGACCGGTAGCGCGCCTGGTCACCGACGAAGTGCCCGAAGTACCGGTACGTCTCGCACTCCAGCAGCACGGGACCGTCACCCGCGCGAGCATGGGAAACGGCCTCGCGCGCCTTCGCGTATACGTCCAGGACGTCCTGCCCGTCCGCGATGACGCCGGGCATGCGATACGCCGGCGCACGATCGGCCACGTGCTCCGCGGCGAGCGCGTACTCGACGGGCGTCGCCTCGCCGTAGCGGTTGTTCTCGCACACGAAGACGACAGGCAGCTTCCAGATCGACGCGAGGTTCAGCGACTCGTGGAACGCGCCGATGTTCGACGCGCCGTCGCCAAAGAACGCGACGGCGACGCGGCCGGACTTCGTCAGCTTCGCCGTCAGGGCGGCGCCGCAGGCGATGGGCAGCCCGGCGCCGACGATGCCGTTCGCGCCGAGCATGCCGCGGCGGAAGTCGGCGATGTGCATCGAGCCGCCCTTGCCCTTGCAGGTGCCGGTCGCCTTCCCGTACAGCTCGGCCATCATCTCGTCCGGATCGACGCCTTTCGCAAGGCAGTGGCCGTGCCCACGGTGGTTTGACGTCACGTAGTCGTCATTGCGCAGCGCCGCGCAGACCCCGGCGGCGACCGCCTCTTGTCCGACGCACAGATGCCCGGCGCCGCTGAACGTGCCTTTCAGCACGAGTGTCGCGAAGCGCTGCTCGAACGCGCGGATCAGGACCATGGTCCGATAGAGGCCCAGCATCTCATTGAGTGGCGGCGCCGTTGCCGCCCGGTTGTCCGGTCCGATGTTCGTCATGGCGATGCCTCCACGCGCTCCGCGTTCCGCCCGGTCGCCGGCTCCGCGTCCACGCTGATGGCGCGGTCGTTCGGCACGGGCTGCCACTGGAACTGCCAGTAGCGCAGGTGTCCGTAGCCGCCGGCGAAGCCCAGCCACTTCACCAGCCCCGGCTCAACGTTCGCCGTGCCCTCCCATCGCGGGAACTGGTACGGCTCCCAGCCGTTGTACATGACCGCCAGGCCCGGCGGCACACTCGGCGCCAAGCGCGCGTGCGTGACGAAGCGGCCCGCGTCGTTGAACACGCGCACCTCGCTGTCATCGGCGATGCCGCGGGCCAGCGCGTCGCCCGGATTGATGAAGAGGAACGGGTGCCCGCGATGCGTGTTCAGGATCATCCGGTTGACCTGGTTCGTCGAGTGGCTGCTCCAGCGGTTGTGGCCGCTGATCAGCGTCAACGGGTACGCGCCGCCCTGGTTCGGTGGCGGCTTGTGACAGGGCAGCTCCTCGCCGGCCTCCAGGAACCACGGATGTTCGATGTAGAACTGCGCCCGACGCGACAGCGTGGGGTACGGTTGCAGCCGTTCGACGTGGTTGCGGAACGGCGACGTCGTCTCGTCCGGGCGCACGTCCGTCGCCTGCGTGATCCCGTACGGCGAGATGCCCCAATCGAGGAACCGCACGAAGCCGCGCTCGCGCATCGTCTCGATCGTCGTGTCGGGCGGCACGTTGCCGGCGATGACCGTGTCGTTGATCATCTCCTCCGCCACCTGCTCGGCCGTGAGGATGGCGCCGCCCTTGCTCAGCACGTGGTGCAGGCCGTCGATGCTCCGCTTCTGGCCGCTCGCGTCGACAAACTCGGAGAACCCGCGCGCGGCGGCGCGCGCTTCGAGCATCTTCGCCAGCGCGAGCATGATCTCGTACTCGCTCTTCGATTCTCCGGCGGGCGGCACCGCCCGGTCGGAGAACGTGATCCCCATCGCCCGCGGCATCGGCATCTGGAACGACGCCTTCTCGTAGTGCTGCGCCGCCGGCAGCACCACGTCGGAGTGCATCGCCGTCGTCGACATGCGCCAGTCGACCGTGACGGCGAGCTTGAGCTTTGGCCACAGGTGCTTGAGCAGCAGCGCGCCGCCTCCGCGCGCACGCCGCAGGATGTTGCCGCCGCACTCGACGAACACTTCGGGCGTCACATCGGCGGCGGGGCGGGCGCCCGGCCACCAGCCGGCATCCTCGGCCTCGCGCACGTACTCGTCGAGCGGCCGCGGCATCGACGGGTCCGTCCAGCGCCGCCAGCGCTCCGCGTAGCCGGCCTGCCGGTGCCAGAAGAACGCGGCTGGCGACGATCCGCCGCCCTCGGCGAGACGCATCGACAGTTCGACGGCCGCGAGCTCATCGGTGAGTGTCGGATCCTGCGCGCGGAGGAAGTCGATCATGCCGCGCCGCCCGGCGAGCACTTGGCGCGCCGCCTCCGGGCCGGCGGACGGCTTCATCCCGAACAGGAACGCCCCGTCGAATCCGCCGACGGCCCACTGGTGGAAGCCCGTACCCTTGCGGCCCCAGTTGCCGGTGAGCGCCGCCACCAGCGCCCAGCTGCGCTGGATCAGGTCGCCGTGGAAGTACTTGCCGGACGTCAGCCCCATCAGGAAGTTCGTGCGACGCGTGGCGATCTTGCGGGCCAGCGCGCGCAGTTGGTCGGGGTGCACGCCGCACAGTTCGTGCGCGCACTCCGGATCGTACTCCGCAAGCCGCTCGCGCATCGTCTCGAACACCGGGCGCACGCGCACGCGCGACCCGTCGGCGAGCGTGACCTCCGTCGCGTCTTCGAGCGCGGGCCGCACGGCGCCCGCGTCGAGCGTGGCCCGCGGCGCCTCGACGACGCGCCCTGTCGCATCATCGAGCCAATAGAGCTGCAGGTCGCTGCCGCCGGCCACCATGTCGCTCGCGCGCAGGTAGCGGCGCGTGTCGTCGCGCAGCAGCAGCGGCAGGTCAGTCTGCCGGGCGACGAAGTCACGATTGTACAGCTTCTCATCGATCACGACGCGGCAGATCGAGAGCGCCAGCGCCGCGTCGCAGCCGGGCCGCACGGGCACGTATTCGTCCGCGTGCACCGTCGAGGGCGAGCAGTCGGGCGCGACCGTGATCACCTCCGCGCCCTTGTAGCGGGCCTCCGCGATGAAGTGGTACTGCGCGATCCACGTGTAGACCGGGTTGGCGCAGGTAATGATGACGAGTTCGGAGTGAAACCAGTCGTCGGCGCTGGCCATCGCGTTGAACTTGCCGAAGGTCAGGTAGAGCCCCGGCCCAAAGTCGTTGATGTTGGCGTTGACGTCGGTCTGCACCGCCCCGAGACTCGAGAAGAGCGCGCCCATCAGCGGTGACGCCAGCAGCCCGCCCTGGGCGGGCGTACCCTCGAAGACGATGGCGTCCGAGCCCTGTCCCTGGAGGGCGTCCAGGATCCCGTCCGCGACGAGCGCGAGCGCCTCGTCCCAGGAGACCCGCCGCCAGCGTCCGCTGCCACGCTCGCCGTCCCGCACCAGGGGATACAGCACGCGCTCGGGCGCGTCGAGCATGCGGCTCCAGCCGGCGCCCTTCTGGCAGCCGGCCGGGTTCATGTCCGGGACGCCCGGCTCCACCGTCTCGAACACGCCGGACTGCTCTTCGCGCAGCACGCGGCCGCCGGCGACGTACGCCTTGAACGGGCACGCCTCCGGATAGCAGTCGACGCAGTGCGTGACCGACGCGACGCGTTCCCAGCGGATGGCGTCGCGGTAGCGCTCTTCGGAACGGCGGTCGTCGGCTTCGCTCGGCGTTGTCGGAACCTCCGCGGATTCGGTTGGCGCGACCGTACGCCGCGGCGCGGAGCCGCGTCCAGTGCCGAACGTCGTGGCGGGCAGTGCCGGGCGGCCGTTGCGCGCGGCCGCGGTCTACCGGCGCAGGCGGGCGAACGGTGCGCGTGTCGGCGGCGTCCGCCGTTCGTGGCCGCGCGCCGGATGGGCTGGGCCGTGATGAGCGGGACCCCGGCGCTACGATCGCGTGTGTTCGCGCCGCGGTGCTTCGCAGGTGATCCAGAGGTGGCTGATGCTGTGACCGACGATGAAGACAACGATGAATTGCCCCGGCGTCCCGTGGGTGTCTGGCTCGAAGCTGGCACGGAACACGCCGCGCCTGCTCGTCACCCCGGTCGCCTGCGCCGGTGTCCCATCTGGCAGGTACCAGCCGACCAGCACCGGTACGTCCGGCACCGGGACCGTCTGCCCGGGATCGGCGAACGTCCGGACGACGGCCTTCGTCCGGTGGCGGCCGTCGCACACCAGGGTCGTTCTCGTGAGCGCGACGGAACTCGAGGTGTATTCGCCTTCGGCGCGGGCATGGCCGGCGCCGGACGCCGCCACGAGGATCGCACCGACGATGAAGGCGCTGACGCTTGCGATGACCTTGCGCATCGTGTTCTCCTCCTGTTCGATAGTCGCTCAGCCTCCCGGTGACCAAGGCGAGCAGAACAACGGCCTCCAGTTGACTATTGTGGCATGATGACGCGGCGGAGGGTGCCCGTTGACTTGACATCGCGCGAACCGCGGAAGCCTCGTTTCACCCGCGACTGTCAAAGCAGAGGAGGTCGTGTGAGCAGCCGTAACGGTGGCAATCGGCGCTGGAAGCGCCAGGAGCAGAGCATCGCCGAGGCGCTCGGCACGTCGCGGATCCCGAGTGCCGGAGCCCGTCGCAGCGACTTGGAGACCGGTCAATACGGCGTGGAAGTGAAGACGATGAAGGCGATCCCCGTCCGCGTGCGCAGGGCGTTGGAGCAGAGCATCGAGGCATCTGAGAAGACCGGAAGGGTGCCGGTGGTCGTGCTGAGCCAGCCCCGCGTCGGGCGGAAGCCGTTGCGCGTCGTGGTCATGCGCTTTGAGGACTGGCAGGAGAACAACCTCGCGCGCGCCCGAGTGAGCCGGCCGTTGCGCGCGCCGCCGCACGGCGCTCCTTGACTGCATCCCGGCAGCGGGCTATTCTCGCTAACCAACTGGTAGTAACATCACGTATGGATGGTCAGGATAAGGACCCGGTTCGCGGCGCGGCCCAGCGGGCCCATGCCGGCGAAGACGGCTCATCCCGCCGAGGCGACGAGCATGACCGACCGGCCGACCGCGGACCCTCCGGCGCTCACCGCGCTCCACACGCTCGAGTACACCTACACGCGCAGCGTCGGCCCGGTGATCGGCCGCTTCCTCGGCGAGCTCCAGGACCGGAAGCTGGTCGGCGTCCGCACGGCGGGCGGCCGCGTGCTGTTTCCGCCTCAGGAGTACGACCCCGAGACGGGCGATCCGGTCGGTGACTTCGTAGAAGTCGGGCAGTCGGGCACTGTGCTGACCTGGGCGTGGGTGGACGAGCCGCGCCCCAACCAGCCGCTCCAGCACCCGTTCGCCTGGGCCCTCATCCGCCCCGACGGCGCCGACACGGCGATGCTGCATGCAGTCGATGCCGTCGACGAGCGGCGCATGGCGACCGGCATGCGCGTGCGCGTGCGCTGGCGCGACGAGACCACCGGCGAGATCCACGACATCGCCTGCTTCGAGCCGGAGGGGACCTGATGGCAGAGCAGGTCTACGGGATCAAGACGCCGATCCGGCTCGACTACACGTACGCCGCGGGCGAGGCGGCGTCGCGGCACTTGCGCGCGCTGGCTGACGGGAAGCTGCTCGGCCAGCGCTGCCCGGAGTGCCGGAAGGTGTACATCCCGCCGCGCGGCGCGTGCCCCACGTGCGGAGTGCCCACGCGCGACGAGGTCGAATGCGCGGACACCGGCACGGTGACCACGTTCTGCGTCGTCAACATCCCGTTTCCCGGGCAGGCGATCCGGCCGCCGTTCGTCGCCGCATCCGTGCTGCTCGATGGCGCCGACATCGCGATCTTCCACCTGCTGCAGGAGGTCGACGTCGCAGACGCGCACATGGGGATGCGCGTGCGGGCCGTCTGGGTGCCCCGCGAGGAGCTGCGGCCGAGCATGGAGAGCATCCGCTACTTCTGCCCGTCCGGCGAGCCGGACGCGCCATACGCGGCGTACAAGGACCACCTGTGATGCGGGAGGTAGCGGTCGTCTCGTTCGCGCAGTCCTCGTACGTCCGGCAGGAACTCGTGCGCAACGAGGTCGAGATCCTGATGCCGGTGATCGCGGAGGCGATCGGGAAGTCCGGCATCCGCCGCGGCGACATCGGGTTCACCGTCTCGGGCAGCTGCGACTACCTGGCGGGCCAGCCGTTCGCGTTCGTGAACGCGCTCGACGCCGTCGGCGCCTGGCCCCCAATCCGCGAATCGCACGTCGAGATGGACGGCGCGTGGGCGCTCTACGAAGCCTGGGTCAAGCTGCAGTGCGGCGACGTCGATTCGGCGCTCGTGTACTCGTTCGGCAAGTCGTCGCTGGGCGATATCCGCGACGTGCTGACGCTCCAGCTTGACCCGTACTGCGTGGCGCCGCTCTGGCCCGACAGCGTCAGCGTCGCCGCCCTGCAGGCGCGCGCGCTGCTCGAATCGGGCAGATACACGGAGCGGGACTTCGCCGAGGTCGCCGCCCGGAGCCGCCGCGACGCGCTGGGCAACGCCGCCGCGCAGGTCGCGTCCGACCGCGACGCCGACGAACTGATGCGCGAGCCGTACGTCGTGTCGCCGCTGCGGAAGCATGCCTGTCCGCCGGTCTCGGACGGCGCGGCGGCGGTCGTGCTGGCGGCAGGCGATCCCGCCCGGAGCCTGCCGGGCCGCCGTGCGTGGATCCGCGGCATCGACCATCGCATCGAGCCGCCGTCGCTCGGCGTGCGCGACCTGACGGCGTCGCCGTCGGCCGCGCTTGCCGCGCGGAACGCCGGCGTGCACGCCGGCCCCGTCGATGTCGCCGAGTTGCACGCCCCCTTCGCGCACCAGGAACTCATCCTCCGCGACGCGATCGGCCTCGATGCGAGCGTGCGCGTCAACCCGTCGGGCGGCGCGCTCGCGGCGAACGCGATCATGGTCGCGGGCCTTGCGCGCATCGGCGAGGCCGCGCAGCAGATCATCGATGGCAGAGCGCGCCGCGCCGTCGCCCACGCCACGTCGGGGCCATGCCTCCAACAGAATCTCGTCTGCGTGCTGGAGGGTGGCTGAAATGGCGCGGCGCTGCGCGGTGATCGGCATCGGCCAGACGAAGCACGCGTCGAAGCGCGCCGACATGTCGATCCCCGGCCTCGTGCGTGAGGCGGCGCTGCGCGCGCTCGAAGACGCCGGCCTCACGTGGAGCGACATCGACGCCGTCGTCATCGGCAAAGCGCCCGACATGTTCGAGGGCGTGATGATGCCGGATCTGTATCTCGCCGATGCCCTGGGCGCCGTCGGCAAGCCGATGATGCGCGTACACACGGCGGGCAGCGTCGGCGGCTCCACGGCGATCGTGGCCTCGCACCTGATCGAAGCGGGCGTGCACGAGCGCGTGCTCACGGTCGCGTTCGAGAAGCAATCCGAGAGCGACGCCATGTGGGCGCTGGCGCCGAAGATCCCGTTTCAGCCGACGACCGTCGCCGGCGCCGGCGGCTACTTCGCGCCGCTGATCCGGGCGTACATCCGCCGTTCGGGTGCGCCGGCCGACGTCGGCATGATGGTGGCGGTGAAGGACCGCCTGAACGCGCTGCAGAATCCGTACGCGCACCTCCAGCAGCCCGAGATCAGCATGGAGACCGTCGCGGCATCGCCGATGCTCTGGGACCCCATACGCTACGCGGAGACGTGCCCGTCGTCCGACGGCGCCTGCGCGATGGTGCTGGCGAGCGAGGCCGCCGCGGCGCGCGCGCCGGGGCCGCCAGCTTGGCTGCACGCCTCGGCGATGCGCAGCGAGCCCACGATGTTCTCCGGCCGAGACCAGGTGAACCCGCGCGCGGGACGCGACTGCGCCGATGACGTGTACCGGCAGGCCGGCATCAACGACCCACGCCGCGAGATCGACGTGGCCGAGATCTACGTGCCGTTCAGCTGGTTCGAGCCGATGTGGATGGAGAACCTGGGGTTCGCCGAGGAAGGCACCGGCTGGCGAATGACGGCTGGCGGGGCGACGGCGATGGACGGCGATCTACCCGTGAACCCGTCCGGGGGTGTATTGTCGTCGAATCCGATCGGGGCGTCCGGCATGCTGCGCTTCGCCGAGGCGGCGATGCAGGTGCGCGGCCAGGCCGGCGCGCACCAGGTCGACGGCGCGCGGCGGGCGCTGGGCCACGCGTACGGCGGCGGCTCGCAGTTCTTCTCGATGTGGATCGTCGGCGCGGAGAAGCCATAGAGATGGTGATGCACTTCAACCTCGCGGACCTGTACGAGTGCGTCGCCGACCACGTGCCGGAGCGCGAGGCGATCGTGTACGGCGATCGGCGGCTGACGTTCCGCGACGTGGACGAGCGCGCGACGCGCCTCGCGCACGCGCTCGCCGCGGCGGGCATCGGACCCGGTGATCGGGTCGGGCTGTACCTCTACAACTGCAACGAGTACATCGAGGCGTCGCTGGCCGCGTTCAAGCTCCGTGCCGTGCCGGTGAACATCAACTTCCGCTATGTCGAGGACGAGTTGCGCTACCTTTTTGACGACGCCGGTGTCGCCGCCCTCGTCTTTCATCGCGAGTTCCGGTCGCGCGTCGCAGCGGTCGCGGCGTCCGTGCGATCACTGCGCACGTTCATCGAGGTAGCGGATGGCTCGGAGCCCGGCGCGGCCGCGCCGCTTGCTCCTCTCGCGATCGAGTACGAAGCTGCGCTTGCGGCGCAGTCTGCCACGCGCGACTTCTCCGAGCGGTCGGGCCAGGATCTCTACCTCCTCTACACCGGCGGCACCACCGGCATGCCGAAGGGCGTCATGTGGCGCCACGAAGACGTCTTCTTCGCCGGGCTCCAGGGCGGTAACCCCGGCGGGCCTGACATCACCGCGCCGGAGCAGATCGGCCCGGCCGCCCGCGAGCGCACCGCGCCGCCCACGACGCTCCCGGTCGCGCCGCTGATGCACGGGAACGGCTACTGGGCCGCGCTCATCGGCATGCACGGTGGGGGCAAGGTCGTCCTCGCGCAGAAACATCGCCTCGACCCGCGCGAGATCTGGTCGCTCGTCGAACGCGAGCACGTCAACGTGATGTCGATTGTCGGCGACGCGATGGCGCGTCCCCTGGCCGACGCGCTCTACGAGGACGCCGCGGCATACGACCTGTCGCCGCTGCTCGTCGTCTCGTCGGGCGGCGCGATCTGGACGCAGTCCGTGAAGGACCAGTTGCGCGCGAAACTCGGCGGCACACTGCTCATCGACGCGTTTGGCGTCTCCGAGGCCGGCCACCAGGGCATGAACCTCGGCGCGAACGAGGGCGGCCGGCCGCGCTTCAGCGTCGATCCCTTCACCGCCGTCCTCGACGAAGACCTGCGCCGCGTCGCGCCCGGTTCGGCCGCCGTCGGCCGTCTCGCGCGCCGCGGCCGCCTCCCGCTGGGGTACTGGAACGATGAAGAGAAGACCGCCAGCACGTTCGTCACCGACGCTGATGGCACGCGCTGGGTGATCCCCGGCGACATGGCTACGGTGGACGCTGATGGCATCGTCACGCTGCTCGGTCGCGGCTCTCTCTGCATCAACAGCGGCGGCGAGAAGATCTACCCGGACGAAGTCGAGATGGCGCTGAAGTCTCACCCCGCCGTCTTCGACGCCATCGTCGTCGGCGTGCCCGATGACCGCTGGGGCGAACGCGTGGCCGCCGTCGTCCAGCCGCGGCCGGGCCAGGCGCCAACGCTTGCCGAGATCGACGCGCACTGCCGCGCGAAGATCAGCGGCTACAAGGTCCCGCGTGAGCTGCACCTTGTCGACGAGATGCGCCGCTCGCCGAGCGGCAAAGCCGACTACAAGTGGGCGAAGCAGGTGGCCGAGCGAAACGCTGCGGGCCAGGCGGAGCACAAGACCGGGAGCTGACATATGACCGAGCCGGCGCTGATCGTCGAACGCAGCGGGCACATCGTCACCCTGACGCTGAACCGCCCCGAGGTGAAGAACGCCATCAACATGGAGATGCTCTGCCGCCTCGCCGACGCGTGGCAGATGATCGATGACGACCCGGAGGTGCGCTGCGCCATCCTCACCGGCACCGGCAGCGACTTCTGCGCCGGCGCCGATCTCGACAAGCTCGTCGCCCGATCGATGCAGAATCTGCCTCCTGAGGACGAGTTCGAGGCGCGCATCCGCGCCGATTACACCGTGATCTTCGACGGCCTGCTGCGGAACCGCCAGCTCAAGAAGCCGCTGATCGCCGCCGTCGAGGGCTACTGTCTCGCCGGTGGCACCGAGATCCTGCAGGCCACCGATATCCGCGTCGCCGGCGACGGATCGACGTTCGGCATCACCGAGGCGAAGTGGAGCCTCTATCCGCAGGGCGGCTCCGTCATCCGTCTCCGCCGACAGATCCCGTACACGAAGGCGATGGAGATGCTCCTCACGGCGGACATGTACCCCGCCGAAGCCGCGTTGAGCTTCGGCCTGATCGGCCGCGTCGTGCCGAAGGGCCAGGCGCTCGCGGTAGCGCGACAACTGGCCGGGAAGGTGGCGTCCAACGGCCCCGTCGCGATCCTGAAGATCAAGGAAGCGGTGCAGCGCACGGAGTGCCTGCCCGAGCAGGACGCCCTCGCGCTGGACCTGCAGATCGGCATGCAGGCGATGTCGTCGGAGGACGCGCGCGAGGGGCCGCGCGCGTTCAAGGAGAAGCGCGCGCCGGTGTTCAAGGGGAGATAGCGGAACCGCCATGACCGAGAGCGAACAGGCCGCCCTGCGCCTCCTCGACGACTTCATGTCGGCGTGGAACGCCCGCGATCTCCCGGCCTGGGCCGCCACCTTCAACTACCCGTCCGTCCGTATCGCCAGCGGCCGCGTCCGGATCATCGAAGGGCCGGAGTCGCACCGATCTGACACCTTCGAGCGGATGGCCGCCGACGGCTGGCACCACAGCGCCTGGGATCGGCGCAACGTCATCCACAGCTCCGCCGACAAAGTGCATTTCGACACGCGCTTCACGCGCTATCGCGAAGACGGCAGCGTGATCGGCGCGTACGACTCGATCTACATCGTGAACAAGCAGGACGGTCACTGGGGCGTCCAGGCGCGCTCGAGCTTCGCGCCGTGAGCGCGGTATGTCTGCCAGGAGCCACGAGTCACCCGGAGGCCACCACATGGACTTCTTGCTGAGCGAAGAGCACAACCTCATGCGTGCCTCGGTGAAGCAGATGCTCTCGAAGTACGAACATCGCAAGAAGGAGTGGCGCGAGATGACGCACCGCGACCACAAGTTCAACTACGAACTCTGGTCCGAGTTCGCCAACCTCGGCCTGTTCGGTTGCCTAGTGCCGGAGGAGTACGGCGGCAACAACACCGGCCTGCTCGCGCTCACGCTCGCCTTCGAGGACATCTGCGCGCTCGGCTTCTCGCCCAGCCTCATGCTCGTCACATGCATGGACACGGCTTGCATCCTGAAGAACGGCAGCGACGAGATGAAGCGGAGGATCGTCCCCGGCGTCCTCTCCGGCAAGACCATCCTCGTCTTCGCGGTGACCGAGCCGAACGCCGGCAGCAACACGTTCCGCATCGAGACCGTCGCGAAGCGCAACGGCGACGCCTACGTGATGAACGGCCAGAAGATCTTCATCACGGGCGTCGAGGTCGCGGACTACATGCTCGTCGTCGCCCGGACGACGACCCGCGACGAAGTCGCCGCGAAGAACCTGCCGAAGTCGCACGGGCTCTCGCTCTTCCTCCTCGACCCGAAGTCGAAGGGCGTGACCAAGACGCCGATCCCCACCGTCGCCACCGAGGGCGTCTACCAGTGGCAGATCTTCTTCGACAACGTGGAGATCCCCGCCGAGAACCTCGTCGGCGTCGAGGACCAGGGCGTGATGGCGATGTTCACGTCGCTGAACCCGGAACGCATTCTTGTCGGCGGCATCTGCTGCGGCATGGCCGAGCAGGCGATCGGGAACCTGAGGCCGGCGATCTTCAGCTACGACATGG
>JBGQBE010000029.1:0-36930 GCA_041494685.1 Dehalococcoidia bacterium | reverse complement strand
CGAGACGCTGAAGATCCTGCGCCGCCGTGTCGCCACGCTGGAGCCGATCGAGCGGGAGATCGCCTGGGGCGATGTCGTGCGCATGGAGATCGCCGCGACGGTCGAGGACGAGATCCTGGTCCAGCAGCAGGAAGCCGAAGTGCAGTTGGTGGAAGAGCGCGACGTGATCTTCCCTGGCTTTGAAGAACAGGTGCTCGGCCACAAGAAACGCGATGCGCTCGAATTCGACCTGGCCGTGCCCGAAACGGTCAATAGTGAGAAGTTCGCCGGCAAGCAGGCGCACTTCACAGTCACCCTCCTCGAGACGAAAGAAGAGGTGCTGCCCGACCTCGACGATGAGTTCACCAAGCAGGTGGGTGAGGGCTTTGAGACGGTGGACGCACTGCGCCAGCGCATCCGCGAGGACATCCAGAAGTCCGAAGAGGAGCAGCGCGACAATCGCTACCACGACGAGATCCTCAACCAGCTCGTCGAACAGGCGACGGTCGAGTTCCCGCCGGTAATGCTGGAGTCCGAGATTGACCGGCTGTTGCACGACCAGGCCGGCCATATCGAGCGGGGAGAGGGCCTGGATCGCTACCTGGCGGGCATCGGCAAGACCGAGGAGGAAGTGCGCGCCGAGCTTCAGCCGATCGCGGACGTTCGCCTAAGGCGTTCACTGGTGCTGTCGGAGGTCTCCGAAGCCGAGAATATCGAAGTGACGCCGGAGGATGTGGAGGCGGAGATCGACACGATGACCGCTTCGGCGGGCGTACAGTCGGCGCAGCTGCGCCAGCTCTTCGCCAGCGAGGACGGGCGCGCGACGATCCGCCGCAACCTGTTGACGCGGAAGACGCTGACCCGCCTCATTGAGATCGCGACGCAGGATGGTGGCGCGGAGGCCGCCCCCGAGAAGCCGAAGAAGAAGACGCGCGCGAAGGCCGCGGCGGCCGCCGCGGCCGAGGCCGCAGAGGCAGAACCCGTGCCGACGGAATCCACCGAGGAATAGGCATGGACACCAGCATGGAGAGGGCACACGACATGATTATCCCGTCCGTCATTGAGACCAGCGCCCGCGGCGAGCGTGCGTTCGACATCTACTCGCTGCTGCTGCGCGAGCGCATCATCTTCCTGGGCACCGGGATCGACGATCAGATCGCCAACCTGATCATCGCGCAGCTCCTCTATCTGGAGCGCGAGGACCCGGAGAAGGACATCAACCTCTACATCCACTCGCCTGGCGGCCAGATCACCGCCGGTCTTGCGATCTACGACACCATGCAGCTCGTCCGGCCGGACGTCGCGACCTACGCCGTTGGTATGACCGCCAGCATGGGCACTGTGCTGATGTGCGCGGGGACGCCGGGCAAGCGCTACTGCATGCCGAACGCCACGGTCCACATGCACCAGGCGCTCGGCGGCGCGCGCGGTCAGGCGGCCGACATCGAGATCCAGGCCCGCGAGATCTTGCGAGAGAACGACATCATCCGTGGTATTCTCGTCAAGCACACCGGGCAGGACGATGAGCGGATCCGCCGCGACTTCGACCGCGACTTCTACATGAACCCGGAGCAGGCCAAGGCGTACGGGATGATCGACGAGATCCTGGCGCGCAGGGAGGGGTAGCACCCAAGCATCGGTTATATCGGGGGCCGGAAGCCGTTTTACACTTCAGACGGGCTTCCAGATTCCCGAAAACCTTGTAGGACGCCCGCGCGCGGGGTTCACGGCCGGTGTCAAGCTGACAAAGTGGCAATGGCTGGCGTAGAATCGGCATGATCAAGCATCGCCCGCGCGCAATGGGGATGCGAGTCGCTAGGGGACACTGAGCATGGCTAACAGCCGTCAGACGCGCGTCCAGTACCACTGCTCGTTCTGCGGAAAGAACCAGGATCAGGTGAAGCGCCTGATCGCGGGCCCGGGCGCGGTGTACATCTGCGACGAGTGCGTCGAGCTGTGCCGCGAGATCATCGACGAGGAAGCGGCGGGACCGGCGAAGACCAAGGTCGGCGCCGGCCAGCGCACGCCGCCGCCCAAGCAGATCTTCGACAACCTCAGCGAGTACGTAGTCGGCCAGGAGCAGGCCAAGAAGGTCCTCTCGGTCGCCGTCTACAACCACTACAAGCGCATCACCGCGTCGGCCGGGCAGAACTCGGATGTCGAGTTGGAGAAGAGCAACATCCTGCTGCTCGGTCCGACAGGCTCCGGCAAGACGCTGCTGGCGCGCACGCTGGCGAAGATCCTCGACGTGCCCTTCACGATCGCCGATGCGACGGCGCTGACCGAGGCTGGCTACGTCGGCGAGGACGTCGAGAACATCCTGCTGCACCTGATCCAGTCCGCCGACTTCGACGTGCAGCGTGCCGAGCGCGGCATCGTCTACATCGACGAGATCGACAAGATCGCCCGCAAGTCCGACAACCCGTCCATCACCCGTGACGTATCGGGCGAGGGCGTCCAGCAGGCGCTGCTTAAGATCATCGAGGGCACGACGGCGAACGTGCCGCCGCAGGGCGGCCGCAAGCACCCGCACCAGGACTTTATCCAGATCAACACCGCGAACATCCTGTTCATCTGCGGCGGCGCCTTCGAGGGGCTGGACAAGGTCACAGAGCGGCGCCTGGGCCGCGACAAGCGCTCGCTGGGCTTCGGCGCGGAGTACAAGCTGATGGACCAGCAGAAGCGCACCGACGAGCTGATGAAGCATGTCACCCACGACGACCTGCTGACCTATGGCCTCATCCCGGAGTTCGTCGGCCGCCTACCGATGGTGGTCAGCCTGGAATCGCTGGACGTGCCGGCGCTGGTGCGCATCCTGACGGAGCCGAAGAACGCGCTCGCCCGCCAGTTCCAACGCTTCTTCAGCCTGGACAGCGTGGAGCTGAGCTTCACGGAGGACGGCCTGAGCGCCTGCGCCGAGGAGGCGATCCGACACAAGACGGGCGCCCGCGGCCTCCGCACCGTGCTGGAAGACACGCTGATGGAAGTGATGTACGACATCCCGTCGCGGCCGGACATCAAGAAGTGCATCGTCAGCGGCGACACCATTCGCAACCGCCAGCGCCCGCTGCTGCTCACGCGAAGCGGGCAGAGCGCGGACGAAGACGCCGCGCCGGAAGAGCCCGAAGTGAAGGACGTGTCGGCGTAGCCGCCAGGACAGGCAACCGAACACAGACAGCAGAGGCCCGCTAACGCGGGCCTTTCTGCTTGCCGGCCGGCGACAGCGTGATCCTCGCGGCCGTATAATCTCTTTCGATGGAGAACGCGCCGCGGTCCGGGGGCATCGGGGGCGTCGCGACGTCCAAGTTCGCCGTCCCGCGGCGGCGGCCCGACGTCGTCCGGCGACCGCGTCTCAACGCGTTCATCGATGCGGCCGTCGGCGGCAAGGGCACGTTGATCGCCGCGCCCGCCGGCTACGGCAAGACCACGCTCGTGGTCGACTGGCACCAGACGTCCGACTTCGCCGCCGTCTGGCTCTCGCTCGACCCCTGGGACGCCGAACTTCCCGCGTTCGCGCGCGCGCTCGCATCGGCCATCGGCACCCGCTTCGATACCGTCGTGCCGCTCGGCGACGAGCGCTTCTGGCAGCCGCGCACGGTCGCCACTGTGCTGATCAACGCCATCGCCGAGCAGGACGACTACGTGGTCCTCGTGCTGGACGACGTACACACCGTCGAGGGTTCGGCCGAGGTGATGGAGACGCTGGGCTACCTGCTGGAGCGCGCGCCCGAGAACCTGCACGTCGTCATGACCTCGCGCACCCGTCCGCCCATCCCGTCGCTCTCGCGCCTGCTCGCGCGGCGCGAGGTCATGAGCATCGGCGCGGCGGATCTGGCGTTCACGCCGCGCGAGGTGCGGGAACTGCTCGGGTCGCTTGGCCGCGCGGTATCGGACGACGAGGCGGAGTCGCTGTTCGAGCGCACGGAGGGTTGGGCGGCTGCGCTGATCCTCGGCGCGGGCGACGCGCGCACCGGGCGCACCGGCGTGCCGGGCGAGGAAGCCGCCGGCGGAGCCGGCAGCATCGCCGGGCCGAACGTCGGCCTCTCGCTGGCGGACTACGTGCACGGCGAAGCGTTGGACATGGTGCCGCCGGAGTTGCGCGCGTTCCTGCGCAGCATCTCGCTGCTCGCCGTGTGGACGCCGGCGCTCTGCAACGACGTCACCGGCCGCCGCGATAGCGAGCGCTTGCTGAAGGAAGCGGCGACGCGCGTCCTCTTCGTCACGCAGCACGCCGAAGAACCGCCCATGTACCGCTGCCACCAACTGATGCGCACGCTGCTCATGCAGCAGTTCCGCACCGACGACCCGGACGGCTTCGCCCGGGCCGGCCGCGAGGCCGCCGAGACACTCACCCGCTTCGGCATGTTGAACGAGGCGGTCGAGCTGCTCTTCGAACTGGAGGAGTGGACGCAGGCGGCTGAGACGCTGGAGGAGATCTCGCCGCGGCTGGTACAGCAGGGACAGGCGCGTGGACTGGCCGAGTGGATCGACCGCCTCCCCGCCGCCGCACAGGCGGCCCGCCCGGACTTGCAGGTGTGGCGAGCCCGCGCCTCGTTGAAGCTGCTCGAACTCGACGACGGGCTCCGTCGCGTCGACGACGCGATCCGGGCGCTGAGACAGGATCGCGACGTGCAAGCGATGGTGAGGGCGCTCTTCGTGCGCGGCGAACTGCTACGTCGCAAGGGCTTCGCCGGGGAGGCGTTGGCCGCGTTCAGCCAGGCGCGCGCGTTGCTGGAGGCGGAAGGCGACGATGACGCGGCGCTAATGGGTCAGGCGCTGCGCAACATCGGCGTCACACACACCCTGAGCGGCGACTTCGACGCGGCGATCGATGAGCTGGAGGAAGCGCGCCGCATGCTGGAGCAGGTGGGTGATCTGCAAGGCATCGGCAACGCCTGCAACTCATTGGCGCAGTGCTACAGCATGCGCGGCGACCCGATGCTGGCGTTGGGCGCGCTGCAGCGTGCGCAGTCGGCGTTCGAACGCGCGGGGAACACGTTCGATCTCGGCCTGACGCTCAACAACACGGGTATGGTCCACTATGAGATCGGCGAGTTCGAGCAGGCGTTGCAGGTGTACGAGCGCGGCGTGCGGCTCATGCGCGGAACGGGGAACGTGGAGCAGGAGGCCTATATGACGGCCGGCATGGCCGAGACGTACCGGTGCATGGGCCGCTTCGAAGAGAGCCTGGCGCTCTACCAGGAGGTCGAGCCCATCAGCGCCGGCCTACAACAAGCGTACCTGATAACGGAGATTGGTTACGGCCTCGCGCTCACGCGGCTCAGCCTCGGAGAGGGCGAACTGGCCGCGCAGATCGCGAAGAGCCTGGCGCCGAAACCGTCCGATCCGCCGGCGAGGATCGCGCAGCACGCGTTGGTCGACGCCCAGATTGCCCTCGATCGCGGTGACGCGATCGCCGCCCAGAAGGCAGCCGACCTCGCGGCGCGCCAGCTCGAGCCGTCGGACAACCGGCACCAGATGGCGATCGCGGCGTTCCTCCGCGCGCGGGCGCTGTTCGATGGTCACCAGCCGCGGAAGGCGATGGCGGAGTTGGAGAACGTTACCCGCCTCTGCGAGCAGCTGGGATATCGCCGCTTCTTGCGCCCGTATGCCGTGCGGGCGACGGAGATGCTGGAGTATGCCGCAGTTCGTCACGTGGCCGAAGGGCTGCTAAGGGATCTGGCGGAAGGCGGCCGAAGGCCAGAAGCCGCACCGAGCGGCCGTGCCATGCGCGATGCGCCGCCGGACATGCTGCCGCCGGTACGCGCCTTCGCCCTGGGGCGCGGGAGCGTGCTGGTCGGCGACCGGCAGGTGTCCGACCTGGAGTGGCGCAGCGAGAAGAGCAAGGAGATGTTCTTCTTCCTGCTCGCACGCGGTGAGTCCGTCGGCAAGGAGGAGATCTTCGCCGCGCTGTGGCCGGAGCTGCCGGAGTCGAAGTGCAACAGCAACTTCCACTCCAGCCTCTACCGGCTCCGCCGCGCGCTCTTCCACGAGTGCGTCGTGCGCGGAGCCGATGGCGGCTACGCGCTGAACCCGCGGGGCGCGTACTCGTCCGACGTAGACGCGTTCAACCAGGCGATGCTCGCCGCGGAGGTCGCCCGGGACGACGCGGTCCGAGTGGCGAAGCTGGAGGAAGCGGTCGCGCTCTACAAGGGCGCGTACCTCGCATCCGCCTACAGCGAGTGGGTGGAGCCTCTGCGCCGCGAGCTTGAAGACCGCTACATCGAAGCGGTGAACGAACTGGCGGCTCGCAAGCTGCGCGAAGGCGTCTTCGAGGAAGCGTTGACGCTCTTCAAGGTGCTCGACGCGGTGGACCCGTACAGCGAAGCGGCCGCCTACGGCGTCATGCGTTGCTATCTCTCCCTGAACGACGCGACGGGTGCCGCCCGGCACTACCGGCGTTTCCGCCAGCTGCTCAAGGATGAGCTTGGCGAAGAGCCCACAGAACGACTCAACGAGCTCTACCGCGAAGCCACCAGCCGGGGCTGACCCCGCACATCCCGCGCCTCGGAGTCAGGGTGCACGTCCGCGCCGGTGCGTGTGGTCGCCGTGCGAGGGGCAATGTTCTCATTAGGTGTCCCCTGACCCTTCAGTACGGGTAATCCCTGCCGATACCTCCCTCAGCAGAGAGTGTTGAGTCTTGGAGGTGTCTGATGTCCCGTTTCATCCCAACTGCCCTGGCGGCCTTCACTGTGCTTGCGACTGCCTTCGTGGCTGTCGCGCCGTGGGGCTTCGGCTAACCCCCGCTATCGGCAAGGATCGAACATGCCCTGCCTCCAGGCAGGGCATGTTCGCGTCTGGGCGAATCTGCTGGTACTCAGCTGGCCTTGGCGGCTACGGCTTTGGGTGCGGGGCCCTTGCCCAGCGCCAGCCCCTTGGAGCGGCGCTGCTTCTCCAGGTCCACGCCCGGGAACTCCGTGTGGAGTCCGGCGCAGTACACGCGGGCCTGGGTGATCTTTTCGCCTTTCACAGTCATCAGGAACGTCTGACGCAGCACGCGCGGCTGGTCGTCCGGCGGCACTTTCCACGTCATTTCGTATTCCAGCATGGCGGCGCCGCGCGCGGCCGAGGTTTCGTTGCTGAACGTCACGGTCGAGCCGGCGCCCGGCGTGTACCAGACTTCGATGATCTTCGCGACCGTGCCGCCGTCCTCGGCCACCCAGTGGCCGGTCGGGGTCCACGCCTGGAAATCAACCGGATTGGCGAACAACCGGGCGACGGAGGTCCACTTGCGTCCCTTGATGGCCGCGAGAAGCTGGGCAGGTACAGTATTCGGCATGATCGGTGGGCCCTCGGACGATGCTCCCGGCTGCGGCGGGGTCTCAGGGTTCTTGACGCGCAGTGTAGCGCAACGCGCGCTTCAGGCGCGAAGGCGCGCGCGGAGGTCGCGGCGCGACATAACGAATATCGCTGCGGCCCTTACTTCTTGTCCTTGTTCTGCTTGGGCTTCTTGGTCTCGCGGCCGCCCTTGTCCTTCTTGCCCATGAATCGGCTCCTTCCAGATGCTAACTATAGCACTAAGACAGGTACTGGAGTCGCTTGAACAGCCCCTGGCGCGACCGCTCCTGCGCGTCAAAGACGTTCGCAGGGAGGCGCTTCGTCGCCCCGAGACTCGCGAACGCCCGGTTCAGGGCATCGAGCTGTGCCGGCGTGACCTTCACGGCGCGGCCGTCGAAGTCACGCTCACGGAGGACCGGCAGGCCGTCCAGGACGGTGCGGTAATGGGCGTAGAGCGCCCGGTAGGCGCGCCGATGCCGCTCGTTCAGCCGGATGGCGACCCGGCCGGGCGGGAATCGTACGGGTGTGCCTTCGACGGGCTCAATCTCCACGGCCTGAGCTTAGACAATCGGCGGCGCACGGGCAACGGGGCTCACAGATGCCTGTAAGCGGGGCGCCGCGCCGCCCTGGCGGGCTGCGCTCGATGCTTCGCGCCGCCGACAATTCCCGTGATGGACGACAAGTGGGTGTTGATCGACGCGAATACGGGCCTGCACGTGAGCTGGTATTTCTGGCTTCGCGTGCTGGACGAAGTGAATCGCTCGACCCGGTACGGGCCTCCATTCGGGCTGCTGCTTCTGGACGCACAGGCGCCCGGGTCCTCGTCGTCGAAGGTTCTGGACGAGGCCTGCGGCCGGGTGCCCGCCGCCATCCGCGGCACCGACCTCGCCGGCCTGATTGGCCGAGGCCAGGTGGGCGTGCTGCTGCCGCACCAGGACGACGAAGCGGCGAAGACCGCACGCGACCGCATCCTCGAGCGACTCGCCCGGTCGGGGCCGAAGGCGATCCACTGGGTGCCGCGCCTGCTCTGCTACCCGGCGGACGCCGCCGAGATCTCGATCCTCCTGACCGGGGAGCGGCCGGCTCATCTGGCGGACGGCGCAGACGGCGCATCGATGCCGGCGTAGGCCGAATGGCGCCTGCCGCGCCGCCCGGCCGATGGTGATCAGGGGTGGGATCGTGTCCGAGGACTGGAAAGCACGCATTCTCCACGCACGCCAGACGTACGAGCTGCGTCGCGGCACGATCGGCGTGCGCACGCCGCTGGCCGCAAGCTTCCGCCGCCTCGTCCAGGCCGTGATTGAGCCGGGCTTCCGCGAAGTCGCCGACTTCGCGAAGAAACAGGGCATCACCTGCACGATCGAGTGCGAGCTGGGCGGCGTCCAGCCGCGCGCCATGTTCTGCATCCGTCCCTCCGGACGCTCCATCCGCTACGAGCTGGACGCCGACGGCCTTGGCGTCCGCGAGATCGAAGGCGTGTACCACCGCCCCCTGGGGCAGCGCCGCGTCTGGGTCGAAGAGACGACGCTGCAGCGGGAACTTACGCAGGGCTACGCCCGCGCGGCCGCCGCGGCCATCGTGCAGGACCACTTTCGCGCCGCCGCCCGCACCGCCAACGGCGGATAGGACCGCCGTCCGCACACCACTTCAGGCGGATCCGGCAAGAGGTCGGGGGAACGCCTACTGAACCCGCCGAACGGCGCGCCCGATACTGGCTCATGGACTTCTCTCGTGGCCGGTCCGCCGCATCAGCGCGCCCGCGCATCGTCGTCGTCGGCTCCTTTCGGGATGCCCTCGGGCCGCGCGGCGACGCGCTGCTCGGCGCGCTGGGCGCCCATGTCGAGGTCCATCACGTCCCGGCCGTGTCGCCAATGACCGGCGCCCCGTCCGCGTACCGCCGGGCGGCGCGGGCCATCGCTGCCGAGGGCTTCGAGGCGGTTCACCTGCTCGACGCGCGGTTCGCGCCGGTCGGGGCGATGCTGCAGCGCCGCCACGGCGTGCCCGTCAGCGTCACGGTGTCGGAGAGCGACGGGAAGCGCGCGACGCCGTGGTCCCGCTGGGCTTTCCGCGCGATCGCCGGCTTTGACGAAGGGTTCGTCTCCGATCCGGCTGTGGCGCAGGTGCTCCGCGAGCGCGCGCCGCGACTGCTGACAACGCAGGTGCGACCGGCGGCGCATGAACTGCCCTGGCCCGGAGTCGGCGACGCACGCCGCGTGGCGCGCGCCCTCCGCGGTGTGCGCCCCGGCCGTCTCGTCCTGGGCGTGCCGTGGCCCGAGAATCGCAACGACATCCGCTGGTTCCGCGACGTCGTACTGCCGCAGGTCGAGTCGCGCCCGCTCTGCTTGTTGATCGGCGTCGACAGCCTGCGCGAGGCGCGGCTGATGCTGCGCGCCGTCGGCGTACAGGGCGATTTCCGCGTGCTGGGCGGCCCGCTCAACGCCAGCCTGCTGGCGGCCGTATCGCGTTGCGTCGACGCCTTCGTGGTGCCGTCTGCGTCGCGTCAGCCGGCGCCCGACGCCGGTGCCGTTCTCACGCTCGCGCTCGCCGTCAGTGGCGCGCCGGTCGTTGCCGATGGCGGCACCGAGACGGCGGTGCTCGCGCACGAGCGCAGCGGCTTCCTGGTCGAACCGGGCGATGAGCGCGGCTTCGTGGGCGCGATCAACCGCCTGCTCGCACTGCCCGCCGTCCAGCGGCACATGCTGGGAGAAGAGTTTGCCCGCTTCACGCTCGCGCAGTGGCCTGCACGCGCCGCCGCCGCCGTCTACGGCGAACGCTTCGCCGCGATGGCCGGCCATCCGCTGATCCCCGCCGACCTGCGCGCCGCCGCCTGAGCCGTCGGTGTCCTCTGGCTTGGGCGCGGACCTTCGTGATCGGCGCATGAGACGCAGCTATCGATAGCGATTGAGAAGCCGCATAATCTCGTACATGGCACGACCGCGCATGACGCCGAGTGCAGGGCGCCGCCGCGGTGGCTGGCTTCGCGTTGCCGCCATCGCCGCGGCTGCCTGCGTCGCCCTGCGGGCGGCGCCGCAGCCGCACGCGGCGGCGCAGACACCCGGCGACGCGTTCCTCGATCGCGTGATGGCGTCGCTCAGCGTGGACGAGCGCGTTGGCCAGCTCGTGATGGTGAACTTCGTCGGCACCGACGTGTCCGACGTGTCCGATGTCGCAGCGCTTATCCGCGACTACAAGGTCGGCGCGGTGCTGGTCACCGCCAGCAACGGCAACGTCGTGAACCGAGGCGATACGCCGGCGCAGATCGCTGCACTGACGAACGGCCTGCAACAACGCGCATTCGACGCCACGCGCCGCACCGATGCCGGGGGCGGCGAGTACTACCTGCCGCTCCTCGTCGCCACCGACAACGAGGGCGACCTCTTCCCCTTCAGCAACGTCACCAACGGCTACACCGCCATCCCGAACAACATGACCATCGGCGCGACGTGGAGCAAAGCGCACGCGCGCGCGACGGGCGCCATCGTCGGCAAGGAACTGTCGGCGGCCGGCATCAACATGCTGCTGGGGCCGGTCGTGGACGTGCTCGAGAACCCGCGCTCCGGTGGCAACGGCGATATCGGCATCCGCTCGTTCGGCGGCGACCCGGCGTGGGTTGGCGAGTTGGGCCGGGCGTTCATCGCCGGCGTGCACGATGGGAGCGGCGGGCGCATGCTCACCGTCGCGAAGCACTTTCCTGGCCACGGCGGCAGCGACCGCTCGACGGACAACGAAGTGCCGACCGTCAATAAGTCGCTCGACCAGCTCCGCGCGTCGGATCTGGCGCCCTTCGCCCGCGTCGACAGCAGCGACCCTGCGGACGTCGGCGGCACGGCCGACGGGATGATGGTGTCGCACATCCGCTATCGGAATTTCGTGCCGGGCGGCAGCGCGGCGTTCACGGGCCCACTCTCGCTCGACGCGGCGGCGTTCACGACGCTGCTCGCGCTGCCCGAGTTCGCGGGCTGGCGTGCGGACCACCTGGTGATGAGCGATTCGTTGGGCGTGCCCGCGATCAAGAAGTGGTACGCGCAGGAGCAGGGCGCGGCCGAGTTCCCCAACCGCACCGTCGTGCACGACGCCCTGATGGCCGGCAGCGACCTGCTGCCGCTGGTCGAATTCTACAAGGATCCCGCCCACCGCGGCTGGAAGGACAACCAGCTCCCGGTGATCGAGGACAGCATCACCTACATGCGCCAACAGTACGCCGCCGACCCCGATTTCCGCCGCCGCGCCGACGATGCCGTGCGGCGCGTGCTCGCCGCGAAGCTGAAGCTCTACCCGCAGCTCGCGTTGCGCCAGGCGACCGTCGATCCGGCCGCGGCGAGCGCCGCGGCGGGGCAGGGTGGCGACGAGATGCGCGCGCTGGCGGAGGATGCGCTGACGCTGCTGCAGCCGCCGACCGTCGCCGATCTGCGCGCGCGGTTGCCGCGCGGCCCGCTCTCGCCCGAGAAGGTCCTGATCGTCGAGTGTTGGGACGACTGCTACCCCTACCGCGTGAAGTCGAAGCTCGACCTACAAAACGAACTGCTCGCGCTCTACGGGCCCGCCGGCAAGGCGCGCCTGAAACCGGAGGACGTCGGCACGATCAGCTTCGGCGAGCTCGACGCGTGGCTGTCGAAGCCCGCAGACCCCGCGAACGCAGCGACCGCGAAGGCCGTCGGGGACGCCGCGTGGCTGATCTTCGCGCTGACCGAGTACAACCCGGACGCGCGCCCCGCGTCGGGCGCGGTGAAACGCTTCCTTGACGCGCCGCCGGTCGATCTGCGCAACAAGAACTTGATCGGCATCGCGTACAACGTGCCGTACCACCTGGACTCGACCGAGGTGAGCAAGCTCTCCGCGTACTTCGCGGTCTATAGCAAGACCAACGCGGCGGTGGACGCGGGCTTTCGTGCGCTCTTCGGCGATGTCACGCCGAAGGGCCACCCGCCCGTCAGCGTGAGCGGCATCTTCTACGACGTGGCCGACGCTACACAGCCGGACCCGGCGCGGTCGATCGCTGTGCAGATCTTCGGGCAGCCGTCCGACGCCGTGCGCGACACGCGTGTGCTGGGCGTCGTCGCCGGGCCGATCCTCGATCGCAACGGTAACCCGGTTGCTGACGGCACGTCCGTCTCGTTCCGGCTGGTGAAGGACGATGGCGCGTCGAGCGCCGCCACCGTGTCGACGGTCGACGGCCTGGCGGGCGCGCAGCTGACAGCCGCCGGCCCCGGCCACTACACCGCTACCGCCGCAGTGGGCGCCCTCGCGTCCGCGCCGCTCTCCGTTACCGTGCAGGGCGACACCGTCACCGCCTCGACGGCCGTGCCGACGCCCGTCGAGGCGCCCGCGCCGGCGAGCGGCGACGGCGGCGGCTTGCCGCTGCTCGCGGTGGCGATCGGCGTGCCGGCGGCGCTGGCGCTCGCGGTCGCGGGCGGTGGCCACACGCTGTACCGCCGGCGGCGGGCGAGGCGCCCGGAAGCGGCCGTTCAGCAAGCGGAGCCGCCTCCGGACGTGCCCGCAGCGCCCCGTGCGGAGCCGCTGGCGCCGCAGGAGCCTGTGAGCGCGCCCAAGGGGCCTCCGGTGCTGCGCATCGACACTGAGACGCGGCGGGTGTACGTGAAGGGCGTCGAGGCGCGGCCGCCGCTTTCGAACGAGCAGTTCCGGTTGCTGCTGTACCTGTACGAGCGCGCCGGCAAAGTTGTGGGCCGCGAGGAGCTAGTGCTGCACGTCTGGCCCGACGCCCACGCCGAGGGCGTCTCCGAAGAGGCGCTTGACGCGCTCGTCCGTCGCGTCCGGGAGCGCATCGTGCAGGCCGGTGGCGAGCGGTCGTACATCATCACGCTGCGCGGGCAGGGCTTCCGGCTGGAGGCCTGAGCGGCGGGCGTGAAAAAGAGCGGCACAGGGGCCGCTCTCGTGTGCGTGGTAGCAGCGGTTGGATTCGAACCAACGACCTACCGATTATGAGCCGGTTGCTCTAACCCCTGAGCTACGCTGCCATGCGATGCGGCGCATCGGGCGGGAGAAAAATGGCGCGCTTGGCGGGACTCGAACCCACGGCCTCTACCTCCGCAGGGTAGCGCTCTATCCACTGAGCTACAAGCGCACGCGATACTCGCGATGATTGGTGCCGAGGGCGGGATTTGAACCCGCACGCCCTTGCGGACACTACGCCCTGAACGTAGCGCGTCTGCCGTTCCGCCACCTCGGCGCCGGGTCACTACGAGCGGCTTCGGGATTGTAGCAAGGGGTGTGATCGCCTGCAATTCGGCCGGATTGGCGGTCCGTGCGCGGAGAAGGAGGATGGTGGGCGGTACAGGACTCGAACCTGTGACCTCTTCCGTGTGAAGGAAGCGCTCTACCAGCTGAGCCAACCGCCCCTGGAGACGGCGCATTCTAGCAACGCGCGCGCGGCGCTTCAAGAAACGCGCCTTGCCGCGCCGCGGACCGGCACCCTACACTCAGGCGATGACCCCGCGACCGCCGCTCATACTCACGTCCATCGCGGCCCTGGCGATCTTCGCCGCGGCGGGCTGCCGCAGCAGTTCCGGCAGCAAGACGCCCACGCCCGCACCCACCAGCGGTCTCACCGCCGTCGCCACGTCCTCGCGGCCGCCGGTGCTCACGCCCGAGCCGACGATCGACTCCCGCATCCGCGGCATCGACCTAAGCAAGAGCGCCGCAGTCGCGAGCCTGCTCGCTGACACGGGCGGGCAGTTCGTGGCGCGCGAAGTGCTCTACGCCGACCTCACCGGCGACGGTGTCGAAGATGCCGTGGTGCCCGCGGACTCCGGCGGCACGCTGGGCGACATCGGGTTCGTCGTGCTGACGCCCGACGGCTCCGGCGTAAAGCTCCTTCTGCGAGAATTTCCGCAGGGCGTCGATACGGCGGGGCTTGCGGTTCGCATCGAGGGCGGCAAGCTGATCATGACGCAGCCGGTCCCCGGGCCGGACGATCCGGAGTGCTGCCCCAGTCAGCTGCGCGAGACGACCTACGACTGGGCCGGCGGCACGCTGAAGGCGGGCGCCGTGCGGACCTTCCCCAACCCGTCCGGCGGCATCAAGCGCACGCCCTCCGCGGCCGCCGGGACGCCACACCCCGGCGCCAACGTCAGCCCATAAGCGGGCGAATCACGACCCATGTCGATTCGCAAGACCACGGGTCGGTGAAATTTTCGGTGACTGCCCGAAAACGGTACAAGATGTACACCATCTATGGTTGAACGCGAGCCACCAGGCGCGGTATTGTCAATTCGCCTCTGGTAGGGCTCGCGGAGCACGGTACTCCGCGCGAGAGCAGGAGGGCGCGTGGCGAAGGGACTCGCCGTCGCCCTCCTGCTCTGTCTCGTCCCGGCGCAACCCCCCGTTGCGCCCCTGTTCTCGCCCCACCCGGCATCTTGTGTCGCGTGGCCCCAGCGCCAATGCTGGGATCGGCAAGGCGATGCGAGGGTGCGGGAAGGAGCGGGGCGATGGTTGAGCGCAAGGAGACGGTCCTCCGACTGAGCAGCGGGCTGGAGTTCACCGCGACGACGCCCTCCGGATTCGAGCTGAGGATGGACTCGCCAGTCGACCCTGCCCGGCCGCTGGCGGGCCCGCCGCCGATGGAGATGCAGCTTGCCGCGCTCGGCGGCTGCACGGGCATGGACACCATCTCGATCCTCCGCAAGATGCGCCAGGACGTGAGTTCGTACGAGTTGCGCCTCACCCAGACGCGTGCCGACGAGCACCCGCGGGTCTACACGACCATCGGTCTCCGCCACGTCCTGCGCGGGCGAGGTATCGCCGAGGCGAACGTCCAGCGCGCGATTGAGCTGACGATGATCCGCTACTGCCCCGTCTTCGCGATGCTGCACCACAGCGTCGAGATCCGTGAGTGGTACGAGATCACCGACGAGGAGACGGGCGCCGTGATGGAGGGCGAAGTCGTGCCGGAGCCCGCGCCGGCGTAGCGGGGACTGCAACTAGTTGCAATTACAATGGAGCGCGGTACACTCCCGGTAGCCGGCACGGCTGCCGATAACCCTCCGGGGAAACCCTGATGAACCATGTAGAGATCGTCTCACAACTCGATGACCAGCACCTCGAGCAGCTTCCCGCGCTGGTCGAAGCTGCCGTGCGCGCTGACGGCCACGAGCCGCTGGGCGAGCACAAGTTCCTGCGCTTGCAGCGCGGCGACGACCTCGCGGCGGCCATGCTGGCGTTCGAGGACAACCGCCTGGCCGGCTACGCCCACACGGTCACGTACGGCGAGGGCGACGAGCGCCGCGCCTCCTGCGAGTTCGTCGTGCACCCCGACTTCCGGCAGCGCGGTCTCGGCCGCCTGCTGCTCTCGCACGCCATCATGCACGCCAACAGCCAGCAGGCGCGGAAGCTCGACGTCTGGGCCTACAACGACCGTGGCGCGGGTGCGAGCATCGCGTCGGCGTTCGGCTTCCGGGCGGCGCGCCGCCTGCTGCACCTCCACCGGCACGTGCGCGAGCTGCCGCATGCCCCGGCGGTCGAGGACGTGCGCGTCCGTGCGATGCGTCCCGGCGAGGACGACGAGCGCTGGCTGGAGCTGAACAATCGGATCTTCGCCGGGCACCCCGAGAACGGCGCGTGGACGCTGGAGGACCTGCGCGCGCGCATGGCGCTGCCGTGGTTCGACCCGCGAGACGTGCTGCTGCTGGAGGCGAGCGGCGCGCTGGCCGGGTTCTGCTGGCTGAAGATCGACGAGCGCCCCGGCGAGGGCCGCGTCGGCGAGATCTACGTCATCGGCACCGCGCCGGAGCACCGGGGCCGCAGCCTGGGCCGCTTCCTGCTGGCGCGCGGGCTCGCGCACCTTGCGGCGCGCGCCGCCGACGTCGCCGCGATCTACGTGGACGAGTCGAACGAGGCGGCCGTCGCGCTGTACGAATCGAGCGGCTTCCACTACCACCACGTCGACGTCTGCTACACGCGCGAGCTGCGCGCGACCGAGCGGCTCGGCGCGGACGAGATCGCCGCCGCCTGACCCCCCACCGCTGCCCTGTGATCTTGGCCGCGTCATCGTCTACGATGCTGCTGGTGTTCGCATGAAGCGGAAGGGGTGACACGTGCCGACAACGCTGGTGGAAGGTGTCCAGGCGCCGCAGTTCGATCTCGAGAACGATCGCGGCGAGCGGGTGACGCTCGACGGCCTGCGCGGGCAGTGGGTGGTGCTGTACTGGTACCCGAAGGACGATACGCCCGGCTGCACGACCGAGGCCTGCGAGATCCGCGACAACTGGTCGCTGCTCTCCGGCGAAGCGGTGCTGTTCGGCGTATCGCCCGACTCCGTGAAGTCGCACCAGAAGTTCCGCGACAAGTTCAGCCTGCCGTTTCCGCTGCTGGCGGACGAAGGGCACGCGGTCTCGGACCGCTACGGCGTCTGGGGCCCCAAGAAGTTTATGGGGCGCGACTACATGGGCGTCGACCGCGCGACGTTTATCATCGCGCCGGACGGGACGATCGCGAAGGTGTTCCCGAAGGTGACGCCGGCGGGGCACTCGTTGGAGATCCTGCAGGCGCTGACGGAGCTGAAGAGCCGGGCGTAACCGCACCGGCGCAGGCACGAGGAGACGAGATGCCACAGGGGAAATGCTCGTTCTGCGGGACGTTCGTGACGGGCGGCGGCACGGCGATGGGCGCGCACTCGGTCGCGTGCACGGGCTGCACGCCGCTCGCGCTCAAGTGGCAGGAGGCGCACGGCCAGCTCGTTGCCGCGGCACCCGCCGCGCAGGGCGAGGCGAAGGCCGAAGGCGAGGCGAAGTAGCGGGGCTAGTCTCGCGCCTTCTCGATCGACAGCCGGCGTGTCTTCTGGTGCTCGCGCGAGATCGTGCGCACGGTCCACAGCAGCCAGAACGCGACCCATGCTCCGGTCATGATGGCCGTCCGAGCGATGCGCGATTCGTCGACGATCGGCTTGATCTCCACGCTGTCGCGCGAGATGTCTACCACGGCTACAGGCGTGGCGTTGCCGCCGCCGCCGCCACCGCCGCCCAGGCCTTCTCCGCTGGCTGGCGCATCGAGCCCGTCGCCGCCGCGCTTCTTGTCCGTGCCGGTCCCGCCGCCGAAGCCCACGCCGTAGCCGAACGACACCCGCGCCACCGGGATCAGCGTGTGACCCTCACGCTCGACCGGCGTTCCGAAGCAGGACGCTGCGTCCAGCTCCTGCGGCAGGTTGGCGATCTGGCGGACCATCTCCTCGGTCGCTGCTTGCAGTTCCATGGCTCAGCTCCTTCTACGCGCTACCAGGCGCTTGGCGATGCAGGCCGCGATCGGTGCGGCGATCCAGACGGCGAGCGCGCTGCGCCGCGCCCGTGGCAAGGCGACGCGCCGCAGCGATCCTGGCTCGCGGATCAGCAGCGAGACGGCCTCACGGCGCTCGTACACGAAGCCGCGGCCGCCGGCGCGCGCATCGATGCCGCGCACGCGCACCTGGCCTTCGACCGTGCGGGCGCCGGCGGTGCTGATCGTTACGGTGCGGAGTTCGTCGAGTCGTCGCATAGTGCCGCCTCGCCGCGATAGTGCGCCCCGCCTTCCACTATGCGCGCCTGCCCGTGCGCTGGCAACGGGCCGGAGGTTACGAATCCGGCGCCCGGATGTAACATGACATAACGGAGACGCGATGACGCAGCGGGGCCGGTGTGCCACTATCTGGGTCAGTCAGGAGGACGTCCGTGGTCAAGCTGATCTACTGCATCTCGAAGAAGCGGGAGCTGAGCGTCGAGGAGTTCCAGCGCTACTGGCGCGAGACCCACGGCCCGATCGCCGGCCGCATCCCGGGGCTGCGCCGCTACGTGCAGTGCCACGTCGTGCCCGCGCTCTACGGGCAGGGGACCGCGCCGGCGTATGACGGCGCGGCCGAGCTCTGGTTCGACAACATGGACGCGCTGCGCGCCGCGATGGGCTCGCCCGAGGTGCGCGCGGCGATCGAGGACGAGAAGAACTTCATCGATCACAGCCGCGTCGCGTCGCTCATCACGACCGAGAAGCCGGTGGTGGAGTAGCGGCGGCTCAGCCGCAGATCTTCGCCAACTCCTCGCGCACGGCCAGCGCGCGCTCCAGGATCGCCTCCGGCGTGTCCGCCACGACGAAGTTCAGCCAGCGGCAGCCCGCCTCGACGTACGGCGCGACGAATGCAGCCACCTCGGCCGGGGTGCCGTACGGCGTGTACTTCTCGAACGACTGGAACGGCAGCTTGTAGAACGCCTGCATGCTGCCCGCGACCTTCTCGCGTGCGGCGGCCCGGTCCTTGTCGACGCCCATCCACACCTGCATGCCGCGGGGGAAGCCGGTCACGTCGCGTCCGGCGTCCGCCGCGAACTCGGCGATCTTGTCGCCCGCCTCGCTGAACCGCCGCACCGAGACCCAGATGCCCGTCCAGCCGTCGGCGAATCGCGCGGCGCGGCGCAGCGCGGCGTCGGAGCGGCCGCCGACCTGCATCGTCACGCCGCCTGCGCGGTACGGCTTCGGACGCATCCGCACGCCCTTCAGCTTGAAGTACTTGCCGTCGAACGTCGTCTCCTCCTGCGTCCAGAGGCTGCGCAGGATCTGCATGCCCTCGTCGGTGCGGCGTGCGCGCGTCTTCGGGTCGACGCCGCACGCCCACCACTCGTTCGGGTCCTCGCCGCCGATGCCGATGCCCATGGTCAGCCGCCCCTGCGAGAGCTGATCGACCTGCGCCGCCTGCAGCGCCACCGGCGTCGGATGGCGTAGCGCCAGCAGGTACACGCACGTCTGCAACTCCAGCTTCGTCGTCACGGCGGCGATGCAGGTGAGGCGGATCAGCGCGTCGCTGCCGGAGCCGTAGAAGGTCACGTGGTCGCCCACGAAGACGCCGTCGGCCCCCGCTGCCTCCGCCTGGCGCGCGTCCTCCGGGCTGCCGCCCGGGACGTAGATCTTCGGCATGGTCATCGGCATCGCTTCCCTCGCTCCTACTCCGAGTTGTGCGCAGGGCCGATGACGCCATCGGCGCGCAGGCGCGTGATCTCGTCCCACGAATAGCCGGCTTCAAGCATCACGGCCTCGCTGTCCGCGCCGTGATCGGACGCCAGCCGCCGCACCGTCAGCGGCTCGCCGTCCGCGCTGATGCCGATGCCCGCGATGCGCACCGGATCGTGGCCGGGATACTCCACCTCGCTGATGTAGCCGTTGGCCAGCACCTGCGGGTCGTCCGCGACCTGCGCGTAGTCCTGCACCGGCGCCGCGAACATGCCCACGGCGTTCAGCCGCCGCACCCACTCCATCGCCGGCGCCGACAGGAACGCCTCGTCGAGGATGGCAATCAGGTCGGCGGCGTGCTCGAGGCTGCGCTTGCGGTAGGTGTCAAAGCGGGGATCGCGCTCGAGTTCCGGCCGGCCGATAACCTGCGCGATCTCGGGCCACGCACGCTGCAGCAACATGCCGATGACGAACCATTGGCCGTCGCCCGCGCGATAGGCGCGCCAGAACGGCGTGGCGCCGCCGCGCGAGACGCGCTCGCGCTGCGTGCCTGTGAAGAGGTAGCGGGTGATGTCGAACGACTGCAGCGAGATCTGGCTGCCGAGCAGCGACGTGTCGAACTTCATGCCCGTGCCCGTGATGTTGCGGCTGACGATGCCCGCCAGCGCGGCGATGGAGGCGTGCAGCCCGCCCACCTGGTCGGCAACCGGCACGCCTGTGTAGCCGGGCGGCCCGTCCGGCTCGCCCATCACGCTCATGATGCCGCCGCGCGCCTGCGCCAGGATGTCGAACGAGCCGGCGTCCGCGTCGTCGCCGTAGTGGCCGTGGCCCGAGGCCTGGACATAGACGATGCGCGGGTTCACGGCGGAGATGGCCTCATAGGTGAGGCCCAGCCGCTCGATGGCGCCGACGCGGAAGTTGTTCAGGAAGACATCCGCGCTCTCCGCCAGGCGCAGCAGCACCGCGCGGCCCTGCGGGTGCTTGAGGTCGATGGCGATCGATCGCTTGCCGTGGTTGTGCGCTTCGAAGTACGGGCTCAGCCCCAGGTCGCGCACCACAGCGAAGTGACGTCCCGGGTCGCCCGACACCGTCTCCTCGACCTTCACCACGTCCGCGCCAAGCTCCGCGAGCATGGCCGTGGCGTAGGTGCCTTGCTGCCAGACGGTGAGATCGAGGACGCGGATGCCTTCCAGTGGTCGTCGCATGCCGGATTCTCGCGCGCGCGGGCGTGGGTGTCCAGAAGAACCGTGGCGTTTGACGGCGGATCGCCCCGCCTATACAACGTGGCATGCCCGAATCGATCTTGGACGCCACCGACACATACCAGCGGCTCGACTCCCACGGCCTGTACGATCGCATCGCCGCGCTGCCGGAGCAGGTGGCGCAGGCGTGGGACGCCGCCCGCGCGCTCGCGCTGCCCGCGGGCTATCGCGAGGCGAACCGGATCGTCGTGCTGGGCATGGGCGGCTCCGGCATCGGCGGCGCGCTGCTCCAGGGGCTGGCGATCGATATCGGCGCGAGGACGCAGGTCTCCGTCGTGCGCGGCTACGTCCTGCCCGCGTACGTCGGCCCCCGCACGCTCGTGCTGGCGTCGTCCAACAGCGGCAATACCGAGGAGATCGTCGCGTCGCTGGGCGCGGCCGCGGACGCCGGTGCGATGTGCGTCGCACTGACGACGGGCGGCCAATTGCTGGCGATGGCGCGTGAGCGCGGCCTGCCGGCGCTAACGTTCGACTGGGAGGGCGAGCCGCGGTCGGCGCTCGGCTGGAGCACAGCGACGCTGCTGGCGATCTGCGGCGGCCTTGGCCTGCTGCCGGATCTCCGCGCGGACTTGCCCGGCGCGCTCGACGGGATGCGGGCGCTTGCGGCACAGTGCGCGCGCGACGTGCCGGAAGCGTCGAACGCGGCCAAGCAACTCGCGCGGCGGCTCGCCGGCAGGCTGCCGGTGATCATCGGCGCGCAGGCGCTGGCGCCCGTCGCGTACCGCTGGCGCACGCAGGTCAACGAGAACGCGAAGTCCTGGGCGATCGCCGAAGAGCTGCCGGAGATGAACCACAACGCGCCGCTGGGCTTCGGCGCGCCGGCCCCGCTGCTGCCGTTGCTGCGCGCGGTGGTGCTGCGCCACGCGTCGATGCACCCGCGCATCCGTCTGCGCGTGGACGCCACGCTGGAGCAGCTGGGCGCCGCCGGCGTCGCCGCGGAGGTGGTGGACGTGCCGGGCGCGTCTCTGCTGGCGCAGATGCTCTGGGCGGTGCAGCTCGGCGACTTCGCGAGCTACTACATGGGCCTGCTCAACGGGGTCGAGCCGTCGCCGATGGGTGCGCTGGACTGGTTGAAGGCGTACATGGCCGCGCGCTGAGCGCGGCCGCCCCGGCGCATCACCCGCCGGGTGTGCTGGTGGTCGGGGACTGGATCATCTGGTCGTAGTCCTTGTCGGTCCCCAGGATGATTACGATCGCCGTGCCGTTTGCCGACAGCGCGGCCTTCTCGGACGCCGTTGCCTTGCGGTAGTTCTCGACCGGGATCCCCAGCATCTTCGCGATCAGATAGCCGTTGCGCTGGTTCGCGCCGTCCACGTCGATGATCTCCGACTTTGCGTGGACCGTGTCGTCCAGCGCGTTGCTGAAGTTCAGAGCCGCCACCGGGTATCCGTTGCCCACCATGAACGTCACGACGCGCTTCGCCAGACCGTCGCTGCCGGTGCCGTTCTGCACCTCCACGTTCACTGGCGCCGGCGTCGGCGACTCCTCAGGCGTTACGGAGGACTGATCCGAGAACACTGAGTCGACGATCTGCTGGGCCTTGTCCTTGTTCCAGAGCAGTACCTCGGCACCGCCCGGCGTCGTGTATGGGTAGGTAGCTGGGCCCAGCGACACGCCGTGGATCGTATCCTTCACGTCCGCGGCCAGGATCGCGTACTTCGGGATCTCTATGTCGCTGACGTCGGTCTGCACCGCGCCCTTGTACTTGTCCCAGAGCGAAACGGCGTTCTTCAACACGTTCAGGCTCTTGGCCCGCTCGATCGCCGCGAAGATCACGCGCTGCTGCCGCTGGATACGGTCCAGGTCGTCAGTGTTGAAGCGCACCCGCGCGTACGCCAGCGCGGTCTTGCCATCCATGTGCTGCATGCCGGGCTTCACGTCGACGGGGAAGTAGTCGCCGGGCAGCTCCGTCTCGGAGTAGTAGGGATCGTACACCGCCTCCGGCACGTCGATGTCGATGCCGCCGAGGTCGTCGATGATCGTCTCGAACCCCTTCAGGTCGATGATCACGTACTTGTCGATCTTGATGCCGAACTGGTCGAGCAGCACCTGTTTCATCAGCCCGACGCCGCCCTGCGGGTACTTCTGCGTCTCGCCCTGCACGTAGACGGTGTTGATGCGCTCCTGGTACGTGCCGCCCGTCTTGCCCGGGATCTCGACCCAGAGATCGCGGGGGATGCCCAGGATGCCCGCCGTGTTCGTCTTGGGATCGACGCTGACGACGAACAACGAGTCGGTGCGCGTCGGGATGTTGCCTTCGCGCGAGCGGCGGTCCAGGCCCATCACGAGGATGTTGATCCGGTCCTTCGAGCCGCTGTCGCCGTTCGCGTCGACGCCGGGCAGCACCGCGCCCACGCCGCCCGGCAGCGTGATCTGGTGGTTCGGCCCCAGGAAGATGCTGTCCACGCGCGTGATGATTACGAGGCCCAGATACGCGGAGAGGAGCGCGAAGACGACGATCGCCGCTCCGATGAACGCTCGCTGACCCCGGGTGGATGTGGAGGTGGAACTCTGCGGATCCGTTGACACTGCGACGAGCGTATCGGCCGGAGATCGCGCATGTCAAGCAGCGTTGGGGGACGCTTACCTGAGCGATCTTCATTGACACTGCGGTGCGGCTGATTCTATGATCGCGGGCGCTTCCGCGCGGGTGCGGGCGCAACCTGAGAGCAGATCGTGTGTTCGGAAAAGGGAGCGCGAGTATGCCCGATATGAGCGTTGAGGAGGCCGTCAAGCAGAACTGCCAGGCCCTCCTCATCGGCGACCTGATGCGTGTCATGAACGACCTGACGCCTGAGGCGATGGGCCAGCTCATGCAGAACGCCGGCGGCGGCATGGGTGCGATGCCCACGCTGAAGTCCTTCCAGATCGAAACCCACGAGGAACAGGGCGTGGACCACGTCTTCAAGATCAAGTTCTCCGGCGACCAGGACTTCACAGCGATCGCGACGTGGCGCGACGGCGGCGGCGCCTGGAAGATCGCCGCGCTAGCGATGGAGCAGTAGCCGATGACAGCGCAAGAGTTCATGCAGGGGCACGCGAACAAGGCGTGCGAGGGCCGCATCGCTGAGATCCTGGGCGACCTCACGCCCGAGGCCATGGGCCAGGTCGGGCCGCTGATGGCCGGCGGGCCGAACCCGCCCAAGGCGAACACCGTGGTGCCGGTCAGCCAGAACGGCGACGACTATGTCTTCGACGTGACGTACACCGGCGACGGCGACGCAAAGGCATCAATGCGGGAGACCGTGCGGCAGATCGACGGGACGTGGAAGATCGTCTCGCTCGTCAAGCCGTCGTAGGAGGACGCACATGGCAACGGTAGACGAAGCCGTCAGCAAGTACATCGACGCGATCAAGATGATGGACATCGGTTCGTTGATGGCCAGCCTCACGCCGGAGGCGATGGGCAAGGCGATGGCGATGTCCGGCGGGCCACCGCCCACCGGTATCACCGACATCAAGGCGCAGCGCCAGTCGGAGGAGAACGGCGAGTACGTGTATCACCTGGCCGTCGAGGCGGCCTCCGGCTCCGGCACGATGATGACGCGTTGGAAGGAGATCGACGGCGCCTGGAAGGTCACGGACCTTGGACAGGTGACGTAGGTAGCTGGTCAGCTTGTCAGCGAATCAGCGTTTCAGCTAGTCAGCTAGATCACAGAGAAGGCGCCCGTAGCGGCGCCTTCTCGTTTGTGGTCATCCTGACCGGCTCACCGGCTCCCCTACGCGTGCACCGCTTCGCGCGCCTTCGCCGCCTCCGCGATCACCTTTTGCGCGATGTGCGCCGGCACCTCTTCGTAGTGATCAAACTCCATCTCGAAGGTGCCGCGCCCCTGCGTGATCGAGCGCAGGTCCGTCGAGTAGCGCAGCACCTCCGCCAGCGGCGCCTCGGCGTCGATCTCGGTGGCGCCGTCGTCGTCCGGCGTCATGCCGTGCACTTTCGCGCGCTTGCCGTTGAGGTCGCTCATCACGTCGCCGGTGTTCGCCTCCGGCACGTGGATGCGCATCGACACGATCGGCTCCAGCAGCACAGGGTTGGCCTTCAACGCCCCTTGCTTCAGCGCCTGCGAGCCGGCCAGCTTGAACGCCATCTCCGACGAGTCCACCGGGTGCTCCTTGCCGTCGGTGAGCGTCACGCGGATGTCCACCATCGGGAAGTGGGCCAGCGCGCCCTCGTGCAGCGCGTCCTGCACACCCTTCTCGACCGCAGGGATGTAGTTCCGCGGCACCGCGCCGCCCACGACCTTGTCTACGAACTCGAAGCCGCCGCCCTTGTTCGGCTCGACCGTGATGGTGACCCGCGCGTACTGGCCGTGCCCGCCGGTCTGCTTCTTGTGGATGTACTCAGACTCCACGCGCGCCGTCACCGTTTCGCGGTACGGCACCTTCGGCGCGTGCAGGTCCACGTCGACGCCGAACTTGCGCTTCATCTTCTCCGCGGCGACTTCGACGTGCGTCTCGCCCATGCCGGAGATGATCGTCTCCCCCGTCGTCTCCTCGCGGTGGACGAGCAGCGTCGGGTCCTCTTCAGCGATGCGATGCAGCGACGGGCCCAGCTTGTCGACGTCGGCTTTGCCCTTCGGCGTGACGGCGATGTTGAAGGGCGGGCGCGGGAACTCGATCGCCGGCAGCGTGACCGCGTGCTCCTTCGTGCAGAGCGTGTCGCCGGTGACTGTATGCGCCAGTTTCGCCAGCGCACCGATATCGCCGGCCGCCAGCGCCGGCGCGTGATCCTGCGTCTTGCCCTTCAGCGTGATGATCTGGCCCAGGCGCTCGTCGACGCTGTGGTTGGCGTTCCACACGTGTGAGTCGCCCTTCAGCGTGCCCGAGATCACACGCAAGTACGTCAGCCGGCCGACGAACTGGTCTGCCGCCGTCTTGAAGACCAGCGCCGCCAGCGGCGCCGACGCGTCCGCCTTGAGTTGCGCTTCGCCGGACGAGTTGTTCGCGGTGCGTGGCGCCACTTCCGCGGGCGACGGACAGTCGGCGACGAGCGCGTCGAGCAGCTTCGAGACGCCGATGTTCTTCGTCGATGACGTGGCGAACACGGGGTACACCATGCCGGCCGCGATGCCCTTCTTCAGTGCCGCCGTCAGCTCCTCCGCGGTCGGCGTCGCGCCCTCCAGGTACTTCGCCAGCAGGTCGTCGTCCGCCTCCGCGACCGCCTCGACAAGCTGGTCGCGCGCCGCGGCGACGGCGTCCGCCATGTCGGCAGGGATCTCCGCTGGCGTGGCCTTGTCGCCCATGTACGCCGCGCGCTCGATCAGGCTGATGACGCCGGAGAACGAGTCCTGGGCGCCGATCGGCAGCTGCAACGGCGCCACCTTCTTGCCGAAGCGCGCCTGCAAGCGCTGCAGGGCCGCGTCGAAGTTCGCGTTCTCGCGGTCCATGCGGTTGATCACGATGATGCGCGGCAGGCCGGCGTGGTCGGCGTTGCGCCACGCCATCTCCGTGCCCACCTGCACGCCCGCGACCGCATCGACCACGATCGCGCCCAGGTCTACGGCGCGGATCGCGCTCTTCACTTCGCCGACGAAGTCGGAGTAGCCGGGGGTGTCGATGATGTTGATCTTGTGGTCCGCCCACTCGCAGGGGATGAGGGCGAGGCTGAGGCTGATCTTGCGTTTGATCTCGTCGGGTTCGAAGTCGGAGGTAGTGGTGCCGTCGTCGACGCGGCCCATGCGGGATGTGCCGCCGCTGGAGAAAAAGGCCGCCTCGGCCAAGGAAGTCTTGCCGGTACCTCCATGGCCGAGGAGAACTACATTGCGGAGTTGTTCAGTCCCATACTCTTTCATGGCCGGCACGCTCCTGGCTGTGAATGCCGCCACGGCACCGCCGCGGCGAGGCCCAGACCGAAACACTTGCCCACGCGTGGGAACAGGATCATAGCTCCAAGGCGCGCCTGTATTCCAGTGCCATCCGGCGTGAACCATGGCGCGCGTGGCGGCGCGATCGCGATCTGTGCTTGCGGTGCGCGGCCGCGGTGCCACGTGCTCTGCCGCCAGCGAGCACAGCCGGGGACGGTTGTGCCACGCGACCCCGCCCCGCCGCCAACCGCATCCGCAGTGCCGCCGCCTGGTGACCGCGGCTTGACATGCCAGCACATGCGTTCTAAGATCGAGACGGCTGATCTCTCCACTTGTCGAAGCGGCAACGCCACCCGAGTGGGGAGATTTCGCGGGGGCTCTTGACCTGTTATAACTTGTCGGAATCCATTCCCGGCGTAGTATCAGGCAGTGACGGCGCCCTGGTTGTCTGCACACCACAGCCACCACGCAGTGCAGGCGAGTTTGGGCGGCGTCTCTTTGTCCGGCGGATCGCGGTTGAGGGGCATGACGCCCCGGCGCCGCGGACTCTGCCGGCGAGCATGGAGAGCAACGTGAAGGTCGTATTTCTCGAGGACGTCGCCGGCACGGCGAAAATCGGCGACATCAAAGAGGTGAAGTCGGGCTTCGCCCGCAACTTCCTGTTGCCGCGCAGGCTCGCGATGCCCGCATCACCGTCCGTGGTGAAGTCGGCGGAGCAGCGCGCGGCCCGTGAGGCGCGCCTGCAGGAGGCGCGTGACAACGACGCGCGCGGCGTCGCCGGCAAGCTCGATGGTGTGGTCTACACTCTCACCGCTCGCTCCGGCTCGACCGGCAAGCTGTTCGGCTCGGTCGGCACCGCCGACATCGCCGCGAAGGTCGGTGAGACGATCGGTGCGGAGTTCGACCGCCACAACGTGCAGCTCGCCGAGCCGATCAAGGACCTGGGCGACTACGCCGTCAGCGTGAAGCTGACGCGTAACGTCAGCGCCACCGTCACCGTCAGCGTCGTCGGCGAGGACGGCACGACCGCCGCCGACATCCGCGCGAAGGCTTCCGGCGGCAGGGCCGAGGCGAGCGTCGAGGCCGAAGAGGCTGAAGACGAGGCTGAGGATGAGGCCGGCTACGAAGTTGAGGATGCAGTAACAGACAGCGGCGAGGACGCCTAGCCGGCCGCATCGTGGCGGCCCCGCGTCTCTCGTCGTGCCGACGCCCGCCCTCGCGGGCGCCCGGCGCAGCATCGGGTGACGAGAACGCAGGGAGGCACCGCCGCATGCCCGTCGCAGTTGACTACGCACTGACGATCCACGAGGCCGAGAAGGCGCTGCGCACCGCGCAGACCGCCGACGACATCCGCAACACCTGGAAGCGCTACATGGGAACGCTCGGGCACCGCACGCTCGGGCGTCTTCTGCTTGGCCGCACCGCCGTCGAGCTGCTCTCCAAGCACGGCGACGACTAGCGCTGCACCGCCGCACGCGCACCGCACACGCCGCACGCACACGAGATGAGGATCCGCCTTGGTCAGTGCCGAAAAGCTCCCGCCGTTTGATATCGAAGCCGAGGAGGCGTGCATCGCCGCGATGCTGGTCGACGAAGAAGCGATCGGCCGCGTCGAGGGCGTCGTCGCGCCCGACGACTTCTACCGCGACCAGAACCGCTGGACGTACGAGGCCTGCCTAGCCCTATGGCAGCGCCAGGAGCCGATCAACCAGGTGACGCTGGCGCACGAGCTCTCCCGCCGCGAGAAGCTCGACGACGTCGGCGGCATCCCGTTCATCTCGCGCATCGTCGCCGAGCTGGCGACGCCGATCGGCGTCGAGCACTACGCCGCGATCGTCAAGCGCGACGCCACGTACCGCGCGATGATCACTGCCGGCTCGCAGATCGTCCAACTCGCCTACCAGGGCGGCCCGGACCTCGACGGCGCGATCGGTCGCGCCGAGAACCTGGTGATGGGCGTGCGCCAGTCGCAGCGCATGGGCGACCTCGTGCCGCTGCGCGACCTGCTGGACTCGTTCTGGGAGACGCCCGGCATCGACGCGGTGTTCGCCGGGACGATCGGCGCGATCCGCAGCGGCTTCATGGATCTGGATACGCTGCTCGGCGGATTCCACCGCTCTGACCTGTTGGTCCTGGCGGCGCGTCCCAGCGTCGGCAAGTCGTCGCTGCTGCTGAACTTCGCGCGCAACGCCGCCGTCGGCCAGAACGCCCGCGTCGCCATCTTCACGATCGAGATGTCCGGCGAGCAGCTCGCCCAGCGCCTCCTCGCGTCCGAGTCGGGCGTGGACGCGTCGCGCCTGCGCCTGGGGCAGATGAGTGAGGCGGAGGAGCGCCGCGCGATGCACGCGACCGGCGAACTGTCCGGCCTCGAGATCTACATCGACGACTCGGCGCTGGTCACGGTCGGGCAGCTCCAGACGAAGCTGCGGCGGCTCAAGCAGCAGATCGGCGGCGTCGACCTGGTGCTGATCGACTACCTCCAGCTCATGCAGGGCGGCAGCCGCCGCAGCGACAACCGCGTGCAAGAGGTCAGCGAGATCTCGCGCGGGCTGAAGATGCTCGCCCGCGACCTCGACGTACCGATCATCGCCGCCGCGCAGCTCTCGCGCGCGCCGGAGATGCGCACGCCGCACATCCCGATGCTCAGCGACCTGCGCGAGTCGGGAAGCATCGAGCAGGACGCGGACGTCGTGATGTTCATCTACCGCGAGGACATCTACGTCACGCGCGAGGAGTGGGAGACGCGAAACTTCGACCAGCCGTACCCGGAAGGGATCACGAAGCTGATCATCGCGAAGCACCGCAACGGTCCGACGGGGGTTGTGCACCTGCGCTTCCGCAACCACCTCTCGCGCTTCGAGGACCTGATGGTGGTCGAGGAAGAGACGGCGTAGGTGGTAGCCAGGGACGCGAAGCACGACGCGGAGGGCGAGCGGCGATTCGGCGGCTTTCCGGCCCGCTCCGAGGCCACGGCTATCCCCAGGGTGTTCTTCAGCGACGTGCTGCCGCTGCTCGCCGACGACGCGGCCGCGCTGGGCGTCACGCTGTACGCGTTCAAGGCGTTGCAGGCGAAGCGTGGCAGCCCGCGCTACGTCACCGCCGCCGACCTGGCAGCCGAGCCGGCGCTGGCGGCGTACTTGGCGCGCGCCGGCGCGCCTGACGGCGCCATCGCCGCCAGTCTGCTGCGCGCGGCCGAACTCGGCGTGCTGCTGGCGCTCGGCGTCGAGCGCGACGGTCGCCGCGCGGAGCTGTACTTCCTGAATGCGCCGGCGGACCGGCGCGGCATGGAGAGCGTGCGCAGCGGCGACGCCGAAATCGAACTGGGCCGCGCGGTGCCCGACGCACCGCCCGCGCAGCAGCGCTCGTCCGTCTTCGCGCTGTACGAGTTGCTGGTCGGCACGCTCTCGCCGCTGATCGCCGACGAGTTGGCGGAGGCGGAGCGGCTGTACCCGGCGGAGTGGCTGGAGGCCGCGTTCCGCGAGGCCGCCGCGCAGAACGCGCGCAGCTGGCGCTACGTATCACGCATCCTGGAGCGGTGGGCGATAGAGGGCCCGGACCATGCGAAAACTGAACGAGATCCTGCCAGCGAAGAGCGCTACTTCAGCGGCAAGTACGGCCGTATCCTCCGCGAGCGACTCGACCGCTGACGCAGAGGTCTGCCCGTACTGCCGCGGCGCCCGCTTCGTCCGCCTGAAGGTCGCCGCCGACCATCCGGACTTCGGCAACGCGGTGCCGTGTCGCTGCGCGCAGCAGGAGAGCCCCGCCGACCGCACCGACCGCCTGCAGCGCTACTCCAACATCGGCGCGCTGTCGCGGTTGACGTTCCGCAACCTCCTCGCCCGCGGCCGGAGCGCCGCCCCGCGCGAGCAGGAGCAGTACCGCCAGTGCGTCGACGACGCGCGCGCGTTCGCCGATGCGCCGGATGGCTGGCTGCTGCTCTCTGGCGTCAGCGGCTGCGGCAAGACGCACATCGCCGCGGCCATCGTGAACCGACTGGTCGAGCGCGGCGAGCCGGCGCTGTTCGTCGTCGTGCCGGACCTGCTGGACCACCTGCGCGCCGCGTACCAGCCGGGCGCCGACATCGGCTACGACGACCTGTTCGAGCGCGTGCGCAACGCGCCGGTGCTGGTGCTGGACGACCTGGGCACGCAGGCGCAGACGCCGTGGGCGCAGGAGAAGCTGTTCCAGCTGATCAACCACCGCTTCAACGGGCGGCTGCCCACCGTGGTCACGACGAACCTGCTGCCGGAGCAGATCGACGAGCGCCTGCGCACGCGGCTCACCGACGCGAGCATCGCCCGCGTCTACGTGCTGGAGGCGCGACGGCCGTCGGAGCTGCGCGCGCTGGACGTACTGGACCACCCGCTGATCCGCGAGATGACGTTCGATCGCTTCGACGCGCGCGGCGTGCACCTCTCACCCGACGATCGCAAGCGCACGGAGAACGCCTACCGCCAGGCGATCGCCTTCGCGGAGGCGCCGGACGGCTGGCTGCTGCTGATGGGGCCGCACGGCTCCGGCAAGACGCACCTCGCCGCCGCGATCGCTAACTACCGGCGCGCGCGCGGCGAGACGCCGGGCTTCGTCGTCGTGCCGGACCTGCTGGACTACCTGCGCCGGGGCTTCGCCGGCGACGACGCGCGCGGCTCCTACGATGCGTTCGACGAGATGAAGATGGCGCCGCTGCTCATCCTGGACGACCTGGATACGCAGACGGGCATCCCGTGGGTGCGCGACCGCCTCTTCCAACTGCTGAACTTCCGCCACACCGCGCGCCTGCCCACCGTCATCACGACAGCGCTCCGCCTCGATGATCTCGGCGAGCGGCTGGCGTCGCGCCTGATGGATCCTGCGGTCTGCACCGTCATCGTGCTGGGCGAACCGCCCCGCGCCGATGCAGTGCCCTCGCGCCGCGCCGCCCGCAAGCCGCGCAAGGCGTAGCGAGAACAGGCAACCGACGTCAGAGTGTCGGGCGTGTCTGCTGTCTGTTGTCTGTTGCCGTTAGTTAGACTGGCCGCGATGAGAGCCGAGACGATCCCCTGCGGTTCCGGGATGACGGACGAGGTGCGCGCCGCGCTGCGCAGCGCCCTTCGCTGGATCGTGCCGGCCATGTTCCGCGCGCAGCAGCCGTGGGCGCTCATGGGCAGCACCGCGTCGGTGCTGCAGGGCCTGGACGGCTACGAGCCGCCCGACATCGACCTGGTCACGACCGCCGAGGGCGCGTACATCATGGAGGCATGCGTCGTCTCCTGCGGCACGACGGTTCGTCCCGTCAGCTACAGTGTCTCGCCGCGCTACTCCAGCCACTTCGGCATCTTCGAGGTGGAGGGCGTGAAGGTCGAGATCATGGGCGACCTCGTCATCTACGGCGACGACGGCACGATCACCGCGACCGAACACTTCGCACGCTGGAGCGACAAGGTCCGCGTCATCCACTTCGAGGACGGCCACATCCCCGTCGTGCCGCTGGAGTGGCAGCTCGTCGCCAACGTGCTGCTGCGCCGCCCGGAGCGCTCCGACGGCATCGCCGAGCTGCTGCTGCGGCGCGGCTTCGACCGGGCGTACATGGAGACCCTGCTGGCGGACGAGAAGTTCGGCGCGCGCACACTCGCCGCCGTACGGGAGGTGCTGCACCTTGACGCATGACCGCGGACCCACCGGCACTCCCGAGCGCGTCGAGCCGGAGATCTACACCGACGATTACTACCTGACGAACTGCCACGGCTACGAGGACTTCGTGATGAGCGGCGGTCGCAAGGTGGGACCGCGCTTCGTCAAGGCGCTCTCGCTGGCCGGCGACCTGCGCGGCAAGCGCGTGCTGGACGTCGGCTGCGGCCGCGGCGAACTGGTGATCCAGTCGGCGATGCGCGGCGCCGAGGCGTGGGGCATCGACTACGCGCAGGCCGCGGTCGATATCGCCGATGGTGCGCTGCGCACGGTGGACGTGGTGCTGCGCGAACACACGCGCGTGCAGCAGGCCGACGTGAAGGCGCTGCCGTTCGAAGACGGGTTCTTCGACGTCGTGTTCATGATGGACGTCGTCGAGCACCTCTATCCGCACGAGCTGGCGCTGGCGCTTGACGAACTGTACCGCACGATCCGGCCCGGCGGCCGGCTGGTCATACACACGTCGCCCAACAAGGTGTTCGAGGAGCGCGTCTACCCCAACTACAGCCGCCGCGTCAACCAGGCGGCGCTGGGCCTGAGCCGCCTGCTGCACTTCAGCGATGGCCTCTTCAACGACACGATGCTGCCGACCGGCCGCGAGTTCCCGCACGACACGTTCGAGCGCGAGATGCACGTCAACGAGCAGAGCGCGCCGAGGCTGACCGCCGAGGTCGAGCGCCACGGCTTCCGCGTGCGCGGCGTCGAGTTCTGGGAGCCGCCGGCGAAGGACTGCTACTTCTCGTCGCGGCGGCTGAACGCCGAACTGAGGATCCTGGACTTCCTGCGGTTCCTGCGACCGCTGAGCCACTACCCGCCGCTGAATCGCTACTTCTGCAATCACATCTGGATGACGGTGGAGCGCACATGATGGCCGCATCGCCGCTCGCGAAACGCAACGCCGCCGTGATCGGCGTCGAACGCCCGGCGGGCCGACGCGCCGCCGTGGCGCTGGCCGAAGCCGGCGCGGACGTCGCGCTAATCACGCTCTCCGCCGGCGCGCAGGCGGAGTTCGCCGCCAACAGCACCGCCAACGAGTTCTGGGCGATCGGCCGCCGCGGCGTCGTGCTGACGACCGATGGCAGCGAGGCTGCGCTGAACGCCGCCCTGGCTGACGCGACGGCGCAACTCGGGCCGGTGAGCGTGCTGGTGTATCACGCGCCAGTGCCGCTGCCACGCGCCGCGCTGGTCGGCCTGCGCTCCGACCCTGCGATCGTCGTGCTTGTCGCGGCTGACGCCGCGGCGGACGAGGCGATAGCGCTCTTCGCGTGGACGCGCGAATTGGCCGATGGCGGCCTGCGCGCGAACGCGCTCGTCGCGTCGCGCGCGCTGGCGGACGCGGCCGCGCCCTCGCTGACGGAGCACCACGCGCCGGAGCCGCTTGACGTGGCCCGGGGTGCCGTTTACCTCGCGTCCGACGCGTTGGCCGCGGTCGAGGGCGCGCTGCTTGTCGCGACGGGGTGACGGGGCCTATCCACAGATGACACAGATGGGCATAGATGAGGCAACGGCTATTCGCCGACGCTTGACGATGCTCGCTGCCGCGAGGGGCTAGACGTTCGCGCTGGCGCCTTCGAGCGCGTGCGGCATGCCCGATTCGAACGCGTCGCGCAGCTCGTCCACCGGCAGATCGATCGTCCCGAAGCGCAGGCGGTCTCCGCGTACCTCGCCCTGCGCGACGCACGGTACCCCGCACGCGTCCGCGAGCGCCCGTACCGCCGCTACTCGCTCCGGCGCGCACGACACGACGCAGCGGGACTGGGCCTCGCCGAAGATCGCCGCGACTTCACGCACGTCGCAGCCCACGCCGCCCGCGATGCACGACTCGGCGAGCGCGACCGCGACGCCGCCCACGCCGGCGTCGTGCGCCGAGCGCAGCAGCCCCGCGGCTGCTGCGTCGACGAGGAAGCGCTGCAGCCGCCCCTCCGCCTCGATGTCGATGGCGGGCTTGCCCGCGACGATGCCGGCGGCCGCGCGCGTGTACTCGGACGCTGCGTTGTCGCTCTGCGCGGCCTCGAACGAGCCGGCGAAGAGGATCGCGTCGCCTTCGTGCTGTAACGCCATCGGCACGGCGCAGTCAACGTCGTCGAGGATGCCGACCATGCCGACGACCGGCGTCGGCCAGATCGCCTCGCCGTTCGTCTCGTTGTACAGGCTGACGTTGCCACTGATCACCGGGATGCCCAGCGCGCACGCCGCGTCGGACATGCCGCGGATCGCTTCCCTGAGCTGGTAGTAGACCTCAGGCTTCTCCGGGTTGCCGAAGTTCAGGCAGTTCGTCATCGCCACCGGCCGCGCGCCGCTGCAGGCAACGTTGCGCGCCGCCTCGGCGACCGCTATCGCGCCGCCGGCGTACGGGTCCAGGTACGTGTACGCCGCGTTGCCATCCGTGCAGACCGCGATGCCCTTCTTCGTGCCCTTGATGCGCAGCACCGCGGCGTCGCTGCCCGGCGGCACGACCGTGTTCGTCCCCACCTGATGGTCGTACTGCCGCCAGACCACGCGCTTCGACGCGATCTCCGGCGATGCCAGCAGCCGCAGCAGCGTCGCACCCGCGTCGCCGTCGTCCATAGCGGGCAGCGCGCCGAAGTCGAAGCGCTGCAGCCGGTCGAGGTACGCCGGCTTCACGCCCTCGCGCGTGTACGTCGGCGCTTCCGTGAGCATCGTCGCCGACACGCACGCCACCTCCGCCGCGCCGTCGTCGATGCGCACCAGACCGTCGTCCGTGACGGCGCCGATGGTCGCGCAGTGCAACTCCCAGTGCTCGAAGAGCCTCCGCACGTCCGCTTCGTGCTCCGGCTTGACGATGACGAGCATCCGCTCCTGCGACTCGCTCAGCATCACCTCGTACGCTGTCATGCCGGCCTCGCGGCGCGGTACCTTCGCCACGTCGATGATGATGCCGGTACCGGCCTTCGCCGCGCACTCCACGCTGGAGCTGGTCAGGCCGGCCGCGCCGAGATCCTGCAGGCCGGCGATCCAGTCGCCGTGCTCCTCGGTCAGCTGCAGGCACGCCTCCATGAGGAGCTTCTCCAGGAAGGGGTTGCCGACCTGGACCGCCGGCCGCCGCTCCTCGCTCGACTCGTCGAGTTGGACGCTGGCGAACGTCGCGCCGTGGATGCCGTCGCGGCCGGTGTCGGCGCCGACGAGCATCAGCAGGTTGCCGGGGCCGTCCGCCCGCGCGCGCACCAGCTTGTCGATGCGCGCGACGCCGACGCACATGGCGTTGACCAGCGGGTTGCCGGAGTACGACGGCGAGAAGCTCACCTCGCCACCGACGGTCGGGATGCCGAGGCAGTTGCCGTAGCCGCCGATGCCGGCGACGACGCCGTTGAAGAGGTGGCGGTTGCGCGCCGCGACGTCGGGCGTCGTCTCCGGCAGGTGCTCCGGTCCGGCGTCCGGCGCGGCGCGCGTGGGCTGCAGCGGCCCGAAGCGCAGCGAGTCGAGCAGCGCGATCGGCCGCGCGCCCATCGCGAAGATGTCGCGCACGATGCCGCCGACGCCGGTTGCCGCGCCCTCGTACGGCTCGATCGCCGACGGGTGGTTGTGCGATTCGATCTTGAAGGCGATACCGAGGCCGTCGCCGATATCCACGACGCCCGCGTTCTCCTCGCCGGCCTTGGTCAGGACGAACGGGCCTTCGGTGGGGAACATCTTGAGCAGCGGACGGCTGTTCTTGTAGCCGCAGTGCTCCGACCAGAGCGCGCCGAACATGCCGAGTTCGACCTCGTTCGGCTCGCGGTCGAGCAGATCGACGATGCGGTCGTACTCGTCGCGCGAGAGTGAAAGCTGGTCGAGGGTACGCTGATCGGGGGCCACGGGTGCAGGGTAGCGAACCCCGCCGTCGCGCGCGAGATGGCGCAGGCTCAGGCGCTACGGCTCCCTTTCAGGCGGTTGAGGCTCAGCTAACGAACACGAACCGGATCCGGCTGGTGCCGTTGAAGTGACCCAGATCGAACGCGACAAGGTGCGGGCGGCTTCAGCGCGCCTGCGATGGCCAGTGACGTGCTCCTCTTACGCGTTCAGGCTGAAGGGAGGGTACGCGTCCGTCATGAAGAGCGCATAGAGCGATACCCGCTGGTTCCAGCGCTGCACGCCGACGGCGAAGTTGAACAGCCCTTCCGGGTATCGTCCCGTGAACAGGATCGCGAACCACGCGATGATCGACGTGAAGAAGACCGCGATCATCAGGAACGCGAGGACGATGAAGTGCGGTATCGCCAGGATCCACTTATACAGCGGGGCGAAGCGGCCCAGTTCCTCCGGATAAACCACGTCGAACGCCAACGGATACTGCCCCGCATCCATGGAGAAGGGAGGGTACTCGTCGCGCAGCAGCCCCACGTACGCGCCCACGTTGGCCTGCCAGCGGCGGATACCGACGTTGAAGTCGAAGAGTCCGCGGGGGTACTTCTTCGTGAAGAGGATCGCGAAGAAGGCGATCAGCGACAGCACCTCGAAGACGATGTTCAGCGCGTAGATGATCACGTAGTGCGGCAGCGCGAGCAGCCACTTCACGAAGATCAGTCCGCGTGAGAGGCGGTCCGGGTAGGGGACATCGAAGCTGATGGGGTAGCCGGACCCGGGCGCTGCTGACGGCGTGGCGATGGTCATGGTGCCTCCTTGCAATTCAGCTAACGCGCTTACTCTCTCGCAATGAGCAGTGCGCTGTCAAGCGTGCGGCGCGAATCTACTGGTGCTAGGCTGGGCGCGATGTCCCAGCCGGAGCGCAAGAGCAACGACATACTGTTGGCCGCCGCCGGCGTCGCCCTCGGCCTCGCGGCGGCTATCTGCTACGCCGCCTGGCGCGCCGTCACCGGCGACGGCAGCCGTCTCAGCTCCTTCGGCGACGCGATGCTCTTCCCCGGCACGCTCGTCATCGCCGCCATCGCCGCCATGGTCTGGCTCGGCTGGAAGGCGAACATAGACGGGTGAGGGAGCCGGTCAGCTGGTCCGCTGGTCAGCTTGGTCGGGAGATGCGGTTAAGCCAGGATCAGCGGGATGAGGATCTCGTCGCGGTGGAT
>JBGQBE010000028.1:0-37297 GCA_041494685.1 Dehalococcoidia bacterium | reverse complement strand
GCGAAGCGTCGCGCAGCGCCGTGGCGAACGTGCGCGGCCCTTCCGGATGCTGCGTGCCGTCGTCAGCCATGTCGCCACCATACCGGACGCTGCCGCATCATCGACATGCGGCGGCAATAGAGAGAAGCCCACCATGCAGCCGATCGCCACGTTCGACTACGCCACCGCTCGGCGCACCCCCACCGCGGCCCCAGCTGACACGCCCCGCTTGGAGTTCCCCTACGCGCACGCCTAGCATGCTGCCAGCGGGAGACGCCGCGTCCGCGCGCCTCCGCGACATCGCACACGAACGGATCGCACGGCATGACCACCAACCACCGCGTCCGCGCCGAAAACCCGAAAAGTGCCGAGCAAACTCCCCCGCAGCCTTCGGCCAGCCGCGCGCGAGGCCCCGGAAAGGTCGAAATTACAAAACAGGTACACCGCCAGATTCGAATCGCAAAACATAACGAAAAATTCGGTACCGCATCACGTACCCAATCGTCTCCCTCTGCGCCCTCAGGTGATTCTCTGTGTATCCCCCCGTCCCCCTCGTTTGACCCCCGCAAGACGCCACTGTTAGCATTTCTGCAAGCGCACGAACCGTTGCCCCACCCCCCCTCACGCTGCCCGGCGGTGCATATGACCATAGACGGAATCCATCGCTCGCTTGACCCGCTATCGAACGACAGCCTCGTCCGCATCGAGCGGGCCGTGCGCGAGATCATCGAGGCGGTCGGCGAGGACCCGGCGCGCGAAGGGCTGGCGGATACCCCGGCACGGGTCGCGCGGATGTACGCGGAGCTGTTCGAGGGGCTGCGCATCGACCCCACCCAGTACCTGAAGGTCGGCTTCGAGGCGGGTCACGACGAGATGGTGATCCTGCGCGACATCCCGTTCTACAGCGTCTGCGAGCACCACTTCATGCCGTTCCACGGCACCGCGGCGGTGGGCTACATCCCGGACGGGCGCGTGGTGGGCGTGAGCAAGCTGGCGCGGCTGGTCGAGGGCTACGCCCGGCGGCCGCAGCTGCAGGAGCGCCTGACGGGCCAGGTGGCGGACGCGCTGATGGAGACGCTGCGCCCGGACGGCGTGGCGGTGGTGATAGAAGCGGAGCATCTGTGCATGACGCAGCGCGGCGTGAAGAAGCCCGGCAGCCGCATGGTGACATCGGCCACGCGGGGGCTGTTCCGGCAGAACCAGATGACCCGGGCGGAGTTTCTCTCGCTGGTGCGCGGCTCGTGACGGCGCTGACACTGCACGACGAGCCCTTCGAGCGCGTGCGCGCCGAATGGGAGGGGCTGATCGCCGGGTGCGAAGCGCCCGTGCCGTTCGTCACGCCGGCGTGGCAGCAGGTGTGGCTCAAGCACTTCCAGGACGGCCGCACCCTCAAGGTGCTCACGGCGCGCGATGGCGAGCGGCTGGTCGGCGTCGCGCCGTTTCTCTGCGACGGCGACCGCGTCGAACTCGTCGGACACTACTCGATCTGCGACTACATGGACGTGGTCGTGGCACCCGGCTTCGAGGCGGCGTTCTTCCCGGCGGTGTTCGAGCGGCTGGCCGCCGGCGGCGCGGCGACGATCGACCTGCGCGGCCTGCGCCCGTCGTCGCCGACGCTGGCCGCCGCGCAGGCGGCCGCGGGCGCGCTGGGGTACCGCGCGGAGCTGGAGGACGAAGCGCTGTCGCCCAGCGTGGAGCTGCCGGACGACTGGGAAGCGTACCTGGGGACGCTTTCCAAGAAGGACCGGCACGAGTTGCGGCGGAAGCTGCGGCGGCTGGACAGCGCCGGCGGCGACGTGCGGCTGAAGGTGGTGACGGAGGCTGCCGAAGCCGACGCGATGCTTGACACGCTCTTCCACCTGATGCGGATCAGCTCGCACCACAAGGAGGAGTTCCTGGACCGGCCCGGGATGGAGGCGTTCTTCCGGGAGATGACGCACGACATGGCGGCCGAGGGCCTGCTCCGCTTCTACTTCCTGACGTTCGACGGCGAAGCTGTGGCCTCGGTGCTGAACTTTGACGTGGGGGGGCAGCTGTACATGTACAATAGTGGCTACGACCCCGCCTATTCGCACTACGCCGTCGGGCTGATGTCCAAGACCCTGCTGATCAAGGACGCCATCGAATCCGGCCGCTCCTGCGTAGATTTCTTGCGTGGCGATGAGAACTACAAGTACGACCTCGGCGGCAAGGACCAGCAGATCCACAGGATCGTGTTGACGAAATGACGACACTCTACGGTTCCACGGCCCCCGCGAAACGCGACGGCGCGCGCATGCGCATCGCCGTGATCTCGGCACACACGTCGCCGCTGGCGACGCTGGGCGGGCGCGAGACGGGCGGCATGAACGTCTACGTGCGCGAGCTGAGCCGCGAGCTGGGCGCGCGCGGCTACGCGATCGACGTCTTCACGCGCCGCGCGTCGGCTGAAGCGCCGGACGTGCAGCCGATCGGCCCGAACGCCCGCGTCGTGCACATCACCGCGGGGCCGGCGGCGCCGGTCGAGAAGGAAGCGATTCCGGCGCACCTGGAGGAGTTCGAACGCAACCTGCTGTCGTTCGTCGAGGCAGAGGGCGCGGCGTACGACATGGTGCACAGCCACTACTGGATGTCGGGCGGCGTCGCCATGCGGCTGGCGGAGCGCTGGGACGTGCCGCACGTGGCGATGTTCCACACGCTGGGCGAGGTGAAGAACCGCGCGCGGGCCAGCGAGCACGAGCCGGCGTCGCGCATCGACGCGGAGCGCGCGATCGCGACGGGCGCCGACCGCATCGTGGTGGCGAGCCAGCACGAGCGGCACCTGCTGACGTCGCTCTACGGCGCGCGCGACGAAGCGATCGCGGTGGTGCCGTGCGGCGTGGACCTGGACCTGTTTTCGCCGATGGACAAGGAGTTCGCGCGACGGCGGCTAGGGCTGCGCGACGCGGAGCGGATCATCCTGTTCGTGGGGCGGATCGAGCCGCTGAAGGGGATCGACATCCTGATCAGCGCGGCGGCGCAGCTGCACGAGGACGAGAACTTCGCGGTGCTGATCGTGGGCGGCGACGCGCGCGCGGAGTCGCAGATCGCGGAGCTGCGCAGCCTTGCGGCGCGGCTGGGCGTAGACCACCACATCTCGTTCGTCGGCGCGGTGGAGCACGACAAGCTGCCGCTGTATTACAACGCCGCCGACGTCTGCGTGGTGCCGTCGTACTACGAGAGCTTCGGGCTGGTGGCGGTGGAGTCGATGGCGTGCGGCACGCCGGTCGTGGCGTCGCGGGTGGGTGGCCTGACCAGCACGATCAGCGACGGCGAGACGGGATACCTGATCCCGTGGCGCTGCCCGGAGCCGTTCGCGGAGCGGCTGGAGCTGCTGCTCGACAACGACGAGCTGCGGGCGTCGTTCGGGCGGGCGGGCCGCGAGGCGGTCGAGCGCTTCCGCTGGGCGAACGTGGCTGACGCGGTCGCGGCGCTCTACGACAGCCTGCTGCCGGCGAGCGCGTAGGGCCGGCAGCTGGAAGCCAGGGGAATGCCCCGTTGAAATCGGGACGGGGTTGCCGATATACTCAGTGAGCGCTGTACAAATTCGCCCGGCTGTGAAGCTGGCGGCTCGGAAGGAGCACCGGAGATGGTCCAGGAAGTCGAATCGGTCGTCACGATCACGGACAAGGCCGCCGAGAAGGCCGCCGCGTTGCTGAAGGACCGCGGCATCGAGGGCGGCGCGCTGCGCGTGTTCGTCGTGGGCGGCGGTTGCTCCGGCTACCAGTACGGCATGGCGATCGCGCAGGACACCGAAGAGGGCGACATTGTCCTGGAGCACGCCGGCGTCAGGGTGCTGGTAGACCAGGAGAGCGCACCGCTGATGAAGGGCGCGGAGATCGACTACGTCGACGACATCATGAAGTCGGGCTTCACGATCTTCAACCCGAACGCGGTGAAGGGCTGCGCCTGCGGCTCGAGCTTCCAGACCGCCGACGGCGGCGGCCAGGCGAAGAGCTGCTGCTAAACCCCGAGAGTGATGCACCAAAGAGGGCCTCGATCGAGGCCCTCTTCTTGTTTGTGATGCAACGCGTTGTCGTTTGTTAGGGGGAGGCGACGTGCGCTCGACCTGTCCGACAGCGGCCCTGGCCCGGCGACGCACGCGGCGCGCCTGGTCGCGGCACGTGAGAAGAGGCCGCTGATCTTGGCGGGGGCATTCCCCTAATTCGTCGCGGGCGCTCCCTGCATCGGCGCCCGCCGGGTGTCAGCACCTTGCGCGCGATCCGAGCACGCTCCGATACCCCGGTGAGGAACACGATGCAGGGAACGCACCACCACCGCGCGCGTACGCTCGCGCGGCTCTCGTTCGCGGGGGCCGCGTTGTCGCTGCTCGCCGCCGTCCTGCTTCCCGCGCAGGACGCCAGCGCCGCGGCGGGCGGCACGCTCTCGATGAACCCGTCGAACGTGTCGTTGAACGTCGGCGGCGTCGTGTCGGTCACGCTGGACGTCACCAGCGGCACAAACGTCCACGAGGTGGTTCTGGGCCTCAGCTACGACCCCACAGTGGTACAGGTGGTCGATGCGGATCCCAGCACGCCCGGCACGACGGAGATCCTTCCCGGCTCGTTCCCGGGCGACAACACCACCGGCACCGTCCTGCTGAACAGCGTCAGCAGCGGCATCATCAACTACCAGTACGCGCTGAACGGCGCGAACGTGGCCGCCGGCAGCGGCACGGTTGCGACGGTGCAGTTTCAAGCGATCGCCAACGGGAACGCGAACATCGCGTGGGTGACGAAACAGTTCTATGACGCCAGCAATGTGCTCACCACGGTGAACGGCTCCGTAGCGATCATCGTCGTCGGGTCGCCGGCACCGACGGCGACGAACACGCCGGCGCCCACTGCCACGCCGACCGTCGCGAGCACCAACACGCCGACCTTCACGCTCACGCCGACGTCCACGCTCACACCGACCGTCACGCGCACACCGACGGTGACGCCGGTCCTGGGCACCTCGACGGCGACGGCCCGCGCGACCAGTACCGCGGTGGTGGCGGTGGTCAGCGACAGCAACAACGCCACCGCCACGGCGAAAGTCGGCCTGCCGCCGGCGAGCGGCGTGGCGGGCGCGGCGGGCCTGCCGCACGCCGGCAACGATGGGCCGGGCACGCAGTGGTGGAAGTGGACGTTCTTCCTCGCGGCGCTGATGCTGGCGGGCGCAGGCTGGTTCTTCACCTTCGCGCTGCACGCCGGCAACCGCGAGGTCGTGCTCACCGACCGGCGCGACATGCGGCACAAGCGCCGCAAGCCTTAGTCGCCGGCCGCTGTGACTGGTCGCTGACCCGCTGACTGGCTGGTGCACTCCTGTCCCTATGGTCGCGGCAGGTGAGATACTGCCCGCATGGACTTCAACCCGTCCGACCCGGCGTTCCGCGCCGATCCGTATCCGGTGTACGCGCGGCTGCGCGAAGCAGCGCCCGTGCTGCAGACGCCGCTGAACTTCTACGCGGTCAGCCGCTACGACGACGTCAGCTTCGTGCTGCGCAACCCGCAGATCTTCTCGTCGGCGGCGATGGGTGCCGCGGGGCTGGCCGGGCCCGGTTCGCGCACGATCATCAGCACCGATCCGCCCGACCACACGATGCTGCGCAACCTTGTGAACCGCGCGTTCACGCCCCGGATGGTGGAGGCGATGGAGCCCCGCATCCGCGCGGTCGCGCGGCAGTTGCTCGACGCGGCGGGCGGCGGCGAGTTCGACCTGATCGACGCGCTGGCGATCCCGCTGCCCGTCACGATCATCGCCGAGATCCTGGGCGTGGAGCCGGAGCGCCGTCACGACTTCAAGCGCTGGTCGAACGCGGTGGTCGCGACGACCGCGGAGCTGAACACGGACGCCGCGCACGACCAGCAGGAGTTCCGCGACTACTTCGACGCGGGGATCAGCGCGCGCACGGCGGAACCGCGCGACGATCTGATCAGCGCGCTCGTGCGGGCGCGGGAGCACGACGCGACGCTGACGCGCGACGAGATCGTCGGCCTGACGATGCTGCTGCTGATCGCGGGCAATGAGACGACGACGAATCTCATCGGCAACGCGATGCTGGCGCTGCTGGAGCACCCGGACCAGCTCCGGCTTGTCGCGGGCGATGCGTCGCTGATCCCGAACATGGTCGAGGAGGCGCTGCGCTTCGACTCGCCGGTGCAGTTCCTCTTCCGCAGTACGACGCGGGATACGGAGCTGGCCGGCACCGCGATCCCGGCCGGCCGCATCGTGGTGCCGATCTACGCCTCGGGGAACAGGGACGAGCGGCGCTTCCCGGAGGGGGCGCGCTTCGACGTAACACGCAACACGCAGGGGCATCTGGCGTTCGGCCTGGGGATCCACTTCTGCCTGGGCGCGCCGCTGGCGCGGCTGGAGGCGCGGGTCGCATTCGAGGAGATCTTCGCGCGCTACGGCTCGATCGAGCTTGCCGGTCCCATCGAGCGCCTCGACTCGCCCGTCCTGCGCGGGCTGCGGCGGCTGCCGCTCCGCGTGGGCGCGGCCTGACCGCTACGGGACCAGCGCCCACGTCTTCGGCAGGCGATAGACGAACTGCGCGCCCGTCATCCGCTCGCCGTCGAAGACTTCGCCGCGACCGTTCCGCGTGATCGCGCGGTAGCCGTTCTGCAGCGTGATGATGCGCCGGTCGATGAGGTTGAAGACGATGCCGCCGGCCTTCACCGGCCGCAGGCTCGCCTCGCGCGTTACGTCGTCGACGATACGGAACAGCGGCGACTCGTCGGGGCGGGCGTGCGCGAGGGCGGCGTGGATGGCATCGTAATTGCCGGGCGTGTTGCGCTCGTCGAACATCGCCAGGCCGTTTGCGACGCGCTCCTGCAGGCCGTGGTAGTAGGGCTCGCTGCGCGCCAGCAGATCGTCCACGCTCTTCGGATCGGTGGCGCAGGCGCGCAGCAGCGCCGGCAACGCCTCGCCGTGCGTGACGAAGCTGATGCCGCCTGACGCGTCGATAATGGTGAGCCGCAACAGGTTCATGGCACAATCTCGATTGCAGGGCCGGCGTTTTCGAAGGTACCATTGGCCCCGAAGCCTGTCAAAACGCCTCCCGCGCCACAGCAAACGCCGATCGGCCCTCGTCATGCACGGACTCGACCCACGCATCGTCGCGCGTGCGATCGCCATACTCGCCCTGGCGAGCGCCGCGGCGTCGGCGTGCAGCGGCTCGAAGACACCGGCCGCGACGCCCACGCTCGGCGGCGAGGCGCGCACCGCGACGGCCGCGGCACCGACCGCCACGGCGACGCCGCCGCCGGCGGACAACAATGTCGCCGCACGCCTGCGCGACGCGGGCAACTACGTGGCCGCCATCGACGTGTACGCCGCGGTCGTCGCGCAATCAAGCGGGCAGCAGCAGCAGGACGCGCGCCTGGCGCAGGCGCAGTTGCTGCTGCGCGCCGGCCGCAGCGCCGACGCACGCCCGGTGCTCGATGCGTATCTCACGGCGGCGGGCCGCGACGGAAACGCCAGCGCGGCGCGCTACATGCTGGCGTCGGCGCTGGACGACCTGGGCGACCTGCCGGGGGCAGTCGCCAGCTACGACGTCTACATCGCCGCAGCCGGCACGCTTTCGGACTTCGCACGGCTGGAGCGCGCCAAGCTGCTGGCGCGGCAGGGCAGCGTCGCGGACGCGGAGGCCGCCGCCGAGCATGTGCTGGCGGGGCCGCTGGCGCAGTCCTTCAAGTCGTCGTTCACGTTCAGCTTCGCGAAGGCGCTGCAGACAGGCGGCGCCGACCGCGAGGCGCTGGCCTGGTACGAGCGCGCGAAGAGCGGCGACCCGGCGTCGGCGCTGGCGCGCATCGCCGCGATCAAGAAGCGCCTCGGCGATGCGACGTGGATGGCCGACGAGCAGGAGGCGCTGGCGTCGTACCCGGAGAGCGCGGTCGCGCCCGACCTGCTCGACGAGTTGGACGCGGCGCAGGCGCAGGTGAGCGACTACGTGCGCGGCGTCGTGGACTACCGCGCCGGACTCCGCGACGCGGCCCGCGCGGCGCTGTCGCGCGCCGCTACCGCGGGCGACCACGCCGCCGAGGCGACGTACTATCTCGCGGCGCTGGACGAGCGCGCGGGCGACACGGCGGACGCAATCGTAGAGTACGGCCGCGCGCACGACCTCGACCCGGCGTCGCCGCTCGCGGACAACGCGCTCTGGTGGCGCGCGCGGCTGCTGGAACAGGCGGGACGCTACGCCGAGGCGGGCGCGACGTACCAGGCGCTGGTCGACGGCTATCCATCATCGACCTGGGCGGACGAGGCGAGCTTCCACCGCGGCCTCGTGCTGTATCGCGCGGGCAACGACGCGGGCGCGGCGCTGATCTGGTCGTCGGTCGCGGCGGCAGCGACGGGCGAGGACGCGCTGCGGGCGCGCTTCTGGCAGGGTCGCGCCCTGCTGCGCGAGGGCGACGCGCTCGCGAAGCCAGTGCTCTCGCAACTGCTAGACGGCGCGCCCGGCAGCTACTACGCGCTGCGCGCCGAGGTGCTGCTGAAGCGGAACGACACGAAGCAGCGCGACGAGACGATTCCGAGCGTGAAGACGGGCTGGGACACGATCGCGACGTACGTGCAGGACGCGACGGGTGCCGATCCGCGCGCAAGCGACGCCGAGAGCGACGCGCGCTGGGGCGTCGCGCGCGAGCTGCGGGCGGTCGGGCTGACGGCCCAGGCGTGGTCGGTCAGCGGCGCGCTGCTCTCCGATCACAAGGATGACGCGCCGTACCTCTACGCCGCCGCGCGCGCGGCGCAGGACGCGGGTGACGTCAGCCTCGCCGCGCGGGCGGCGACGACGCTGATCGCGGCGCTGCCCGCGGGCGCGGCCGCGCCGCCGGCCGACCTGCTGCGTGTCGCGTACCCGGCGGCGTACGGCGACCTGGTAACGGAGGCGGCTCAGCGAGAAGGCATCTCGCCGCTGCTGCTGCTGGCGCTGGTGCGGCAGGAGAGCCTCTTCGACGCGGACGCCGGCTCGACAGCCGGTGCGCTGGGGCTGACGCAGGTGGTGCCGACGACCGGGCAGGCGATCGCGGCGAAGCTGGGCGTGACGCCGTTCGCGGCGGAGGACCTGTACCGGCCGGCGGTCAGCCTGCTCTTCGGCGCCAGCTATCTCGCCGACCAGCTTCAGGCGTTCGACGGCGACGTGTACCGCGCGCTGGCGGCGTACAACGCCGGGCCGGGCACCGCTGGTGACGCGGCGAAGGCCGCCGGAGACGACGAGGACCTCTTCGTGGAGGACCTGGAGTTCGACGAGGCGAAGCAGTACGTGCGGCGGGTGCTGGAGCACTACGCCCGCTACCGGCAGCTCTACGCGGGCGTGGATCGCCCTTCCCTGCCGCAGTAGACGGTGCGCGGCCACATCGCGTGGACGCACGAGCACCGATGCTATAGTGAGACGATATGCGAACGCTGCTCCGTACGCGGCTCCGGCCGATGTCGGCCGACGACATCACACAGGTCGCTGACATCGAGCGGGAGTCCTTCCCGTCGATGTGGCCGCAGACGGCGTACCGCCGCGAGCTGGCGAATAAGATCGCGCGCTACGTCGTGATCACGGAGCTGCGCGAAGAGCCGGCGTCCGAGCAGGCGTCGGGGCTCTGGGGCACGATCCGCCGCATCGTCGGCACCGAGACACCCGCGGAGCAGGAGTACCTGCTCGGCTTCATCGGCGTCTGGCTGATGGTGGGCGAGGCGCACATCGTCACCGTGGCAGTGCGCGAGTCGCACCGGCGTATGGGCATCGGCGAGCGGCTGGTGATCGCCGCGGCCGAGGTAGCGCAGGAGTACCTCCAGGAGGTCGTGACGCTCGAGGTGCGCGCCTCGAACGGGGTCGCGCAGCGGCTGTACGAGAAGTACGGCTTCGCGCGCGTCGGCCTGCGCAAGCGCTACTACACCGACAACAACGAGGACGCCGTGCTGATGACGACGCCGGAGATCAACACGGCCGAGTATCGCGCCCTCTTCGAGCGGCTGCGGGCGCGCCACCAGGCCCAGTACCCCGACCTCTGGCCGTAGGCGCCGGTGACCCACGCCGCGCGGCGCGTTACCATCGCAGCACCTGATCACGCCCCCACGCTACGAAAGGAACGCCGATGGCCCGCATGCGCTTCGGGATCCAGACCAGCCTGAACAACGTCGAGTGGCGCGAGATCGCCGACATGTGGACGTTCCTCGACCGGGAGACGCAGTTCCACAGCGCGTGGACGTTCGACCACTTCGTGCCGCCGGGTCCGGGGCAGGACGTCAACGCCAACTGCTTCGAGGGGTGGACGGCGCTGGCGGCGCTGGCCGCGACGACGCAGCGCATCCGCATCGGCTGCCTGGTGACGGGCGTGACGTACCGCGAGCCGGCGGTGCTGGCGAAGATGGCGGCGACGATCGACCACATCAGCAACGGGCGGCTCGAATTCGGCATCGGCGCGGCCTGGCACGAGGCGGAGCACCGGATGTACGGCATCCCCTTCCCGGCGGTGCGCGAGCGGCAAGATCGGCTGGAGGAGGCGGTGGCGCTGATCAAGCTGCTGTTCGAGGCCGAGGGGCGCGTCAACTTCGATGGCAAGCACTACCAGCTGCGCGACGCCGTCTTCCTGCCGCGCGGCGTGCAGCGGCCCCACCCGCCGATCATGGTCGGCGGCGGCGGCGAGAAGCGGACGCTGCGCACGCTGGCGAAGTACGGGGACGTGATGAACGTCTTCGGCACGCCGGAGCAGGTGCGGGGCAAGATCGCCATGCTGGAAGCGCACTGCCGCGACGTCGGCCGCGACCCGGCCACGATCGAGAAGACCATCTCGGCCACCGTGGTCGTCTCGGACAACACTGGGCTGATCGACCGCCTGGCGGGCATGTTCGGGGCGGGCATGGGGCTGAAGGCGGACGAAGCGAAGAAGGTGCTGCCGATCGGCCCGCCGGCGCACGTGCGCGCCGTGGTGGAGCGGTATATCGAAGCTGGCGTGACCCAGATCGTGACGATGAGCCAGGGCCCGTGGAAGCGCGAGGTCTACCAGCGCATCAACGACGAGGTGGTGGCGGCGTTCGCATAGGGGCCGGCGGACACGATTCAGGGCTTCCGATATGTTGCAAGGCCCATAACTGGTCTGCTACTGTACCTCGGTCTAAACGTAAGTTTCCCGTCCGAGTCCGCCGCGAATGTCTGACCGCTTCGCTCCGCCCTGACGACAAGGAAACGTTCATAGGAGGTCGTCAGGTGCCCTACACTGACAGAAATCTTACCTGTGTGGACTGCGGAGCGGAGTTCGTCTTCACCGCGGAAGACCAGGAATTCCACGCCAGCCGCGGCTTCACGAACGAGCCGAAGCGCTGTCCGGACTGCCGCCGCGCCCGCAAGAGCGCGCGCGGTGACGCGCCCGGCGGCGGCGGCGGTGGCTATGGCGGGGGCGGCGGCGGTTACTCGTCCGGCCCGCGCCAGATGTACCCGGCGACGTGCGCCAACTGCGGCCGCGAGACCGAGGTGCCGTTCCAGCCGCGCGGCGACAAGCCGGTGTACTGCCGGGACTGCTTCCAGCAGCGCGCGCCGAGCAGCGGCGGCGGCTACGGCGGCGGTGGCGGCGGGGGCGGTGGCCGTGGCGGCGGGGGTGGCGGCGGCGGTCGCCGCTACTAGGCGCGGCGCACAATCGAATAGCAAGAGAGAGGACGCCGGTGTGGCGTCCTCTCTCTTCTTGTGTGCCAAGCGCGGGACACAGGGCGGACTTCAATCAGCAGCGACCAGAGGTTATGTGAGCGAGAACATCTCGATCGGCTGGATGAGGCCTGTGCGGGTGGCGGGCGGCTTGCCTTTGGCGGCGAGCCGCAGGTCGAAGCGGTTGAGGCAGTCGTCGGCGTTCTGGTTCTGGACGCCGCAGACGTTGCACGGCTGCTTGTGGCAGTCGGCCGTCTGCTCGTTCTTCAGCGTGCGCAGCCACTCCGCGCGCAGGTACGACTCGGTGACGCCGATGTTGATGTGCGACCACGGGAACGGGTCGAACAGCCCCGGCGAACGATAGGCGAAGAACTCGGCGCTGAGATCGGCGTCCGCGAGGGCCTGCTGCCAGCGCGGCCAGTTGTAGTGCTCGTGCCACGCGTCGAAGCGGGCGCCGGCGCGCCAGGCGTTGTGGATCGCGCGGCCCAGGCGGCGGTCGCCGCGCGAGAGGACGGCTTCGAGCAGGCTGTGCTCCGGGTCCTCCCAGGTAAACGCGACGCCGATCTTCTTCAGCGCGTCCCGCAGGTACATGTGGCGCTGGTGCAGGACGTCGGGCCGCGCCTGCGACGCCCACTGGAACGGCGTGTGCGCCTTGGGGATGAAGTTCGACGTGCTGACGCGCACGCGTGCGCGGCCGCCGTGGTACGAGCGGCCGATCTCGCGGACGCGGCGGGCCAGCGCGACGATGCCCTCGATGTCCTCGTGCGTCTCAGTGGGCTGGCCGCACATGAAGTACATCTTCACGTTGGTCCACCCCTGCGCGAAGGCGTTGTCCGCGGCGGCGTAGAGGTCGTCGTCGGTGACGATCTTGTTGATCGTCATCCGGAGGCGCTCCGTGCCGGCCTCAGGCGCGAAGGTGATACTGTGCTTGCCGCGCGTCGCGACGGCCTCCGCCACCTTCACGGAGAAGCTATCGACGCGCATCGACGGCAGCGAGAGCGTGAGCCGGTCGCCGAAGTGCGCGCGCAGCCCGTCCACCATCGGCAGGATGCGCGAGTGGTCGGTGGTGCTGAGCGAGACGAGCGAGAGCTCGTCGTAGCCGGTGTTCTGTACGAGCGCCTTCGCCGCATCCAACACCTCCTCGGGCGAGCGCTCGAGCCGCGGGCGGTAGATGATGCCGGCCTGGCAGAAGCGGCAGCCCTGCGTACAGCCGCGCTGGATCTCGATGGCGGCGCGGTCGTGCACCGTTTGCAGGAACGGCACGATCGGCGTTGTGAGCGCGGGTGGCAGCTCCTGCACGAAGCGCTTGGTGACGCGCGCCGGCAGCCAGTCGAGCGTGGGCGTGACGGACTTGATGCTGCCGTCCGGGTTGTAGGCAGGCTGATAGAAACGGGGCACGTAGATGCCCCAGGTCTTCGCGAGCCGCTGCAGCATCTGGTCGCGGGTGCCGCGCCCCTGCCGCTTCCATTCGCGCACGAAGCGCACGACGTCGAGCACGGTCTCCTCGCCGTCGCCCAGCACGAAGACATCGACGAAGTCCGCCAGCGCGTCCGGATTGAGCGCGCCGGAGCCGCCGCAGATGATCAGCGGGTGCGCGTCAGTGCGCTCGGCCGCGAGCACGGGCAGGCCGGCGAGGTCGAGCATGTTCAGGATGTTGGTATAGGTGCCCTCGTAGCTCAGCGAGAAGCCCAGCACGTCGAACTCGCCGAGCGGGTGGCGCGTCTCCAGGCTCCAGAGCGGCAGGCCCTCGGCGCGGATGACCTCCTCCATGTCGGACCAGGGCGCGAAGACGCGCTCGGCGAGCATGCCCTCCTGGCGGTTGACGATGTCGTAGAGGATGCCGAGCCCCAGGTTGGACATGCCGATGTCGTAGAGGTCGGGGTAGGCGAAGGCGACGCGCACGTCGCAGGCGTCCCAGTCCTTGGCGACGGAGTTCCATTCACCGCCGGTGTAGCGGGCCGGCTTGGAGACGCGGGCGAACAGGGGTTCGAGGTTACGGAGTGCTGGCACGGTATGTCACCTCCCGGCAACGTGCTGCTGATGGTTGCGCATTCACCTTAGCAGTTATGCCGCGCGATGGCAGGCAGCGGGGCGCGAGTACCAGTCAACCGGCAGAGGTCGAGGGATTCAACACAAAGGCGCAGAGGTTCGTCGTTGAAAGGGTGGAGTCCAAGTGCACCAATCGCCAGCGACCAGCGACCAGCAACCCGATAAGATGTGCGCATGGACAAGCGGTGGAGCGACCGGCCGGCCTGGGCGGAAGTCGATCTCGACGCGATCGCGTACAACGTGCGCGCGCTGGCGGAGCGCGCCGCGCCGGCGCGGCTGTACGCGATCGTGAAGGCGAACGCGTACGGGCACGGCGCTATCGCCGTGGGACGCGCGGCGCTCGAAGCTGGGGCGGCCGGCCTGGGCGTCGTCTGCGTGGACGAGGGCGAGGAGCTGCGACTGGCGGGCATCGACGCACCGGTGCTGGTGCTGGGCTACACGTCCGCCGCCGAGGCCGAGCGCATCGTAGACCTGCGGCTGACGCCGACCGTGGACACGACGCAGAGCGCGCTGGCGCTCTCGCACTTCGCGACGGCGCGCGGCGTCACGCAGCCGGTACACGTGGAGTTGGAGAGCGGGCTGTACCGCCACGGGCTGGAGATGGACGCGCTGGTGCGGTTCGCGGAGAGCGTGCGCCTGCTCCCGGGCATCGAGGTCGAGGGGCTGTTCACGCACTTCGCCGCCGCCGAGGAGGGCGACCGCACGTTCACGCAGCAGCAGTACGACGCGCTGATGGAGGCGTCGGCGCGGCTGCCGTGGATCGCGGTGCGGCACTGCTCCGCGTCGGCGAGCATCCTCAACGCGCCGGACATGGTGCTGGAGATGGTGCGCGCGGGCCTGGGGATCTACGGCTACGAGCCGGCGCCGGGCATCGCCGCGGGGGTGGAGCTGCGGCCGGCGCTCTCGCTGAAGAGCCGCGTCGCGCGGGTCATCGACGTGACGCCTGGGGCCACAGTGGGTTACGGGCGGACGTGGCGCGCCGAGCGGCCGTCGCGCATCGCGCTGGTGATGTGCGGCTACGCCGACGGGCTGCGGCGGGCGCTCTCGAACCGGGGCAGCGTGCTGATCCGGGGGCGGCGGGCGCCGATCGCGGGGCGCGTGGCGATGGACATGTGCATGGCGGACGTGACGGATATCGCGGGCGTTGCGCCGGAAGACGAAGCCGTTATCATTGGTTCGCAGGGCGGCGAGCGCATCGACGCGGATGAGCTGGCCGCGCTGGCGGACACGATCTCGTGGGAGATCCTGGCCGGGATCAGCGCCCGGGTGCCGCGCGTGTACCTGCGCGGCGGCGAGCCGGTGGCGCAGACATCGCTGAACCAGCACGAGCCCGTCCCCGCGCCGCAGACATCGCCCGCACGCTAGAGGACCGCGCCATGCCAGCACAGACACCCAACGTCTTCACGTTCCCGCGGCAGGAGCCCGGCACGCAGGGTCACGCGCACCTCGTCGAGCCGCTGCGGTCGCTGCCGCGCCTTCTGGCGGAGGAGTTGGCGGGGATCACGGAGGCGCAGGCGACGCGCCGTCCCGCGCCGGACGCCTGGTGCATCAAGGAGCTCGTCGGCCACCTGCTGGACGCGGTGGAGATCAACCACAAGCGGCTCTACATGATGTCGACGCAGACGGACCCCGTGCTGGACGGCTGGGATGCCGACGCGAGGGTGCGCGAACGCGGCTACGCGGCGCGCGACCTCAAGGGCATCATCGCGGAGATCCGCGCGATCCGCGCGGAGACCACGCAGCTGCTGACGACGCTGGTGAACTGGAACTGGGCGCGCCCCGGGCAGCACCCCACGCGCGGACGCGAGAGCATCCGCCAGCGCGTCGAGGACATGGTGGAACACGAGGGCGGGCACGTCGAAGAGATCCGCCGGCTGGTAGCGGTGAGCCGTTAGCGGCCAGCGGTTGGTCGCCGCCCAGCCAACTGCAAGAGCTAAACGCTAAACGCTCACAGCTAACCGCTAACGCGCTACTCGCGGAACAGCCACATCCGCAGGCGGTCCGGGATCAACACCATCGCGGCGATGGCGATCGCCAGCAGCCCCAGGCCAATGCCCGTCACCAGCCGGAACGCCAGGTTGACCGTGTTGTAGCCGCCGGCGAAGACGTCCGCGATCGTCAGGATCGAGACCATCGCCGTGACCAGCGCGAGCACGAGGCCGGCGTAGCGCCAGCGCAACGCCGCGCGCGCGGTCTGCGGCGGCGCGGCTGGCCGGCTCGGAGCACGTTTCGTTATGTCGTGTTCAGGCGCGACAGCGCCCGTACCGCCGACGCGCGAACGCTCGCGCGCGGGCTTCCGCTTGCGGCCCTTCTTCTCCGGCATCGCGCTACTCCGTCGGGCCGAGCGCCAGGCCGATGAGGCGGTAGGTCAGCTTCGCGGCGAGCTGCGCGCACGAGCGCGGCCCCAGCGAGGGCGAGAGCTCGGTCACGTCGAAGCCGACGATGCGGCGGCGCTTCGCGACGGCGATCAGCAGGTCGGAGACCTCGTCCCAGTGCAGGCCGCCGGGCTCCGGCGTGCCGACGGCGGACATCTCCGCCGGGTCGAAGTTGTCGAGGTCGATCGTGATGTAGACGTCGTCGCTGAGGCGGTCCACTACGGCGGACGCTCCGGCGTCGCGGTACTCGCGCGGCGAGTAAAAGCCGAGCCCCCGCTCGCGGATCAGCGCGGCGTCCTCCGCAGACGCGCTGCGCAGCCCCACCTGCGTCACGGGGGCGACGTCGAGCGCGCGGCGCAGTGTGCAGGCGTGGTTGTAGCGCGAGTCGAGGTACTCCTCGCGCAGGTCGGAGTGCGCATCAAACGCGAGCACGCTGAGGCCCGCCGTGCGCTTCGCGTGCGCGCGCACGGCGCCGACGGCGACGGTGTGCTCGCCGCCCAGCGTGACGACGAACTTGCCGTGGTCCAGCAGTTCGCCGACGACGCCCTCGATGCGATCCGTCATCGCCTCGGGCGAGCCGGTGTGCGGCGCCAGTTCCGGCAGCGTGTGGATGCCGTGGCGGCACGGCTCGATGCCGAGCCCTACGTCGTACAGCTCCATGTCGGCGGAGGCTTCGATGATCGCGCGCGGGCCGTCGCGGGTGCCGGCGCGCGCGGTCACGGTGGAGTCGTACGGCACGGGCAGCACGACGACGCGGGCGCGGTCGAACGCGGAGTCGGCCTCGTCGAGCGAGGCGAAGTTGACCTGCGGATAAAAGCGATCGTCAGCCACAGTTGCAGGGTACCGGCTGGCGGCGCCTCGTTACAGGGCGGAGACGTGCGCTACTTGCGGGTACCGGTACTGCCGCGCAGGCGGGGGTCCAGGATGTCGCGCAGGGTATCGCCGAGGAGGTTAAAGGCGAGCACGACGAGGCTGATGGCGAGGCCGGGGAAGAGCACGAGGAAGGGGTACTTCGTGCCCTGGTTGTCGGCATTGAAGCTCAGATCGGCGCCCCAGCTTGGCGTCCCAGGCGCGACGCCGAGCCCGAGGAACGAGAGCGTCGCCTCGAGCAGCACGGCGACGGCGAAGACGCTGCTGAACCCGACGAGGATGAAGGGCATGATGTTCGGCACGACGTGACGCAGGAGGAGGCGTGTCTCCGTGGCGCCCGTCGAACGGGCGGAGGTGACGTACTCCTTCTGCTTCTCGATGAGCGCGACGGCGCGTAGCAGCCGCGAGCCGCTGAACAGCGCGCTGATCGCGACGACGATCTCGACCGTCTTCAGGCCAGGACCGAACGCGGAGACGAAGGTGAGCAACAGGAAGAGTGCGGGGAACGCGGTCCACGCCTCGGCGGAGCGCTGGATCACGTAATCGGCCCAACCGCGCGCGTATCCGGAGACAACGCCCAGCATCACGCCCGGTATGAATCCGACGAGCATCACGACCAATCCGAACTTGAGGTCGATCTGCGCTCCCGTGAGGACGCGGCTGAAGACATCGTGTCCGAACTTGTCGGTGCCAAAGAAATGCACACCGCTGGGGCCGAGATACTGCGAACTCGCGTCCAGCTCCTTCGGGTTGTACGGCGCGATCGATGCGCCGAAGACACCGACCGCGACGAACAGCACGACGATGGCGAATGAGACGGCGCCGACCGGGTTGTCGGCGGCGAGACGGGCGAGCTTCTGGTACCACGGCTTCGGCCGCGGGATCTCCCACGATTCCATGGGCGCCAACCGCCGCTCGCGCTCGATCATGGCGGCCATCAGCTGTACTTCACGCGCGGATCGGCCCAGGCGTACGAGAGATCCACGACCAGGTTGACGATGACGACGACGGCGGCCGTGTAGACGGCGAGGAACTGGATCACCGGCAGGTCGCGGCTCAAGGTCGACGTGAAGAAGAAGAGACCGTTGCCCTGGATGCTGAGGATCCGCTCCGCCACCAGCGAACCGCCGAAGACGGCGATGAACGCGGTCCCGACCGCCGTGAGAATCGGCGTGCTGGCGTTGCGCAGCGCGTGGCTCAGGATCACGGTGCGACCGCGAAGGCCCTTGGCGCGGGCGGTGCGCACGTAGTCGCTGCGAAGGACTTCGAGCATCGTCGTGCGCACGAGGCGCATCAATCCGGAGGAGCCGGCGACGCCGACGATCAGCGCGGGGGGCAGGAAGAGGCGCAGGTTGTGCATCGGATCGTCGTAGATGGGGACGTACCCGCCGGAGGGCTGGGCGTAGTTCCAGAGGTACGACGGGATGACGATGAGCAGCGTGAGGAGGAAGAACTCCGGGATCGACGTGCCGAGGACGGCGAAGATGCGCACGCCATAGTCGAGCGGCGTGTTGCGGTACATCGCAGAGAGGATGCCGAAGCTGATCCCGAAGAACACGCTGAAGCTGAGGCTCAGGAATACCAGCTCGAAGCTGGCCGGGAACCTGCGGACGAACTCGTGGCGCACATCGGCATTGTTGTTGAACGTCGTGCCGAAATCGCCGCGCAGGGCATGGATCAGCCACGACCCGTACTGGCTATGGGGGTGAAATTCGAGGACCGAGCCGTCGAGGCTGCACTTCGGGACGTACCAGACGACGCGCTCGCACTGGCCGGAGACCGTGACCGGAAAGACCGGGGCGCGCAGGCCGTACTTGTCGCGGATGGCGTCCTTCTGTTCCTGCGTGGCGTTGATGCCTCCGATGACATCGGCGAAGTCCTCGGTGGGCAGCACGCGCAGGAGCACGAACGTGATGATCGAAACGGCGAGGAGGATGATCGGCAAGAACGACAGACGGCGCAGCGTGTAGCGGAGCATCAGGCGACCTCTCTACCGCCGGCTCTGGCCCGGGTGATCTTGCAGGGAAATCACGACCTGTCGAGCCACGTCGTCCGGTTGAACAGGCCATAGGAGCCGCGCCCCGTGATCGACCCCTTCACGTAGTTGTAGCGGCCGCCGTAGTTGATCTGCGCGTAGAGATTGAGCATCGGCGCCCAGTTCTGGATGACCGCCTTCTGCGCCTGCCGCACCTTCTCGATGCGCGCTGTTTCGTCGAGTTCGCCGGCGGCGGCCAGGACGGCCTTGTTCACGTCGTCGTTACTGTAGCCCATGAAGTTCTTCTGGCTGCCGCCGCCCGCCATGAAGAAGCGGAGCGGCAGATCCGGATCCTCATACGCCAGGTGATCGAACGCCGTCATGTGGAAGTTGCCGGTGCCGAGCGACTGGCTGAACCACTTCACCAGATCCTCCGGAACGAGCTTGGTTTGCACGCCGCCACGCTGGAGTTGCTGCTGGAGAATCTGGGAGACCTGTGCGTCCGACGGCCGGACCGAGTGCTTGAAGTCAATCACCTGGTTGTAATCGAAGCCCGCCGCGTCAAGCAGCTTCTTCGCGTCGGCGATGTCGTGCCGGAAGTATTCCTTGAGGTCGGGGTCGTTGTCGGGCAACTGGTACTTCTTGTGCGCCGGGGGCAGCGGCGGGCACTTCAGGCCGCTTCCTTCCACCATGAGCTGGATGATCTCGTCGCGGTCGATCAGCAGGTTGAAGGCGTGACGGACGCGGTCGTCGGTGAACGGCGGCTCGTACTTCAGCATGAGGCAGAAGAAGTCGCGCGCGAGGTCGCTCCCGACCGAGATCTTGTCGCCGAGCGCGCTCTTCGTGTCGTCGGACTCACTCTTGCTGTTGAAGCCGTAGGCATCGATCTGTCCGGCTTTGAATGCGGCCAGGGCGGGTGCGCCGTCGGCGATCAGCTTGAAGTCGATGCCGTCGAGATACGGCTGGCCGGCGATGGACGTCGTGCCCGCGAACTGGCGAAACTTCTGAAACTTGCGGAGCTTGATGTTGGCGCCGTTTTCGTGGCCGGCAAGCACCCACTGGCCGGATCCGATTGCGTCCTTGGCCATCACGTCGGGCTTGTCGAGGATCTCTTCAGGGAGGATCGAACTGGACCAGGGAGAACCGGCATTGGACGAGGTGAAGGCCCACGCCCACGGCCGGTTCTGGGTGATCTTCACCGTGTGGTCGTCCACGGCCACCACGTCCTCCATGACGTCATGCAGGTAGTCGAAGCCGACGGGAAGTTGCTTCGCGAACAGCTTGTAGCTGGCGACGATGTCCGACGCTTTCACGACGCGGCCATTCGCGGGCGCCTTGTCGTGGAACGTTGCGTCGCCGATCGTGGCGATGATCGTCAGCGGATCCGGCTGTTCGAGCTTGGTGGCGAGGAACAACTCCGTCAGGCCGGTATCGGTGGGCACGTACCACATGTGATCGAAGACGGTGAAGCCCAGAAACAGCCCCTGGTACAGCGAGAGGATGCTGGGGCCGAACGGGTTCATGCTGGGGAGCGCGCTGCTCAGACTCACGTTCAAGATGCCGCCGGGCTTCGCCGGGCCGTCCTGCGTGCCGTCCTGCACGACGACTGTCGGCTGTGCCGCAGGTGTGACGGCGTCGACGCTGCTCTTCTTGCTCGAGCAGCCGACGATGCCAATCGCGGCGACGGTGGCGCCGCCCACGACAGCGCCGCCCAGCAGGCGGCGTCGTGTGACTTGTTGCGATCGCCAGTAGCGCAGGTCCAGCCCGTTGTCACCCATCAGTCCACCTCGTACCCAATACGGGCGCCTGCGCGCCGACCCTGCTGAACGGAGTTCATTGTGCTGTCGGCACGTCGGTAGTGTCAACAGCGGGTGCCGGTGCCCTAGTGGTGGCCGCCCACGCCCTGCTGCGGCGGCGGTGCGACGAGACCGAGCTTCTTGCGCAGCACATAGGCGCACGAACCCACGCCTACCACGACGCCTGCCGCAATGCCCAGCACCACCAGTTGGACCGCCACGCGCGAATCGTCATGCTGGTCCACCTCGGGCTTCTGCTGCGCCATCACGGCGGGCAGCGCCCCGGCGGGCGGCACGGCGGCCGCGTGCGCTGGCGACGAAATCGCGGCGGCGGCCATCAGCACGAGCGAGAAGAGGAAGGTGAGTGAGAGCAGGCGCATGTGGGTCCTCGCAGTTCCGGGAATCGGCGGCATCGTAACACACGGCACGCCCATGCTCGACCGGCCGGCGGGTCGTGTCGCGCGACCCCATCGCCCCCATCCCGACCGCCGGTCTTCGACTTCCCAGTCGCCCGGCTCAGGCGGGCGGAGCGCCGCGCGGGGCCTCGTGCACGCTGACGACGTTGAGCGTGCGGGGGAAGTGGACGACCTTCACGTACATGTCCACCTTGAGGTGGATGTAGTCCTCCGCCTTGACGCGGAACACAGTGCGCCCCACCAGCACGTAGTAACTCTGCCAGGCGATGTTCAGGTCGGCGCGCGTCCAGAGCCGGTTGATCACGCCCTCGCTCTCCGCCAGCGGCGAGCCGAGATCCTGGACGTGCTGCAGGACGTGGTACGCGAGCAGCAGGCCGACGAGGCCGACGAGGCCGACGATCGAGAGGGTGACGAAGGCGCCGCCGCCACCGCTGCCGAGGGCGAGCGACACGACGACCAGCACATCGACGGCGAGCAGCAGCAGGTAGATCAGCATGCTGCGGCGGAGCGAGGCGCGGGCGAGGGCTTCCGGATCGGGCATGGCCGGCGCTTACTGTGGCTTCGGCCGAGGCAGCGCCAGCGTCTGGCCGATATGCAGGTTGGGGTTGTTGAAGTCGATGCCGTTCAGGCTGGCGATGGCACGTGCGTACGACGTCACGTCATCGCCAGGCGACAGGTTGGCCTGGGCGATACCGAACAGCGTGTCGCCTTCGATGACGACGTGGACCAGGAACGGGCTCTCCGTGCCGGTGGGCGTCGGCGTTCCCGCTGCCGGCGTGCCAGTGGTGGGCGTTCCCGCGGCGGGCGTGTCAGTGGTGGGCGTGCCCGGCGTGGCGGAGCCCGCGCCGGGCGTGCCGCTGGCCTCGCCGGGCGTCACCTCCGGCGTCTGCGCGACCACGGTGGGCTGCGGCGTGCCGCTTGCCGCGGTGGGCGTCGGCGTGGACTTGCCGACGACGACGGGCGGCGTGCTGTTCGACTCTCCCGGGGGGCGCAGGATGAGGTACACGGCGATCGCCGTGCCGATGAGCAGAGTCAGCAGCGCACCGCGATAGAGGTTGAAGGACGGGAGGGCGCTGGACGGACGCAAACAGTCAGCGCAATACGTCGCGTTGCCGTGCTCTTCGCAGTACGGCTTGGCGCATCGCTTGCAGGCGTTGATCGCCGGCTGTTCGCAGGAGTAGCAGTCCACCGCGGGGGATGATACCAAGCGGGCCTCCCACCATGCGGCGGCGGGAGGCCCACCCGGAGGTGAACTAGGTCAGCTCGACGGTCGCGCCCGCCTCGGTCAGCTTCGCCTTCACGGCCTCGGCCTCGGCCTTCGCGATGCCTTCCTTCACTGCCACCGGCGCGCTCTCGACGAGATCCTTGGCCTCCTTGAGGCCGAGGGTCGTCACTTCGCGGACGGCCTTGATGACGTTGATCTTGTTGGCGCCCGCGTCCTTGAGGACGACGCTGAATTCCGTCTTCTCCTCTTCGACCACCGCCGCGGCACCGCCGCCGGCCGCCGGAGCCGCCATCATCATCGCCGGCGCGGTCGCCGTGATGCCGAACTCGTCTTCGATCTTCTTGTTGAGATCGCGCAGCTCGATGATCGTCATGCCCTTGATGATGTCGAACGCTTCTTCTACCTTCGCCATGTCCGTCTCCTCCTCTGCGCGCCCGCCGTGCGGGCGGTCACTGCTGCTTCACAGCGCGCCGGCCGGCGCGCGTCGTCCCGTGTCTATGCCGCTTCTTCGAGCTGCTGCGCGCGCGCATCGACCAGCCGCGCGAACGACTGCATGCTGTCGCTCGTCAGGTTCACGAACTGCTGCACCTGCGAGACGAAGATGCCGGCCAGCTTGCCGATCAGCTCCTCGCGCGAGGGCAGGCTCGCCAGGTCTGCGATGATCGAGCCCGGCTGGAGTTGTCCTTCGAGGTACGCCTTCTTCGGCGCGAACGCGTTGCGCGCCGTGCGCATGTAGTCGCTGATCGCCTTGCTGGGCGCGACGATGTCGCCCTGCGCGAACACGACCAATGTGGGCCCCTCGCAGACCTGGCCCGCGTCGGGCACGCCCGCCTGCGCGGCGGCGATCTGGAACAGCTTGTTCTTGACGACGCGCGCCTCGACGCCGGCGTCGCGCAGCACGCGCCGGAGCTGCGTCAGCTCCTTCACGGAGAGCCCGCGGTACTCGGCGCCGACCATCAGCGTCGCCTTCGCGGCGAGTTCCTTCAGCTCTGCGACGTTCGCTTCTTTCTTCGCCGTTGGCATGAGTGACCCTCTGTAGAACTTAGAACCTGGTCTTGGACAAACAAAACGCCCCTGCCGGGAGACAGGGGCCACACGCGCGGGCGGCAGCCGCAGATGGGCGACACCGCACCGGATTCACGTATTGCGCCTCGGCAGGCTGTGATTATGTCCCGAAGGAGCGCCTGCTGTCTTCAGCGAGGGCAGTCTAGCGGCTGCGGCTGCGGCCCGCAATCGGGGCGTGACGACGAGCGCGAGACGCAACAAGAAGGGCGAACTTGCGTCCGCCCTTCCGCCGGATTCGGCCTGTGATCGCGGGCTACCCCGCGCGCATGGCGAGCGTGGGCGTGGGGTCGAGGCGGATGCCGGGGCCCATGGTGGTGGTGAGGGTGATCGTCTTGACGAACACGCCCTTGCCGCCCGTCGGCTTCGCCTTCACGATCTCCGACACCAGCATCGCCATGTTCTCCTCGAGCGCGGCTTCGCTGAAGCTCACCTTGCCGATGGGGACGTGAATGATCGCGGTGCGGTCGAGGCGGAACTCGACGCGGCCCTGGCGCGCGTCGTTGACGGCCTTGGCCATGTCGCCGGCCTCGACGACGGTGCCGGAGCGCGGGTTGGGCATCAGGCCTTTGGGGCCCAGCACGCGGCCCAGGCGGCCGACCTTGCCCATCCGGTCGCGCTGGGCCAGCGCGACGTCGAAGTCGGTGTAGCCGCCCTCGACCTTCTTGATCAACTCGTCGCCGCCGACCTCGTCGGCGCCGGCCTCGGTGGCCTGGCGGGCGGCATCGCCCTCAGCGAAGACCAGCACGCGCACGGTCTTGCCCAGGCCGTGCGGCAGCAGCGCGGTGCCGCGGATCTGCTGATCGGCGTGGCGCGGGTCGAGCCCGGTGCGCAGGTGGAGCTCGACGGTCTCGTCGAATTTGACGAAGGATGCTTCCTTCGCCAGCTTGATGCCCTCGGCCGGGGCGTAGAGCTTCTCCGGATCGATGAGCTTGGACTTCTCTGTGTACTTCTTACCGCGTTTCATCTCTCGTCCTCTCCGCGACGTTACCCTTGCGGGCCGAGCCGGCCTACCAGCGCTCGCGCGCGTTCGGCCTCCGTCGCTGCCTAATGCCGCACCCGCGGCGATTGGTGGTTCCTATCCACAGATGACACAGATGGGCACAGATAGATTTCGACTGACTGTGCCGGGCCTGTGTGCCGTGTGCTCCTCTAGCTGACCTCGATGCCCATGCTGCGGGCGGTGCCTTCGACCATGCGGACGGCGGCGTCCATGTCGCTGGCGTTGAGGTCTTTCATCTTCAGTTCGGCGATCTTCTTCACCGCGTCGCGGGAGACGGCGCCGACCTTCTCGCGCTTCTGGGCGCGGCTGCCCTTCTCGATGCCCGCGGCCTTCTTGAGCAGGTCGGAGGCAGGCGGCGTCTTGAGCACGAACGTGAAAGAGCGGTCCTCGAAGACGGTGATCTCGGCCGGCACGATGCTGCCCGCCTGGTTCGCCGTCTTCTCGTTGTACTCCTTGCAGAAGCCCATGATGTTGATTCCGTGCTGGCCCAGCGCGGGGCCGACCGGCGGCGCGGGGTTGGCCTTGCCGGCCTGGATCTGCAGCGTGATAACCGCCCGGATCTTCTTCGCCATTGTCCTGTCCTCTGCGCCCCTGCGGGCGTCCCTCTCACAACGAAGCGCCTCGCCAGCGGCGAGGCACGCTTCAGGCTAGTCCAGCCGAATCATTCGGCGCTACAGGCGCTCCACCTGCAGGAAGTCAAGCTCGATCGGCGTCTCGCGGCCGAACATGTTGACCAGCACCTTGACCTTGCCCTTCTCCAGGTTGATGTCGTCGACGGTGCCGACGAAGTCCTGGAAGGGGCCATCGACGATGCGCACGCTCTGGCCGACGATAAAGCCGACCTTCACCTTCGGCGCCACGACGCGCATCTGCCGCAGGATCCGCTTCACTTCCGGCGGCTCCAGCGCCACCGGCTTGGTACCGGAGCCGACGAAGCCCGTGACGCCCGGCGTGTTGCGCACGACGAACCACGCGCGGCTCGACTCGACGTCGTCTTCCTTGAGCTCGATCATCTGCGTGAGGACGTAACCCGGGAAGATCTTGCGCGCTACGGTGCGGCGCTGCCCGTCCCGGATCTCGATCTCGTCCTCGGTCGGGATGACCACCTGGAAGATCAGATCCTTCGCGTCCATCGTCTGGATGCGGTGCTCCAGGTTGGTCTTCACCTTGTTCTCGTAACCGGAGTACGTGTGGATCACATACCACGCGCGGCCTTCCTGGATCGCCGCGTCCTCGGGCGATTCGGCCGCGCCCTCTCCTGACTCGACCTCGTCGACCTGTGCGGCGGCTTTGCCTTTTCGCGCCATGCCGTGCCCTACCTCAACAGGGTGTGGTCGACCAACCAGTTCAAGCCAATGTCCACGGTACCGAGCGCCAGGCCGATGATCACCGAGACGACGACGACGGCGACGGTGAGCCGCCAGGTCTCCTCGCGCGTGGGCCAGGTGACCTTGCGCAGCTCGGAGACGACGTCGTGGATCGGCCGCGGCATCCAGCGGTCGTAGAAGGATGCGCGGCGTGCGGCCTCGGCCTGCGTGGCGGCCGACTGCTTCTGCTTCACCGGCCGCGAGCCGCCCAGCTTGAACGGCGAACCCTTCGCCGGGGGCTTGTTTACCAGGGGTTGTCTGCGCAACGCGCGGCTCATGCGTTCCCCTTCTTATCGGACTTCGCGGTGCGCGCGGTGGATGCGGCAGCGGGGGCAGAACTTGCTCAACTCCAGCCGATCCGGGTCGTTGCGCCGGCTCTTGCTCGTAGTATACGTCCGCTCTTTGCACTCGGTGCAGGCGAGCGTGATGATCTGCCGGTCGTCCTTCTTTGCCATGGTTCCTCGTCGGGGCCCTCAGCGGCCCGTCCCTGCGCCCCCGGACGGGGGCAAGACGGCCCGCCCGTACACTCTATAACGGGCGGGCCGTGCGAATCTGAACGCCTACGCCAGGATCTTCGTGACGGCGCCTGCGCCCACCGTGCGGCCGCCTTCGCGGATGGCGAAGCGAAGGCCGTCTTCCACGGCGACCGCCTGGATCAGCTCCACCGTCATCTTGACGTTGTCGCCCGGCATCACCATCTCGACGCCTTCCGGCAGCGAGATGGTGCCCGTGACGTCCGTCGTGCGGATGTAGAACTGCGGGCGGTAGCCCGGGAGGAACGGCGTGTGTCGCCCGCCCTCGTCCTTCGAGAGGACGTAGACTTCTGCCTCGAACTTGTTGTGCGGCGTGATGGAGCCGGACTTCGCCAGCACCTGGCCCCGCTCGATGTCCTCGCGCTCAATACCGCGCAGCAGGCAGCCGACGTTGTCGCCCGCCTCACCCTGGTCCAGCGTCTTCTGGAACATCTCGACGCCCGTGACGGTCGTCTTGCGCGACTCGCCGAAGCCGACGATCTCGATCTCGTCGCCGACCTTGACGATGCCGCGCTCGATGCGGCCGGTGACGACGGTGCCGCGGCCCTTGATGCCGAAGACGTCCTCAACCGGCATCAGGAACGGCAGGTCGCGCGGGCGTTCCGGCGTCGGGATGTATTCGTCGACGGCCTTCATCAGCTCGAGGATGCTGGCGTACTCGGGCGCGTTCACGTCGGTGCTGGTGCTGTTCATGGCGGCCAGCGCGCTGCCGCGGATGATCGGAATGTCGTCGCCGGGGAAGCCGTTCTTGGTGAGCAGCTCGCGCAGCTCCAGCTCGACCAGGTCCAGAAGCTCCGGGTCGTCCATCTGGTCGACCTTGTTCATGTAGACGACCATGCTGGGCACCTGCACCTGGCGGGCCAGCAGGATGTGCTCGCGCGTCTGGGGCATGGGGCCTTCAGGCGCGGCGACGACCAGGATGGCGCCGTCCATCTGGGCCGCACCGGTGATCATGTTCTTGATGTAGTCGGCGTGACCCGGGCAGTCCACGTGCGCGTAGTGCCGGTTCTCGGTCTCGTACTCGACGTGGGTGATCGCGATCGTGATGCCACGCGCACGCTCTTCCGGTGCGTTGTCGATGCTGCCGAAGTCGCGATAGGTGGCGAGCTTCTTGAGTGCCAGAGTCTTGGTGATCGCCGCGGTCAACGTCGTCTTGCCATGGTCGACGTGACCGATGGTGCCGACGTTTACGTGCGGTTTCGTCCTCTCGAATTTCTGCTTCGCCATGTCCGGCTACTCCTCCTGTGCCTTCCGGGCTGGAAGGCCTGCGCTTTGTTCCGCCCGGGCGGATATGCGTCGTTGGTGCGGGTGCGCGCCTCACCGGGCGCACACCCGTCCTGCGTCTGTACTGCCTGCCCGCCTGGGCGGGCGCTGCTCCCGCTGGAGCCCACAATCGGATTTGAACCGATGACCTCACCCTTACCAAGGGTGTGCTCTGCCAACTGAGCTATGTGGGCAGACCGGTCTCGTCGTGGTGGGATGGCCGACGTGCGGCCAGGGTCAACCCACCATGCAACCTCATCTGGAGCCCGAGAGGGGATTCGAACCCACTAACCTACCGATTACAAATCGGTTGCGCTGCCGTTGCGCCACTCGGGCCCGAAACGCCATCCCTCCGCGTTCAGGAACCCCCTGACCGACGATGGTGGGCTAATTGTAAAAGTGCCTAACAAAAATAGGCCCCGCCACGTGGCGGGTTGTGCGCGCACAGTATATGGAGGCAGATTCCGGCAAGTCAAGGAATCGGGGCGTCCCCGCGATTCTGAGGGTCGCCGCGCCTCCGCACCGTATACTGACGGTACCGATGCACCACTTGCACGTCCTCCACACTATCGGCCGCACGCCCATGGTGGAGCTGAAACAGCTCTCGCCGAAGCCGGGCGTGCACCTGTACGCGAAGCTGGAGGGCTGGAACCCCACCGGCTCCATCAAGGACCGCATCGTCAAGCACATGATCCAGCACGCCGAGCGGGACGGGCGCCTGGTGCCCGGCGACACCGTCATCGAGGCCAGCACGGGCAACACGGGCATCGCACTGGCGATGATCGGCCGGGCGATGGGCTACAGGACGCGCATCGTCATGCCGCGCAACGTCTACCCGGAGATCCCGCGCACGCTGGACGTCTACGGCGCCGAGGTCATCTGGGTGCCCGCGGAGGACGGCGTGACCGGCGCGATGGCGGTGGCGCGCAAGATCGCGGCCGACGACGGCTCGTACATGCTCGACCAGTTCTGCAACGAGCACAACGCCCGCGCCCACTACGTCTGGACGGGCGAGGAGATCCTCGAGGACGTGCCGCAGGTGGACGTGTTCCTGGCCGGGCTGGGCACCGGCGGCACGCTGATGGGCACCGGCCATCGCCTCAAGGAGGCGAACCCGCGCACGAAGGTGATCGCCGTCGAGCCGCACCCCGGCAATCAGCTCCAGGGGCTCAAGAGCCTCGCCGACGGCTTCATCCCGCCGATCCTGGACCTGGCGTTCCTCGACGGGAAGATCCTGGTGCGGAGCGGCCACGCCTTCCGCGCGGCGCGGCTGCTGATGCAGCGCGAGGGCGTCTTCGGCGGCGTCTCCGCCGGCGCGGTGCTGCACGCGGGGCTGAAGTTCGCCGAGCGGCTGCACTCGGGCAACATCGTGATGGTGTTCGCGGACTCCGGCTGGAAGTACTTGGAGACGAACCTCTGGTCGCGCGACCTGCCCTCGGAGGAGCACGAAGAGGCGATGGATGACATCATCTGGTGGTGATGCAGGTGCGCCGTCGCACCGTCGAAGGCTACAGCCGCACGCTGCAGCACTTCTTCGCCAGCGCCGGGCAAGCGGTTCACTCGTCCTCCCCTCCGCGTCGGGGAGCGGCGCGAGGGGTGATGTGCTCCCCTGGTGGAACGCGGTGCCATATGCCCGATGGAGGTGCGCCCCAGTCCTCAGGTTCTTGGTTCTGGGTTCTGGCCCCGCCGGGTGATCCCACGCACTTGACAGCGCACCGGACCCTCGCGTACGTTCGTAGAACATATGGTCTCGCCGTTGCGGAATGGAGAGGTCATGGCGATGTGCCGGCGAAGCCCACGTCTGTTCTCGGCGGTGCTATGACACGCCCGCGCCCCCTCTCCCAAGCGGCTTCTCTGCACCCTCCGCGCCCCTGCGTTTGTCCCGTCGAGAAAAGTCGAAATTACAAAACAGGTACACCACCAGATTCGATTTGCAATACATAACGAAAAAGAGGTACCTGCGTGTTCCTCGTCGACCAGGCACGTCGCTCGGACAGTCGTGGTAACCGCCGCCGCTCCGTACGCGGGGTTTCCCGCACGGGTATCCGCCGCAAGCTTTAGGCGTCGGCGCGGATGCCAGATCGAGGCGCTACCCCCCAAAATCACCTCCAACGGGCCGGTACAGGAAGACCGGGCCACGGAGGCACTATGAGCAAGCTCGAGGGCAGGCTGCCCCAAGTCCGCATCGAAGTCGTTACGGCGGCGTTCGTCGCCTCCGGCCGCCCGGACGGGATCCACGACCTGGGCCGCTTCCTGGAGTCGCTGAACAACCCCGCCGTCGCCCGCCACATCGAGCTGCGCGACCCTGCGGTGCGGCCGCTCTACCGCGCACAGGCGCAGGTCGAGCTCGACGCGCCGATGCTCGTGCGCCGCGACCAGATCATCTTCGCGAACTTCGAGGGCCCTCACTTCACCCATGACGTCGTGCGGCCGACGATGGCCGACGTCCCGGCGCTGCTGATGGCGCCGCCCTTCCAGATCAGCGGCACGATGGTCCTTACGCCGGGCGCCGACCGGACGCAGGCGCTGCGCAACGCCATCCAGGGCTTCTTCGCTGTGCGGAAGGCGCAGGTGTACGACACCGAGGGCACCCAGATCGGCGAAGGCGAGCAGATCATCGTCAACGGCGCGGCCGTGCAGATGAGCGCCGCCACCCGACGCCACATCGATTCCATCGTACGCACGCCGGTGCAGCAGCAGCTCGACATCGAGCTGGACGATGAGCAGGAGGCTCAGGAACGCATCGAGCGCGCGGCATAAGCGCCAGATACCCGTCTGGATGCGGTCGTGAAAGAGCGGACGATACGGATGCGTCCGCTTTTTCACGTGGCGTCGCAGAACCGAGACCTAAGAACCTAGAACCTGTTCCGATGACGCCCAGGTTCTAGGTTCTTGGTTCTGCGGTCGGGTACTCTGGCCGCATGGCGATCCGGGTACTGGTCTCCGGCAGCGGCAAGATGGGCCGCGCGATCCTCGACGCACTCGACGCGGCGGACGGCGTCGCGCCGGTGGGTTGCGTCGACAAGCTGGCGAGCGGCGACGCGATCGCGCTGCCGTCCGGGGCGGCGGTGCCGCTGCTGCGCGACGCGGCGGCGGCCTGCGACGAGACGCGGCCGGACGTCGTCGTCGACTTCACGAACGCGGCCTGGACGCCGGAGCTGACGGCGGCGGCGCTGCCGCGCGGCGTGCGTCCAGTGATCGGCACGACGGGCCTCGACCAGGCGTACGTGGACGCGCTGGCGCGCGAGTGCCGCGAGCGGAAGCTCGGCGGCCTGCTGGCGGCGAACTTCGCGATCGGCGCGGTGCTGATGATGCACATGGCGAAGGTGGCGGCGCGCTTCTTCGATTCGGCCGAGATTATCGAGCTGCACCACGACCAGAAGGTGGACGCGCCGTCCGGCACGTCGATCGCGACGGCGCGCGGCATGCTGGAGGCGCGCGGCGGGCGCCCGTTCGCGCGCAACGTGCCGGACGCGACGCCAGTGCCGCACACCCGCGACGGGCAACTCGACGGCATCACGATCCACAGCGTGCGGCTGCCGGGCCTCGTCGCGCACCAGGAGGTGCTGTTCGGCGGCACGGGCCAGACGCTGTCGATCCGTCACGACACGACCGGCCGCGACTCCTATATGCCGGGCATCATCCTGGCGGCGCGCGAAGTGATGACGCGGCAGGAGATGATCATCGGCCTGGACGCGCTGGTGGGGCTGGCGTAGCGGCTGGTCAGCAGGACCGGCGGTCGCACTCAGACGCGCGCGGCGGCCTCCGCCAGCGCGACGAAGAGCTCAGCCCAGGCGCGGAAGGTCTGCTGCGGGTCGGTAAACCAGACGCCGTTACGCTGGCCGTACTCCCGGATGATCAGGCGGTCCGCGACGATGTACAGCGCCAGCCGCTCGCGGAAACCCGTGCGCGGCGGCGAGCCGCCCGTGTACGCGTCGACGAAGGCGCGCAGCCTGCCATCGTCCGGGCGGCCATACGCACATGCCAGGCGCGCGAGATCGTAGTCGCCGTCACCGACGTACGCTTCGCCAAGGTCGAAGACTCCGGAGATCTGCCAACCTTCTCCCACGCGTTCCGCCACCACGTTGCCCTCGGCGTAATCGGTGTGCACGAGCACCGGCGTGAAGGGCTCGCACAACGAAGGGTGCGCGGCCGCGATAAGGGACTCGACCCACGCCTCGTCGGCGCTCGTTGTGGCGGCGGAAGCCTGCAGGCAGCGCCGCAGCCAGTCGCGCGTGCGTTCGACGAACCAGTCCGCGTACGGCAGCCCGAGCGACGCGAGGTCGCCGCTCGGATGGTCGTATACCGCGGGCGCGTCGAATTTCGCCTGCTGTATGAATGTGAGGTGCCGCCCCATGGCGCCGGCGATGCCGACGCGGTCTTCGGCCGTCAGCGACTGACGCACACGGCTGTTGGACAGGTGCACACCGGACAACAGCGGCATGAGCGCGAAGCTCCACCCGAAGATCTCGGCCGATTTCTCGATGAAGAAGGGCCAGGGAGCGCGCGCTTCCGTCCGGTCGTGAACCAGGCCGCAGAAGTACCGCTCCCTCTCGAACTGGCCATCGTAGTGAGGGTTGCCACGCAGGACGTACTTGCCGGTCGTGGTGGTGAGGAAGACGTTCTGCCCGAAAAGACCGCCCGGCGCCGACTCGGCCGCGAGCAACGTCCCGCATCCGAAGCGCGCCAGTGCGGACTGAAGTTGGACGTCGGTCAGCACGCCGAGCCTGCCGGAGTATTCCCGCGTGAACTCGTCGGACATGGAACAGCGTCTACCGGCGCTCGAGAGCGCGGGCCCATTCAGGGACGCCGGCGTCGGGTACGGCGTCGTAGTTCGGGAAGTACGGCTTCAGGTCCAGCACGGGCGTGCCATCGATCGCGTCGAGTCCGTCGACGCGCAGGATGTTGCGGCGCCGCCGCAGCAGCCGCACGACGGAGACGCCGATCGGGCTGGGCCGCACCTGGCTGCGCGTCGCGAGCACGCCCTGCTCCGGGATGCGCTCGTCGCCGCGGGGGCGGACGCGCTCGCGCTGCTCCAGCTCCGGCACCTTGTCGAAGGCGAAGACGACGATGACGTGCGTGTACCCCTCGATGCCGTCGAGCGCGTCGGTCAGATCTTCGCGGATGATCAGGTCGGAGCGCACCGACTCCCAGCCGTCCATGCGCGGCTGCTTGATGCCGTTGCGGACGACGCCGATCGGCCGCAGCATCACCGGCTCGCGCGGGATCACGCTGCGGCCGATACCGAGACGCTGGGTGAACCAGTCGAGGAACTTGAGCCAGAGCGCCTTCATGCGCGCACGGCCGCGGGCCGCTCGACGACGATGCGCAGGCTCTCCGCCGCCGGCATGCCGAGCGTGACGCTGACGCCGCCGATCTCGACGGTCATGGTGGAGTTGTAGGCGGCCACCTCCAGCACTTTCAGGCGGGCGCCGGGCAAGAAACCGTTGCGCTGGTAGAAGGTCATCAGGTCGTGATCCGCCTCGGCCGGCTCCTCGATGCCGTCGATCTCCCACTCGTCGCCAGCCTGCGCCGTCGCCAGCAGGCGCGTCCTGGGGCGCGACGCGGGGTCGAGGCCCGGGAACGGGTTGCCGTGCGGGCAGGTCGTGGGGTTGCCCAGCACCGCCATGATCCGCGCTTCGACGCGCTGCGTGATCGTGTGCTCGATGAGGTGCGCCTCTTCGTGCGCGTCCGCCCAGTCCAAGCCCAGGATGTCGACGAGCAGCCGCTCGGTCAGGAGGTGCCGCCGCTTGATCGACTCCGCGGCCTGCTGCCCGGCGCCGGTGAGCGTGATCACCTTCGATTCGCTGATGTCGACGAGGCCGTCACGCTCCATGCGGTGCACGGTGTTCCACACTGTGGGCGCGGCCACGCCCATCTTCTCCGTCAGCCGGGCGGCGATCACCTCACGGCCGCGCGAACGCTGGTCGTAGATCTCCATCAGGTAGTCTTCGATCGTGGATGATGGCTTGTGCGGCATGCGCTCGTAACCCGTATGTTGCGTTGAGGAACACGGCCTGACGCGGCCTGGCTCGATTATAACGGACGGCTACGAGGACGGACGGCGGAGGTGTGACGATGCGAACGGCAGCGGCCTTTTCCGTTGCGGCGACGGTGCTGGCACTCGCGGCTGCATGCTCGAGCGGCGGCGGTCGCGCGCCCACGCCCGGCGGCGCCACCGTAACGCCGCAGCCGTCCGCCGTCACGGAGATCGCGCCGCCAACGCCCGGCGCAGCCGCGACGAGCCGGACGCCGGACGCGACGGTCGCGGTCACGCTGGCGAGCTACAGCGTCGCACCGGACAGGAGCAGCGTGAAGGCAGGCGTGATCCGCTTCATCGCCACGAACACCGCCTCCGACAGCAAGCACCAGTTCGTGGTCCTGAAGTTCGGCGGCGACGGCTCGCTGTCGAAGGCGGGTGAGATCGCGGCGATGAACCCGCAGTCGGGCGGCACGATCACGCTGGAGCTGGCGCGCGGCAGCTACCAGCTGGCGTGCCTGATCAAGAAGGGCGAGGACGGCAGCGCGATCGACCACTACCAGCAGGGGATGCGCGCCGACTTCAAGGTGGAGTAGCGGCGGCCTACTTACGGAACGGCGAGCCGCCGTCGTCGATAACCTGCTCGCCCCTGGGAACACGGCCATCGCGGCCGAGGATCTGCATGCCGGGCGGCAGCTCCAGCCCCGGGATGCGGCCGGAGAGCGCGAACAACGCATTGGCGATCTGGGCGATGCTGTAGCTGCCGTTGGTGCGGTGCGCCATCAGCGCGTCGATGTCCACGGTGTAGACGTTGCGGCGCCCTTCGCGGCGCCGCGACACGATGGCGTCTTCTTCGAGCGCGCGCAGCAGCGACAGAGTGGCGCGCTCCGTGATGCCGGCGGAGTCGGCGATGTCGCGGAGCGTCGAGCGCGGGTGCTCGACTACGTGAATGAGCACCAGGGCGTGGTTGGTGAGCAGCCCCCACTTGGTTGTCACGAGATGTGTGCTCCCGCTTGACAGGCTATTACGGCAGAATTACAATACCGGTAATTCAGTTCCGGCAATGCACGTCTACCTTCTCATTTCCGGCTTCTGCCATCCGGTAATCGAGTTCCTAGTTAGCGCGAACGCGGCAGTAATGTCAAGCTCCTTATGGAGAGTTGACGGACGAATCGGGCCCGGACGGCTGCCAGACCAGTCCGCGGGGGGGCGGCAGGTGGCGGAACCCGCCAAGGGGGCGGGACGGAAAGACCAGCAGGATGCTTATTCTCGTGAGGAAAGCCCAGGAAGGGATCTGGATCCAGGGGGACATCTGGGTGAGGGTGCTGAGCGTGGAACGCGACCGCGTGAAGCTCGGCATCACGGCACCCGGCAACGTGAAGGTCATGCGGGAGGAGATCTACGCGGAAGTAGAGCACGACCACATGGACGACGCGAGCCCCGTGGCCTAACCAAAGGGAGCCCCAGCGGGCGTCGCGCTTCCAGCGCGCGCCCGTCCCGCGCACCGCAGCCCGGCCGGCGGACGGCCACCATCGCGCAAGCGACGATCCGCCGGCTGCGGCGCGGCGCAGTTGGCGGATCACCGGCAACACGAAAGCCCGCCGAAACGGCGGGCTTTCCGCATACCAGCGGCAGACGATCGGCCGCCTACCGCCCCTCGAACACTGGCGGACGCTTCTCGATGAACGCCTGCACGCCCTCCGCGAAATCCTTCGAGCGGAAGAGCGGCATCAGCTGCAGGTAGACGTGATCGACGTTCGCCTCGAACGTCTCGTCCATCGACATGCGCATCATCCGCTTCGTCGCCTGCACGGCGAGCGGCGCGTTGGCGGCGATCTCAGCCGCGAGCGCGCGCGTCTCGTCCATCAGCGTCGCGTGCGGCACGACGCGGTTGACCAGCCCCAGCTCCAGCGACTCGTGCGCGTTGAGCACGCGGCCCGCGAAGGCGATCTCCGCCGCCTTCGCCCAGCCGACGAGCCGCGGCAGCAGCCAGGCGCCGCCGCTCTCGGGCAGGACGCCGCGCTTCGTGAACACGGCGGCGAGCTTCGCCTGGTCCGACGCGATGCGGATGTCGCAACCGAGCGCGAGGTCCATGCCGTAGCCGGCCGCGGCGCCGTTGAGCGCGCAGATCACGGGCTTGTCGGTCTGGTGCAGGACGACGGGCGGGCTATCGGCCAGGTCGAAGAGCGCCGGCAGACCGCCGCTGCCGTTGATGCTGTTGCTGTTGGCGCTGCCGCCTTGCTCCTTCAGGTCGAGCCCGGCGCAGAAGCCCCTGCCCGCGCCCGTGAGGATGATCGCGCGCACGCCGCGGTCGCGGCCCGCGTCGCGGAGCGCCTGCGAGAACGACGCGAGCATGCCGCCGCTGATGGCGTTCAGCCGCTCCGGGCGGTCGAGTGTGATGGTGGCGATGTTGTCGGAGACGTCGTACTGGAGATCGCGGTAGGTCATGGTGGTGCCCCTTTCGTGCGCTGCAGCGTACCGCCTGCGGCGGCGGAGACAAGCAAACGCCGCGGGTGTCCCGCGGCGTTTGCCCTGCGAACTTCGGTCGGTGCGCTACCGGCGGGCGACGGCCTTCTTCTTCGGGGCGGCCTTGCGTGCGGCCGGCTTTGCGGCGGCCTTCGGCTTGCCGCGCTTCGCCTCGAAGGCGCCGCAGACCGTGTCGGTGATCAGCCGCGTCACGACGTACGGATCCATGTTGGCGTTCGGCCGGCGGTCCTCGATGTAGCCCTTCTTGCCGACGGCCACCTGCCAGGGGATGCGCACGGACGCGCCGCGGTCCGATACGCCGTACGTGAATTCCTTGTACGACGCCGTCTCGTGGAGGCCCGTCAGGCGCTCCTCGATGGCGTAGCCGTAGTTGGCGATGTGCAGGTCGTGCTTCTTGCCGAGCGCCTCGGCCGCGTCCACGCACGGCTGGTACGACGTGCGCATCTCCTTCGTGGAGAAGTTCGTGTGCGCGCCGGCGCCGTTCCAGTCGCCCTTGACGGGCTTCGGGTACAGGGTCGCGGCGACGCCGAAGTCCTCGGCGATGCGGTAGAGCAGCCAGCGCGCCACCCACATCTGGTCGGAGCACTCGACCGGGCCGACGGGGCCGATCTGAAACTCCCACTGGCCGGGCATCACTTCGCCGTTGGTGCCGGCGATCTGCAGGCCGGCCTGCATGCAGGCGGTCGTGTGCGCCTCGACGATCTCGCGTCCGAAGACCTCGTCCGCGCCGACGCCGCAGTAGTAGCCGCCCTGCGGCGCGGGGAAGCCGTTGTCCGGCCAGCCCAGCGGCTTCGCGCCTTCGAAGAAGGTGTACTCCTGCTCGATGCCGAACCACATGTCGTGGCTGGCGTACTTCTTCGCGACCACGGCGCAGGCCGCGCGCGTGTTGGTCGGATGCGGCGTCATGTCGACGAGCAGCACCTCGCACAGCACCAGTTTGTCGTCGCCGCCGCGGATCGGGTCCGTGCAGACGAACGCCGGCTTCAGCACGCAGTCGGAGTTCTTCCCCGGCGCCTGGTTCGTGCTCGATCCGTCGAAGCCCCAGATCGGCGGCTTCTCGCCCCTGGCGACGATCTTCGTCTTCGACCGCAGCTTGGCCGTCGGCTTCGTGCCGTCGATCCAGATGTATTCCGCCTTATATCCAGCCATTCGCCTGCTCCATATCGATGAACTCGCGACGGCTCCCCGCCGCCGTCTCCTCCCGCGACCCAGACTGTACCGGATCGATGTTACAGGCACATTTCGGGACGAAGAACCTAGAACTTAGAACCTGGAACCT
>JBGQBE010000027.1:0-41282 GCA_041494685.1 Dehalococcoidia bacterium | reverse complement strand
AGAGCCGGAAGCATTTTCCTACCCTCTCATGACACCTGAGACGAGAAGAGGACGCTTGCCTACGGGCGCGGGGCGTGCGCACAGCGATCGTCAGACGCGCCGCGCCCGGTAGGCGCCGGCACGCAGCGCGGCCAGGAACGACGATCCGTCCCGCACGTCGTCGTCGAACTCCGTGGCACAGATGCCGACCTCGCGCACGGCGTGGGCATCGCTGCCGCCGATGCCGGGCAGCGCCAGTCCGCGCGCGAGACGGGCGGCGTTGTCGTTCTGCAGCACGCCCTCGGTGCCGTTGTGCACCTCGACAGAGTCGAAGCAGGCCGAGAGGTCGCCTGGCGGGAGCGTACCGTAGCGGCGGCTGGGGTGCGCGAGGTACATCAGCGCGCCCTCGGCGCGCACGAGGCGATGCAGCGTGGCGAGCACCGCCATCTCGGGGACGTGGTCCGGGATGCCGAATACGAGGACGTGGCCGACCTCCGTCGTCACTTCCATGCCGCGCAGGACGACGAAGCGCATCTCGTCGGCGATCCGCTCGACGTCAGCCTGCGGCCACAGCGCATCGTGTTCGGTGATGCAGACGCCGCCGAGGCCCCGTGCCTGCGCCGCGCGCACGAGCGCGTCCGGCGTCAGCGCGCTGCACGCGGAGTGCACCTTCGTGTGGCAGTGAAGGTCGATCAGCACGGCAGAAGCAGAACAGACAACAGGCAGCGGACAACAGAACGCGCATCAAACATCTTCGTCTCCCTCTGTTGTCTGCTGTCTGTTGTCTGTTGGGCGCGAAGCGCCTACTGCCAGCCTTTGCGCGCGCCCTGCACCATCTCCAGCGGGCCGGCCGGCCAGTTGAATCCCAGCCGCATCGCCGCGTTGATGTCGTCGGCGCTGGCGATGCCGTCGTCCAGCACCTTGCGCGCCTCGGCGACCATCGCGAAGTAGATGCGGTTGGCGACGAAGCCGTACTTGCCGGGCGCGTCCTTCACGCGGATCGCCACCTTGCCGAGGCGCTCGGCCAGCGCGAGCATGGTGTCGATCGTCGCCTGCGAGGTCTCGGGCGCGTAGATCAGCTCGACCGGCTTCATGATGTAGGCCGGGCTGAACCAGTGGAACCCGATGAACCGGTCGCGGCGCGAGACGGCCTTGTTGACGTCGGAGATCGCGAAGCCGGAGGTGTTGGTGGCGAAGATCGCCTCCTTCTTCACCACGGCGTCGAGTTCCGAGAACACGCTCTTCTTGAGGTCCAGGTTCTCGGGTACGGCCTCCACGACGAGGTCGCAGTCACGCAGGTCGGTCACGTCCTTCGTGAACGAGAACCGCGCCAGCGTCGCATCGAACTCCACCTGCGTCATCTTGCCGCGCTCGACGGAGCCCTTGAGGCCGAAGCGGCCCTCGACCATCGACGCGCGCGTCTTCTCGATCAGGTCGTCGTTCAGGTCGCGGATGATCGTCTTGAAGCCGTGCGCCGCGAAGGTCTGCGCGATGCCACCGCCCATGACGCCGCCACCCATGACGCCGACCAGCTTGATGTCGTCCACGTTCATCTTCTCTGACCCTCCATCCTTACCGCATGCTGGCGGCGCTCGCCGCGCCTAGCTGCAGATTCTCCTCACCGTCTCGAACAGGATCTGCGTGCCGAGCCGCAGGTTCTCGACGGTGATGCGCTCGTTGTGCCCGTGTACGGTCATCGCCTCGTCCTGCTCCAGCAGGTACGGGATGAAGCCGTACGACGTGATGCCGTGCTTCCGGAAGACGCGCGAGTCGGTGAAGCCGGCCGACACGCTCGGAAGCACGAGCGCGTCCTCCACGTGGTCGTGCACCGTCTGCTCGATGATGCCGAAGAGCTCCGTCGCGATGGGCGAAGCCGGCGTGCTGGACGCGAACACCGTCTCCACGCGCACCTTCGGGTCGCCGATGATGTCGCGGACTTGCTGCGTGAAGGCGTCCGGATCCTGGCCCGGCAGCAGGCGGCAGTCCAACGTCGCCTCGGCTATGCCCGGGATAACGTTGTGCTTCATGCCGGCACGTGCGGTCGTCGCGCTGACGGTGTTGGTGAGGATCGCCTTCGCAAGCAGGTTCCTGTCGGCGAGCTGCTCCAGCGACGTCTGCGTCGGCTCCGCGTCCAGCACGCGGCCGCGGTAGAGCCGGTCGAAGTAGTTGCGCAATTCCGGCACCACCTCCACCGGGCGCGACCACTCCTGCACTTTCGCCAGCGCCCGTACGAGCCGATCGAGCGCGTTGTCCGGGTGCGGCACGGAGCCGTGGCCGGGCCGCCCCTCGGCCACGAGTTTCAGCCAGAGCGGCCCCTTCTCGCTCACCGAGCAGTTGAAGGCGGGCCGGCGCACGCCGAAGACCTCGGCGTTGCCCCAGCCGCCCTCGTTGATCACGTACTCCGCGTCGAGCAGCTCCGGATGGTGCTGCTCCATCCAATCGATGCCCCACGCGCCGCCCGCCTCTTCGTCGGCCAGCGCCATGTAGACGATATCGCGTGTGTGCGGAAGCCGGTGGCGCTTGATGATGAACATCGCCATCAGCTCCATGATGCCCATCGACTTCATGTCCAGCGCCCCGCGCCCGTAGATCACGCCGTCGACCACGGCGCCGGAGAACGGTTCGAAGTCCCAATACTGGCGCTCGACGGGCACGACGTCGGTGTGGCTGAGCAGGATCAGCGGCGCTTTCGTGCCGTCGCCGGCCATCGTCGCCGTCATGTTCATGCGCTCGGCGCCGTGTTCGCCATTGTTCGAGGCGTCATAGAAGGCGATGTCGTCGATGCCTTCGGCCCGCAGCAGGCCGGCAAGCCACTCGCAGGCGGCCAGCTCCCGGCCGGGCGGGTTCGACGTATCGATGCGGATGAACTCGGACAGCAGCCGGGTCGCCTCTTCAGTGACGGCGTCCCAGTCGATGCGCGGCGGCGTTCCGGGGACCATGGTCGCTCCTTCGTCGTGCGTCCGGCGTGTGGGCATTGTAGGGAGTACGCGGAGCAGGCAACAGACTCGGCGCCAGATCGACGGCGAGTCTGACACGGGCGGGCGTGGGCAAGCCGTCGGCATCGCGTAGTGTGCGGCGGCGTCCGCAGCGCGATGCTGCCCACAGACACACCCGGAGGTGACGTGATGAGGACGTTTCTGCTGGTGCTGGTGGTGCTGGCGATGGCCGTGGCGGCCGGGCTCTCGTTCGTCGTGCAAGCGGGCGCGCAAAGCGGCCAACTGCCGGCGCCCGTAACAGGTGCGCGCTACCGCCCGTAGCCTCGGACGCGCTAGCCTGTATGCGGGCCTGGGTCTCGCCCGGAGGCAACACGTGAAGGTGAGCGACGAGCGACGGGCAGCGTACCTCAAGGCGTACGACGACTGGCAGCGGCAACTCCAGGACCTGCACGCCGTCTTTCTCGACGGCACAGAGACGCTGGTCGGCGACCAGTTCAAGGGATTGCTGAACCGTGAGGCGCGCGCCAAGGAACGCTACGACCAGGCGCGGCTGGCGCTGCTGGGCATCCCGCAGCCGTCCGATTCGCCGTTTGACTAGGAGCGCATGACCGAGGGCTGGGTCGATTACCTGACGGGACCGTACGGCATCTTCTTCGCCTTCGCGGCGGGCGTGATCTCGTTCCTGTCGCCCTGCGTGCTGCCGCTCGTGCCCGCGTACCTGGCGCACCTGACGGGCACCACGGCCACGCTCGAGCCGGGCGGCAACGACCGCCGTGAGACCGTCAGTCACGCGGCGGCGTTCGTCCTCGGCTTCACGGCCGTGTTCACGCTGATCGGGGCATCGGTCGGCCTGCTCTCGGCGACGCTCGGCGACAACCACGCGTTTCTGATCCGCGACCACCAGCGCCTGCTGGCGCAGATCGGTGCGGTCTTCCTGATCTTCCTGGGGCTGAACGTGATCGGTGTCATCCGCATCCCCCTGCTGTACCGCACATACTCTCTGGAGTCATTCCGCGCGCCTGCGACCGTGACGGTGGGCGCCGGCGGCGGAGGCGGCGTCCTCGTGGCTCCGGCGCGGTCACCCGCGTGGGGGTTCCAGTACCTCAAGTCGTTCGGGGTCGGCTCTACCTTCGCGCTCGGCTGGACGCCCTGCATCGGGCCGGTGCTGGGGGCGATCCTCGGCCTGGCGGTGACGTCCGCCGATGTCGCAAAGGGCGCGTACCTGCTGCTGGTGTACTCGCTGGGGCTGGGCGTGCCGTTCATGCTCACGGGGCTGGCTGTCGTGCCTGTCACAGGCTTCCTGCGCCGCCACCGCGGCCTCGTGCCCGTGGCGGAGATCGTGGCGGGCGTCATCGTGATCTTCGTCGGCGTGCTGCTGCTGGCCAACGAGATGACGGTCTTCAACGGCTACTTCAGCGATCTGCCGTTCCTGGACCGCTTCAACACGATCTAGCGGGCCCGCCCGCTACACTGCGCCCATGCCACGCCGACCGACGCCGCGCTCCGCCCCGATGTTCGACCCCGCCGCCACGGACAGCGGCGACGATGCCCCGCACGCCGGCGCACCGCTCGCCGCGCGCATGCGGCCGCGCAGCTTCGACGACTACGCCGGGCAGGAGCACATAGTCGGCGAGGGCAAGATCCTGCGGCGCCTCGTCGAGGCTGACAACCTGCCGTCGATGATCCTCTGGGGCTCTCCCGGGACCGGCAAGACAACGCTCGCCCGCATCATCGCCCAGCACACACACGCGACCTTCGTGCCGATCTCGGCCGTGTCGGCCGGCGTCGCGGATCTGCGCCGCGTTGTCGCCGAGGCGCGCGACCGCCTGCGCGCGGGCGGCGGCCGCACCGTGCTGTTCATCGACGAGATCCACCGCTTCAACAAGGCGCAGCAGGACGCGATCCTGCCGTTCGTCGAGGACGGTACGGTGACGCTGATCGGCGCTACGACCGAGAACCCATCGTTCGAGGTGATCGGCCCGCTGCTCTCGCGCTCCCGCGTCTTCGCGCTCAAGCAGCTCGAGCCGGAGAGCATCGAGCGCATCCTGCGCCGCGCGCTCGACGACGCCGAGCGCGGACTCGGCAGCGCCGGTGCCACGGTAGACGAGGACGCGATCGCCTCGCTGGCAGCCTCGACGGGCGGTGATGCCCGCACGGCACTGAACGCGCTCGAAGCGGCAGTGCTGGCGGCACGCGCCCGCCACCCCGAAGCAGCGCACGTCGCCGTCGCGGACATCGAGGAGGCGCTGCAGCACCGCACGTACCTGTACGACCGGCAGGGCGACGCCCATTACGACACGATCTCGGCGTTCATCAAGTCGCTGCGCGGCTCCGACCCGGACGCGGCGCTCTACTGGCTCGGCCGCATGGTCGAGGCGGGCGAGGATCCGCTGTTCATCGTGCGGAGGATGGTGATCCTGGCGTCGGAGGATGTCGGGCTGGCCGATCCCATGGCGCTGCTCGTCGCGACGGCGTGCCAGCAGGCGGTGCACTTCATCGGCATGCCGGAGGGCTTCTACTCCCTGGCTGAGACCGCGCTGTACCTGGCGCTGGCGCCCAAGAGCAACAGCACCGGATCGGCGTACCAGGCGGCGATGCGCGACGTGCAGCTCACGCGGAACGACCCGGTGCCGCTGCACCTGCGTAACGCGGTCACCGGACTGATGCAGCAGATGGGCTACGGCCAGGGCTACAAGTACGCGCACGACTACGAGGGGGGCGTCGCGGAGCAGCAGCACCTGCCCGACCGCGTGGCCGGCCACCGCTACTACCGGCCGACGGATCGCGGGTGGGAAGGCCGACGCGCCAAGGAGCGCGGCAACCCGCCGGAGTAACTGCTACTGCGGCGGCTCGAGCCGTGCGATGAATGCGGCCGCCTCGGAGCGGCGGCGCAAGTGCAGCTTGTTGAGGATGCTGCTGACGTAGTTCTTCACCGTCTTGTCGCTGAGGAACACCTCGCCGGCGATCTCCTTGTTCGTCTTGCCTTGCGCGATCAGCGCGAGGATCTTGTGCTCCTGCTCCGTCAGCGAGCCCAGCGGGTCGTCCGCCTTGCGCTCCGACGCGCCGCGCAGGCGCTCGATCACCTTCTGCGTCACGGCGGAGTCCAGCAGCGACTCGCCGCGCGCGACCGCCTCGATCGCGTCGGCCAGCGCACTTCCGCGCGTCTGCTTCAGGACGTAGCCCGACGCGCCCGCCAGGATGGAGGCGAAGACGGCCTCGTCATCAGCGTACGACGTGAGGATGATCACCTTCGTCTCCGGGCGCTCCTCGCGGATCTCGCGGCAGGCCTCGATGCCGCTGCCGTCCGGCAAGCGCACATCCATCACGATCACGTCGGGCTGCGTCCGCCGTGCCTCCGAGATCGCCTCCTCGACGTTCGCGGCCTGCGACACGACGTCGAAGCCGGGCCGCCGCCGCAGCAGCGACTTCAGGCCTTCGCGCACCACGTCGTGGTCGTCAACGATGAGGATCCGCGTCATGCTTCGGCCTCCGAGTCTGTGCCGATCACCATGGTGACCGTCGTTCCGCTGCCCGGCGCGCTCACGACGCTGAACGTGCCGCCGGCTTCCCGCGCCCGCGACGCCATGTTCAGCAGGCCGCGATGCTCCGCTGACACGCTGGGCGAGATGTCGAAGCCGCGCCCGTTGTCCCGGACATCCAGTTGTATCATACCGTCTCTCGCGGACAGGGAGAGGATCACCGACGTGGCGTTTGCGTGCTTGCGCGCGTTCACGAGCGCTTCCTTCGCGACGTGGAATAGCCCCAGGCGCTGCACTTCACTCAGAGATGGCAGCGTCTCGTCGATCTGCGCGGAGGCGTCGACCAGCGAATTGACACGGAAATCCGCCACCAGATTCACCAGCGACGCCGCGAGATCCTCGGTGAGCTGCGCGGGCTTTAGCTCGAAGATATAGCTCCGTACGTCGCGGATGACCCCGTCGAGGTGCTCGATCGCCGTCTCCAGCCCGTCGCGCGCCCGCGGGGGGTCCTCCACCACGTCCTCGGCGACCGCGTCCAGCCCGAGGCTGACGGCGTAGATCGACTGGATAATGCCGTCGTGGAGGTCCATGGCAATGCGCTCGCGCTCGCGCAGCACGGCCAGCGCCCGCGTGTCCCGCTGCATCGTCGCGGTCGCCACGGCGACGGCGGCGTGGGCAGCGAAGATCGTCAGCATCTCTTCGTCGTCCGCGGAGAACGTTTCGCCCGTGACCTTGTCGGTCAGGTAGAGGTTGCCGATCGTGGCAGCCTTCCATGTGATGGGCACTCCGAGAAGGCGCTTCATCGGCGGGTGATGGGGCGGGAATCCCGCGGCGCGAGGATCGGCGGTCATGTCGGGCAGCCGGAGCGCGGTGGACTGGCTAATGATCACGCCGAGCAGGCCGCGCCCGATCGGAGGATGGCCGATCTGTTGCCGATTCTCATCGCTAATGCCGGAGGTGATGAACTCGGCGATCGAGCCGTCGGCGTTGCGGACGGCGAGCGCACCGTAGCGCGCGCCCGTGATCTCGCGGCTCAGCTCCACCGTGCGGTCCAGGATGGCGCGCATCTCGGACTCGGTAGAGAGACTGGTCGCCGCGAGCTGCACGGCGGCCATCTGGCGGTTGCGCGCGACGAGCCGCTCCTCGCCGTGCCGCACCCCGCGGAACAGCCACGCGGCCAGCGCGACGATCACGACGACGGCGGCTACGGCGCCGCACGCCACGAGCGCCAAGGGAAACCAGCTCCCCGCGACGATCGCGAGGGCAGTCACCGCGGCGAGGAGCGTCGCAACGATCAGCAGAAGGGGCAGGCGGAACGCCGTCGTCGCCATGCGGAAGCGGACCAACCTTCGATACCGGACGCCGCGCCGCCCGCATCCGGGTCCGCCTGGGTTGCGGCGGCGTCAGTATAGGCGTGCGGGCGCGGGCCGCTCCAGCCCTCGCTCGCCCCTTACGCCTCGCGCACCGGTAACCTCTCAGGTACGCGTCTGGCACAATGCGTCGCAGCAGGACGCATCGACCGGGAGGAGCAGCAGCCATGGCACGCAAACCGCTGGGGATCGGATTCGTCGGCGCGGGGTTCATGAACCGCTTTCACGTGGCCAGCCTCGTGGGGGTGCGCGATTGCGAAGTGGCCGGCGTATTCAGCCCCACCCGGGCCAACGCCGAATTGCTGGCGGCGACGTCGCGCGACCTCGGGGTCGGCACGCCGAAGGTGCACCGCTCGATTACGGACCTGATCGCCGACCCGGCCGTGGATGCGCTCTGGATCGCGACGACCAACGATACGCGCGTGGCCGTCGTCGAAGAGATCGTCGATGCGGTGAAGAGCGGCAAAGGCGCGCTGATCGGCGTCGCGTGCGAGAAGCCGCTGGCGCGCAATCTCGCCGAGGCGCGCCGGATGATCGAGCTGATCGAGTCGACGCCGCTGCTGCACGGCTACCTCGAGAACCAGGTGTTCGAGCCGTCGATCGTGCGGGGCAAGGAGATCGTCTGGCGGCGCGCGGTGCCGATCGCCGGGCGGCCGTACCTGGCGCGCGCGGCGGAAGAGCACAGCGGCCCGCACATGCCGTGGTTCTGGAGCGGCGAGCGCCAGGGCGGCGGTGTGCTCAACGACATGCTTTGCCACAGCTACGAGGTCGCGCGCCACTTGCTGGCCGCACCGGGTGAGCCGCGCTCGGCGCTCAAGGTCGAGGAGGTGAACGCGCAGATCGCGTCGCTGAAGTGGACGCGGCCCGAGTACGTTTCGTTGCTCAAGGAGATGAGCGGCGGCCGCATCGACTACGGCACGGCCCCGGCGGAGGACTTCGCCCGCGCCGCCGTCACGCTGCGCGCCCCGGGCGGCGAGCACCTGCTGATCGAGGCGACGACGTCGTGGAGCTTCGTGGGGCCGGCGCTGCGCCTGCGGGCGGAGCTGCTGGGGCCCGAGTACGCGATGCAGGTCGATAGCCTGACCACCGACCTGACGGTGTTCCTCGGCCGCAAGATCCGCGGCTCGGAGGGCGAGGATCTCGTCGAGAAGCAGAACGCGGAGCAGGGGCTGATGCCCGTCATCGCGGACGAGCCGGCGAAGTACGGCTACACCGCCGAGAACCGCCACATGGTGCAGGCGTTCCTCGCGGGCCGCACGCCGGATGAGACATGGCACGACGGCATCGCCGTCACGGAGGTGCTGATGGCCTGCTACAAGTCAGCCGAGGACGGGCGCACCGTCACGTTCCCGGCGGAGCTCGGCGACTTCGTGCCGGCCGTAGCCCGCGGCGCCTGGCGCGGCTAGCGCCTGCTACGCCGGGACCTCGCGGCCCTCGGCGGCGGAGCGGTACGCCCCCTCGATGATCCGCTGCACATTGACGGTCTCCTCCGGCGTCACGATCTGCTGTTCCTTGCCCGCGACTACGCGCAGCCAGTGGGAGATCTCCCGCTCGTAGGAGTTGATCGGCTGCACCTGCAGGTGCTCGTCGGCCGGGATGCCGGCGTGGTTGCGGTATACCATCGGCGGGATGGTCGTCGCGCCGGCTTCAGTGCCGACGAGGCGGACGGAGAAGGTGTCGGCGTCGACGTGGGTCGCCCACGACGTGCGGAGCAGCAGCGTCGCGCCGTTCGTGAAGTGCACCATCGCAACCGCGAAGTCCTCTACGTCGAACTTCGCCGGGTCCCACGCGTTGCGCAACTGCTTCGCGATCTCCGGCCGCGTGCCGAACTTCCGCTGCGTCTGGGCGGAAACGCGCTCCGGCTCCGGGTTGCCCATTAGCCACACCGCTAGGTCGAGCATGTGCACGCCGACATCGAGGAGCGCCCCGCCGTGCGAGTGCTCCGCCTGATGGAAGACGCCCCATGTCGGGATGCCCAACCGCCGGAGCGCAGTGGCCTCCCCGTAGTAGATCTCGCCGAGATCGCCCGTGTCGACGATGCGGCGGATCGCGCGCGAGTTCGCGTCCCAGCGCCAGTTCTGCGCGGCCATCAGGTGCCGCCCGGCCTTCGCCGCGGCCGCGAACATCTCCCGCGCCTCGGCGACGCTCGTGGCGATCGGCTTCTCGCACAGGACGTGCGCGCCCGCGGCCAGCGCGAAGAGCGTCGGCTCGCGGTGGTAGCGGTTCGGCAGGCAGACGCTCACGATGTCCGGCTCCTCGGTCTCGATCATCTCGCGCCAGTCGGAGTAAATCTTCGGGATGCCGTACTGCGCCGCCAGCGCGCGCGCCGGCGCCTCGACGAGGTCGCAGATCGCGACGACATCCGCGCCGGCCGCCTTGTATCCCGGCAGGTGCCCGACCCGCGTGATGAAGCCCGCGCCGATGATGACGATCCGTGGCCTGTCGCTCATGCCCCGCACTCCCCTACCGCAGCCGCTCCAGCAGCGCCTTGCACGCCAGGATGCCCTCGCGCTCCGGCAGCCGCTCGCCTTCGTACTCGATCCCGACGTAGCCGCTGTATCCCGCATCTACGACGATGCCCATCATGCGCGCGTAGTCGATCTTCGTCTCGTTGCCGTCAGGGCCGAAGTCGTAGCACTTCGCGCTCACGGCGATCGCACGCCGCATCATCCGCTGGACGGCGTCATAGCAGTCGATCGTGTCCGGGAAGTTGCCGAAGTCCGGCAGCGTGCCGAAGCGCGGGTGGTTCACGCGGTCCATCAGCGCCATCAGCCATGCCGGGTCGGAGGACGGCCCCCAGTGGTTCTCGATGAGGACGTTGATGCCGGCAGCATCCGCGTACTCCACGAGCAGCGGGAAGCTCTCGGCGCAGCGGTCCAGCGCGTCCGGGTCGCCGTCGCGGGCACCTGTGTTGCAGCGGATGCTGTGGCAGCCCAGCACGGCGGCGATATCGACCCACTTGTGGTGGTTCTTGATGGCCTGCATACGGCCCGCCTTCTCGGGGCCGGCCATGCTGCCCTCGCCGTCGCACATGATCAGCAGGATCTTGACGCCGAGGTCGTCGGCGTGCTGCCGCAACTGCTTCAGGTACTGGTACTGCGGCGACGGGAAGAAGGTGTTGACCAGCTCCAGCGCACCTATGCCGAGCTGCTGCGTGAGATCGACCATGCCCATCTGGTCGATCTCCTTCGCGAAGAACATCCGGTGCATCGACCACGCGGCGAGCGAGATATCGAACGTCTTGCCATCAGCCACCGCCCACCTCCGTGATCAGAAGCGAAATCTGCGCAATCGTACGCCATGTCCGGGCGAGACGGAAGGTCGGGGACGCTTCGGTTCTATGACTTCAGCCGCGCCTGCACGGCTTCGCTGCGCAGCTCGCGGAGGGCGTCGGCGGCGATCCAGCGGCCCGGGCGCGTGCCCTGGGCGCGGATCTGCTCGGCGGTCTCGATGGCGGCGGCGTTCAGGCAACGGTTGCGCTTGCCGATCTGGCGCAGCGCCCAGTTCACCGCCTTCTTCACGAAGTTGCGCTCGTCGTCCGCGCCGCGGGCGATCTCCGGTAGCAGCGCGAGGAAGGTCTCGTCGGGCGCGCGCTTGTCGTGCACGGCCAGTGTCGCCATCAGGACGTAGCCGGCCCGCTTGACGTACTCCAGGCGGCTGCGGCTCCACTGGAGCGCCTTCGCGTAGGCGTACGGGGTCTGGTCAAAGAGATCGCCGCAGCAGCCATCGACCACGTCCCATGAGTCGAAATCGGACGCCCAGCGGTCCATCTGCCGCTTCGTGACCAACTTCGGATCGTCGACCATCGCCGCCATGATGCGCGCTTCGTGGATGCCGGTGTCCCAGAGCTGCTGCGCCAGCGCGTGGTCGCGCCCGGCGCGCTTCGCCAGCGCGCGGATCCGCGGGATGCTCACGCCCAGAGTGTTCGTGGAGGAGATACCGTAGCGCGCCATACCCTCGACGTTTCGACGGTTCGCCAGCGCGCGCAATCCGGCCACGGCGTCATGCACGTCCATGCGCCGATCATGCACGAGGTCCGGGCGGTGTGTCTACTTCTTGCGGGCGACGCGGGCCCGCTCGGTCTGGGCGAGCACCCGCTTGCGGAGGCGCAGGCTCACCGGCGTCACTTCCAGCATCTCGTCGTCGCGGATCCACTCTAGCGCCTGCTCCAGCGAGAGCCGGCGCACCGGCATCAACTGGATGGCGATGTCGGACGTGGACGACCGGATGTTGGTGAGCTTCTTCTCTTTGGTGATGTTGACGTTGATGTCGTCCTCGCGCGCGTTCTCGCCGACGACCATCCCCTCGTACACCTGCTCGCCCGGCTCGACGAACATCTCGCCGCGCTCCTGCGCGTTCTCGATAGCGTAGCCAGTGATCTTGCCGGCGCGGTCCGCGACGAGCGCGCCGCTCGTGCGGTGCTCGATCTCACCCTGCCACGGCTCGTAGCCGTCGAAGATGTGGTTGAGCAGGCCTGTGCCGCGCGTGTCGGTGAGGAACGAGTTGCGGAAGCCGATGAGGCCGCGCGACGGGATGCGGAACTCCAGACGGACGCGTCCCGTGCCGTGGTTCACCATGTTCGTCATGCGGCCCTTCCGCATCGATACGATCTGCGTGACGATACCGACGTAGTCCTCCGGGCAGTCGATGACCAGGTGCTCCATCGGCTCGTGGGTCTTGCCGTCGATCTCGCGCGTGATCACTTCCGGCTTGCTGACCGAGAGCTCGAAGCCCTCGCGGCGCATCATCTCGATCAGGATCGCCATCTGCAGCTCGCCGCGGCCGGAGACCTTGAAGGAATCGGCGGAGTCGCCATCCTCGACGTGCAGCGCCACGTTCGTCAGGATCTCGCGCTGCAGGCGGTCCTTCAGGTTGCGCGACGTGACGAACTGGCCCTCTTTGCCGGCGAACGGCGACGTGTTGATCGAGAAGACCATGCTCACGGTCGGCTCGTCGATGGTCACCCGAGGCAGGGCGATCGGGTTATCCGGGTCGGTGATCGTGTCGCCGATGTTCACTTCGTCGAAGCCGGCCAGCGCAACGATGTCGCCCGGACCAGCCTCCGACACCTCGACGCGTTCGAGGCCCTCGAACGAGTACAGGTAGCTGACGCGCGTGCGGGCGTGCGAGCCGTCCTCGCGGACGACAGTCACTTCCTGCTTGTTGCGCACGTTGCCGTTCCAGAGCCGCCCCACGGCCAGCCGGCCGACGAACTCCGAGTAGTCGAGGTTCAGCACCAGCATCTGTAGCGGCATCTCAGGGTCGTACGACGGCGCGGGGATCGTGCGGATGATCTCGTCGAACAGCGGCGCCAGCTTCTGGTCCTCGCCGTCCGGCGTCAGGCGGCAGATGCCGTCGCGGGCGATCGTATAGAGCACGGGGAAGTCGAGCTGCTCTTCGCTCGCGTCGAGGTCGATGAAGAGGTCGTAGATCTCGTTCAGGACTTCCTGGGTCCGGGCGTCCTTGCGGTCGATCTTGTTGATCACCAGGATCGGCGGCAGACCCAGCTCCAGCGCCTTCTTCAGCACGAAGCGCGTCTGCGGCAGCGGGCCCTCGCTGGCGTCCACCAGCAGCATCACCCCGTCCACCATCTTCAGGATGCGCTCGACCTCACCGCCGAAGTCGGCGTGGCCCGGCGTGTCGACGATGTTGATCTTGTAGTTCCCAAAGCGGACGGACGTGTTCTTCGCGAGGATGGTGATACCCTTCTCGCGCTCCAGGTCGTTCGAGTCCATGACCCGGTCCACCAGCTCCTGGTTCTCGCGGAAGACGCCGCTCTGCCGCAGCATCGCATCGACCAGCGTGGTCTTGCCGTGGTCGACGTGGGCGATGATCGCGACGTTGCGGATGTCGTCGCGGACGGCAGCGCCGCCCGCCGCGATGGCTCCAGTTGTCGTTTCGGTGGTCATGCTTCTCCTTATGTCGCGCCGACCGACGTTCCGGCGGGACGGGCCGCAGCCTTGCTCACGCGGACGCTATCGCGTCGGCGCGGCGGTGTCATCTGAGCATGTGGGCGGGGGACTCGACAATCGGGGAAACGAGGAGCCGGGGCCGCAATCACACGTGTTGCCACATGGTACCAGACTCGGCCGGGGCCTGTGGGTGCGTGACAACGCCGCGCAATGTTATGTCACCTGCTGCTATGACCCTGAGCAGGTGGTCGGGGAGACAGGATTCGAACCTGCGACCTCCTGGTCCCAAACCAGGCGCGCTACCGGGCTGCGCCACTCCCCGCGGCCGCCGCAGTATAGCGGGCCGGATCGCCCGCCCCACCCCGGCGCGAAACACGCCCCTTCGCCATGTGAAGGTATCGCACGACAGCCGCGCCACTCTCGACATCTCTGACGCTTGACAGCTTAGTGTATGATCTGGCTCTGTTCGTGCGAGCCGGTTCGACAGAACCGCGTGCGCGTTCAAGGACGCGCGTTGGGGACGGTGTCTACGGCCAGGAGCGGGACGCTCGAACGCCTGAAACTCTGGACCCGGAAGCAGGTCGGGGCGATCCAGGGCGCGCTCACGACGGTGGCTGTATTCGCGTCGGCGCGGCTGACGCTCTGGCAGTTCGATAAGGCGGGGCACTTGAGACTCACCTGGATTGTCTTTGCGATCGCGGCCGGCTTGCTGATGGGCTGGCGACTCCTGCGATTCGCCACGTCCGCGCGCCGGCACGAGAATGGCTGGAGTCGGATCGAGTCGGCGTTGCGCGAGCGGAGCACGATCTTCACCTACAGCCTGACCGCCCTCGGCTCGTTAGCGCTCGTCGCGTTCGCGTACCTGCAAGAGGCGCCGCCGTTCCCGCTCTGCCTGTCGACCGCGGTTTCGACGCCGTCGGCGCTGACGTCCATCACAACAGGCACGGCGACCGCAACTCCGCCACAAAGCTTGGTGGCGACGAATACACCGTCGGCGACTCCTTCTCCCAGCGGCGGCGGCCAGGTGGGGCTCGTCAGCGCCACGGCAGTGCCTTGCGTGGCTGCGACTTCGGTGATCACTGGCGCGGCGGCGACGCCCGAAGCTAACACGGCGGGAACAGCAGCACCTCCGCACCAGCCAGCACCCGGCGAGATCACCTCAGAAGATGCGGCGCGCCGCCGCTGGTCGGGCTTCAAGGACTGGCTGCCGGAGGATCTGCACGGCTTGGCGCTGTACGCGGTGTGGTTCGGTGCGCTGGGCGGGGTGGCCGCCAGCTTGAAGGGGATCTACGACCACGCCAACGATTGGGACAAGTCCAATGCATTGTGGCACTACGGCCGGCCGTTCTCGGCTGCTGTGGTCGGCGGCGTCACGTACGTGCTCCTACTCGTCGCGAGCGCGCAGAATCAGACAGCTCTCGCTACACCCGCGATCTTGGCGGTGGCGTTCGCACTGGGGACGCAGGACAAACGGTTCTTCAGCTTGCTCTACGAAATGACGCGGCTGGTCGTCGGCTCGCCCGATGACAAGAAGGAGGAGGCGCTGTCGATCGGGACCGTGCAGCCTGACACTGCGCCGCCTCACGACGACATCGCCATTCTGGGAGCGAGTTTCGCGACGGGCGCGAGATTGTACATTGGCGGCGTCGACGCGGAGGGACCGGTTAGCGTGGCGGACGACGGCACGCGGATCAGCGCGAAGGTGCCGGCGCCGGCTGGTGACACGCCGCCGAAGGTTCCCGTGGACGTCACGGTCGTGAACCCGAATGGCGTGGCGTACGTGAAGACAGCGGCGTTTACCTATCAACCGATTAGGACACCTGCAGCGTCCAACTTGGCCGCCATCGTGCCCACGGTGCTAAGCGCCGTACTGAAAGCTTTTGAAGACGCGGGCGAGACTCTTCCGGCCGAGCTGCCGCCAGACCTCGAACGCGCGATCCATACGCGCGTGAGTGAAGCCGTCGCGGCCCTTCCGCCCTCCGAGGGTGCTGAGCAAGCGGGAGAGACCGTCACGGATCAGATGATCGAGATCATCAAGGCCACGTGGAGCGCGATCTCGTCCGAGCAGGCCCGTCCTATTCGTGACGAGTTGCTCACTCGACTCCTAGAATTCGTCGCCCAAAGGTTGCGTGAACCCGAAGACGCCGGCTAGGTCTTTGATCCGCCGGTTGGCGCGACCCAGCGCGAACGGGCCTAGCGCTGGCGTTTCGGCCGTGTCCCAAGCGGGCGGCAGGCCGAGCAGCGAGCGTACGGGCCGCAGCGTGAACGGCTCGGGCACAGATTCGGATTGGCGCTCCGCGAGCGTGATCATGCGGTCGAGGGCGGCTTGCTTGTTTAGTACTAGCATCGCCGGTAGCTTTCGCCCCGCCGAAGCCCCCTCGCCATGCGGGAGAACCCTTGCACCCGGCACGATCCGCCCCGACTCCGCGGCCGCGCGCCCCTAGTCGGAGCGCCGCGATCGGCTGCCGGGCGCCCGTACGGGGGTCACGTTCACGGCGAATCTGCGACTCACCGCGATGCGATGCAGGGTGCCGGCTGCCGGCCCGCTCCTGCCTCCGACCTGAGTCAGCCCAGATAGGGAGCGGGCGCGTGGCTGCGGGCGGCGCCGATGAGCGCGCGCACGTCGTCGACGCCCTCGTCGCGCATGTAGCGCTCGATGCCGTCAAGCACGTCGAGCGGGGCGTTCGGATTCCGGAACGTGGCGGTACCCACCTGCACGGCGGTCGCACCGGCCATCAGGAATTCGAGCGCGTCGGCACCGCTGCTGATGCCGCCGCAGCCGATCACGGGCACGTCGACCGCGCCGCAGACCTGCCAGACCATCCGGAGCGCCACCGGCTTCATCGCAGGGCCGGAGAGCCCGGCGACTATGCGAGCGATGCGGGGCTTGCGCGCCCGGACGTCGATCGACATCGCCTGCAGCGTGTTGACGGCGCAGATGGCGCTGGCGCCGGCGTCGACGACGGCGCGCGCTACGGCCGTCACGTCCGTGACGTTCGGCGTCAGCTTCACGATCACCGGCAACGTCGTGGCGCGGACGCACGCCGCAGTGACGCCCGCCGCGACGTCCGGGTCCTGGCCGAACTCCATGCCGCCGCGCTGCGCATTGGGGCTGCTGATGTTCAGCTCCAGCGCCGCGACGCCCGACACACCGTCGAGCGCCGCGGCGCAGGCGCCGTATTCCTCTGCGCTGCTGCCGAGGATGCTGACGATGACCGGGACGCGCCAGCGTGCCCAGGTTGGCGCCAGGTCGCGCACCAGCTTCTCGATGCCGACGTTCTGGAGGCCGATCGAGTTCAGCATGCCCGCAGGCGTCTCGTCGATGCGCTGCGTCGGGCTGCCGGCGCGGGGCCGAAGGGTCGTGGTCTTGCTGACGATCGCCCCCAGGCGTTGCACGTCGATGAGCTTCGCGTATTCGATGCCATAGCTGAACGTGCCGGAAGCCACCATCACGGGGTTCGCCAGCGTCAGGGCGCGCTTGCCGGAGGCGATATCGACGGAGAGGTTCATGCGGCGCTCTCACTCCACAGGTACGGGCGGCCGGATGAGTATACCGGCCGCCCGGCGATGTCCCGTCCCGAGCGGCGTCTGCCATACTGGATCGAGAGCCGATTTCCGTTCATAGAGGTGAGCCGATGGGTCGCAAAGAGATCGAGGCGCTGATCAAGGTCCTGCAAGAGCAGCTGGCCGCCGGACGCGACAGCGTCGTCACCGGGACGTGGACGATCATCTACAGCCGCGACCACGAGGCGTTCCTCTTCGACAAGTGCGAGATGGGCGGATACTGCGAGGAGCGGCCGAGCGTCATCGGCATCGACGGCAAGGTCAAAGACCGCGGCGGCCCGCTCCTCGGACAGCCGACCTAGTAGCGGTGAGCGGTTAGCCCGTAGCTGTAGCACGCCGTACAGATCGTGAAACGCGCGCCCAGGCTGCCAGCGCCGCCGGCGTAGAGCAGCGTGTTATCGATGTCCCAGAGGACGATGGTGCGCACGGGGCCTCCCCTCCTATGAGAAACGGCCCCGGCGCGCAGCCCGGGCCGTCCGAACGATCTGCCGTCCCGCGGGGCGGCTACGACTCGACGGCTTCGCCGGCCTTCCGCCAGGCATCGGTGCCGCCGTCGAGCGTATACAACCGCTCCGGCGGCAGTCCCGCCGCCGCCGCCATCTCGGCCGCGAGCGCGCTCCGCTGTCCGACGGCGCAGACGAACAGGATCTTCTTGTCCTTCGGCAGCTCCTCGCGCCGGGCGAAGACGCTGTTCACGGGAAGCAGCGTCGCGGAGGGTATGTGGCCGCCCTGGAACTCGTGCGCCTCGCGCACGTCGATGACCACGACGCCGTCGTCGCCTACCATCCCCTTTGCCTCCGCGACGTCCACGCGGTAGAAGGGTTCTCGTTCGTCTTTCCTCGGCATCGTTAGACTCCTGTATTCGTACGGGCGGCCGTTCATTCTGGCAGGCCGCCTGCAGCGGGGCAACGCCTCGGCTGCGGGTAACGCTTCATGCGAACCCTCTCCCGACCGGGTGCTCGCATCCTATCCATGCAACCACGAGCGGGCAATGCGTGTTGACCGGTCTCAGGGCGTCCGCTAGATTAGGCCACACCGCGCAACCCCCTCCTCGTTGCGCACTCCACGAGGTGCTTCGATGGATTATCCGCTCATCGCCAAGCCGCCGGTCGAGCAGTTCCGGGTCCGTCCCAACCTGGACGACTACGACAAGATCCGCGCCGGCTTCCACTACCCCGACGTAGTCAAGGAGTTGGACGGGCTGCCGGGCGGCAAGCTCAATATCGCCTACGAGGCGATCGACCGGCACGTGGTGCACGGGCGCGGTGCGAAAGTCTGCTGGCAGTGGGAGGGCAAGGACGGCCGCCAAGAGAGCTACACCTACGACGGCGCGCGGCGCATGTCGAACCAGTTCGCCAACGTGCTCAAGAAGCTCGGCATCGCAAAGGGCGACCGTGTCTTCTGCTTCATGGATCGCGTGCCGGAGCTATACGCCGCCGTGTTCGGCACGCTGAAGGCGGGCTGCGTCACGGGTCCGCTGTTCTCGGCGTTCGGGCCGGACGCGGCGGGCGACCGCCTGGCCGACGCCGGCGCGAAGGTGCTCGTGACGTCGCCGGACCAGCGCGCGAAGGTCGCGCAGATGAAGCCAAACCTCCCGGAGTTGAAGCACATCATCATGGTCGAGCACGGCAAGGAGCCTGCGCTCGAGCCGGGTGAGTTGTCGTGGAACGCGCTGATCGCGGACGCGTCTGACGAGTACGCCATCGTGCACACCGACCCCGAAGATCCGGCGGTCATGCACTACACGTCGGGCACGACCGGCAAGTCGAAGGGGGCGGTGCACGTCCACCAGGCGGTGCTGGGGCACTACGCCACGGGCAAGTATGTCCTGGACCTGCATCCGGACGACGTCTACTGGTGCACGGCCGACCCGGGATGGGTCACCGGCACGTCGTACGGCATGTTCGCGCCACACACGAACGGCGTGACCTCGGTGATCTACGAGGGCGGGTTCTCCGCCAGCAAGTGGTATGACGTGATCCAGCGCCACAAGGTGACGGTGTGGTACACGGCACCGACGGCGATCCGCCTGCTGATGAAGGCTGGCGACGAGGTGCCGAAGAAATACGACCTCTCGACGCTGCGCTACACGATGTCGGTCGGCGAGCCGCTGAACCCGGAGGCGGTGGTCTGGGCGGAGCGTGCGCTGGGCCTGCCGTTCCACGACAACTGGTGGCAGACCGAGACCGGCTCGATCATGATCGCCAACTACCCGATCCTGCCGATCAAGCCCGGCAGCATGGGCAGACCGATGCCGGGCATCGATGCCGGCGTGATCGACGACGACGGCAACATCCAGCCGCCGGGGCAGGAGGGCGACCTGGCGCTGCGGCCGGGGTGGCCTTCGATGTTCCGCACCTACTGGAACAACGAGGCGATGTACCGCTCCAAGTTCCGCAACGGCTGGTATATCACCGGCGACCGCGGGCGCATGGACGCGGACGGCTACTTCTGGTTCGTGGGCCGCTCGGACGACGTGATCAACACGGCCGGCCACTTGGTCGGCCCGTTCGAGGTCGAGAGCGCGCTGATCGAGCACCCGGCCGTCGCTGAGGCGGGCGTCATCGGCAAACCCGATCCCGTCGCGATGGAGATCGTGAAGGCGTTCGTGACGCTCAAGGACGGCTACGAGCCTTCGGACAAGCTGCGCAGAGAGTTGCTGCAGTTCAGTCGGAAGAAGCTGGGCTCAGGCGTGGCGCCCCGGGAGATCGACTTCTTGCCCACGCTCCCCAAGACGCGCAGCGGCAAGATCATGCGCCGGCTGCTGAAGGCCCGCGAACTCGGGCTGCCGGAGGGCGATACGAGCACGCTCGAGGAGTAGCGGCGCCGTAGCAGCGCGCTTGTGACGCGCGCGGCGCTGATGCTACGCTGCCCCAACGGCGACGACCAGGACGAGTAGCGGAAGAACCCCGGTCCAGCGAGGGCGCGGACGGTGCAAGCGCCCACCGGTGCACCGCGAATACCACCTGCGAGCCGCATCCCGACTGTCCGCTCCGGCGGACCGCAGGCGATGCCGATTGGCCCCGTTACCGGCCGCATGGAGGACGCGTGCGCCGCGCGCGTCGAACCAGGGTGGAACCACGGAGCGCGCTCCCGTCCCTGCAAGGGATGGAGGCGCGTTTTGCATGTTCGGCCGGAGGAGAGTGACCCATGAGCCTGGAGACGATGCCCCGCGAGGACCGGCTGTACCGCATGCGCCACTCGGCCGCGCACATCATGGCCGAAGCGGTGCTGGAGATGTTCCCCGAAGCGAAGTTCGCGATCGGCCCGCCGATCGACTACGGCTTCTACTACGACTTCGAGCTGCCGCGAGCGCTGACGCCGGAAGATCTGCCGCAGATCGAGCACCGGATGCGCGAGCGCATGACATCAGACGTGCCGTTCGAGCACAGCGAGATGACGAAGGAAGAGGCCCTCCGCGCGTTTGCCGGCCAGCCCTTCAAGGTGGAGCTGATCCAGAGCATCACCGACGAGAAGGTCTCGATCTACACGCAGGGAGCGTTCCGCGACCTCTGCGAAGGGCCGCACGTCGAGCGGACGGCGCAGGTGCCGCCGTTCAAGCTCACGTCGGTTGCGGGCGCGTACTGGCGCGGCGACGAGAAGCGCCCGATGCTCCAACGGATCTACGGCGCGCTGTTCGAGACGCAACAGGAGCTGGACGACTACCTGGTGCGGATCGAGGAGGCGGCGCGCCGCGACCACCGCAAGCTGGGGCGCGAGCTGGAACTGTTCACAACGAGCGAGCTCGTCGGCGCCGGCCTGCCGACGCTGCTGCCGAAGGGCGCGACGATCCGGCGGCAGCTGGAGGAGTACATCCTCGCCCAGGAACGCAAGGCCGGGTACGAACACGTCTACTCGCCCGTGCTGGCGAAGGTCGACCTCTACAAGACGTCCGGCCACTGGCAGCACTACCGCGACGGCATGTTCCCGCCGATGCAGCTGGAGCATGAGGAGATGGTGCTGCGGCCGATGAACTGCCCGCACCACATCCTGGTGTACCAGGCCAAGCTGCACAGCTACCGCGACCTGCCGGTGCGCATCGCCGAACTGGGCACGATGTACCGCTACGAGAAGTCCGGCGTCGTCGGCGGGCTGAGCCGTGTGCGCGCCATGACGCTGAACGACGCGCACATCTTTTGCCGGCCGGACCAGATCAAGGTGGAGGTCACGAGCGTGATGCGCCTCGTCGAGCGCGCCTTCGCCACGCTCGGCATCACCGACTACACGTACCGTCTCTCGCTGCGCGACCCCGCGAACATGGAGAAGTACGTCCAGGATGACGACCTCTGGCGACAGGCCGAAGGCGAGCTGCGGGACACGCTGGAGTCGCTGAAACTGAACTACTACGACGGCATCGGTGAAGCGGCGTTCTACGGCCCGAAGATCGACATCCAGATCCGCGACACGTTGGGCCGCGAGGAGACGCTCGCCACGATCCAGGTGGACCGCCACCTGCCAAACCAGTTCGACCTGACGTACATCGGCGAGGACGGCGCGCACCACCGGCCGGTGCTGGTGCACCGCGGCATCCTGGGCACGATGGAGCGGATGCTGGCATACCTGATCGAGCTGTACGCCGGCGCGTTCCCGGCGTGGCTCGCGCCGGTGCAGGCGATCGTGATCCCGATCGCGGACCGGCACATCGAGTACGGTCACGAGGTGCTCGCGAGCCTGCGCGCCGCCGACTTGCGGGCCGAGATCGACACGCGCAGCGAGCGCATGAACGCGAAGATCCGCGATGCGCAACTGCAGAAGATTCCGTACATGCTGGTCGTCGGAGACCGCGAAGCGGAGGCGCAGGCCGTCGCGGTGCGGACGCGGGCCGGCGAGGACCTCAAATCGATGCCCGTGTTCCAGTTCATCGACCGGCTGCGCGACGAGATCGCCACGGCGATGGAGCCGGAGGAGGCGGGGCCGGACCTCACCGGGTGATGACGCGATGAGCGATACCAGGAAGCGGGCGGTCGGCGGCGGCCGCGTGACCCGCTCGCTGAAGCCGGCGCGGCTGGCTGGGCGCGCGGCCGTGCGCTGGGCGGGCACCTACGCCGCGTGGGGCGACGCCCGCAAGCGGAAACGCGAGCAATTCGTGCTGCGCACGGCCGAAGACGTGACGCGCACCATGGGCGACATGAAGGGCGCCGTCATGAAGTTCGGCCAGATCCTGTCACTGATGAGCGGCATCGTCCCCACGGACATGGCGGCCCAGCTGGCTACGCTCCAGTCGAGCGCGCCTCCAATGGCGTACTCGCTGGTGGAGCAAGTCTTCCAGACGGAGTTCGGCGCACCTCCCTCGCGCGTCTTCCGCCGCTTCGAGCACGCGCCGTTCGCCGCAGCATCGATCGGCCAAGTGCACCGCGCGCAACTGCACGACGGCACGCACGTCGCCGTGAAGGTGCAGTATCCCGGCGTACGCGACGCGATCGGGCACGACCTGGCGAACGTGGGGATGATGGTGACGCTCGCGGGCGCCGTCTCACGCGGGCTGGAGGCGGGGCCGATCGTGCGCGACCTCAAGGAGGGCATCCTCGCGGAGCTCGACTACAAGAAGGAGGCGCGATCGCAGCAGCGCTTCTACGACGAGTTCGCCGGGCACGCGTTCATCCGCGTGCCGCGCGTCTATCACGAGCACAGCACCGAGAACGTACTCGTGCAGGAGTTCATGCGCGGGCGGCCGTTCTCGGCGGCGATGGAGATGGACCAGGCGACGCGCGACCGGATCGGCGAGATCGTCTTCCGCTACGCGTTCGGTTCGATCTATCAGCTCTCGCTGTTCAACGGCGACCCGCACCCCGGCAACTATCTGCTGCTCGACGACGGCTCGGTCGCGTTCGTCGACTATGGCTGCGTCGCGGAGTTCTCCCAGGCGGCGATCGACGGCTTCAAGCGCGTCATTCGCGCACTCTTCGCGGGCGACCTCCAAGAGTGGCGCGCGGCGGTCGAGGCGATCGGCATTCTGCGTCCGGATGCGCCGTTCACGACGGAGGAGCTGTACGACCACATGCACTGGTACTGGGCGCCGATCCTGGACGACGAAGTCGCGTTCACGCCGGAACTCGCCGCCGAGATGGTGCGCCGGAACACGCAGACGACGGGCATCGGTGGCCGCATCAACCAGCAGTGCAACGTCCCGGAGGGCATGATTTTCCTGACGCGCATCAACTTCGGGCTGTCGGGGCTGCTCGCCAACCTGGGAGCGAAGGGCCCGTGGCGCGCCATCGTGCGCGAGTACATCGACGGCGCACCGCCCGCGACGGAACTGGGCCGGCTCTCGGTGCAGACGTCGCGCGGACGGGCGGTGTAGCCTAGTAAGTTGGCGCCCCCCAAAGGAGCGTTCCCGATGACCGCACACATCGCCCTCCTCCGCGCCATCAACGTAGGAGGCCGCAACCCGGTCACCATGTCCGAGCTGCGGGCCCTCCTCGAGGGCCTCGGTTTCGAGGATGTGCGCTCGCTGCTCCAAACGGGCAATCTCGTGTTCCGCGGCGGTTCGAAAGTCGGCACGAATCTCGAACGCTTACTCGAAGCTCAAGCTGAAGAGCGCCTGGGGCTCGGCACCGCGTTCTTCGTCCGCACGGCGAAAGAGTGGGACGCCGTCATCGCGCGCAACCCGTTCCCCGACGAGGCGGCGAGCGATCCCGCTCACCTCGTGCTCCTGTGCTTGAAGGACGCGCCGGAACCGGGTGATGTGAGGGCGTTGCAAGGGGTCGTCAAGGGCCCGGAGATCATCCGCGCGGACGGCAAGCAGCTCCACGTCGTCTACCCGGCGGGCATCGGTCGCTCGAAGCTCACGAACAAGCTCATCGAAGACAAGCTCGGCACGCGCGTGACCGGCCGCAACTGGAACACCGTCCTCAAGCTCGCCGAGCTCGCACGGACGTTAGCTGCGCCGCGAGGGGCGCCGGGTTAGCCCGAGCTTAGACGCTCTCGGTCGTGCGGCGCAGACGTCGCGCGGCCGGGCCGTGCAGCGGGCGGTACTTCCCGCGGCGGGCTACGATGTGCGCATGGCTGAGACGCTCCTCTGGCTTGCGGCGGCGCTCGCGCTCGCGTTCCTGGTCAATCTTGTCCCGGCGTTCATGCCATCGACCTGGATGGTGCTGGCGTTCTTCTACATCCGCTACGACCTACCGCTGCTCCCGCTCACAGTCGGCGGCGCGCTGGTGTCGGGGCTGGGCCGGCTGGCGCTTGCGAAGGGCAGCGCGGCGTTTCGCCGGCGCTTCATGCCGGGCGACGATCCGGACGTGAACGCGCTCGCCGGATTCCTCGACGCGCACCGAACGGTCGCAGCACCGGCGACGTTCCTCTACACGCTGACGCCGCTGCCGACGAACAACCTGTTCATCGCCGCCGGCATGGTAGGCGTGAATATGGCCTGGGTGATGGCGGGGTTCTGGACCGGGCGCATCCTGGCGGACACGTTCTGGGTGTGGACGACGGACCGCGCGTTCCACAGCCTGGGCGCGCTCTTCGAAGGGCCATTCGGCCGGCCGACGGCGATCGCGCTGCAGGCGCTGAGCCTGCTCAGCGTCTTTTTGCTGTACCGGCTGCCGTGGGCGCGTTGGCTGCGCGGAGTGACGGACCGGCAGTCCCGCTAGCCGAGCTTCGCGCCGAACTCGTCGAGCCGCTGCTCGAGCCGCCGCTGCTGCACGGAGAGCGTCAGGTCGCCGCGCGTCTTCTCGAGGATGCCGCGGACGCTGTCGGTCGTGCGACGCAGGCCGCCGGTCATCGCGTCGGGATAGTCGACAGTCACCAGGACGGAGTACATCTCGTCCATGTCGTAGAGCCACTTCTCGCATTGCTCCACGTCGCCCGAACGCAGGGTATCGAGCAGGTGGCGCCGCAGTTCCCCGACCGCCTCGCCCATGCCGTTCAGGTACGCCGGCAGTTCGACGCCGAGCGACCCCGGCGTCGGCAGATCGCGGCCCGCGATCAGCGCCAGCGTGATCGAGGCCTCCGCGAACTCCTTCTGCGCGTCGTGGACGAAGCCCGCGTGGTAGATATCGTCGTGGCCGGAGAGCGACTCCTTGGCGACCTTGAGCTGCGCGCCCGCCTTCCCGGCGAGCTGCTCCGCCGTCTCGAAATCAGCGCGGTGGACGGCGCGGATGGCGTTCGCGGAGAAGCGGATGGCCTCGCGGCAAAGCGGCAGCGCTTTCTCGCGCGCCACGTTCTTCGCGGCGAACTCGTCCCGCACGCGCTCCATGATGGAGTCGAGGATCCGGGCGATGTCGGAATCTGGATTCACAGTCGCACTGTGGACTGTATGCCAGCGAGAGTCAACTAGAGGTCCTTCACGGCGTCGGGCAGCTCGCCTTCGCGCGCCGCGTCGATCATGTTGCGGGCCTCCTGCGGAAGCTCCATGCCGTAATCGTCGAACTTCTTCTCGACCCAGCGGCCGATCTGGCGCGGGTCCTTGTACTCCTCGGCCGTGCGCGGCATCGCCCCGTACTCCTCCAGCACGCGCTGCTCGCCCTTGTGATGGGCGAACCGCGAGAACGTGCGCGTTGTCTTGCCGCCGCAATGCTGGCAGCCCGGCGCGACTTCGTTGTCAACGTTGCGCACGAACGCGCTCGTCAGGCGCTCACACTTCTTGCACTTGTATTCGTAGATCGGCATCGCTCACCAGTATAGGAAATCCGCGCGCCACGCTCGATCTTGCGTCAATCGTCGAAATCGGGGGACAGGCCATCTTCGCCACCGTCGCCCATGACCGACTCGGGGTCTTCGCCGGCCTCGATGCGGCCCACCATGTCGTCGAACTCCGGGCCGAGGTCCTCGCCCGTCTCGTCGCGCATCTGCCGTGCCATGCGCGCCATGACCTTCGGATCGCTCTCGTCGAGGTCCGCGAACGAGTCCGGGGTGTCGAAGTCGATGCGGCCGCGGTGCACCGCGAACCGCGAGAGCATGCGCTCCAGCCGGGCGCTGCCGCAGTGCTCGCAAGCGGCGCTGACCGACGATGACACGCTGCGCACGAATACGGAGGTACGGCGCTTACAGGCGAGGCAGCGGTACTCGTAGATCGGCATCGGTTAGCGATAACACGCGGAGCCAGAACAGACAACAGAGAGCAGACAACCGGATGGCGACCGACACCCCTGTTGTCTGCTGTCTGTTGCCGGCCGTCAGGCCGGCCGCACGGCGTCCTCGATGTGGATCACATCGCGCAGCACGCCGCCGCGCTCCATCTCCACCGCGACCACGTCGATACGCAGCGGCAGGTCGGCGGCGTCCGGGTGCTGTTCGATGTAGCGGTCCGCCGCCAGCAGCAGCTTCGCGGCCTTCGTGCGGGTGATGGAGAGCGCCGCCATGCCCGGGTAGGCGCCGCGCCGCGTACGCACTTCGACGAAGACGAGCGCGTCGCCGTCGCGCGCGATCAAGTCGATCTCGGCGTCGCGCACGCGGAACTTGCGGCCCACAATACGGTAGCCCTTCGCCTCAAGGTGCGCGGCGGCCGTGCGCTCGCCGAAGTCGCCGAGGTGTTGCCGCTCGCTAGGCACGCGCGAGCGCCAGCGCCGGGCCGCGCGCTTCGAGCGCGGCACGCACCGGCGCGAAGAGGCGCCGGTGGATCGCGCAAGGGCCGTGCTCCTCCAGTGCCCGTTTGTGCTCCGGCGTCGCGTAGCCGCGGTGCTGGTCGAATCCGTACGCCGGGTACTCGGCGTGGTAGGCCACCATCATCGCGTCGCGCGCCACCTTCGCCAGGATCGATGCAGCAGCGATCGAAGCCGAGAGCGCGTCGCCGTGGACGATGGCGCGGTGGCGGTAGTCGGAGAGCGAGACGGCGTCGATCAGCAGCATGTCCGGGCGGCAGGGCAGCGCGCGCACGGCCTGGCGCATGGCGTGTTTGCGGGCAGCCGTCAGACCGTGCGCGTCGATGTAGCCGTGCGGGGCGCTGCCGACGCCCCAGGCGCAGTCGGCGCGGATCACCGCCGCCAGGCGGTCGCGCTCGGGTTCGGAGAGCAGCTTGCTGTCGCGGAGGTCGGCCCACCAGTCGGCGGCGCGGCCGGGTTCGAGGATCACTGCGCCGGCAACGACCGGGCCAGCGAGCGGGCCGCAGCCGGCCTCATCGACGCCGGCGACGTGGCGGTAGCCCTGCCTCCATGCAGAGATCTCGGCGTTGAGCGTGGGCACCGCCTGGAAAAGGCCCATCGGCGCGATGCTAGCACCGGGCGGAGGCGCTGTAAAGCGGCCGCGGAAGGGTGGCGCCGCTTCGGCCGGCGGCGTATGGCCCGGCGCCGTACGCCGCCGGCTTCTCGTGCGGGCGATGCGCGTACCGTATGCTCCCGGCGGATCAGCACACATGCAGCGGCACAGGAGGGACGCCATGCCCATCGTCAGGATCGAAATGTTCGCGGGCCGCACGCACGCGCAGAAGCAGGAACTGGCGCGCGCGATCACCGAGGCCGTGGCGAACATAGCCCACACGACGCAGGACGCCACAATCGTGATCTTCACGGACGTCGAACGGGAGAACTGGGCGCAGGGCGGCAAGCTGGCCTCGGACGAAGAGTGACTAAGTAAGGGTTCTTGCCGATGGGGCGAGACCCGCATCGCGGTGATACTCATGCAGCACGCAACCGCGTCGGACGCGGGAGCGCGCACGCTGCGCGCCTCGGAACGTGGCTTGTGCGGCGGCGAAGGTGTCAAGGCCCACCGGATCGTGCGTGGGCGGATTCGCCTTACGGCACGCGGGGCTCTGATATACTGGCTTCACGCACCCCAACACCCCGCCGTCCATTGGGGGGAAAAGGCTAGGTTACACCCATGAGTTCCCGCTGGCTGCGAAACAGCTTCATCTACCTCCTGATCCTGGTCGCGGTCATCGCGATCGTCGTCTCGTTCTTCAAGAGCGGCGACAATACGAAGAATCTCCCGTTCAGCGACGTCGTGGCAGCCGGCCGCGACGGACAGCTCAAGAGCATCGAGATCTCCGGACAGACGCTCAACGTGGTGAAGAAGAACGACGCGACGAAGTACACGTCGCGCGTCGGCAACAGTACCGATGTCGAGAAGGTGCTGCAGGACAACAAGGTCGTCATCGGCGGCGGCGGCGACCAGGCCGTCGATATCAAGTACAAGGCGCCGTCGGCGTACGGCAGCTGGATCAGCCTGCTGATCAACTTCGCGCCCATCCTCGTCTTCGGCGCCATCCTCATCTTCATGATGCGCCAGGCGCAGGGCTCCAACAGCCAGGCAATGAGCTTCGGCAAGAGCCGCGCACGCATGTTCACCGGCAACAAGACGACCGTCACGTTCCAGGACGTGGCGGGTGTCGATGAAGCCAAGGAGGAGCTGGCGGAAGTCGTCGAGTTCCTCAAGTACCCGGAGAAGTTCGCCTCGCTCGGCGCGCGCATTCCGCGCGGCGTGCTGCTTGTGGGACCTCCCGGTACCGGAAAGACGCTGCTGTCCCGGGCCGTCGCGGGCGAGGCGGGTGTGCCGTTCTTCTCGATCAGCGGCTCCGAGTTCGTCGAGATGTTCGTGGGCGTCGGCGCGAGCCGCGTGCGCGACCTCTTCGACCAGGCCAAGCGCAATGCGCCGTGCATCGTCTTCGTCGATGAGATCGATGCCGTCGGGCGGCAGCGCGGCGCCGGGCTCGGCGGGTCGCACGATGAGCGTGAGCAGACCCTGAACCAGATCCTGGTGGAGATGGACGGCTTCGACACGAACACCAACGTCATCGTGGTCGCCGCGACGAACCGCCCGGACATCCTCGACCCGGCGCTGATGCGCCCGGGCCGCTTCGACCGCCAGGTGATTCTGGACCGACCGGACAGCAGGGGCCGGGCGATGATCCTGGAGGTCCACACCAAGGGCAAGCCGTTCGAGAAGGACGTGGAGCTGGGGGTGCTGGCCAAGCAGACGCCGGGCTTCTCGGGCGCCGATCTGGCGAACCTGGTGAACGAAGCAGCGATCCTGGCGGCGCGCCGCAACAAGAAGAAGATCAGCATGAGCGAGTTCAACGAGGCCGTTGACCGCGTCATCGCCGGTCCGGAGCGCAAGAGCCGCGTGATCACCCCTCGTGAGAAGGAGATCATCGCCTACCACGAGGGAGGGCACGCGCTCGTCGGCCACCTGCTGCCGAACGCCGACCCGCCCTACAAGATCAGCATCGTCTCCCGCGGCATGGCCGGCGGCTTCACCCGCTTCCTGCCCGAGGAGGACCGGCACCTGATGGCCCGCTCGCAGTTCAAGGACGTGCTGGCGACGAGCCTCGGCGGCCTCTGCGCGGAGGAGTTGATCCTCGACGGCGAGTCCACCACCGGCCCTAGCGACGACCTGATGCGCGCCACGAACATCGCGCGCAACATGGTGACGCAATGGGGCATGAGCGAGCGCCTCGGTCCCCGCACGTTTGGCAACAAGCAGGAGCTTGTGTTCCTCGGCCGCGAAATTGGCGAGCAGCGCAACTACAGCGAGAAGGTGGCCGAGGAGATCGACGAGGAGGTGCGCCGCCTCGTCGATCACGCCTACCAGACTGCGCGCAACATCCTGGTCGAGAACCGCGACCGCCTGGACCGCCTGGTGAAGGTATTGCTCGAGGTGGAAAACATCGAGGGCGACGACCTGCGCCGGGTGTTGGACGGACTCGACGCGGCGCCGCCGCCCGCACCGGAGCCGCCGGCGCCGCCCGCAGCCACCGAAGAGGTTCGCGGAGCGGAGGACACTTCCGGCCCGCAGCCGAAGCTCGGCCCGCCCGGCCTCGCCTGGGGCAGCCAGTCGAACACCATGCTCGACGCGGACAGCCTCGAACGCTGATCGTCCGATCTCGCACGTCAACGAAGGGCTCCCCGTGACCGGGGAGCCCTTCGTGGTTTCGCTTCTGCCTGTCGCCGGAAGTCCCTGCGAGAAGCACTCGGGGCGGTCTCGAGCTACCGAGACCGCCCCTCGAGCAGTGACCCGTTCCGGGGGTCGAAGCGCTACGGGATGATGTTCACCGACGCGTACGCGGCTGGCGTGGTGCGCTGCATCACCATGAACGAACCGCTTGGCGGCTTGATCTCCAGCGTGAACATCGTGTTCGTCGGGACGGTCAGGCCGTTGGCCACCATATCGATATTGATGCGGATCAATTCGCCAGGCTCCAGCAGTTGGTTGGCGTTGCCGCTTACGATCGTAGTCGTGTAGGCCACGTCGTTGACGACGGTGCCAGCGTCGATGTAGCTGATGACGGTGCGGTTCGCGGTCGCCGTGGGGTCCAGGTTGACGGAGTCACCGCCCGCCGCGAGGGCCAGATCGAACCCCAGCGACGTGATCTTCGTCCCGTCGGACAGCGCGACCACGTTGCTTGACAACTCCATCGTCCCGCGGGTCTTCGCCAGACCCGCGTAGACCGCTTCCTTGCCTCGCTCCGAACTGAAGAGCCCCGTGCTCAGCACGATAAACGCGAACACGGCCGCTACCACGACGAATGCGATCAGGATGATCGCGGTCTCGAGACCCGTGATTCCGTTCTCTTCCCGGACGCGACTGAGGACTGCTCGTAGCTTCCTCATGCGGCCACCTCCAACCTGCGGAGCTCGTGTGCGCCGGCCGGCCCGCCAGGACCAGGTGCAACTTCCCGCGATTCCAACCATTGGCGATTCGCCTAGGAGACCCTAGGAGATTCCCCTAGGATTGTCGGCGGTCGCCCTGCGTGCTTTAGGGGCAGCGAGCGGCATTTCCGGGGAATCCGGGATTCCCGAATCTGCCCGGTTTGACAGAGTTCAGGAGCGGCAGATAGAATCACTCGCGACGCCTGCCGCTCGGCAGGCGTTGTGTTGTCCAGGAGGATGCCTTGTACGCCGTCGTCCGCACCGGAGGCAAGCAGTACCGCGTCGAGGAAGGCCACGCCCTGAAGGTCGAGCGGCTGCCGGGCGAGCCTGGCGAGTCGATCGAGCTGAACGACGTGCTCCTGCTGGATGACGCCGGGAGCGTCACGGTCGGGACGCCGGTGATCGCCGGCGCGCGTGTGCTGGGCACGATCGCCGAGCAGGGCCGCGCAAGGAAGATTCTCGTATTCAAGTACAAGTCGAAGACGCGCTCCCGCAAGAAGAACGGCCACCGGCAGCTCTTCACGCGGCTGGTTGTGAGTGACATCCTGGCCCCGGGCGAGCAGCCGAAGCTGACGAAGGCGGCACCGGCCGAGGCAGCGGCCCCCGAAGCGGAGGCCGCCCCGAAGCGGCGCAGCCGCGCCAAGGCGGCTGCCACGGATGTCGCTGCTGTTGAGAAGCCTAAGCGCACCCGCAAGAAGGCAGAGTAGGACGCTATGGCACACAAAAAAGGTGTAGGAAGTTCCCGCAACGGGCGCGACAGCAACTCCCAGCGCCTTGGCGTCAAGCGCTCGGACGGCGAGATCGTCCGCCCAGGCACCATCATCATCCGGCAGCGGGGCACCCGGGTCCACCCGGGCCGCAACGTCGGCGTGGGCCGCGACCACACGCTGCATGCGCTCGTGGACGGCACGGTGAAGTTCGAGCCGTTCGCGAAGGGCCGCCGCAAGAAGGTCAGCGTCTACCCGCCCGCGGCTGAGGCCGTGGCGAGCTAGGATCCTCCACTATGAAGGCCAAGATCCACCCTAACTACGTCGAAGCCACCGTCCACTGCGCCTGCGGCAACCGCTGGCAGACGCGGTCTACCCGGCCGGACGTGCATATCGAGATCTGCAGCAACTGCCACCCGTTCTTCACGGGGCAGCAGCGCATCGTCGACACGGCAGGCCGCGTCGAGCGCTTCACGAAGCGGCTGGAGAAGTCCGCCGCGGTCAAGGCCAAGCGGCCCGGCTAGCTCGAGTCCTGACACGGGTCACCTCGACGCCCGCCATCGCGCGGGCGTCTCTGTCTCTCTCGCACGGCGCGTGCTATCACGTCGCATGCCCGCAGACCTGCTGATCCGCAACGCGCACGTCTGGACCGGCGACGCATCGGCGCCCAACGCTGACACCGCGTTCGTCGTGGACGGCCGCTTCGCGTTCGTGGGCGCAGCACACGACCTGAACCCGCCGGCGGGCGTCGAGACGCTGGAGGCGGACGGGCGACTGCTCGTGCCTGGAATTACCGACGGGCACGCGCATCTGCTTGGCACCGGTGCCGCGATGCGGTCGGTGCAGTTGAAGGGCGTCGCCGGCGTCGCGGAAGCCGTGCGCCGCGTCGCCGAACGCGTCGCGGTCACAGCGCCGGGCGGCTGGATACGCGGCGCCGGCTGGGACCAGAACGACTGGCCGGGCGCGCGCTTCCCGTGTCGTCAGGACCTGGATGCGGTCGCACCGGAGCATCCGGTAGTGCTCGTACATACGTCGGGACACTGCTCCTGGGTGAACAGCGCCGCGCTCCGAGCGGCGGTCATCACCGCCGCGACTGCCGCCCCGTACGGCGGTGCGATCGACCGGGACGATGACGGAGAGCCGTCGGGCATCCTGCGTGACGTGGCGATGCGGCTGGTCACCGACGCGGCGCCGAATCCGACGCAGCCGGAGCGCATCGCGGCGATGGAGGATGCGATCGCGCACGCCCACAGCCTCGGCGTGACGGGCGTACACGCGATGGACGTAGGCCGCGGCGAGCTACAGGCCATGCACGCGCTGCACGACGGCGGCGGCCTCCGGCTCCGCATCCGCGCGTTCCTTTCGGCTTCGCGGCTGGAGGAATGGTTCGAGCGCAACGTGCAGACGGGCGACGGCGGCGAGATGATGCGCATCGGCGGCGTCAAGTTCTTCGCGGACGGCGCGCTGGGCTCGCTGACCGCGTGGATGCTGGAACCGTACGCCGGCGGCGGCGCCACGGGCCTCGCGCTGCAGCCGGCGGAGGTACTGGAGCGACAGGTGCGCGCGTGCCTGGAGCACGGCCTGGCGCCGGCGATCCACGCGATCGGCGACCGCGCCAACCGCGAAGTGCTCGACATCATCGCGCGGGCACGTAGCCTCGCACCACACCTGCCGCGACGGATCGAGCACGCGCAGCTGCTGGCACCGGGCGATGTCGAGCGCTTCGCGGCGTTCGGCGTGACGGCGTCGGTACAGCCGATCCACGCGACGCAGGACATGGCGAAGGTGGGCCGCTCCTGGGGCGAGCGCGGCAGTGGCGCGTACGCCTTCGCGGCGCTCCAGGCCGCGGAGGTGAACCTGGCGTTCGGATCCGATACGCCTGTCGAGACGATGGACCCGATCGCCGGCGTCCACGCCGCCGTCACGCGGCGGAACGCCGCGGGCGAGCCGCGCGGTGGCTGGCACCCGGAGCAGCGCGTCAACGTCGAGGCCGCGCTGGGCGCGTACACGCGCGGCTGCGCCGTCGCCGTGCGCGAGGAAGCCACGCTTGGGCGCATCGCCGCCGGCTGCCACGCGGACGCGGTGCTGCTCTCGCACAACATCCTCACCGAGCGCGACCCGATGCGGATCCTCGATGCGCGCGCAGACGTCACCATTGTTGCGGGCGAGATCGTGTATCGCCGCGCCTAGGCACGCCGCCGTGCGGGGATGGCCGCGTGCATGTACGCTGACGGCGTGAAGAAGCGAGGCATCGTCGCAGGGATGTGCGTCCTCGCCGCCGGCGCCCTCGCGTGCAGCGGCGGCGGGAGCACGACCGCGACGCCCACGCCCGCCGCCGTCGTTACGGTCGCACCTACAGCGGCCGCCACGCGCGCCCCGGTGCCTGACCGGCCCGCTTCGCTGAAAGACTACGCCCTGACCGCGGCGCAGTACCTCTCGTCGGACGCCGGTGCGGCGCGGGACTGCCTGGCGCAGTTGTACTCCGCCTGGAGCATGCCGCTGGTGACCGCTGCGGACGGCTGCCGCGCCGCGAACACGGACGCGGAGCCGGGCAGCGAGATCGTGACCGTGTTCAGCGCCGAGGACCCGTCGCACATCGTCCAGTACGAGATCGCGATTCTGAAGGGCACCGCGAGCGGCTACCGCGTCGCCTACGAGACTCCTGTCATGAACGTTCCGCCGCCGGCGGGCACACCGGGGCCGCTGAAGCCGGTGGTGTTCGCGGGCGATCTGCTCGGCGACGGCGGCGGCGCCCTGGCGTGGACGTCATCGGAATGCGGGGCGAGCACGTGCACGACGACGGTTCACGTCGTGCGCGGCACAGCATCAACGTACGAGACGGTCGCGCCAACGGACGGCATCAGCATCGAGAGCGCAACGTCGATCTCGGTCCAGGACGCGCAGGGCGGACGGGGGAAGCAGATCGTACTGACAGGCGGCTCGGTCCAGAGCGCCGGCGCGGGGCCGCCGCGCGACCGCACCGACACCTGGGCGTGGGACGGGAGCGCCTTCAAGCTCGTGTCCAGCGCGCCGGCAAGGGCCGTGTACCTCTACCACGCGATTACGGACGCGGACGCACTCTTCGACGCTGGGAAGTTCACAGACGCGGAGACCGCGTATCTGGCGGCCGTTGGCGATGCGTCGCTCCTCGTCTGGACGAAAAACAACGAGCGCGACGAGTTGACGGCGTGGGCGCTCTTCCGCTCCGGCGTGGCAGAGTTGCTTGCGGGCGGCGACCACGCGAAGGCGCAGGGGTACCTGGACCAGGGCAGCGCGCTGAACGGAACGCTGAACCACCAGCTCGCGGGATCGTTCTCGGCTGCGTACGCGGCTAAAGGCAGCGTCAGCATTGGCTGCTCCGCCGCACGCGACGACGTGCACGCGAACCTCGACGAGTACGCGAAGTTCTGGGACTTCGGCTACGGCAACCCGAAGTTCGATCCTGACAAGGTCTGTCCGTTCTGAACGCACCGCTTGACGCGCGCAGCCACGCCCCCGATCCTGAGCGCGTGACGGAATCCGCCATCCGCTGCGAGGGCCTGACGAAGTCGTACGGCCGCGTGCGCGCACTCGATGGCGTGGACCTGTCCATGCCCGCGGGCTCGATCTTCGGGTTCCTCGGCCCCAACGGCTCGGGCAAGACGACGACGATCAAGATCCTGCTCGGACTGGCGTTGCCGACGGCCGGGCACTGCTGGATCAGCGGCGTACCGGTCGAGCAGTACCGCGCCGAGTCGCGGCGGGAGGTCGGCTACCTGGCGCAGGACCCATCGTACCCGCGCTGGATGACTGGCCGCGAGGTGCTGGAGTTCGTCGGCAAGCTCTATCCGGGCGCGGCCCGCCCCGTCGACGAACGCGCCCGCGAAGTGCTGGCGCTCGTGGACCTGGAGGCCGCGGCCGACCGCGCCTGCGGCGGCTACTCCGCCGGCATGCGACAGCGTCTCGGCATCGCCCAGGCACTGATGGGAGATCCGCGCCTAGTAGTGCTCGACGAGCCGTCGTCCTCGCTCGACCCGATCGGCCGCCGCGACGTCCTGACGATCCTGCGTGCGTTGCGCGACCGCGGCATCGCCGTCTTCTATTCGACGCACATCCTCGACGACGTGGAGCGCGTCGCCGACCACGTGGCGATCATGAAGGCCGGGCGCGTCGTGCGCACCGGGACGATGCGCGACCTCACCTCGGGCGGGCTTGGCCGCTTCCGCGTGACGGTTGAGGCGCCGGCGGACGGCATCGAGCGCGTACTGGCCGCCGCCCCCGGCGTGCGCGCAGTATCGGCGCCGGAAGCGCACGATGGGCGGCTGTCGCTGATGGTGGACGTCCGCGACGACGACAGCGCGCGGCGCGCGCTCCCTCGCGCGGTCGTTGACGCGGACTACGTCTTGATTGGGTGTGAACCGGCGCGGTCGCGGCTGGAAGACATCTTCATGGAGTCGGTGCAAGACCATGCCGAGTAACGGAGGACTGCTTCCGGGCTTCGGCGTGTTGCTCGGCAAGGAGCTGGCAGAGGCGCTGCGTTCGAAGCGGCTGGTGATCTTCGCGGTCGTGATGACGAGCGTGTGCCTGCTGGTCCCTGCGTTCGGATTCTACAACCTGGACAACTACGGCAGCGACGGCCGCCACACGGTGACGGACCACGACATGCACACAATGCTCGGCAGCTGGGCCGTGCTCGTCGGCTACCTGGGATCGCTGATGGTGATCGCGTCGACGGTCGATGCCGTGACGCGGGAACGGACGATGGGTATCGCGGCGTGGATCGTTACGAAGCCGGTCTCGCGGCTCTCCTACCTGCTCGCCAAAGCCACGGCACACACGCTCGTCGCCTGCCTGGCGCTCGTCATCGCGCCGTCGATCGTCTGGTTCGTCGTGACGGCCGCGCTCTTCACCGGCGTGCCGTTCGCTACCGTCTACATCGCCGCGTCGATCCTGTGCCTGGAGATGGCGTTCCTGTCCGCGTTCACGGTCGCACTTGGCGTGCCGCTGCGTTCCGTCACACCGATCGCGATCATCGCGCTGGCGCTCTGGTTCATGCCGACGTTCGTCCCGTCCATCAGCGCATTGCGCTGGACGTACCACGTCCTCCCCGCGTATCTGCCGCTCGAGGCAACGGCGGCAGCCGTCGACGAGATGTCGGCGACGACCGCAACGGTTCCGATCGCGTCGGCAATCATCGCCGTGCTGGCGTTCGCGGGCGCGGTAGTCATGTTCGAACGACAGGAGTTGTAGCCTCGTGGCGGACGCAGCGAAGCCGAACCTGTACTACGGCGGCCAGGCGGTAATGGAGGGCGTGATGATCCGCGGCCCGCGCCACATGGCCGTTGCCGTCCGCGCGCCCGACGGCAACATCGTCCGCCGGGGCGAGACGCTCGGAGGCGTCTACACCGGCGCCGTGCGGCGCATCCCTATCGTGCGCGGCGTCATCGTGCTTTACGAGACGCTGGCGCTGGGGGTCCGGGCGCTCACCTGGTCGTCGCAGGTGGCGACGGGCCGCGACGCCGAGGAGGTCAGCAAAGCGCAGCTCTTCCTCTCGCTGGCGCTGACGCTGGTGTTCGTCGCGGCCATCTTTTTCGCCGGCCCGGTGCTGCTGACGAGCTGGATCAGCCGCGTCACGGGCAACGGCTACGTCGAGGTGGCCGCCGAGGGCGTGTTGCGGCTGGCGATGCTGGTGGCCTACATCTGGCTGATCGGCCGCATGAAGGAGATCCAGCGCGTGTTCGCGTATCACGGCGCGGAGCACCGCGCGATCCACGCCTATGAACATGGCCGCGAGCTGACGCCGGCCGCCGTGCGCGAGTATCCGAACGCGCACCCGCGCTGCGGCACAGCGTTCCTGCTCACCGTGATGGTGATCTCGCTCGTGTTGTTCGTGCTGCTGGGCACGCCGCCGATCTGGCTGCGCCTGGTCGAGCGCATCGTGCTGATCCCGGTGGTCGCGGCGCTGGCGTACGAGATCCTGCGGCTGGGCCAGCGGTTCGGCGAGCGTGGCGTCTTCGCGCTGCTCTACCGCCCCAACCTCTGGCTGCAGGGGCTGACGACGCGCGATCCCGACGACGAGCAGATCGAAGTCGCGATCGCCGCGCTGCGCTACGTCATCGAACTCGAAACCGGCGTCGCGGCGGCGGGTCAGCCCGCCGCGGCTTCGATGTCCGTGAAGTAGCAGGTCTTGGCGCCGGTGTGGCAGACAGCCCCGCCCAGCATCTTCACCCGCACCAGCAGCGAGCGGCCCTCGCAGTCCTGCCGGATCGAACGCACTTCAAGGTAGTCGCCGCTGGTGGCGCCCTTGTGCCACACCTCCTGGCGGCTGCGGCTCCAGAACACCGCCTGGCCGATCTCCTGGGTCATCTTGAGCGTGTCAGGGTTCATGTACCCGAGCATCAGCACGGCATCGGTCTCGTCGTCCTGGATGATCGCCGGGATCAGCCCCTGCGCGTTGTATTCGAGCGTCACGTCACTATCCTTCTGCTGCTACGATGATGTTGCCGGATCCGGACGCCCGCCCGGGCGGCGCGCCGCGCGGGCGGGCTACAGCCGGACGGGCAGACCATGCGCCGCCATGTAGCGCTTGGTCTCGCCGATCGAGAACTCGCCGAAATGGAAGATGCTCGCCGCGAGCACGGCGCTGGCATGCCCCTGCTCTACCGCGTCGACCATGTGCTGCGGCGTGCCGCAGCCGCCGCTGGCGATCACCGGCACCTCGACCGCGTCGCTGATCGCGCGCGTGAGCGGCAGGTCGTAGCCGTCCTTGTGGCCGTCGGTGTCCATGCTGGTCAGCAGGATCTCGCCCGCGCCCAGTTCGACAACGCGCTTCGCCCACCCGACCGCGTCGAGGCCCGTCGGGCGGCGGCCGCCGTGCGTGTAGACCTCCCACCTCCCGGGGCCGGCGGACTTCGCGTCGATCGCGACGACGATGCACTGGGCGCCGAAGCGCTCGCTGCACACCCCTACCAGCTTCGGATCCGCGACCGCGGCGCTGTTGAGCGAGACCTTGTCGGCGCCGAGTTCCAGCAACACGCGGACGTCCATGTCGCTGCGGACGCCGCCGCCGACCGTGAACGGGATGAAGACCTCGTCCGCGGTGCGGCCGACCATGTCGTACGTTATCGTGCGGTCGTCGCTGGTTGCCGTTATGTCGAGAAACACTAGCTCGTCCGCGCCCTGCGCGTCGTACAGCTTCGCCAGCTCTACCGGGTCGCCGGCGTCGCGCAGTTCTACGAACGACACGCCTTTCACGACGCGCCCTTCTGAGACGTCGAAGCACGGGATGATCCGCTTCGTCAGCATGGTGCTGCATGGTAGCAGACGGGCCGGGCCGCGACCCTCCAGCCGCCGCCATCCGGTACGTATACTGCGCCCTGAGAAAGAGCAGAGTGAACCTCTGTCCGTGCAACGACGCGGGACCCCGGTCGCCCGGCCCACCACGCGGCTGACCACACTTCACCACCAACCCGTAGGCGCGCGAGACGACAACTATCGGCCTGTTTCGGCGGCCGATAGTGTCCCGGTTGTTTCGTCAGACGATGAAGATCTCTGGAGAATCCCGCCAACCGGCTCTGTCCGCGAATCCGGCGCTAGGTCTAGACTGGTCTTGTAGGCAGCGCCATCCCACAAGGAGGTGGTTCACCATGGTGACGACGACTGAAACCCGGGTGGTTCTCGCGCTCAAGCATGCACAGGCGAACGCGCTCGCGATGTACCTGAACACTAAACGCTATCACTGGTACACCTACGGCCCGCTCTTCCGCGACCTGCACCTGTTCTTCGACGAGATGGCAGCCGACGCGCTGGCCGAGGTCGACCCGTTCGGCGAGCGGCTCCGCATGCTCGGCGCCGAGCCGCTGTCCGCGCCCCGCGAGATCGAGGCGTGGGCCACCGTCAAGATCGCGGACGGGTCGCAGGCCCCCTCCGACATGCTCGGTGACGCGCTGGCCAACGAGCGCAAGATCATCACTGAGATGCGGGAGGCGGCGCGCGTCGCCGACGAGGAGCGCGATCCCGGCACGAACGACCTGTTCGCCACGTGCGTGCAGACGCACGAGAAGCACGCATGGTTCGTCGAGGAGTTCCTCCGCAAGGGCGACGGCCTGGTTGCCTGAGGCGGCGCTGGCGCCAAGCAGACAGCGACTGTGTTGAGTACATGGCGCACAGGCTCCTGTCGGCAACACGCCCCCGCAATTGCACGACGCGAGAGATGCGTCAGCGCTTGCGGCCGACGGCGAGCAGGTTGACCCGCAGGTGCTTCAGCGCACCGAAGCGGTTGACGACGCGCTCGAAGCCGACGCCGAGCGCGTAGGTGAGCGTGCTGAACGCCAGGTACTCCGGCTCCGTCTCGAACTGGTACAGCCGCTCGACGTCCATGCCGGCGCCCTCGTAGAGCGAGCGCATGCGCTTCGCCGTGTTCGCGCGGTACACGGTCGGGAAGATGTCGTGCGCGTCGACGCCGCGCCACTGGTTGAACTTCAGGTGGAACGAGTGCGGCAGCAGCGCGGAGCTGATGGCGACGTAGTGCCAGCGGTTCGGCGTCAGGATCAGCAGCCGGCCGCCCGGCTTCAGCACGCGCGCCAGCTCGCGGAACACGGCCTCGGGCTGCGTCAGGTGCTCCGCGACGTGGCTGGAGACCGCGATGTCGAAGGTGGCGTCGCGGAACGGCAGTGCCGCCAGGTTCGCGCGGGCGGCCGCATCGATGTTCTGGTTGCCCTTCGGCTCATTCGTGACGTCGACGCCGACGATCAGCCGCGGCCGCTGGTGCTCGTCGAAGTGGTACTGGAAGACGCGGCCGCTGCCGCAGCCCGCATCGAGCATCACGTCGCCGCGCCGGACGTAATCGTGGATGACGTCCGAGAAGCGGTCGTACATGCCGCGGAAGCGCGGCGGGTAGAAGCGCTCACGTAGCTCTTGCTTGCGAAACCGCAGGAACGGCATGGGGTATCGGGGGCTTTCGTGAGTTGTGGTCGCTGCCCGGTCGGTCGCGGCCCAGTATGGGGCGGCATCGGCACGCGGACAAGCAGCGGCGCCGCCACGCAGGGACGCCAAAGAGCCCGGCGTCCCTGCCGGGCTCTTCGTCCAATCTGATTGACACCAGAAGCCTACGCGCGCTTGCGTCCCGCCAGCGTCAGTCCGGCGCCAGCGACGATCAGCGCCGCCGCCAGCACCCAGGTGCTCGTGCCATGACCGCTGCCACCGCCCGAGCCAGTACTCGGCAGCGCTGCCGGCTGCTGCGCCTTTGGCGTCGCCTGCGCGGCCAGCACCGTGCTCTGCGGCGCGGGCGTCTTCGTCGGCGGCGCTGCGGGCACCGTAGCTGTTGCGCGGGCCGTGGCGGTGCGGGTCGGCGTGGCGGAGCGGGCGACTTCGGGCGGCGGTGGCGGCGTCGACGTCGACGTCGGCGCCGGCTGCTCGCAGGTGAGCGGCTGGACTGCTTCCGCCTGTAGCTCGGTCACCTGGACGGGCGCCGTCGGGCCCGTGCTGGCCGACGATTCGTCCCACAGCGCGCTGGCCTCGTTGCAGTAGACCCCCGGCGACGCGTCCGTACTCACGTCAGCAGCGAATTGCAGCGTGATGGAGTCGCCCGGACCAATCGCCTCGCCGTCGTAGAACCAGCCAAAGGGCGGGCAGTCCTGGCTGCCGGGCTCCCCGGGGTCAGTAGGGTTGCCGCTCGTGCTGCCCTGCTGGTAGCTGAAGTTCTCCGGCAACGTGTCGGTGATGCAGTTGAGGTCGAGGGTGTCGCCCTCGCCCTGGTTCGGGTTGTGGACGATGATCTCGTACCAGACCGTACCGCCCGGATTCGTGTGGTTGACCTTGGTGGTCTGCTTGGT
>JBGQBE010000026.1:0-42137 GCA_041494685.1 Dehalococcoidia bacterium | reverse complement strand
TCAGCCGCGCGTTACCATGTGCCAAGAGAGTGCTCCTTTCGACTGCAGGCTTTCAACACCCACAGCCGACTCGAGCACTCTCTTTGTGTCAACAACCTTGGTGGGAACTACACCTAGCCGGCCAGCTTCTGCTCGCCCAACGGCATGTCGGCCGCCTCGTACGCCGCGACGCGGTCGTAGCCCAGTGTGCGGGCAGTTGCGAGGGCGGCCTCGGCTGCGCGCAGGAGATCCATGTGCGAGGTGAACGCGGCGTCGGGGGCGACGGCGATGCCCTGCGAAACGGTCAGCTTCACGGCTTCGCTGGTGCGATGGCCCAGGAAGTCGTGGGCGGCGACCAGCCCGCGGATCCGGTCGGCCACAACGCGTGCCTCCGAGACCTCCGTCTCGGGCAGCAGCAGGGCGAGCGTATCGGGCGCGTAGCGACAACCGAGGTCACTGGCGCGGAGCATCGTGCGCAAGATGGCGCCGACCTCGCTGAGCACGTAACCCTTGCTGAGCTTGCCGACCTGCTCGCCGAGTTCGGTGAGGTCGTCCACTTCGACGAGGATCACCACGAACGGGCGTTTGTACCGCTCCGCCCTCTTGTACTCGGTGCGGACGCTCTCGTTGAAGTTGTGGCGCGTGCTGAGGCCGGTCAGCTCATCGACCGACGACATGCGGTCGATTTCGATCTCCTTACGGACGAGCTGCGCGCTGAGCTGGCTGACGACGCCGCGCGTTTCGCCGCTGCCGCGGCGCTCCCACGCCATGTAGGCCGTGAGGACGAGCGCGGCGACCAGCCCCGGGAAGGCGATCCTGGCGGCGGTCGTGAGGTTCATTCCCGGGTCGGCGCCGTCGCTGATGGCGACCGCGAGACAGGACGCCGCGACCGCTACACCGCCGAGCACCGCGAATCCGAAGCGCTTCATGTATAAATGTTCGGCCACGAGCGCTCTGATCGCACCCCCCAGCCGGAGCAGTTCCGACGCTGCCTTCCGCGATTATGTCGAGTCTCAGGTTCAACCGACCTGACCGGTCCAATCCGCTCCCCTCGCCCGCCGCCCGCGCGGGGGGCTACCATGCCGCGATGCGGCGGCGACAGGAGGCGACAGTGGGCAAGCTCGACGGCAAGATAGCGGTGATCACCGGCGCGGCCAGCGGCATCGGCGAGAGCACTGCGCGGCTGTTCGCGGCCGAAGGCGCGCGCGTCGTGATCGCCGACATCCAGGACGAGCGCGGCGAAGCGTTGGCGGCTGAGCTGCGCGGCGCGGCGCTCTACCAGCACACGGACGTGGCGCGTGAGGACGACGTGCGGGCCGCGGTGGCGCGCGCCGTGAGCGAGTACGGCCGCATCGACTGCATGTACAACAACGCGGGCTTCATCGGCACGGTCGGGCCGGTCGAGGACATCCCCGTCGACGAGTACGACCGTACGATGGCGGTGCTGCTGCGCAGCGTGTTCCTGGGGATGAAGTTCGCCGCGCCGGCCATGAAGTCGCAGGGGGCGGGGAGCATCGTCAGCACGGCCAGCGTGGCCGGATTGATGGCGGGCGAGGGCCCCCATATCTACGGGACGGCGAAGGCGGCCATTGTCCACCTGACGAAGTCGGTGGCGCTGGAACTGGGCCCGGACGGCGTGCGCGTGAACTGCATCTGCCCCGGCGCGACGCTGACGCCGCTCGTGCTGCAGGGCATCCCGGACACGCCACAGGCCGAAGACGCGGTGAAGGCGGCGTTTGCCAAGTTCCAGCCGATCCCGCGCAGCGGCATGCCGGACGACATCGCGCGGGCGGCGTTGTGGCTGGCCAGCGACGATTCGACGTTCGTTACGGGCCAGGCGATCGCCGTGGACGGCGGGCTGACGAGCGGGCGGCCCTGGGCGAAGCAGCCGGCGCCGTTCCGGACGCACACGCCGATGCGCTGACCGGCGGCCAGCGGGCCAGTCGCGGACGGCGCCGCCTGTATCGTCCAGCGCTGGCGGCGCGGCCCGCGATGTGACATACGGCACCTGTGATCCGGCGTTCCGCCGTGGCATCCTTGCTCGTGATGAGAAGGACGGGGCACGCGAAGCGCGAGTTGAGCGTAGATAAGGCCCGTGATAGGCTGCGCACGCCTCTGGAGGGGGGATGAGTATCTCGTTACGGAACCCCCACGATCACCGCCGTCTGAGCCTCGCCCACCGCTTCGGCCGAGACTCAAGCCACGCCGTTACCCCCACCCCAACGCCCCCCGTCCACGACCCCATCAGCAATCCGGCAGGCATCAGCAGAAGGAAGGTGTAGACGACCTATGGCTGTCTACGAACACGACGTCCTCGTCATCGGAGCCGGCCTCGCCGGCATGCGCGCGGCGATCCAGGCCCAGCAGATGGGCGCGGACGTCGCGATGATCTCGAAGGTGCACCCGGTCCGCTCGCACTCCAACGCCGCGCAGGGCGGCATCAACGGCCCCGGCGTCGGCGAAAGCGGCGGCCCGTGGGAGGAGCACGCGTTCGAGACCACCAAGGCGTCCGACTACCTCGGCGACCAGGACGCGATCACCGTGCTGGCGCAGGAGGGCGGCCGCGAAGTGCTCCAAACCGAGCACTGGGGAGTGGTCTACAGCCGCAACCCTGACGGCACGATGGCCGTGCGCGCGTTCGGCGGCATGGCCAAGGCGCGCACGTTCTTCGTCGGCGCGATCACCGGCCAGGCGATCCTGCACGTGCTGTACGAGCAGCTGATGAAGCCGAGCATCTACAAGGCGATGCGCAACTACGAGGAGTGGTTCGTCACCAGCCTGATCGTCGACGACGGCCAGTGCCGCGGCGCGGTTGCGATGAACATCCGCACCGGCGAACTGCACGCGATCACCGCGAAGGCGACGATCATCTGCACGGGCGGACTCGGCCGCGTGTACGAGCCGTCCACGAACGCGCTGATCTGCACCGGCGACGGCATCGCCCAGGCGTACCGCGCCGGGGCGCCGCTGATGGACATGGAGATGATCCAGATCCACCCGACGACCCTGCACGGCACGGGTGTGCTGATCACGGAGGCCGCCCGCGGCGAAGGCGCCTACCTGCTGAACAAGGACGGCGAGCGCTTCATGACGAAGTACGCGCCCAAGATGATGGAGCTGGCATCGCGCGACGTCGTGTCGCGCGCCGAGCAGACGGAGATCGACGAAGGGCGCGGCGTCGACGGCTGCGTGTTCCTGGACCTGCGCCACCTGGGCGAGAAGCTGATCAAGGAGCGGCTGGAGGAGATCTGGGAGATCGCGCGCGACCTCGTCAACGTCGACCTGACGAAGGAGCTGCTGCCGATCCTGCCGGGCGTGCACTACAGCATGGGTGGCGTGAAGACCGACGTGGACGGCGCGACGGCGATGCCGGGGCTGTACTCGGCCGGCGAGGCCGCATGCGTCAGCGTCCACGGCGCGAACCGCGTGGGCGCGAACTCGCTGCTGGACACGCTGGTGTTCGGCCGGCGCGCGGCGGACCACGCCGTGCCGTGGCTGCGCAGCCAGAAGGTGCGGCCGGTGCCCGAGAGCGCCGTCGACGCCGACCGCAAGATGATCCAGGACGTGCTGGACCGCCCGAAGAACGGCGACCGCGTCGCCAAGATCCGCCGCGATATGGGCGTCTCGATGAGCGCCAACGTGGGCCTCTTCCGCTCCCCGGAGCGGCTGGAGAAGCAGGTCGGCATCCTGAAGGAGTTGCGTGCGCGTTATGACGCGGTCGGCGTGGAGGACAAGGGCAAGGTGTTCAACACCGACCTGCTCTTCCACATCGAGCTGGGCTACATGCTCGACTGCGCCGACACTATCGTGCGCTCGGCCATCGAGCGGAAGGAGAGCCGCGGCGCCCACACGCGCCTGGACTATCCGAACCGCGACGACGAGAACTGGCTGAAGCACATCGTCCTGACGCGCCAGCCGGACGGCAGCGAGAAGATGACCTATACGCCGGTGACGATCACGCAGTGGCAGCCGCAGGAACGGAAGTACTGATCTGGTACTGGTGAGCGCGTAAGCGGCGACAGCGGACGACAGGTGAACGGAGCCCTTGGCCCCTCTCGGTGACTTGGAGACGGGACAGCCGGTGGAAACGGAGCGGACATGAAGGTCAAACTCAAGGTCAAGCGTGCCGGCCCGGATGGCCCCAGCGGCTACAGCAGTTACACGATCGATGCGGCGGAGAGCGTGACGCTGCTCGACGCGCTGATCCAGGTGCGCGAGTACGAGGACGGCACGCTGGCGCTGCGCTGTTCGTGCCGGAGCGCGATCTGTGGCTCGTGCTCGATGCGGGTGGACGGCCGGGCGCGGCTGGCGTGTCGCGCGAAGGTGATCGCGATCACCGGCGGCGACGAGAACCACGAGCTGACGGTGGAGCCGATGGGCAACATGCCGGTGATCAAGGACCTGATCAACGACATGGAGTCGTTCTGGCAGAAGATGCGCAGCGTCGACCCGTACCTGAAGCCCGAGGGCGTAGAGCCGGAGGCCGAGTACCGGGTGCCGAACGAGACGATGCTCGACCTGACGCACGCGATGAACTGCATCATGTGCGGCGCCTGCGTGAGCGACTGCACGGTGCTGGAAGTCGATAAGAATTTCATTGCGCCGGCGGCGCTGGCGAAGGCGTACCGCGTCGTAGCGGACCCGCGGGACGGGCACGCGCACGACCGGCTGCAGAAGCTCAGCGAGTACAGCGGCATCTGGGACTGCACGCGCTGCAACATGTGCGTCGAGGTGTGCCCGAAGGGCGTCGCGCCGATGAACCGCATCCTGCAACTGCGTGAGATGGCGATCGAGGAGGGCATCGGCGGCAACGCCGGCGTCCGCCACACCAACATCTTCACGAAGTCCATCACGGACGGCGGGCGGCTGAACGAGGTGTGGATGGTGCCGGGGTCGGTCGGCATGTTCAACGTAACGCGGATGATGGCGGAAGTGCCGGGCGCGCTGAGGATGCTGCGCGTGGGCAAGCTGCCGTTGGACCAGATGATCCCGCCTGGCGCGCCCGGATCGACCAAGATGAAGGGGATGGACCGCGTGCGCAACGTGATCCGAAAGTCAGCGTCGCTGAAGGCGCCCAAGCCGGTGGTGGAGGACTAATGGCTGAGTTGAAGTATGCGTTCTGGCCCGGCTGCGTCTCGAAGGGCGCCGCACCCGAGTTGTACGTCTCGATGAACCGCGTCGCGAAGGAGATGGGGATCGAGCTGGTGGAGCTGGACACCGCGACCTGCACGGGCGCGGGCGTGATCCAGGAACAGAACCCGGAGATGGCGGACGCGCTGAACGCGCGGACGTTCGCGCTGGCGCAGCAACTCGGGCTGCCGCTGATGAACATCTGCTCGACGTGCCAGGGCATCGAGAGCATGGTGCAGGACAAACTGACGAAGCGGCCGGACTACCTGGAAAAGGTCAACGCGATCCTGGCGGACGAGGGGCTGAAGTACACGCCGGGGCTGGCGATCAAGAACTTCCTCTGGGTGCTGGTCGAGGACTTCGGCCTGGACCGGCTGAAGAAGATGGTCAAGCGACCGCTAAGCGGCGTGCGCGTGGGGCCGTTCTACGGCTGCTACATCCTCCGCCCGAGCCAGATCCTGGGCAAGGAGGAGTTCCCCGAGCGCGACAAGTACCTGGAGATGGTGATCGAGGCCGTGGGCGCGACCGTCGTAGACTACGAGGGCGCGAAGAAGTGCTGCGGCTTCCCCATCCTGACGATCAACCGCGAGAACTCGCTGAAGCAGACGGGCAACCACATCCACGAGGCGCAGGATCTCGGCGCCGATGCGCTGGTGTCGCCCTGCCCGCTGTGCCACCTGAACCTCGACGCCCAGCAGCCGGCGGCGAAGCAGGTGACGAAGCACGAGATCGAGCTGCCGATCCTGCACCTGCCGCAAATGATCGGCCTCGCGCTCGGCATCGACGCGAAGGAGCTGCGGCTGAACCACCACGTCGTGTCGACGAAGAAGCTGATGGACAAACTCACCGCGCCGGTGGCGGGATAGCAATCAGCGGTCAGCGGTTAGCTGCTTGTTAGGAGGAAGGGGCGCCCGATCGGCGCCTCTTCTTTTGCGCCTCGCGCTCGCGCTTCGCGCTTGCTTACAATGCGCCGATGACCGGCGAGACGCGATCGCTGAACGACTACATCGCCGAGATCCGGCAGGGGCTGGTGTGCGGGCGCTGCGGCAAGTACATCGGCAGCCTGGCGATGAAGCGCTACCTGCCGCCGCCGTACCCGGTGGCGCTCGACCGGATCACGGCCGACCAGGAGGTCGAGGCGCTGATCGGCTTCGAGTGGCACATGCTGGGCCGGCTGCGGCGCGGCAACTTCACGCTCATGCACCCGGAGATCGACGGGCGCTGCGTCAGCGTACGCGAGTGGGTCGAGTCGGGCTACGACGATGACGACGAAGAGGACGAAGACGGCGAGGACGGGGACGAGGCGGAGTAGCCGCTACGCCGCGGCGGAGAAGCGCGGCCGCGCCCCGTGAGTTGCCCCACGCGCACCAGGCTGACGAACGAGTGCACCAAGTACGGGTCGAACTGCTCGCCCGCGTTGCGTTCCATCTCGCGGAGGGCCATGTCCTCGGCCCGGGCGGCGCGGTACGGGGTCTCCATGATCATCGCGGCGTAGGCGTCGGCAATGGTCATGATGCGGGCGGTCAGCGGGATGTCCTTGCCCCTCCGGCCTTTCGGGTAGCCTGCGCCGTCCCAGCGCTCGTGGTGGAACAGCACGACTTCCAGCACGACCTGGGCGAGCCAGCGGGGGCTGACTTTCAGGACGTCCCAGTCGCGCAGCAGGTCGTAGCCGCTGGAGACGTGGTTGCGGAGCATGATCGTCTCGGCGGTGGAGAGCGGGCCGTCCTTCACCAGGACGTGGTCCGGGACGGAGATCTTGCCGAGGTCGTAGACGTGCCCGGCGACCCAGAGGGCGGCGATGGCGTCGTACGGCAGGTCCTGGCGGTTGGCGAGGGCGATGGCGTACTCGGTGGCGACGCCGGAGTGGTGGCCGCTGTAGTTATCCTTGCCGTCGAGACGCTCGCGCCAGGAGGCCAGGAGGCCGCGCACCTCGGCCCAGGTCTCCTGCGGGTACAGGGAGACGAGCAGGTCGACGATGGAACTGGTTTCGAGAACGGACATGGGAGTGCCTCTGACGCGGTCACGGTAGTCACAATCCGACAGGTATGTATCGGCAGTGGCGGGCTCGCACGGCAGGAGGGACGCGATTTCCAGCCAATCTCTCATTTGACGCGTGTATGATTCGGTGCCTGAAGCTATAGAAGGCTGGAAGGCGACGTAGTACAATGAAGGCCGGAGACACGCTATGAACGCCGCCGACGTCAAGGACGACCGCCCGGCACCCCCGGTCCGAGAGGTGCGCATGGGCGAATCCGAGTGCCCGCGCTGCCGCAAGTTCTTTACGGCCAGCTACTGGAGCGGTGGCGTGATGGTCCAGGCTCGCTGTCTGAGCTGCGACCTCAAGTGGCCTCTGCCCGACGTCGTGTAGGGCCTCAGCACCCGACCACGGTACGAAGAGCGAACCAAGCCAGCCCGCGGGTCGCGACTTAGATGCGCACGCGAATATGCAGATAACCAGGTGGTGAATGGCCAAGGCACGTCAGAAAGAACAGACCGCAGTCCTACCCGACGATGAACTCCGCGAGATCGAGCGGGGCATACCGGCGCCCGTCCTGTCGGCGAAGGAGACCGTCGCCGCCGAGGAGCCGATGGGCGAGACGCCCGACTCGGTAGAGCTGTACCTCAACGAGATCGCACGCTACAAGCTGCTGCGGCCGGACGAGGAGGTCTCACTCGCCAAGGAGATCGAGAACGGGCGGATCCTCGACGAGCTGAGCGACGCCTTCATGGAACACCACATGACCGCGCCGACGATCGAGCAACTGACGGTGTGCTTGCTGCAGGACGTCCACGACGGCCTCGGCATCGTGCGGCGGTCGAGGGCGCTGAAGGGCTTCCCGCAGCGGGGCGGCTTCGCGGACCAGCTGATGTTCGAGGGGCTGCGCGAGGCGATCCAGGACCACCTGGAGGAGGGGTTCGAGGAGCAGATCTCCAGCGCCGCGAAGCGCAACAGCGGGCAGGTGCGGCCGCTGCTGATCACGCTGGCCGTGGCGCAGCGCATCTTCCCGGCCTCCGCGCACAAGGCGCTGGACGAGGCGCTGACGAAGATCCACGAGGGCGTCACGCGCACGAACGACCGCTACCTGGCGACGCGCCTGAAGACGCTGGTGCCGCACGTCGTCGCCGCGCGGGCGCACGCGCAGCGCGCCGAAGAGCACATGGTGAACGCGAACCTGCGGTTGGTGGTCAGTGTGGCGAAGAAGTACGCGGGGCGCGGCATGCCGCTGATGGACCTGATCCAGGAGGGCAACGGCGGCCTGATGCGCGCCGTCGAGAAGTTCGAGCACCGGCGCGGCTTCCGCTTCAGCACCTACGCGACGTGGTGGATCCGCCAGGCCGTCGGCCGCGCGATCGCGGACAAGGGACGCACGATCCGCCTGCCGATCCACATCACGGAGCTGATCTCGAAGTACTCGCAGGCCCGCGAGCGGCTGTTCCAGCGGCTGGGCCGCGAGCCGAAGACGTCCGAGCTGTCGAAGCTGATGGGGATGCCGCCGGACAAGGTCCGGGAGGCCGCGCGCGCCCTGCGCCAGTCGGTCGTCTCGCTGGAGACGCCGGTCGGCGAGGAGGAAGAGGGCACGCTGGGCAGCGTCCTGGAGGACGTCATGGCGCCGTCGCCCGAGGAGGAGGCGGCGCGGCAGCTGCTGCGCGAGCGTGTCCGCTCGGCGCTGGACGTGCTGACGCCGCGCGAGCGGACGGTGATCGAGCTGCGGTTCGGCATCAAGGACGGGCGGCCGCGCACGCTGGACATCGTCGGCAACGAGCTGGGAGTGACGCGCGAGCGGGCCCGCCAGATCGAGGCGCAGGCGCTGGAGAAGCTGCGGCGCTCGAACGGCAACCTGCGCGGCGAAGGCGACTTCTGATCGGACGCTACACGTTGGCAGTTGGAGGAAGGGACACCTTCCTGGCGTTCCATCGCCTCACGGCGAGCGTCGCACCGCCCGGACGCTCCGGAGCCGGGCGTTCTCCACACGCGGCAAATGGTCCATTCGTACCTCACGGCACGCGTGAGGCGGCGGTACGGTGGATACGGCGACAGCATCGCTGCCGGGCCGGTTGACAGAACGTCCGTCCCGCCGCGGGCCGCGCTGTCGCTATACTGGATAGACGCGCACACCGGTCCGAAGGCGCGTCTCGGTCCGTCTGCTTGCTCAACGAGAGTGGCCCGCGCAGGCCCGGGAGACGCGCACGCATGGTACTTGGCAAATTCCTCAGCACGGGCAGCCCCACGGAGCCCGCGGCGACCCGCCGCCGTGAAGAAGGGGGCCCGCGCACCATCCCGGAGATGGTCAACGAGAACCGCCACCAGTACGGCGACAAGATCGCCTTCCAGCAGAAGCAGCGCGGCCAGTGGCAGCGCGCGTCCTTCAACAAGGTGTATGAGCGCTCGCGCGAGATGGCGGCCGGTCTGCTGGGCTGCGGCCTCGAGCCGGGCGCGCGGGTCGCGCTGGTGGCCGAGAACGGCATCGACTGGATCTGCGCCTATTACGGCATCGTGACCGCCGGCGGCATCGCCGTGCCCATCTACTACGACCTGAAGCCCTCCGAGATCGCCGACATGATCGAGCGCGCCGAAGCGCGGATCATCTTCGCGTCCGCGAAGGTGCTCTCGAAGCTGGAGCCGGTGGCGCCGGACCTGCACACGGCGATCGTCATCGGCGGCGGCGCGACGCCGCGCGACAGCGTGCCCGGCGGGCTGCTGCGGCACGCGAAGGCCGAGGTGCTGGTGATCGAGGACCTGCCGGCGCGGGCGACCGCGGCCAGCCGCGACCGCCTAGCCGCGGTCATCATCGAGCCGGACGACCTGGCGTCCATCGTCTTCACGTCGGGCACGACGGGCGGCATGAAGGGCGTGATGCTGACGCACCGGAACTTCATCGCCAACACGCGTTCGATGAAGAACACGATCCCGTTCAGCCCGAACGACCGCGTCGTCATGGTGCTGCCGATGCACCACGCCTTCCCGTTCCTGGTGGGGGCCATGGTCGCGCCGGCCGTGGGCGCGGAGATCACGTTCGAGAACGACCTGCGCCGGATCCGCGACCGGATGGCGGAGGTGAAGCCGACGCTGTTCATGGGCGTGCCGCAGCTGTTCGAGGTGATGTACCGGAACATCGTCCACGGCATCGAGACGCAGGGCAAGCTGGAAACGTTCGAGAAGGGCCTGCGCATCGTCGAAGCGACGAAGCAGAGGACGGGCATCAACATCGGGCGCATCGTGTTCCGTGAGTTGCACAAGCGGCTCGGCGGCAGCTTGCGCTTCATGTTTAGCGGAGGCGCGGCGCTGAACCCGCAGGTAGCGCTGAACTTCGCCCGCCTGGGCATCCCGATCATCCAGGGCTGGGGGTTGACGGAGTCCTCGCCCGGGCTGACGGCGCAGCGCTGGAGCCCGCGCAAGTTCTACATGTCGAACTACTACGAGGAGCACTTCGGCACCGTCGGCCAGGCGGTCGAAGGAGTCGAGATCGGACTCATCGACGTGCCCGAGAAGGAGCTGTACGTGCACCTGCACGGCGAAGGCGAGCTGGTGGCGCGCGGCGAGAACATCACGCCGGGCTACTGGCACGCCGAAGAGGCCACGAAGGCCGCGAAGGTGGGCGAGTGGCTCCGCACGGGCGACGTCGGCTACATCGATGACGAGGGCAACGTCTGGATCACGGGCCGCAGCAAGTTCGTCATCGTCCTGGACTCCGGCGAGAAGGTCCACCCGGACGAACTCGAGGATAAGTTGTCCCGCAGCGCCGTCATCGAGGACGTGGCGGTGATCGGGCGCAAGATACGTGGCAAGGCGCAGGCGTGGGCCGTCATCTACCCGAACCGCGACGAAGTGCTGGCGCGGCTGGGCGGCGAGCCCGCGACCGAGGAGGCCGTGCGGCGCATCGTGAAGGCGGAGATCGACGCCGCCGAGGCGGACGTGGCGACGTTCAAGCGGACGACGGACTTCATGCTGACCGACCTGCCGCTGCCACGCACGCAGCCGCTCAAGAAGATCGCCCGAGGGCAGATCGCCGACAGCTACAGCTTCGACCCGCGGCATTGGGAGCAGTCCTGGGCCGACTACGTCGCGGCGGCGGCGCCACCGGCCGACGACGAGGCCGGCGAGGCAGCGACGCTCGCGACGGTCTGACAGCACCGTTAATCAGGCGAGAGAGAAGGGCTCCCCGACGGGGAGCCCTTCTAACGTTCCGAAGCTGCGGGCGGCTAGCGGGCGACGACCTGCTGCGGCGCGTCCTGGAGCACCTGGCTCGAGGCGAGGCCGGGGGCCTGCTGCTCGATGGTCGCGCCGGGCTGCGTCGTGGGCGTGCCGGTCTTGGTGACAGAGCCGCTCTTGATGAACAGCGGCGCCAGCACCAGCGTGATCGTCGCCAGCAGCTTGATCAGCACGTGGAGCGACGGACCCGCGGTGTCCTTGAACGGGTCGCCGACGGTGTCGCCGACGACGGCCGCCTTGTGGGGCTCACTGCCCTTGCCGAGCGTGTTGCCGTTCTCGTCCTTGAGTCCGCCCGACTCGATGAACTTCTTGGCGTTGTCCCAGGCCCCGCCGCCGTTGTTGAGGACGGTGGCCATGAGGATGCCGACGATGGTGCCGATGATCAGCGTGCCGCTGACGGCGAGCCAGCCGGAGGCGTCGTGCGCCGTATAGGTGATGCCGTTGAGCGTCGTGACCACGCTTTCGTGGCGGGCGTAGCGGAAGATCAGACCGACGGCGACGGGCATGCCGACCGCCAGGATGCCCGGGAGCACCATTTCGCGCAGGGCGGCCTTCGCCGTGATGTCGACGGCGGCGGCGTAGTCCGGGCGGGACGTGCCGGCCATGATGCCGGGGTCGGCGCGGAACTGGCGGCGCACCTCTTCGATGATGGCGCCGGCGGCGTTTCCGACGGCGCGGATGGCCAGCGAGCTGAACAGGAAGACGAGCATGGCGCCGAGCAGACCGCCGACGAACACGTCCACCTTCGAGAGGTCAATCGGAAGCTCCGCCGTGAGCGGGATCTCCAGCCGCTCCTTGACCTTGTCGAGATACGCGGAGAAGAGCAGGAACGCCGCCAGGCCGGCAGAGGCGACGGCGTAGCCCTTGGTGAGCGCCTTCGTCGTGTTGCCGACGGCGTCGAGCTTGTCGGTGATCTCGCGGGCGCTCTCGGGCGCGCCGGACATCTCGGTGATGCCGCCGGCGTTGTCCGTGATGGGGCCGAACGTGTCCATGCTGAGGATGTAGGCCGCCGACATGAGCATGCCCATGGTGGCGACGGCGGTGCCGAAGATGCCCGTCGTGAACGGCGGGATGGCCGGGCTGATGTCGGCCTGCGAGCCGAGGGCGAAGGCGCCGATCAGCGCCAGGCCGATGGTGATCGCCGTGAGGGCCGTGGTCTCGAAGCCGACCGCGGTGCCAATGATGATGTTCGTGGCCGGGCCCGTCTTCGACGCCTCGGCGATCTCCTGCACCGGACGCCACGAGCCGGCGGTGTAGTACTGCGTGATGTAGACGAACGCGATACCGGTCGCGATGCCGATAAGCCCGCAGAAGAAGAACCAGTACCAGGCGTCGCCCAGCATGACCTTCGTCGCGATGAAGAGTCCGGCCACCGAGAGCGCGGACACGACGTAGAAGCCGTAGTTCAGCGGCGTCATCGGGTCCTGCTTGCTCTTGGGAGCCGCGTCGGTGAAGAACGGCACCGAAACCAGTCCGACCATGGCGGCGATGATGCCGAACGAGCGGAGCACGAGCGGGAACATGATCCACTCGATCTTGTGCGTGACGCTGAAGATCGCCACGCCGAGGATCATCGCGCCGATGTTCTCAGCGGACATCGACTCGAAGAGGTCGGCGCCACGGCCGGCGCAGTCGCCGACGTTGTCGCCGACGAGGTCGGCCACGACGGCGGCGTTGCGCGGGTCGTCCTCGGGGATGCCGGCTTCGACCTTGCCGACGAGGTCCGCGCCGACGTCGGCGGCCTTCGTGTAGATACCACCGCCAAGCTGGGCGAAGAGCGCCACGAAGCTGGCGCCGAAGCCGAAGCCGACGATCAGGAACGGTGCGATCTCCGGTGGGTGGTCAAGGATGCGGCTGTAGACGAGGAAGATACCAGAGACGCCGAGCAGGCTCAGCGCGACCACGAGGAAGCCGGATACGGCGCCGCCGCGAAGCGAGACCGTGACCGCGTCCTTGAGGCTCTTCTGGGCGGCCGCCGCCGTGCGGACGTTCGACCGGACGGCGATGAACATGCCGATGTAGCCGGCGAGGCCGGAGCACATGGCTCCGACGAGGAAGGCGATGCCGGTGAGCAGGCCTTCCTGCCAGCGGCCGATGACGACGTCGGTGGCGAAGCTCACCTGGCCGTTCTGGAATTGGATCGGCTTGACGCCGTCGGAAATCGAACCGACGAGGCCCGCGACCACGACGGCCGTAACGACGGCGAGTATGCCGATCGTCCGGTACTGGCGCGAGAGGAACGCCATGGCGCCCTCGAAGATCATGCCGGCGATCTCTTGCATCGCCGGGGTGCCGGTATCTCTCCGGAGCACGTCCTGGGCCAGCCACAGGGCGAACAGCACAGCTGCCAGGCCCGTGACCGGTACCATCCAAACCAGTGTCATCGGCGTCTCCTCCCACCCGCCTGAAGCGAGTTACGTCGCTGCTGGACACACAAAAGGAGGCGCCACGGCACCTCCCCGTCAGAGCGCGGCAAGGATAGCGCGCTCCAATCGCTGAATCAAGAAAACGGACGTACCACGGGCACTTCCGGACGGGCGGCGTTCGTTGACACTCAACATAGCCAGATGTATTCTCGTCTCGCTGTAAACCTGACGTGTACGTGAGATTTCACCGCCTCGCGCCCGTCGCGGCGCTGGCCCCCTCCGAGGTGCCCCATGACTCAGGCCGCCAAGTCCGTGATCACCGACGAGATGCGCGCCGCCGTCGGCGTCGAGGGTTCTCCCGTGACGCTCGAGGTGGAAAAGACGAACTGCCGCATGTACGCGCGGTCGGTCGGCCACACCGACCCGATCTTCTACGACGAGGACGCAGCGAAGGCGCGGGGGTACCGCAGCATCGTGGCGCCGCCGGGCTTCCTCGGCACGCCGGCCTTCCGGCCAAGGATGGGCGGCGGCACGCCCGGCGAGATGGGCGGGCGCGGCTTCAGCGTGCCGTACAAGCGCGTGCTGAACGGCGGCACCGACTACGAGTACTTCCCCGACGAGGACGCCGTCTGCGCGGGCGACACGATCACCGCGCGCAGCAAGATCGCCGGCTTCGAGGAGGCGGAGGGCAGCCTGGGCCCGATGCTGATCACCAGGCGCGAGACGACGTACACTAACCAGCGCGGCAAGGTCGTCGCGCGGATGTACGGCACGATGATCCAGTACTAGATCGCGAGGCACGCCATGGCACAGGTCTACTTCGAGGACATCAGCGTCGGCGACGAGATCCCGCAGCTCAAGAAGAACTGCTCGACGCAGCAGCTGGTGCTGTGGGCGGCCGGCTCGGGCGACTTCTACCAGATCCACTACGACAAGGACTTCGCGCAGAGCACGGGCCTGAAGGGGCTGATCGTCCACGGCGCGCTGAAGAACGCGTTCCTCGGCCAACTGCTGCACGACTGGATCGGCGAGCAGGGGCAGCTGCGGCGTTTCGGCTGCTCGTACCGCGGGATGGATGAGCCGAACCAGGACATCCTCTGCCGCGGCATCGTGACCAAGAAGTACAGCGAGGGCGGCAAGAACTTCGTCGAGCTGGACGTCTGGACGCAGAAGCCGGACGGCAAAAAGACCTCGCCGGGGACGGCGCTGGTGACGCTGCCAGGCCGGAACTAGCTGAGAGCGCCCGCGACGGGCGCCTACCATCGGAATCACGGACGCTGCCAGGCGGCCGCGCTACGGGAAGAGGAGCATCACTTGGCTGACGAATTCGAAATCACAGACGAGATGCGTGCGCAGTTCGGCGTCGAGTCCGAGCCGTGGACGTACGAGGTGACGACGACGAGCGTACGGATGTACGCGCGCGGCATCGGCTCGGAGGACCCGGTCCACTACGACGTGGACTTCGCGAAGGCGCAGGGCTTTCGCAGCATCGTCGCGCCGCTGGGCTACCTGGGCACGCCGGTGTACCTGCCCGGCACGAACGACCCGACCTTCGGCTTCCCGCGCCGGGCCGGCGGCCCGCGGCTGAACATCCCGTTCAAGGGGCTGCTCGACGGCGGCACCGAGACGGAGTACCTGGACGTCCTCTGCGCCGGCGACGTGCTGGAAGAGACGTCCCACCTGGCGGACCTGAAGCTGCGGGACGGTCCGAGGGGCAAGATGCTCTTCGTGACGAATGAGTCCGTCTACAAGAACAAGACGACCGGCAAGGTCGTGGCGAAGCAGCGGCTGACCTCGATTCACATGTAGGCGCCCGCTCGGTAACGGGTGACGGGGCGCGAACTCAGCCGATGCGGAAAGGATCAACGACGACATGGCAGACCAGATCTACTTTGAGGACGTGAGCGAGGGCTACGAGCTCGCTCCGATCAAGATCACGCCGGACAAGCAGCAGCTCGTGAAGTTCGCGGCCGGGAGCGGCGACTTCAACCCGCTCCACTTTGACGAGAACTTCCCGATGCTCAAGGCCATGGGCCTGACCGAGAACATCGTCCACGGCAGGTTCAAGTACGCGCAGGTGGGGCGCCTGGTGTTCGGCTTCGCCGGCTACAAGGGCCGCGTGAAGAAGTTCGGCGTCAACTACCGCGGCATGGACATGCTGAACAAGGAGATCACGGCGGGCGGCGTCGTTACGGCGAAGCGCCGGGAGAACGGCGAGAACCTCGTCGACCTCGACGTCTGGACGCAGGACGCAGCCGGCAAGAAGACGACGCCGGGCACGGCGACGGTGGTGCTGCCGAGCAAGGGCTAACCCCGGGCACCCACTCTGTTCACGCGGCGAGCGACGCGGCGGCGGCTGACGCCGCGCGCCAGTCGCGGGCCGCAGCGAGGAGCACGATCATGGGCGAGTTTGAAGGCAAGGTCGCGGTCGTCACGGGCTCCGGCCGCGGCATCGGGCGCGGCATCGCTATGCTGCTGGCGCGCGAAGGCGCGAAGGTGGTGGTGAACGATCCCGGCGTGAACGTGGACGGCACGGGCAACGACAACGGCCCGGCGGACCAGGTCGTCGCGGAGATCAAGGGCGAGGGAGGCACAGCCGCATCCAGCTACGACTCTGTCGCGACGGCGGACGGCGGCGAGCGGATCATCAAGACCGCGCTCGACACCTTCGGCCGCATCGACATCCTCGTCAACAACGCCGGCATCCTGCGCGACCGGATGATCTTCAACATGAGCGAGCAGGAGTGGGACGACGTGATCGCCGTCCACCTGAAGGGCCACTTCAACTGCACGAAGCCGGCGTCGATCCTGATGCGGCAGCAGCGCTACGGCCGCATCGTCAACTTCTCGTCCGTGTCGGGGCTGACGGGCCTGCCGGGGCAGGCGAACTACGGCGCCGCGAAGTCCGGCATCGCCGGCTTCACGCGCGTCGTCGCAAAGGACCTGGGGCGCTACGGCGTCACCTGCAACGCGATCGCGCCGGGCGCCTCGACGCGGATGACGCAGTCGGTACCCGACTCCTCGCGCGAGCTGCGCGCCCGCGCGGGCATCGCGACGCCGCAGGTGCGGCCGGCGGCCGGTCCGCCGATGCGCGACCCTGAGTTCGTCGCGCCGATGGTGGCGTACCTCTGCACGGACGACGCCTGGAACATCAACGGACAGATCTTCCACGTCGCCGGCGGCAGCGTCGGCGTGTCGCACCACCCGACGCCGATGCGCACGCTCTGGAAGCCGGCGATGTGGACGCTAGACGAACTGGTGACGGCCGTGCCGGAGACGCTGCTCGCGGGGATCCCGAACCCCGCGCCGCCGCCGCCCGATCTCGATATCCCCGGCCGGCCCGCGCAGGCCGCCCCGGCAGGAGGTGCGTGATGGCGAAGCGGCTTGAGGGGCGCACGGCGATCGTCACCGGCGGCGGACGCGGCATCGGCCGCGGCGTGGCGCGGCTGCTGGCCGAAGAGGGCGCGAGCATCGTCGTCAACGACTACGGCGTGAACGTCGACGGCACAGCGCCGAGCAGCGCTCCCGCGAACGAGGTGGTCGAAGAGATCCGCGCGAAGGGCGGCAAGGCCGTCGCCAACGCCGACACCGTCGCGACGGTGGAGGGCGGCGAGCGGCTGGTACAGACCGCGCTCGACAATTTCGGCCGGCTCGACATCCTGGTGAACGTGGCGGGCATCCTGCGCGACCGGATGATCTTCAACATGAGCGAGCAGGAGTGGGACGACGTGATCGGCGTCCACCTGAAGGGGCACTACTGCACGACGAAGCCAGCGTCGATCCTGATGCGGCAGCAACGCTACGGCCGGATCATCAACTTCTCGTCGATCTCCGGCCTCGGCGGACTGCCGGGCCAGGCGAACTACGGCGCCGCGAAGGCCGGCATCGCCGGCTTCACGCGCGTCGTCGCGAAAGATCTGGGGCGCTACGGCGTCACCTGCAACGCGATCTCGCCCGGCGCGGCGACGCGCATGACCGCGACGATCCCGGCGAACACGGGACAGCTGCGGGCGCGCGCCGGTACGGCGCCGCTCGTGCAGGAGCCGCGGCCATCGACGGTGCCGCAGATGCGCGAGCCGGAGTACGTCGCGCCGATGACCGTGTTCCTGGCGCTGGACGAGGCGTGGAACGTCAACGGCAAGATCTTCTACGTGGCGGGCGGGCGCATCTCGCTGGCGCACGAGGAGGTCTCGATGCGGCAGATCAACAAGCAGGGGATGTGGACGATCGATGAGTTGAAGGAGCTGGTGCCATCGCAGCTCGTGTACGGGCTGCAGAACCCTGCGCCGCCGCCACCCGACCTCGATCTCCCCGGGCGCCCGGCCCTGCCGACGGCGTAGCGGACGAGGCGCGGCGATGCAACGCAGGCAGATCATCGTCGCGGCCGCGATCGTCGGCTCCGTCACCACCATCGTCGGCGCGATGCTGATCGGCTCGTGGCGCAACGCCGATACGCCCTTCGCCGGCGTCGGCGTGCCGGTCGACCCGACGCAGATCGCCCGGACCTGCGACCAGCGCCGCGGCGAGATCGCCGCGCAATCGGCCACCCCCGTAGCCGTGCCGTCGCCGCAGACCATCACGGTGGGCGGCGTGTTCGTGGAGATCCCGCCCGGGCTGACGCTCGCGCCGGAGCCGAACGCCCCGGCAGCGGCGAACACGTGGTTCTACTCGCACGGGGCGGAGGCGACGCCCGTCGCCGGCAGCATCCAGGTCGCCGTCGGCGTCCTCGCGAAGAGCTCGCCCGCGGGCCAAGCGATCGCGGCCCAGCTGGCCGCGCCGTCGGGCGCCGACGACGCCTTCGGCGACTCCGGTGACGCGAACGAGCAGTGCCGGCAACCGACGCCCTCGATCTCACCGAGCTATCCGGTGTCCGCCAGGGCCTCGACCGAATCGATCGCGGGCCGCATCACGATGCACCAGCGCGGGCTGCTCGACCTGGGCGACGGGCGCCTGGTGGAGGTGGCGGTCGATGGGCGCGCGGACGTGGTGCCCTACGCGGCGCAGTTCGCAGTGTTCCGCGCAGCGATGGAGAGCATCGCGCCCGCGAAATAAGCGTCGGGCGCAGCCGGCTGCGCCTCTACTCACCTGCCTGACGGCATCGGCGTTTCCCCTATAGCCCCTGCCCTGCCGAATCTGCGAAGATCGCACTATGAGCGCTTCGCCCGCCCCTGCCCCGCCGCCAGCGCGCGCCGACGCGCTGCTGGAACGCTACCTTGCGGTGCTGGCGGCCGAGCGGAACCTTTCGCGCTTCACGGTACGGAACTACGCCAGCGACCTGCACCATCTCTTCGCCTGGCTGCAAGAGCGCGACATCGAGCCGCTGGCGATCACGCGGATCCTGTTCCGCGGCTACCTGGCGTCGCTCATGGACGCCGGCACGGCCCAGGGCAGCATCACCCGGCGCGTCAGCACCGCCCGCTCGTTCTATCGCTGGCTGCGGCTGACGAAGGCGATGGATGACGACCCGCTGGCGAACGTGCGCGGTCCGAAGCAGGCGCGCCGGCTGCCGCACGCACTGACCCTCAACAGCGTCAGCGACCTGATCGCCGCGGCGGACAGCGACGAGCCAGCCGGACTGCGCGACCGCGCGCTGCTGGAGGTGTTGTACGCCTGCGGCCTGCGCGTGAGCGAGGCTGCGACGCTCGACATCGGGGTGGCGGACCTGGACGAGCGCACGATCGTCGTCACCGGCAAGGGCAACAAGCAGCGGCTCGTGGTGATGGGCGAGCCGGCGCGGGCGGCGCTCGACCGCTACCTGCGGCAGGGGCGCGGCAAGCTGCTGCGCGTCCGGCGCGGCGCGGCGATGGCGGCGCTGTTCCTGAACCGGAGCGGGGGCAGACTCTCGCAGCGGGCAATCCAGCTCATCGTGCGCAAGTATGCGCTGGCGGCGGGCATCGACGACCGCGTGCACCCGCACCTGCTGCGCCACACGTTCGCGACCCACCTCCTGGACGGCGGCGCGGAGTTGCGGGTGGTGCAGGAGCTGTTGGGCCACTCGAACCCCAACACGACGCAGATCTACCTCCACGTCACTGAGGAGCGGCAGCGGACGGTGGTGGAGGGCTCGCTGGAGGGCATCGCCGAGGTAGAGCAGGCGCGGCGGACGCTGAACCGCGCGCGGCGGTCGCCGGGCACGTCAATCTGACGAGTTGCCGCTGAGGACGCGCCGCGCAACACTATGTCACACTGAGTCCTGCGAACAGTACGGGGCAGATCCGCCCCGAAAGGAGCGTCCGATGCCTCTCTATTTCGTCGAGCACCAGCACACCGCCGAGACCTGCCCCACGAAGAACCGCGACATGATGGCGATGCTGGGCCAGCATGTCAGCCAGGAGAACGCCACGAAGTACGGCATCACCATCCAGACCGACGTGGTGCACCCCGGCGAGCACCGCCTGAACATGGTGCTGGTGGCCTCGGAACAGTCGAAGATCGACGAGTTCATGAAGCCCTTCGGCATGGTCGGCTCCGTCGCCGTGAAGGAAGTCCACACCTGCGAGCAGGTGGTCGAGACCGGGCAGTGCTGATGGCGTCGCCGTGCGGCCTCTCCGGGCGCAGGGACGCTCACTCTTCGGGCTCCTGAAGAACGGACTCATAAGACGAGCCGATCGGCCCCTGATCGAACTGCGCCCGTCGCGGATCATCTGAACATGCGCCGGCACCAGCCAGGGACGCCGGCACTGCGGATCACCGGCGCCGAGAAACAGCCAGTTCTCGCGGTCCCGGGGCCGGACTCACACCACGGTAGGGCTCGCGGGGACCGACGGACCGCGTGCAAGGAGACCCCGTCCGGGCAGAGGCGGGGTTTCCGGCTTTTCCGGTCGCCAGATGCGCCGCGGCAGGACGCCTCCGGGGCGGACGGATGTGCTACGCTACGCCTCGAAGCTGGGCATTCGGAATCAGCGGGGGTGAAGGTATCAACCGGCAGGTTCGGCGCGCGTGGGAGCTGGTGTACCTCTTCACGCTTCGTGAGCTAAAGCTCCGATACCAGGATACCTTCTTCGGATACCTCTGGTCGCTGATCCGCCCGCTGCTCCAGGGCGCGGTCATGTACGTGGTCCTGAGCAAGTTCATCCGCATCAACGTCCCTGATTACCACCTCGTCCTGCTTGCCGCCCTCTTCCCGTGGACCTGGTTCCAGACGTCGCTCGTGCTGGCGGTAGGCTCGTTCGCGGGCAACGGCGCGCTGATCAAGAAGGTCTACTTTCCGCGCTTCGTGCTGCCCCTGGCGACGGTGCTGAACAACGGCGTGCAGTTCGCGCTGTCGGTGCCGGTGCTGGTGGTGCTGCTGCTGATGGGCGGCTACACGCCGAGCGTGACGTGGCTGATCGGCATCCCCTACTTGCTGATCGTGGAGGCGGTGCTGATCATGGGCATCGTGCTGTTCATCGCCTCGCTGGACGTGTATTTCCGCGACCTGGAGCACCTGACGGACGTCTTCGTCGGACTGATCTGGTTCTACCTGACCCCGGTGATCTATCCGCTCTCGATCGTGCCGGACAGGTATCATGACTGGGTGCTGCTGAACCCCATGGCGTCGCTGATCGAAGGCTGGCGCGACCTCTTCCTGCGCAACCAGCTGCCGGGCGTGGACCTGGTGCCAGCGCTGCTCTTCGCCGCCGGTATGGCGGTCATCGGATCGTTCTCCTTCAACCAGATGCAGGGGGGCTTCGCCGATGCGCTCTGAGATCGGGTCGGACGTGGCGATCGCCTTCGAGAACGTCTCGAAGCACTACTCCCTCTCGCTGCAGAAGGAGGCGACGGACGTCAAGACGATGCTGCTGCACCTGCCGCGCTTCCTCTCGAACGCGCGGCGGCCGTTCGTGGCGCTGGACGACGTGACGCTGCGCGTCAACCGCGGCGAGAGCCTGGGTATCATCGGCCCGAACGGCTCCGGCAAGAGCACGACGCTGCGCGTGATGTCGGGCATTACGCCGCCGACGACGGGCAAGGTGACGATCAACGGGCGCGTCTCCGCGCTGCTGGAGCTGGGCTCCGGCTTCAACCCCCGAATCAGCGGCCGCGAGAACGCGATCCTCAACGCGGTGCTGCTGGGCCTGACGCTGGCGGAGGCGCGCGACCTGCTGCCGGAGATCATCGAATTCTCCGAGCTGGGCGATTTCATCGACCAGCCGATGCGCACCTATTCATCGGGCATGTTCTTCCGGCTGGGCTTCGCCGTGGCGGTGCACGTACGGCCGGAGATCCTGCTGATCGACGAGGTCCTGGCGGTGGGCGACGCGGAGTTTCAGAAGAAGTGCATGGACCACATCCACGGCCTGCGCAAGCAGGGCGTGACGCTGGTGCTCGTGACGCACGACATGCTCAGCCTGCCGATGTTCTGCGACCGCGGCATCCTCATCGAGCACGGGAGAGTGACCGACGAGGGCACGCCGCAGCAGGTCGTGCACAACTACCTGGACCGCGTGGCGAAGCTGCTGGCGCTGCGCGGCGACGAGCGCGAGCGGCTGAAGGTCGCGAAGGCGGCGTCGTCATGATGGTGCGGCTCGACTTCGGCGGACAGGCGAAGAGGGCGGCGCGCGCCCTGCGCGTCGCGGCGGCGCCGGCGCCCGGCGTGGCGTTCGTGGCGGAGGCGGGGCCGCGGCTGCCGTTCCGCGACGAGAGCGCCGACGAGCTGTTCGTCGGGCGCGCGATCGCCTACCGCGAGGACCTGGCGGCGACGCTGGACGAGCTGTGGCGGATCAGCAAGCCGGGCGCGCTGATCCACCTGACCCTGCCCCACGCATCCTCCATCATCGCCGCATCACGGGACGCGCGGCCGCGGCCGCTGCTGACGCTCAACACGTTCAACTACTACGACCCGCGTACGAAGCCCGCGGACGCGCCCGCCACGGCGTTCACGATCGAGCGGGCGCGGCTGCGCGTCGCGGGCCAGCGGGGCGACGATTCCGGCCTGGCGCTCGCGCGCGGGCCGTTCGCGCAGTTCATCGAGAAGCTGGCGAACGGCAGCCGCGGCAGCCAGTACCGGTTCGAGCGCTGGTTCGCCGGCCTGATCGGCGGCTTCGAGGAGTTCGACGTCGTGCTGGCGGTGGTGAAGCAGCACGAACGGCGGCCTGCCATCATGGCCGCGTCGCTCCGCGCAGACAACGGCGCGCGATGACGGCCGATGCCGTCAAGCCGGAACACGATCTGTCCTACTCAATCGAGGACTTCGAAGCCGGCACGCACCGCGACTCCCAGTACCTCTACCGGATCATCGAAGACACCATGCTGGACCTGTCCAGCGACGTACGGGACGGGCGCGTGCTGGACGTGGCGTGCGGCACCGGAAAGCAGGCGATGCGCATCGCGGAGCGCGGCTGCTACACGGTGGGCACGGAGGCGTCCGACCAGATGATCGGGCTCGGGCGCTGGCTGCAGCCGGAGAGCCGCGCCGGCATGGTGCGGAGCATCGCGGAGTCGCTGCCGTTCGCCGGCGCGTCGTTTGACCGGATCATGTGCCAGGGATCGCTGGACCACTTCTCCGACCCGATGGCGTTCATGCGCGAGGCGGCGCGGATCACGAAGCCGGACGGCCGCATTATCATCGCGCTGGCGAATTTCGAGAGCGCCTCGTGCCGGCTCGGCCGCGGCGTCGACTCGCTGAAGCGGCGACTGGGCCGCCCGCGCCCGCCGTGGCGGCTCTACTGGCAGGTCCCGGAAGACCATAACGTGAAGGGCGACCTGCCCTACGTGCGGTCGCTGGGTGCGGACGTGCTCTCGATGGAGCGCTGCTTCGGACTCTCGTTCCTCTGGAACGTTGCGCCGGTCACGTGGCTCATCGACCACCTGCCGGAGCGCACGGCGTCGCCGATCTGGCACGGGATGAGCCGGCTCGTGCGGACGCGGCCGCAGCATTCGGATATGATCATCTCCGTATGGCGCAAGAAGGATCCCGGGGCGTAGAGGACAGGCGCGGCCTGACGCAGGATTTCGACGCGCACGCCCTGTTCACCTTCGCGCACATCCCCGCGCGTCCGGCGCTTGCGAACCGCTGGGCGCGGCTGAAGCGCTGGTTCGTCATCGCGTTCACAGAAAGCTGGCTCGCCGTGTGGCTCTATCGTACGAAGATGCGGCTGCGCTCGGCGGGCGTACCGCTGCTGCCGGGGGTGTGCGACATGCTCTCGCGCGTGGTGTTCCACGTCTCCATCGGCGACCGCGTGACGATCGGGCCGGGGCTGATGATCACGCACGGCAACGTCGTCATCGACGGCCGCACGACGATCGGCAGCGACTGCCAGATCAATCCGTGGGTGACGATCGGGCTGTCGAACAGCAAGAAGCTGGGGTTCAGCGTGGACGGCCCAGTGATCGGCGACCACGTGCACATCGGCACGGGCGCGAAGGTGCTGGGGCCTGTGCGCGTCGGCGACTACGCGCGGATCGGCGCGAACGCCGTCGTCGTGCACGACGTGCCCGCGAACACGACCGTCGTCGGCGTGCCGGCGCGGCCGATCGGCGCGCAGGCCGCGCCGCACGCGGTCGCTCCGGTGGGCGATGACTCGGGACGCGACGAGGGACTAGCGCAGCACATGCGGCAGACGATCGTCGACTATCGCCTGCACCGCCAGTCGCTTCGCTCGCTGATCGACACGCTGCTCGGATCGTTCGACATCGGCTCCGACCGGCTCCGCGCCGTGCAGAACTCGGTGCGCGACGACATGATCTTCCTCGACGCGGTCGCGGCGACGGGCGGCGAGGAGTCGCAGCAGGTAAACACGGCGATCGATATCGTCGAGGCGGCGCTGGCGGCGGAGTTCTCTCCGGTTAGCGGCTAGCCGTGAGCAGGGTCTGATCGCGTCATGCGACTATCCGCGAACCGCCGGCGATGGCCTCCCAGGCGGCTTCACCGAGCAGGCCCAGCGTCTTGTTGCCCTCTGATTCTCTGCCCGTGCCCGGCCCCGTGCCGCCCTCGCAATACGCGCTCATGACGAACTGACCACGCGGGCCCTTGAAGATCGCGCCGCAGGTGCGCACGCCGTTGAGGAACGAGCCGCCCTTCTCGGCGACCCAGGCGAGCTTCGGGTCGTCGCCCAGCATGTTCATCTCGTTCCACGGCAGGCGGCCGGACAGCTCGTGGCGGTAGTCCGTGCGCCGCATGATGCGGAGCATGTCCTCGGACGCCTCCGCCGAGACGCACTCGTGTCGCGCGATCCGCGTCATCAGCGCCACCGTCTCTCCAGCGGTGCTCACGGACATCTTGCGCGCGTCGAGCCCGCCGCCGCGGTCGCCCAGGCGGCGAAACAGCGTCGTCTCACGCAGACCGAGCGCGCGCATGGCCGCGTTGACGCCGTCAACGCCGGCGAGATCGATGCACATGTTCGTCGCGCTGTTGTCCGAGATCGTCATCATCAGCACCGCCGCGTCGCGCACGCTCATGTCGACGCCGAAGGAGAGCTTGCTGAGGACGCCGGACCCGAGCGTGCGGTGCTGCTCTTCGTAGCGGATGCGGTCGTCGAGGCGATGGCGGCCGTCGGCGACGGCCCCGTACAGCGCCACGAGCACCGGCACTTTGATCAGCGACGCTGTGGGCATCACCGCGCCCTCGTCGTGGGCAACGTGCGCGCCGTCGGCGAGATCCGTCAGCGACCACGTGCAGGCGCCGGTGTATGCCGTGCTGATCTCGTGCAGGCGCTGCGAGAGCGCCTGCACGGCGGCCGGCGTCACTTCACCACTCCCGCTTCGAGCTCCGCTTCGGTGTACTCGACCTGCTCGTCTTTACGTGACGGGTCGTAGGCCGGGTCGGGGTAGTTGACCAGCCACGCCTCCTCGTCGCCGATGTTCTCCAGGCCGGTCGCGACGTTCGGCGGGATGAAGAGCCGCTTCGGCTCGGCCGCGTCCAGGACGTGCTCCTGCCGCTTGCCGCTCACGTAGAGGATGATCTTCATCCGCCCGCGCACGCAGACGTAGCGGGCCGCCCGCACCCGGTGCAGGTGGTAGCCCTTGAACGCGCCGGGCGCGGCGGCCGTCAGGTAGGCGGTGGTCTTGTCCCCGTCCTTGTACAGCTCCACGAGCCAGCCGTTCTCGCTGCCGTCGTGGGCGTACGTCGTGACTTTCTTCGCCGCTTCGACGCGGACTTCGTCGATCATCTGTCCTCCTCCGCTCGCGCCGATCATGCGCCACGCCGCGCCGGCGGGCAAGCGGGGGACGCGGAGAGGGCGGGCCGAGGCCCGCCGTTCAGCTTCGATACGCGCTGGGTGACGGTCAGGCGCCGGACGCCGCGACGATCTTCGCCTGGCGGCCGACGATATTCACCGTCGCGCCGGGGAAGAGGCTGCGGACCGGCTTGAGGATGATGTTGGTCTCCGCCTTGAGAATGCCGGGGATGGCAGCCAGGGTCTGCGTCATGAAGTCGGTCAGGTCGTCGTTGCTGGGAAAGAAGGCCAGCGCGATGATGTCGGCGTTGCCGGTGGTGTAGCCGACGTAGACCACGCCATCCGCGGCGGCGATGCGCTCGGCGATCTCGGTAATGCGGGAAAGCTCGCCCGAGATGCTGATGACGGCGGCGGTGTTGAGGCCCAGCCTGGCGGGGTTCGTGACGCCAACTATGCGCAGGACGTCGTCGCGGATCAGCCGCTCGATGCGGTTGCGGACGGTGCCCTCGGACACGCCGACGGCCTCGGCGATCTCGCGGTTGGTGGCGCGGCCATTGTCCTCCAGAATGCTGAGAATGTGCTGATCTACGGCGTCAGGCTTCTGAAACGGCAATGTTTCGCCCCTTCTCTTCGCGCTTTCCGTAACGAACCATAGGCACGACATCGGCGCAGTGTCAAGCGATGAAGCGGGCCTCGCATGCGCACTGCCGCTTGACACCGCCCGCCCGATCCGCGTGAATACCACGTGCCACACCCACACCACCCGCAGCACGCGCATGGCCGCTGACCGGCGCTCGACGCCTCGCCTCGCCGCCGTGCGCGTCTCCCGCCGGCGGCTGCTCGCTGTCGGCGCGGTCAGCGCATCCGCCGCGGCGCTGGCCGCCGCGTGCGGCGGCTCGAAGCGCACGGCCGACGCGACGCCGACCCGCACCCCCAGGCGCGGTGGCACGCTGCGCACAGGCACGACGCTGCCGATCGCCTACGGCCTCGACCCGCAGATCGAGACCGGCACCGGGTTGGCGATCTTCCCCCGTGTCTACGGCTATCTCCACCACGTCGACCCGGACGGCGACACGCTCGTGCGCGACCACGTGCGCGAGATCGAGCAGCCGGACGCCACGACGTACATCTTCCACTTGCGGACCGACGTCCGTTTCCCGGACATCGCACCGGTGAACGGACGCGCCGTCACGTCGGAGGACGTCGCGCTCTCGATCGCGCGCTACCGCGACAACCCGCTTGTAGCCACCAAGACGTGGCACACCACCATGCTCGACCGCGTGGAGACGCCCGACGCGGCGACCGTGCGGGTAACGACGCGCATCCCGTACGTGTGGTCGCTCGCGGAGCTGGGCGGTATCTCGGGCGGCGCGATCATCCCGAAGGAGCAGCTGGCGACAGACCTGAGCGCGGGCGGCGCCGGCAGCGGCCCCTTCCGCGTGGAGCATGCGTCGCGTGAGGACGGGGCGCGCATCGTGCGGAACGATAGCTATTACGGCGCGCCGCTGCCCTACCTCGATGCGATGGAGTGGGTGCTCTTCGCCGACGACGACGCGAAGGAAGCGGCGCTGCGGTCGCACGCGATCGATGCGGCGGCCGCGCACGACCGCTTCGAGGCGCGGGCGCTGGCGGACGCATCGAAGGACCTGCTGACCGATGCGGAGCGCGGGCTCGCGTGGCTCTCGATCGGCCTCCGCGTGGATCAGCCGCCGTTCGCGGACGAGCGGGTGCGTCGCGCCATCGACATCGGCCTGGACCGGGCCGCGATGATCCGCGACATCGCCTTCAACGACGGCGAAGAGCTGGGGCCCGTGAACCCGCACATGGCGGGCGGCTACTGGTCGCTGCCGCCGGCGGAGGTGACTGCCGCGCACGAGAGCGCACGTCCGCTCGACGAGCGGCGGGCGGACGCGCGCGCGTTGATCGAGGCGGCGGGCGCGGCTACGGCGCCAATCCTGCTGCAGGTCGCGAATCTGCCGCAGCTGCTGGACGTGGCGACGGTCGTGCGCGACCAGTTGCGGGAGATCGGCCTGACGATCGAGTTGGAGGCGATCGACCAATTGACGTGGTTCCTGGGGTTCCGCCGCGGCCACTTCGCGGCGACGCTGATCAGCCACGAGCCGTACGAGACGCCGGACCTGCCGACGCGGCTGTACCACTCGCGCGGACTCGACGGCACGGAGAGCCCGTTCGGGTTCGGGGATGCGACGATCGACCTGCTGCTGGAGCGCTCATGGGGCGAGGCGGACCGCGCCGTGCGGCGCGACACCCTGCTGGAGGCACAGCGGAAGATGCTGGAGGCGCGGCCACTGCTGACGCTGTTCACGAACACGTCGTACCAGGCGGCCTGGCGGTACGTGCAAGGACGGCAGCCGGGGGTGACGGGGGCGATGGCGCAGTACAACTACGGGCAGTGGCTGGACGCGACGCCGGCCGGGCGACCGGATTGACACCCTCGGGCCCGGTCAATAGAATGAACCGCCCGAAGACCTCGCCGTCCGGCGTGCTTCGGGCGTTGACATGCAAGCGCGGCCCCGTGGTGTAGCGGTCTAACATGCCACCCTGTCACGGTGGAGATCGAGGGTTCGAATCCCTTCGGGGTCGCCAGTCACAAACCCGAATCAGCCCGCCCTCGTACTCACCCAAGACCGCGAACAACGTCGAAAAGGCGGGCTTCGGCGTCATCGCCCGCATCTCGCCTGTCCGCAGATCAACCACGACTTTCGCCAGCACCAGTTGCACTAGATCGCGCCGCTCTGCGTCGCTCATGTGAGGCCACAGCTCGCGCACGTCCGTGAGCACCTCTCCCGCCCGTGCCGGTTCACACCCTGCTGACGCAAGCACCGCGAGGGCCGCTTCGGCTTCGTTCATCGCCTCCTTGGCCTCGTCGTTCTCGAGTACGCCATCGACCAGGCCCTGCCTGATGCGACCGATCTTCCCGGTCAATCGGCGGCGCTCCGCCTCTACGTCGCGTCCCTTGTCGTCATGTTGGGCGAGCTCGGCGACGCGCTCGCGCCACGCGGGCGGCATGGCCAACTCCGAGAAGACCTCGTGAACGTGGGCTTCAACCGGATCGGCTCGGTGGCCAACTCGGCCATCCGCGCATTCGTCACCGCGCTGGCGCGATGCGCAGCGATAGTAGTTGTGCTTGCCTCCATTGATGGTGTTCGCCCACAACGGAGAGCCGCAGGTCACGCAGCACCCTACTCCTGACAGCAGGTATGCCCGCTTCGATCGTCGGGCGTGCATCTGCGGCTTGCTGGCGCGTTCGCGTCGGGCTCGTTGGACGGCGTCCCATAGCTCGCGACCGATGATCGGCTCGTAGTGACCGCTTGTGATGAATTGCCCGTGGCGCGTCACGTCGCCGACGTACGTCGGGTTCGACAACATTCCGCTGAGCGTGGCCTTCGAGAAGACCGCCCTCCCGCGCTTCGACCGTGGGCGGAACCCCGCCGCGTTCAGGGATTGGGCCAGCTCGGCCATCGAGCGATTGCCCGCGGCGTACCCCCGGAAACAGCGCCGAATCTGCTCCGCTTCGTCTGAGACGATGGTCGGCGGCTCCTGAGGTCCGGCGCTCACGTACCCGAACGGCAGGTCGCCGAGCGGCAGTCCCTTCGCCGCGCGCGTCGCCTTTCCGCGCGCCACGTTGTCCGAGAGCTGGATCGAATAGTAGGCTGCGTAGAGGTCGGCCTGGCCGTTCATGAGGAATGCGGCTGGCGTGTCGTCGCCGGCGTTCGGCTCTGTCCTCGACAACAGGCGCACGCCGCAATCCCGCAGGAGTTCGCCGTAGATCGTCGAGTCGCGGAGGGAGCGGGCAAAGCGGTCGATCTTGAGCACAAGAATCGCGTCGAACTTCCCGGCCTGCGCGTCGGCCATCATCCGACGAAACTCGGGCCGCCGTTCGACGCTCGTTCCACTGACACCTGCATCGGCGTAGATCTCGACGACCTCCCAACCCTCCATCTTCGCCCAAGCAAGCAACGCTTTGGTCTGGGAGTCCATCGAGTGTCCGAGGAGTTGCTCGTCGCTCGAGACGCGCAAATAGATGGCCACGCGCCGGATGATGCGATACGGCTTGCATCGCTTCACTTGACCACCCGCAGCGGCATCAGCGGTCGGCGCGCACTGATTCGGCCGGCGATCCGGCGAGAGACGGACGCGAGTAGCACGAAGAGCGCCTCCTGCTCCGGCCGGAACGCGCGCTCGCTGGCGCCGTCCGGCTCGTCACGTGCACATAGACGCTCTCCGCGGCCGTCGTAGCAAGTTGGTTCGGCCCTCACGCGAAAACCCTCGACGAGGCCGGGCGTGACTTCGGCACTGGTCGAGGGTGGCTGACGCCCGGTGGGGCCGTTAGCTACGAGGTCGGTCACGCCCATTCCTTCGCAGACTTCAACCTTTACGGCGTGACGTTCCGCGTCACATTCGTGACGTCTCGCGTCACACACCGCGCAAAACTCTCTTCTTCATCGAAGTTCCCACTCGACAAACACGATGGGCCGATAGACGCAGAAGTTGCCGGTGTCTATCGAAGCGCGTAGGTGATGGGCGATCTCCGGGCAGTGCCGATCGATCGCGGCGATAGCGCTGGTAATCGCCTTGAGGACGGCGCCTCGAGCCCTCTCCGCTTCCGTGGCGAATGTCCTGGTACGGCCTCCGCGGCCGGTAGCGGACCTGACGTACTGGCCGACTTGAGACGGCCCACTATCAGAAGCGGCCGAGATAGCCGCGTTGAGTTCGCGTCGCCCTTGATGATCCAGAAGCGGCTGTCGTCGTTGTGCCCGCAGTCGCTCGAACGCCTCCTCACCGGCGGCGAGTCGAAGTGCGGCGACCGCTTGTCCTGGCGACCGCAGTAACTGGTGGATGTAGCGGAGACCTTTCCGATCCGGGAGCAAACATTCGGAATCAGCGAGGCGGAGATCCCAGACCCCCCCTCGGAGCCTGAAGACCGCGTCGCTCGGAGCGCGCATTTGTCGTGCCAGCGTTACAGCTCCTTGCTCATCAACCACCAGCAGGGCCGCGAGCGCCTGAAAGAAAGGGACCAGGGGACGGTCCACCGAAATGGTGGCTCTCCCCGCCGCTACTGCTCCCTTGTTCGCCGTCATCGTCGCCGACGCCGCTCCTGCTCAAGCCAAGAAATCGAAAGAGGCGGCCACTGCCCCCTCGGGAGTGGCCGCCTCAATGTCCGGACGGTGGATCTATGTACGACGGCACCGCCGGCAGTCGCCTTGCGGATGCGTCGTATTTCATTGATTGTCGCCCATCCGGCCTCCGCTCGTCAACGGGCGTCTGTATACGCACGTGGGGATACATCAGCAGACTCCCACCCAATCTGCTCGCCGACGGCTCTCGGTGGAACACGCCGCAGCCGGCGGGGATCGGTTCCTTTGCAGCCACGATGGAACCGTACGCCGTGCGGTCTGTAAGATTAGGGCCGGTGATGTTACAAGAAGATGCCCTATCGAAGCTGTTGGCGGAGTTCGAGCGCTACACTCGTTCACTCGCTCACATTCCCCAAACGAAAAACGAGCTCGCCGACTGTAGTCGAGCCTACTTTGGCTCGTGGCGCGGACCCATCGAGCGAGATGCGCCGCTGGTAGGCCTCGGATTCGATCTCCCCGACGAGCTCATTCAGCGCGGGCGGGCCTGGATCGATGCCGCCCTAGCGCGAGAGTGGCTCAATACACAGAACGCCCGGTGGTCGCTCGGATTCGACAACGTCCCCTTTCCCGGGAACGCGGGATTGGCCGACGAATTCGTAGAGTGGTGGAGGAAGGAGCAATTGCCTCTCGCGCAGTTCATTTCACGGTCTGCACCTGTTCCATCGGCTGAGTTGGCTGAGGTTCTCGGAAGACTGCGACTTCGCAGCCGATTCTCGAACCTCCGTTGGACCGACGACGAGTTCCAAGCGATTGTGCGGAAGTCCGTGTTTGAAGAGTTGGAGTCAGCAAGCAAGCGTCTTGTGGAGCACTCTGGCTGTTCGATGGAGGATGCAGCGCGCTGGATTCTCGCCGGTGTTGCGCCGAAGCAGTCGGCATTCAGCGTCCAGGTCACAAGGAAGAACTTCGGCGGGCCCGATCACGTGGAAATGCACATCAATCCGGAGGTCGCGACCCCGGAAGACGTTCGCGCAGCATATCGCCGAGCTATTCGGGGTTTCCTCTTTACATCGAGAGGCGCACGGCTGGCCCGTTTCGATGCGAGCTACTGGACTTGGGGACGCGTCGAGAAACTAACGCTCGATGACCTGTATGAGCTGTGGAACGACGTGCATCCACTCTGGAGATTCAAGAACGTCGAGAGCTTTCGCGTGAGCCGCCTCAACGCGATCAGGCGTTACCGCGACGGCGAAGAGATCCGCAAGCTCAAACGCCGATCGCCGCGGCCACCTTCCCCCAGCTCCCGTCAGCCTCACCCTCCAACCGCCTGAGGTAGATCGACGTCACCTGCAGCGACGAGTGGTCGAGGAAGCGAGATACGTTCTCGATGCTCTCGCCGGCGTCGCGCCGCAGCTTGGCGGCCGAGTGGCGGAAGATGTGCACGCCGGCGAGCGGCAGGTTCGCTGCCTTGAGGTAGCGCCGCAGGTTCCCGTAGAAGGTCCCCGACGTGACGCCCCTGTCGCGCGCGCTGGACGGCCACAACGACGCATCCGGGGGCCATGGCCGCGATGTCCCGCCCGAAGGCCGACAGGGCCGCCGTGAGCGCCTCGTACGCGGGGTGTGGCAGCTCCCGCTTCCCTTGCTTGTTGCCCTTACCCCGGCAGCGGTACCAGACGCGGTCGTCCTCCTGCGAGAGGTCGCCTGCCGTCATGTTCAGTACCTCGGCGCGGCGCCGGCCGGTGAGCGTCAGCGTGAGAATGATCGCGCGGTCCCGCAGACCCACGGGCGTCTCCGGGATGACGGCGAGCAGCTTGCGGATGTCGTCGGCGCTGAGGCCGCGGGGCGGTGCGACCTGGACGCGCGGGCGTTCGAGCGCGTCGCAGGGGTTGGACGAGACGACGTCCATGCGGATCAGGAAGCGGTAGAAGCTGCTCAGGCAGGCGAGCCGTGCGCCGATGGTGACGGACGACGGCTGCTTGCCGGAGAGGCCGACGCCGTACCCCCAGGCGAAGACCTCCGGGCTGGTGACGCGATCGGGCGGCTTGCCGACGCTGGCGAAGAAGTGCTGCAGCATGCGGCTGTAGCCCTCGACGGTGCGCCGGCTGCCGGAGCGGCGCTCCTTCTCGGCGAGGAACGCGTAGAGGCTGCGTTCCCAGCCCTCGGCGGTGTTGTCGAACGTGGTGATCGTGGCTTGCATGGCGACGCCCCCTCCTCGAAGGCGTCACCATGATTGCATCGTGCTTGGAACGCAGCTCGACGGCAACGCCGCTGCTGTTGCACGTGACGCTGACCCATTGCGTTCCAATCGTACCGGAACAGCCAGCGACCCCGATCTACGATAGGGCCCCTACGAAGTCGTTCAGTCCCTGCAACCCGAGGCTGCGGGGCGCCGTCGTCTGGCACCAGACTTCAATGCCATCATCGGTATCGCTGCAATGAAACGCAAATTCCCAACCGACGCTGTCATCTGTGATCATCCATCCGTCTCTTCCGCCAATCGTCTCACGCTTGCCCCGTTGAAGCGCACCGGGCGACCAGTCAGAGATAGGTGCGACATCTACGCGAATCGCGTCCGAATCCCCAGGGCCATACTTGTAGTTCGTCGTGCTGAAGGGACGTCCAAGGCCTCCCCGGATGTGTGTCTCTCCGAAGGCCAAGGCATACTTATCGGCGGGCGGCCGCGGGATATGGAATCCTGCCGCGGCCTCAGCCGCATCAATCGAATTGTAGACGCCAAAGTTGCCCAGCCGACCAGTCGCGGTCTGTGCTGCCGCTGGGGTCAGTGGCGATGGTGATCCAGCCGGTGCCACCTCCGACGAGTGCGGCGAGCTGGAAGACCGCGCGCACGCCATCAGAGTCGCACCAACCACAATTCCTGCGATAATCATCTTGTGCACGGGGTTACCTGTATAGCTGGCTATACTCATCGAACTCATCATAGAAGACGGATGCGAGCCCATCATTGGCACCATGAAGCGGACAACCGCAGGACCAGAAGCTAGTAGAGTCGACGAGATTTGGCAGCAGACCGTTGTAATGGGCTGCATTCGCTTCAATGACTCCCGGATCCCAGTCGGCACCCGAATCCATGACGAAGGGGATGTTGACGTTGGGATGCTCGGTGAAGTACTTCCCTACGGTACCGGCTCCCAAGCTTACGCCGATGACGCCGACGATGAACTTGGACGTGTCGCGAACAGCCTTGCCAAGGGCGTCCAATCCTCGATCAGGGAGGCGATCACCGAGAAACGGGACATGCTTCACGCCCGGAATCGAGCCAACAATCCCTTCCCAGCCGTGCCCACCCGGATCGGACGCGATGAACTTCAACCCAAACACCTTGTACGCTGCGTCGCTGCCTTCTGTCGTTTCAAGGAGCTTGGCCGCTTCCCAGCATTCGCCTCCTCGACCACTACAGCCCGGAACATACCGCTCCAAGAAGGTTTCCGCATAACCAGCATAGTGATCGAGATCGCCGGGAGAAGTCCTCGACTCGAATAGTCCCATCACGAAGATGATCCCATTGTGCGAGTCGCCACCGTACGATAGCTCCAAGCACGCGACAATGTTGGCGGCGCAGTTACTCAGATCTTGCTGGGTAGGGTCATACCCGCTTGGGTCGATGAATTTCATCGGGTTGTCGTTTGCGTACACGAATCGATTGAGGGCCATCCAACTGCCGCTTGCGTTCGTTGGATCGGGGCTCACAAACCGCCCCGTCACCGTGCTGTAGAAGCGCGCCTTGTAGTTGTACAGCCCGAGCGCGCTATCGCCGGGCTCGATCTGCTGCCCGGTGTAGAGCTTGTCGGTCTGCGAGACGCCGCCGAAGCGCACGGCGCCGTAGGGCCAGTACTTCTGGCTCGCCACGACGGCGCCGGTGGTGTCCGTGACGACCGACACGCTGCCGAGGTGGTCGGAGAGGGTGTAGTACAGCGTCGGCGCTCCCGTGGCGGGCGTGCGCCGCATGGCCACCGCTTTGCCCGAGGCGCCGTAGTACTTGACGGTGCTGCCGTCGCTGTTCTTCTCGTAGACGCCGCCGATGTACACGGTCCACGATCCGTCAGCGTTGAGGCGCCTCACCATCGTGCCGCTCGCGTCGTACGTGTACGAGACCGAGCCGCCGCTCACCGCCCGCGTCTTGAGCCGGTTCTCGGCGTCGTAGGTGTACGTGCTCGTGGTGCCGGAGGTGCCGGACGCAAGGTTGCCCGCGGTGTCGTAGTTCAGCGTCAGCCACGGGCTCGCCGTCGCACACGCCACCTGGCCTATGTGCCGTACGCCACTACGAGGACGCTACTGCTTCTGCTGCCGCCTCTGTTCTTCAGCATGCAAGAATTGGCGGGGCGCCATTCTTCCTTAAGGTCGCGTGGCATGAGGAGTAGCGCAAAGCCGTAGCCCACGCCCATTTGAACCACATAGACGAACGCGGCGGCGGACAAAATACCTGCAGAGGTGAACCCGGCATTTGGCGAGGTGACACCGACATACAGAACCCCAGCGGGCATAACTAAACTACCAATGACGATCGTGACGATGCGGCGGCGCCAGATAGGAGCATACAATGGACCGATCGGCCACCTGCCCGCCCGACGCTGTTGGCGCTTCTTCACGGCGCGCATCCCTTCAGATCGCCCAGGCCTGTCAGTCTGGCCACCCATCCGCAAACTCACCGCGAAGGAGTCGCGCTTCCGTAGCCAAGACCACCCCCAAGACGTCGTCCGTCGCAATGCGCAGCTCGTGTCACTCCCGAGGTCAGCGCTACGGATCTATCCACCCGTTTGCCATCTGGCATGATATTCTTCGGCCATCTCGTTGAAGGCCCCACCGGTAATTTCGTTCAACGCCTCCAGCCAAGTGTCCCAGACGCCGGGATCGACCGTGTTGCGGGGGGCAGCAAGCGAGCCATCCCCCAAGACGTCAGCGATGGTAGCGTTCCCGAGCGTCGCATAGTAGAGCTTGAGAAAGCGCAGCAGGGCGGCGTAGGCCTCGTCAATTGTCAGGAGACGTTCTTCACGCGACATCAAGCACCTCCGAGAGGTCTGCCAAGTGGCCCACCTAGGCTCATGCGCACGACCCAGTGTGGCCGCGACACCTTCTCAAGGCTAGGCCGGGAAGGGGACGGAGACAGGTGGCGCGACCGGTACAGGCGCCGGTGCCGGCACATCCGGGAATGGTGGTACGTATGGGACTCCCTGTCCCGGGGGGTTGCACGCGCACGTTCCGCCACCCGGACCTCGTGGGGGAATCTCGTCATCGGGGTTGCCTGGCGCGTCCTCGTCAGGAACCTCCGGCGACCGCGGATCCAACCGAACTAGCGCTCGCCTGAGCGGATCCCAAACGCGGCTTTCACCCGGCCTATTGACTCCGGCGCTCTTGATAATGCCATTGTAGACGCGAACCCAGATCTGGCTGCCATCCGGACGCATCTTGGCAAAGTACATGTTGCCGTACTCGTCTACGCCTTCGAGCAGGTTCGGATCGGCCGCGACTTCTTCGTATGTCTGGATATTCTCCGGCGTGATGTCGGTTAGATGTCCAGTCTTCGGCGCAAAGACGTGCCAAACGGAGCCGCCATTACCCGTAGTGATTATGCCGTTAGGAATGACCCCCAAGAGCATCCCGGCCCGGACTAGTTCTCTGATGTACTCGTCCGCTGTCATTCCCGACGCTTGCCATCCGGCATAGATAGCCCTCAGGTCTGACGCGGCGTCGTATCCGGTCGGATCTCGATAACGCACAGGGTTGTCGCGTGCGTAGCTGTATCGATTGAGGCCGTCCTTCGAGCTCGGATCCGCACTGGCAAATCGCCCGAGCACCGTGCTGTAGAATCGGGCTTTGTAGTCATAGAGGCCGAGGCTCGCATCCCCGTTCTCAACCTGCTGGCCGGTGAATTGCTTGTCCGTCTGCGCGCCCCCACCGGAGCGCACGGCGCCGTATGGCCAGTACTTCTGCGTCGAGAGCACGTTCCCGGAGCTGTCCGTCATCCCCACCGTGCTGCCGAGGTGGTCGGCGAGCAGGTAGCAGGGCGTGCCGGCGCAGGCGGCGACGCTGCTGCTGCGCATCGCGATGTTGCGCCCGAAGGCCTGGTAGTACTTCGTCGTGCCCGTCAGCACGCCGCTCGCGTCGTAGGCCGCCTCGTAGATCCCGCCGATGTAGACGGTGGAGGTGTTGTCGGCGTTGACGCGCTTCACGAGCGTGCCGTGGGCGTCGTAGAGGTACGTGTCGTGGCCGCCTGAGACGGTTCGCGTCTTCAGCCGGTTCTCGGCGTCGTAGGTGTACGTCGAGCTGCCCTGCGTTGCCAGGTTGCCGTTGGCGTCGTAGGCCAGCGTGAGCGCCTGGCTGCCGGTGGTCGAGGTCACGGCGTGCGGGCGCACGGAGGCGCTGCCGGACGCCGGATAGGTCAGCGTCATGTTCGTCGGGTTCAGCATGCCGGCGAGCGACTCCGTCTTCGCCGTCATGTTGCCGATGGTGTCGTAGGAGTAGGACGCCGCGCCGATGCCGTTGACCGTCATCGACGTGAGCCGGTCCAGGGCGTCGTACGTGTAGCCGTCGACCTCGCCCGTCGACCGGTCCGTCACGGCCGTCACGTTGCTGGCGTCGTCGTAGGTCAGGGCCATGTTCTGGGTGGAGCCGGGCACGAGCGCCGTGCCGGCCGTGATGCCGGTCACCCGCTGGCGGCTGTCGTACGTGTAGCGCGTGGTGAGGCCGTTGCCGAGCGCCAGATTGCCGAGCGACAAACGCCACGGAGAATTCGGACCGTGGCAGATCTCCTCGAATCGGGCGTTGGTGCCGCTAATTGGGCAAATGGAGATCGGAAATCGGAACGTCCGCGAAACCCTTGTAGCTCGCTGCGGTCGGGAAGTCCGGAGTGACGTCAAGTTCGGATACGTCAAGCGAGACTGATATCGCCTCGATCGTGACCTTCTTGGTGGTTGGGCGGAACTGCCCGCTGAAATAGAGGGGGATGCTCGACGCGTCGACGCAGATTTCGCCGGTGGAAAGGGCGCTGAACTCATAGCACCATGAAGAGCGGCCTGCTATTTCACGGCCGGCGAGTGGCCGTGTCAGTTGCCCGAAATCGATGGCCGTGCCGAGAGCGTTCTCGATGCTTCCCGAAATGCCGCTACCTGGAGTACCCGACCGACAACTGACGCCCGCGACGGCGTCCCCTTGCTTGTGTAACCATTCGCAGTTCAGATTCGCGCGGCCCTCGTGGTCATTGGGCGGGTCAGCAAAGTCGCGCTCAATCGAGAACGCGCCTTCTGAATCGCCGTTTCGGACGTCGCGTCGCCGTATACCGTCCCGCTGCCGCCATTCATAATCGATCGGTCCGCCCGAGGGCGCGCCGTCCGTCCAGCTGAATCTGACATCAAAGGTAGCCCTTGGCGAAGCGATCAGACCGCTGACGGATCCAGTCCGAGGTGGCGACATTAGCGCCGGTGTCGCTTGCGCGCGTGGCGTAGCGGTACTCGTGCTGGCTGTTGGCGACCCGCAGGCGGCCACCACGCTGGCCAGTGCGAGCACTGTGGCAAGCAAGACATTCCGATTGACGCACCGAGTCACGGCCATCACGGTTGAGGATACTCCGGGGGAATCTCGGACCCAAGCCTGGCCCACTTCCCTATGCATTCGGGGTCGGTGACGCACCCAGAGGGATCGAAATCCTCGGGAGGATTGACGCCTAACTTGCCCTTGATGATCTCCCACTGAAACGGCGACCACTCTCGATGTTGAAGGTCAGCCCCGTCGACTTGTAGGGCGGTCCCCCATTCGATTGTCTTGTTGACAAGCGCCCAAAATACGTCGTCTTCCCAAGGTGAGTCCGCGATAGTATAGCCACCCTCGATCATTTGCATCATCGTACCGATTTCTTCCCACCACGGACTCGCTCCGACAATCGCGCTGGCGGCCATGGTACTGACCTCCGATGTGCCGAAAAGTAGATCGCTGAGAGACTTCTTGAGGAATTCGCTAGCCGTGCGGTCCATACCAAGAAGATGAGATAAGGTCTGGTACCCAAAGTCTGAGATGAGGTCGAGCGTCCCCGGCTGTGCGTTTCGGCCGATCGTGGCCATGACCTGCACAATGAACACCTGTCCGCATCCGCACGTCGCGTTTAACTGGAACACATTGCCCCAGAACTCGTCCTGGCCGAGGGCCCAGCCCGCCAATCGCCGAACATCTTCTTCGTTCACACCTGTTGGAACCTTGCAGTCACCCCCTGACGCGCAACGTATGAACCTACTCACGTCGCCGATTGTGCATTGCTGCCCGAGGATGCATTGCCCGGACGGATCGGAATGTCGCACCGGGTTGTTTCGCACATACGTATAACGGTTGAGCCCATCCTTCGTCACCGAATCCGCACTGACAAACCGCCCCAGCGTGGTGCTGTAGAAGCGCGCCTTGTAGTTGTACAGCCCGAGCGCGCTGTCGCCGGGCTCGACCTGCTGGCCGGTGTACTGCTTGTCGGTGGGCAGCGTGCCAGAGGCGGTGCGTGTCGCGCCGTACGGCCAGTACTTCTGACTGGCCACGACGGCGCCGCTCGTGTCGGTGATCACCGAGGTGCTGCCGAGGTGGTCGCTGAGGGTGTAATACAGGGTCGACGCTCCCGCGGCGGGCGTGCGCCGCATTGCGACCGCTTTGCCCAGCGCCGCGTAGTACTTGACCGTGCTGCCGTCGCTGTTCTTCTCGTACACGCCGCCGACGTACACCGTCCACGTGCCGTCCGCGTTCGTGCGCTTCACCATCGTGCCGTTCGCGTCGTAGGTGTACGTCACTGTGCCGCCTGAGACGGTCCGCGTCTTCAGCCGGTTCTCGGCGTCGTAGGTGTACGCCGAGCTGCCCTGCGTCGCCAGGTTGCCGTCCGCGTCGTACGTCAGCGCGAGCGCCGGCGTGCCGGCCGTCGACGTGACGGCGTGCGGGCGCACGGAAGAGCTGCCGGACTGGAGTCCGACGGGCCGTCAAGGCCGCCGAGAAGAACCAGACTGCGTCACCACGGCAATTGAAGATGGATCGCCGACATTTCTGGAGAATCTCGTATCTCGGTTTGGTACGGCAGATCTGCCGGCAAGTCCAAGTCCGGCACAGCTGTTGATACGTCTGTCGCCTCGATCGTTTGGCCGGGTTGGCTTCCATATTTCTCGCTCGTGAAATACAGGGGCGTGCCGGCGTTGTCTACGCAGATGACGCCTTTTGAACGGGCCTCGAACTCGTAACAGGATGCCTGGTGACCTGCGATCTCCCGACCGCCAATTTCACGGGTGATCACGCCGTGTTGTATCGCGGGGACGAGATCCCCGAGGAGCGGGTCTGAGGTACCCCCAACGGAGTCTCGGTCGCAATTGACGCGTGGATCCGTCTCATCCGGTTTTCGAAACCAGATGCACCCAACTGAGGTTGCCGCGCCTAGCGGAAGATCAGTGCTGAGATCCCGCTGAATCGTGAAGTCACCTTGCCTGTCGCTGGTCGCCGAATCCCAGCGTCGCACTCCCTTGTTCTGGCGCCATTCGAACAACGCTGCCCCTCCGCCCGGGACACCTCGCGACCATTTGAACTTGACGGCGAACGGAGTCTCTGATGCGGGGAGGAGACTCGCGACGCTTTGCGGGGTCGCGGATGGCGTGTGGATGGGAGACGCCCCCGCGAGAGCTGACGGCGAGGCGCTTCCGATGTTCGGCCGGCTATCCGCTGGCTGCCCGCACGCAAAGAAGCTTAGCGTGAGCGCCGCGAAGGCGAACAAGATGCAACGTGCGGGTCGTGTAGTCATGGCAGCTATTCCCCTGGAAGTCATCCGTGCCAGCTGTTGATCCAGTCTACAATGCATTGGACGTCACACTCGCCCTGGCTAGGATCCTCAGGTGGCGGCGGAATCGGGATGCCGAACTTCCAGTGTAGCAATGTCCACTGGTCCTCAGACCATTGGAAGGCATGGGCAATGTCGACTGGATCCAACTGAGAGGCGACGTCGAGGGTTCTGTCGTCGAACTCCTGCATGACGTCGACGGAGTTCCGTGCTTGGTTATGGCCAAGGCCACCCAGGATGTCCATGGTGGACCCCATCACCTCCCACCACAAAGTTCCTCCGGCGATCTCACCCGCGCTGAGTTGGGACACGTCGCGCGTGCCGAACAGCAGATCGCTCAGCGACGCCCTGACGAACGGTCCATATTTCAGGCCCCCCATACCCAGCATCACGCCGAGAGTGGTAAACCCAGACGCGGGGATCAGGTTGAAGTTGTTGATCGTGGCGTACTTGCCGATGGTCACTAAGAGTCCTGCCGTATATACGACACCCCCGCCACTGTACCGCCGCGACAGATCATAGGCGTTTGCCCAGAACAGCGCCTGTCCGATGCCGACCTGTGCCATGAGTTCCAGGTCAGGCCTGTTAGCGCACGCCCCGAGAGCACATGCCAGCCACGTGTTGACAGCGCCTGGATCGCACGGTAGCTCAGTACCATCAGGGCCTCTAAAACAACGTCCGGTCGGATCCGTGTGATTCACGGGATTGTTCCGGACATAGGCGTAGCGGTTCAGTCCATCGACCGTCACCGAATCCGCACTCACAAACCTCCCCGTGACCGAGCTGTAGAACCGCGCCTTGTAGTTGGAGAGCCCGAGCGCGCTGTCGCCCGGCTCCGCCTGCTGGCCCGTATAGAGCTTGTCCGTCTGCGTGATCGCGCCGGAGCGTGTGGCACCGTACGGCCAGTACTTCTCGCTCGCCACAACGGCGCCACTGGCATCGGTGATGACGGACGTGCTGCCCAGGTGGTCGCCGAGCAGGTAGTACAGCGACGGCGCGCCGCCGGACGGCGTCTTGCGCATCGCCACGACCTTGCCCGAGGCGCCGTAGTACTTGACGGTGTTGCCGTCGCTGTTCTTCTCGAACACCCCGCCGACGTACACGGTCCACGTGTTGTCGGCGTTCGTCCGCTTCACGAGCGTGCCGTTCGCGTCGTAGGTGTAGGAGACCGTGCCGCCTGAGACGGTCCGCGTCTTCAGCCGGTTCTCGGCGTCGAAGGTATACGTCGAGCTCGACGCCGACGTGCTGGCGAGGTTACCCGCGGCGTCGTACGTCAGCGTGAGCGCCGGCGTGCCGGCCGTCGACGTGACGGCGTGGGGGCGCACGGAGGCGCTGCCGGACGCCGGATACGTCAGCGTCATGTTCGTCGGGTTCAGCATCCCGACGAGCGACTCCGTCTTCGCCGTCATGTTGCCGATGGTGTCGTAGGAGTAGGACGCCGCGCCGATGCCGTTGACC
>JBGQBE010000025.1:0-42310 GCA_041494685.1 Dehalococcoidia bacterium | reverse complement strand
GGTACGGAGGCGTAGCCAGATTCAGGACGACTGGATCGTGTAGTCCGGGGCTTACTCCTTCGCTACAGAAGCAATCGCGACCTGCCGACAACCCTTACGGGAGGGCGCGCCCTCCCGTGGGCGCCTGCCGTCCCGGCGGGCGGGCTGATTGCGGAGGTGCTACGTGAGACGAGCGCTGCTGGTCATGACTGTTTGCCTCGCGGTGGCGGGGGCCTGCGGTGGCAAGGCGGCCCCGGCGCGCCCGGCACCGACGACGGCGCCGACGGCGGCGGTGACGCACCGCGACCTGACGGACGAAGAGATGGCGCTGATCCCGCTGGCGCTCGGCGAATGGGGCGCGCGCTACGAAGGGTACCAGCCTGAGGACGGATCCGGAACAGCGACGCTGACGTCGCGAGCGAACAGCTCCTGCCAGCCATCGAAGGAAGCGGCTGCGTTGAGCAAGTACGGCTGGACACGTGGCTTCACTCGTTCGTTCGGCTCCGTAGAGTCGGACGGCACGAACGCCGGCAGCGTCGAGAGCGACATCGACGTCTACGGGACGCCGGACGGCGCCGCGAACATGCTGACGTACTCCCAGGCCACGGCGCGCGACGACACGCGGGTGTTCGAGGGCTGCTTTGGGCTGACCATCGAGGGGGTCGACGACCTGGTGGTGACGGGCCTCGGCGACCAGGTGGCCGGGGTGCGTGAGCGCTTCAGCCTGTCGGGCATTCGCGGCTCGTTCTCGGTGGTTCAGTTCCGGCGGGGCCGGGTGCTCGTATCGGTGTCGGTGCTGCGGATGACGTCGGAGGACTCGACGGCGGAGCTGATGGACCGCGCGAGGAAGATGGACGAGCGGCTGATGCCGCTGCTGACGGCGCCGCTGAGCTAAGTGGGCGGACGCGGCGGCGCTCGCGGCGGCGATCGCGGGGCTTGTGGGGCAGCCGGCGCGCTGCCGCGCGATGGGCCAGGTGGGCTACGCGCGAGCGCTGCGCCGCTTCACGTGGCGGGAGTGCGCGCGACAGACGGAGGCGCTGTACCGCGAGGTGCTGGCGCGGCGGAGGTGAGGGGGCGCGATGGCCGCTGAACGCGATGATGCGCGCCATAGCCAGTTGATCGCGGTACCGGCCATGCTAAGTTCCTGGAGCTTCCGTGCCACTGCTTGATTGAGGGGACACGTCCCGTTGGGGGCGTTCGTGTTCGTGGACTTCCTTCTGAGCGCGGCGAACGCGGCATGCGGGACCTTGTTACGATCGGGGGGCGTTTCGGACGGCGTTATCTCTCTACACCCCACAGCGATAGCGTGTGGCGGGGGCTTCGCTATACTGACGCGAACCTGCCCCGAATCTGAGGATGCCGCCGCTTGCTGATCGACCTCCATACGCATACGCGCCCGCTCTCCTGGGACTCGTACCTCTCTCCGGATGACCTGGTGGAGCGGTCGAAGCAGGCGGGGCTGGACGGGATCTGCCTCAGCGAGCACGACTACCTGTGGGATCCGGCGGAGGTGATCGCGCTGGGCAAGCGCCACGACTACCTGGTGCTGCCGGCCATCGAGATCAACACCGACGACGGCCATATCCTGGTCTACGGCATCGACAAGTACGTGTACGGGATGCACCGCTCGGGCGAGCTGGCGCGCCACGTGCGCGAGGCGAACGGCGCGATGGTGGCGGCGCACCCGTACCGCCGCCAGATGCCCTGGTACATGGAGAACGAGCGCGACTACCACGAGGCGCTGATGCGCGCGTCGAAGAACCCGGCGTACGGCTACTGCCAGGCGCTGGAGAAGCTGAACGGCCGCGGCACGGTGAAGGAGAACCAGTTCTCGGCCGCGCTGTGCGAGTTCATGAAGATGCCGGGCACGGCCGGCACGGACTCTCACTCGCGCAGCGACATCGGCCGCGTGGCGACGAACTTCGAGCGCGACGTACACAGCGTCGAGGACCTGATCGAGGAGCTGAAGGCGGGGCGCTTCGACGCGGTCGACCTGACGGGCAAGCCGCACCGCCTCGATCTGACGGCGCTCAGCTCGCCGGAGGCGCCATGAGGCCGGTCGCGCCGGGCGTGTTCGCGATCGCGGGCCTGAAGATGGGGCGCAGCTACCTCGTCGAAGGGGAGGGCGGCATCGCGCTGGTCGATACGAGCACGACGGACGCGGCGGCGGGCATCCTGCGCGCGATCGATGAGACGGGGCACCGGGCGGACGATCTGCGGGCGATCGTGGCCACGCACTACCACTACGACCACACGGGCAACGCGGGCGCCCTGCGCGAGCGCAGCGGCGCGCAGCTCTGCGTCCACGCGGCGGACGTGCCGTACGTCGAGGGGAGGACGCCGTGGATGGCGTCGCCGCCGCCGTGGGGCTTCCTGGACCGTTTCGGACCGGAGCCGTACGGGCTGAAGGTGGACCGCGCGCTGAGCGACGGCGACGTGCTGCCGTTCGCGGGTGGGCTGCTCGTCATACACACACCGGGCCACACGCCGGGGCACATCTCGCTCTACGCGAAGGAGCAGCGCGTGCTGTTCACGGGCGACGCGCTGATGAACGTGCTGGGGCTGCACCTGCCGATGTCGATGTCGACGCACGACATGGAGGCCGCGCGCCGCAGCGTGTTCGCGCTGGCCGAGTTGGACTTCGACGTCGCGCTGCCGGGTCACGGCACGCCGATCATCGGCCAGGCGAGCGAGAAGATCGGCGAGTGGGCGAAGGCCTGGCTGCGGTAGGGCGGGGCGCACAGCAAAGAGCAAACAGCAAAGGGAACGGCGCCAGTTGTCGTGTAACGAGAAAGCCCGCGCGTCGCGCGGGCTTTCTTGATCGATCGTGGAGGCGACGGTTTAGCGTTCGAGGATGTGGATCGCCATCGCCGCGGCTTCGCCGCGCATCATGCCGCCGCCGTTCTGGGTCATGCCGATCCTGGCGTTGCCGCCCTTGACCTGGCGGTCGCCGCACTCGCCGCGGAGCTGCCAGAAGATCTCGGTGAGCTGCGCGCAGCCAGTGGCGCCGATCGGGTGGCCCTTCGACAGGAGGCCGCCGCTGGGGTTGACCGGGATCTTGCCGGTCAGCGCCGTGACGCCGTCCTCGATGAGGCGGCCGCCCTCGCCGAGCTTGCAAAGTCCCAGCTCCTCGTACTCCATCAGCTCCGCCGGCGCGGACGCGTCGTGCAGCTCGATGACGTCGATGTCGTCGGGGCCGACGCCGGCTTTCTCGTACGCCTTGCGCGCCATGCGGGTGGTGACGCCGGGCTCGCCGGGGGCGCGGTCCTTGCCGGAGCCGAGGATGGACGCCGTGACCCAGACGGGCTTCGTGGTGAGCTGGCGCGCCTTCTCCTCGGAGCAGAGGATGAGCGCGGCCGCACCGTCGCCGATCGGCGAGCACATCAGGCGGGTGAGCGGCTCGGCGACCATGGGCGAGTTGAGGACGTCCTCGACGGTGTAGGTCTCGCGGTACTGCGCGTAGGGGTTGAGCGAAGCGTTGTAGTGGCTCTTCACGGCGATCTTCGCGAACTGCATGGCCGTCGTGCCGTACTTCTTCATGTGCTCGCGCGCGCCGGCAGCGTAGAAGTCCATGAACATCGAGCGCTTCTCACCGGCGCCCTCGCCGCTGTCGCCGGTCTCGCCGGCGGTGCGGGCGCGCGCGGCCGTCGCCTTCTTGAGCTCCTCGATCGCCGTCATGTCGACGGCGGAGCCGATGGCCTGGAACGAGCGGCGCTTGTCCTCGTGGTAGAGCTTCTCGACGCCGAGCGCGAGCACGCAGTCGTACATGCCGGAGGCGACGTACAGCCACGCGAGGTGGAAGGCGGTGGAGGAGCTGGCGCAGGCGTTCTCGGTGTTGATCATCGGGATGTCGCCGAAGCCCATCTCGCGCAGGATGACCTGCGCCTTGATCATCTCCTGGCCGGTGATGAGGCCGGCGGTGGCGTTGCCGACCATCGCGGCCTCGATCTGCGGCTTGTCGACGCCGGCCTGCTTCATGGCGGCTTCGACGGCATCGCGGCCGAGGTCCTTGAGGGTGCGGTCCAAGTACTTGCCGAAGCGCGTCATGCCCGCGCCGACCACTGCTACCTTGCGCATGTGCATCTCTCCCTTTCATGCCGCGGCCGTCGCGCCGGGGCCTCTGTCCATCTTACGGCGCGCGGAGTTGTGTGTCACCGGCGATCCGGCCCGGGCCGTTGGGACCGGCGGCCGGGCGGGGCTTAGTCCGGGTCCGCCAGCACGCCGTCGGTTGTCAGGATGCGGCGGCGGTAGGCCGGGGCGGCGTCCGCGTCGCCGGCGAGGGTGGCGGCGACGGCGGCGAAGAGTGTAGACGTGGGGGCGACGCAGTACCGCATCGTCTCGGCGGCGAGGCGCAGGGCCGGGCCGACCTCGTCCTCGCGGCCGGCGGGCGCCAGCAGACGGCGGCCGTTGACGAAGATGACGCCGCGAGGGGCGGCCGCGCGCCGCTGGAGCGCGTCCTCGGTACGGTCGCGCAGGCGCTCGTGCGGCGCGATGCCGATCGGGTACTCAGACGCCTCGATCTCGACCAGGGCGGAGCGATCGCCGTCGCGCACCTCGATGGCGTTGGGGTCGTTGGCGTAGACGTCGAAGCCGAGGAGCCGCAGCGCGTCGATGACGACGCCGTGAAGGCCGAGGGATCCTTCCTGCCAGAGCAGGCGCCGATAGCGGGCCAACTCGTCATGCGCCTGCGATGCGGCGTCGAGCGCGCCTTGCGCTTCGTCGCGCGCGGCGCGGGCGGCATCGAGCGCGGCGGTGCGGTCGTCGAGGCCGGGTATGGCGAAGCTGGAGAGCCAGGCGGGCTCGCGGCCCTCGGCCATGGCGCCGAGCATGCGGCGGATACCGGCCTGGAGAGCGTCGGACATGACATAACGCGCGTCGCCAGCGGGAGTGCCGCTCAGTGCGGGCAGCAGGGCGACGTGGCCGCGCTCGACGGGCAGCTCGATGCCGACGGCGGCACCGCCTTCGCTGCGAGCGAAGACGCGGGCGCCGTTGATGTGCGCGACGTCAAACCGGGCGCGGTAGGCGATGTTCGCGGCCTGCGAAGAGATGAACGACGCCAGCGGGTGCTGGCCGTCGCTGGCGCGCACCTTCGTGCCGGCGGCGGCGGCGAGCGCTGGGGCGCGGCAGGCGCTCGCCGCGGCGTCGGGCAGCCAGAAGGCGTCGTCGATCTCGCCGGCGCCGGGCACGGCGTGCGTGGCGGGTGGGGCGACGAAGCAGACGATCGCGCCGCCGTGGTCCAGCAGCATCGCGGTCTCGTCGCGGCGGCGCAGCAGCGCTGCCGCGAGCGACTCGTCGCCGTGCGCGGGCGTGCTGGCGCGCACGGGCGCGCCGCCGAAGGTCGCGGCCTCGACGGAGCCGTCGAGCACTCCGTCGATCAGCAGCGAGAGGGCCGGGAGATCGACGACGATAGCGTCGTAGTCGAAGAACGAAGGGGCGCTGAGGAACGTGTAGTTGTCGACCAGCGGGCCCGGAAGCGGAAACCCGAGGGAGAGGATGCGCCCGATGACCCTTGAGCCGGGCATCTAGTCTTCGAGCGACAGCGTGCGCAAGAACTGGCGCAGGCCGGGTCCGATGTCGTCGCGCTTGAGGCCGATCTCGATGGCCGCGGTGAGGAGGCCGAGGGGGCGGCCGGTGTCGTAGCGGCGTCCTTCGAACTGGTACGCGAACACGGGCTGCGTCTCCATGAGCGTCGCGAGGCCGTCGGTGAGCTGCACTTCGCGACCCTTGCCGGGCGGCGTCCGGGCGAGGATGTCGAAGATCTCCGGCGTGAGCACGTAGCGGCCGACGATGCCGAGCCGCGAGGGGGCGTCTTCGAGCCGGGGCTTCTCGACCAGCGCGTTCACCCGCATGACGCGGCCGCCGACGTCGGTGCCGCCGACGATGCCGTAGCTCTCGACCTCGGAATCGGGCACCTCCTGCACGGCGATGACCGAGCCGCCGCGCGCCTCGAACACGTCCACCATCTGCTTCGTGACGGGCACGTCGGCGACGAGCACGTCGTCGGGGAAGAGCAGCGCGAAGGGCTCGTTACCGACGACGTCGCGGGCCTGGAGGACAGCGTGGCCGACGCCCTTCTGCTCCTTCTGGCGGATGTAGACGATGTCGGCGAGCTCGGAGATGCGCTGGATCTCGGCGAGGCGGGTGAGGTCGCCCTTGTCGCGGAGCGTCATCTCGAGTTCGAGCGAGCGGTCGAAGTGGTCCTCGACGGCGCGCTTGCTGGCGGCGGTGACGATGATCACCTGGGTCAGACCGGCGGCGGCGGCCTCTTCGACGGTGTACTGGATGATCGGCTTGTCGACGAGATGGAGCGATTCCTTCGGCTGCGCCTTGGTGGCCGGGAGCAGCCGCGTTCCGTAGCCGGCCGCCAACACCACCGCTTTTCGTACACGCACGTCCGCCTCCAGCCGCTACTCCGCCGCGGAATTGTATCGGCGTCTCGCTCGGGGCGGCAATCCGCGCGGCGCGGCCGTTCGTAGCACCTCTGTAACCGCACCTATGCAGGGCACGACGAGAGGAGGTCGCATGCTCCGGACGAAGTACATTGCCGCGCTGGGCGCGGCGCTGCTGGCGGCCGCTGTGGCAAATGTGTCAATGGCGGGTTGGGGCGGCGCGGCGCACGCGGCGAACGCGGGCGTCGATGCGACGGCCGCGCTCGCGTTCTCGCCCGCGTCCGTCACCATCACGGCGGGCGATACGGTGACGTGGACGGTCACCGGGGCTGCGCCGCACACCGTGACATCGGACGACGGCGCGTTCTCGTCGCCTGGGTCGTTCCTGACGACCGGGCAGACGTACCAGTTTACGTTCAGCACGCCGGGCACCTATCACTATCACTGCGAGATACACGGCGCGCCGGGCAGCGGCATGATCGGCACGGTCGTCGTGGAGGCGGCCGCGACGCCGACGGACACGCCACCCGCGACGGCGACGACTGTGGCGGCGACGCCGACGCGCACGCGCACGCCGACCGAGACGCGGACGGCCGAGGCGACCGCACCGGCCGCCACGCTCACGCCGGCGCCCACGGCGGCAGATCCGACGCCCGCGCCGCCCGCACCGGGCGGCGCCGTGGAGGTTACCCCCACGGCGCCGTCGGGCGGCGCGGTCGCCGGCGCGTTGCTCCCCCGCGCGGGCGGTGGCGGGACGCGCGATGCAGGCGCGCGGTGGCCGAGCGCCGCGCTGGCGATCGCGGGCGGGACGGCGTTGGTGGCGGCGGGGCTGCTTCGGCGGCGGAGGCGGGCGTAGCGGCTACGGGTGTGAGACGGCGTGCCGGGCCGGTTCCGGCTTCGCCGGACGCACAGCCGGGGACGGCTGTGCCACACGCTTCGCGACGGGCGCATCGGCTTCAATGCCCGCGCCGCGGAGATCGGAGCGCCAGGGGTGCAGGAGCGCTGCCAGGCACGTAGCTAGGGGTAGCCGTATCGGGCGACGAACCACTGGAACGCGAGCGTGGAGACGCGCTGGCCGAGGGGTATGCCGTCGTACTTGCCGGTGAAGTGCTGCGAGTAGTACGAGATGGCGTAGCCGAAGCGCTGGCCTCCGCGCTCGTACCAGACGATGCCGATGTCGTTGTCGGACCAGCCCTCGGCCCAGAGGAAGCCGTTCTTGTGCGAGACGGTGACGCCGCCGCTGGTCCCGACGGGGATCAGGTAGTTGAGGCCGGGCTTCACCAGCGTCATCTTCTGGAGCAGGTAGTCGCGCCACGGCGGCGACAGCGCGCGGCCGTCCCAGAGCGCGCGAAGGCCGCGGTTGACGTCGAGCGCGGTGATGCGGTTGTCGGTGTCGGGGTCGCCGCTCAGCGATTCTTCGGGGTATGCGGGCGGATGGTCCATGAATGTCGAAGTCATGCCGAGGGCCTGCATCCACGTATTCACGCGCGTCATGCCGAGCGTCACGTCGCCGCTGCCGACGCCGTCCTTCATCAAGCGCCGCGCGAGGATGGGGTCGGAGCGGTTGATCGTCTGGGCGATGGTGTCGCCGACGTCGGACTCCGGGTATTTGCCGTCCTGCAGGTCCGCGACGACGCGCATCAACGCGAAGAGGTTGATGGTGCATCCGGGCAGGCGGACGGAAGCACCGTTGACGTCGATCGTCTCGCCGCTCCGGAGATCCGTGATCGCGATGGCGGCGTCGATGTCCCAGTACTGCACCGCGCCCGCCAGTGCATTGCGCAGTTGCAGCATGTCCGGTGCGGGCGGCGGGCCGTCGGTGTGGCCGTCACAGACGGGCGTGTAGAACGCGAGCGTCTGGCTCGTCAGCCAGCCGGCGGAGGTCAGCGTGTTGACGCGCGCGAAGTGCGTCTCGCCCTCGCGCAGGCCGTTCCAGATGTAGCCCCAGCGCGCGGCGTCGAACGCGCCGGCGCTGATGAAGGTGCCGGGCGCGAAGCCGTTGTTGAAGATGCTGAGGTCGAGCCACTGGGTGCCTGCGCGGGAGGGCGTCCAGAGGACGATGGCCCGCGCGGAGTCCGCCGTGGCGCCGGCGCAGTCGGTCAGCATGATGCCGGGGCCTTGCGCAGGCGCGAGCCTCGGCGCGGGGGTCGGCGTGGGCGGCGGCGCTTTCGGCGTGGCGGACGCTGTGCGCGTAGGCGTGGGCGTGGGCGAGCCGGCGTTGGCGCGTGACGGGAGCGCGATGGCGAGGGCGATGCCGGCGGTGACGATCACGGCCGTTGCGAACGCTCCGGCGACGCGGAATTTCAACGTGCGAGCCCTCCGGCGCGGTGCGTCCCTGTCCCTCGAGCGTATTCTCATTGACGCGCGCAGCCGAGTCAACGGGGCGGAGCTTGGCTGTTGGCGGTGGGCTGCTACGCTGGCCGGCATGCAGATGATCGAACTACGCGTCCTGCAACTGCGCCCGGGCGCCCGCGTACCCGAGCGCGCGACGGAGACGGCGACGGGGTTCGACCTGTACGCCTGCCTCGACGCGCCGCTGACGCTGACGCCGGCGCCGCAGCGGGTAGGCACGGGTATTGCGATCGAGTTCCCGGCCGGCTACGACGTGCAGGTCCGGCCGCGCTCCGGGCTCTCGGCGAAAGGCGTTGGCGTGGCGCTGGGCACGGTCGACGCCGACTACCGGGGGGAGCTGCTCGTGACGATGTGGACCTTCGGCGGCCTCGACGCGTACGAGGTGCGCGACGGCGACCGCATCGCGCAGATGGTGGTGGCGCAGCTTGCGCCGGTGCGGGTGGTGCTGGCGGCCGAGCTGAGCGCCACGGTGCGCGGCGACGGCGGCCACGGCTCGACGGGCCGGTAGGGCGCGCTCCGAGGCGTGCTCCTTGACCGCCTTTCGCGCCGATTGCTAGACTTCCGCAGGTTCCGGATGGCGTGACGAGCGCTCTGCGGCTGTTGCCCAGAGCTTTTTTCTCGCCGTTGCGGCCTGCGTGGTGGGCGTGGCCTAGCGGTTAAGGCGCCAGGTTGTGGCCCTGGAGATCGAGGGTTCAAATCCCTCCGTCCACCCCAATTTCCCCTCTACCCGAAGGAGCCCCGCGTGTCCGAAGACGAGACCCCGAACGAGGCAGCGCCGGACGACGCCGCGGAGCAACCTGCCGGCGACGCGGCGCCGGGCGATGACGCGCCGGCCCGCGGGTCGCGCGGCGTGCCGCCGGTCGCGGCGGTGCTGGCGGCGGTCGTGCCGGCGGTAATCGTCGGGGTGGTGGTGTGGTTGCTGGTCGGCGGCGGTGGCGGCGGCGGCGCGACGCGCACGAATGCGGACGTGAGCAGCATCATCGCGGCGTTCAGCCAGGGCTCCAACGTGACGCGGTACGAGGGTCAGCTGCCGCCGGGCTATCCGAAGGGTATGCCGACGTATCCGGGCGGGCGGCTCGTGTCGTCGATCCTGCAGATCAACGGCAACGACGTGGCGTATCTCGCGGTATACGACACGCCGGACAAGCGCGCGACGGTGGCGGCGTACTTCGACAAGCAGTTGGCGGCGGACCCGTGGCAGATCGACCTGACGCACGACGGGCTGGACTCGACGGTCCACCAGTTCAGCAAGATCGACGATGCGAACATCGCGGGGCTGGTGCTGGCGGGCGAATCGAAGCACGACGCACTGACGACGATCATCTACAGTGTGCAGGTGACGGGGGGCGCGTCGGCGATCACGCAGCCGGCGTTCGCGCCGCCCAGCGGCAAGGCGCTGCCCAGCGGCTACCCTAGCGACACGCTGCCGCAGTACGCGGGCTCGACGATCATCGAGACGGGTTTCCAGAAGCAGTCGGGCGCGACGACGTACCAGGTGTCGTTCATCACCAAGGACGACGCGGCCACGGTCGTGAGCTTCTACAAGGATCTGCTGAACAAGGCGAGCCTTACGGTCGCGGACGGTGACACGTCTCAATCGACGCTCAAGAACGCGCAGGCGGTGACCTTCACTGACGCGGCGAAGACCGTCGGCGGGCAGGTGACGACGAGCACGTTTGCGGGCGACGAAACGTACACGCGGATCGACGTGCAGGTGAAGACGCAGAAGGCGGCGCAGTAGGGCGCCTGGCGCCCCGGCCGCGGGATGCGGCTGTGCTAGAATCTCGCCGGCCTGTGCGCCCGTAGCTCAGCGGATAGAGCATCGGTCTTCGGAACCGAGGGTCGGGGGTTCGAATCCCTCCGGGCGCGCCACTACACAGGATCTGAAAGGGGCTCCACAGAGGGCTTCTTCTGCGGGCCAGACAGGCCGCTTGCTAACCCGGTGCTAATCTCATGACTACAGAGGATGAATTCCTGAGGCACGTCGATGAGGGGCTGAAGCGATGGCGCCCGGTCGGTGCGTGCGAGTTTCACCAGCCCGAAAAGGCCCGCTACGTGAAGTTCCCTCCGGCGACTCGCTCGCCACAGTCCAGGTGTCCGGAAAAGTCGGGGAGGCTCACGGCGATGACCACTGCCGTCACGTGATCAAACGCAGAACGCCGGCGGCTGCCATGCCTGCCGGCCGCGTCGACCGAGCCGCTGGCTCGATCGCGAACCGCTCTACCCACGCCTGCCCAAGCGCTCCGCTCTTGCTCTGTCCAAGAAGGCGCTTGATACCGGCCGGGTCGTGGCGAAACGACTGGATGCTCGCCACCCATTTTACGCTCTTGTACCCCTGCAGGAACGGCACGACGAGGCGCACGGGGCCGCCATATTCCTGCGGCACGGGCCCGCCGTTGAGCCCGAAGGCCAGCATCGTGCGCGGGTCGCGCGCCTCGTCGCGCGTAAGGACTTCGAAATACTGCCCGTCGCGCGAGTGGAATGCGTAGAAGCCCTCCGGGTGCGCCTCAAGCCCGTGCGCGTCGAGGAAGTCGCGGAGGCGCACACCCCGCCAACGCGCGACCTCGTACCAGTTGAAGATCTGGCAAATCAAGGGCGCTTCGAGTTCGCGTTCGGGCAACGACGCCAGATCGCACCAGCCAAGCGTATGCGGCTTCAGGTCCTCGCCGCGGATCAAGATCGAGATATCTTCGAGTGCGCACGGCTCCGGCTCTGGAAACATGGAGATGACTGGCAACGGCTCGGCCTCGAAGTCGAGGGCAGCGAACTTGTCGGCGAACTTCGGCGGACGGATGCAGTCTCTCGTAGTCATACGGTCGTCGTCTCCAGTGTTTCCGGCATGTGCGCGAGGGCAGGCGGGGTGTGGTGGACAACGGGCGCCGCTTCGCCGGACCGCCCAATGCTTCCTCGCGCGACGGCCATGGCCAGCCCGAGCGCGGCGGTCCCGGCGAGCAGCACGAATCCAAGGGAGTACGACCCTGTCGCCTGGTGTGTCATCCCCAACGCAAAGGGTAGTAGGAACCCGAGCAGCCCGCCGGATGCGCCGGCCAGACCGGTGACGATGCCGACATCGCGCGGGAAGCGCCGCGGCACGAGATGGAACACTGCCCCGTTGCCTGCACCCAGCAGCATCATGGCCGCAATGAGTACAGCGATGCTCGATGTCGCGGCCGGCGCGCGGCTCGCGGCGAACATCAGCACGGCGACCCCGGCGAAGACCACGGCCAGCACGCGCGTGCCATCGAAACGGTCGGCCAGCAGTCCGCCGATCGGACGCGCGAGGCTGCCTGCGAGGACACCCGCCGCCGTCAGGTCGCCGGCACTCACCTTGTCCAGCCCCTGCGCGTCGTGCAGCAGGATCGCCAGATAGCTCGCGAATCCGACGAACCCGCCGAACGTAACAGCGTAGTAGCCGCACAGCTCGAGCGTGCGCGGCTGGCGTGCGATCCGGCTGTAGTCGGCGACGGTGCGCCGGGGCGGCCTCACGGGCGCGTCCTTGGCCCACGCTGCGAAGACAGCCATCGCGAGCAAGATCGGGAGCATCGCCAGCCCGAAGACGTTCTGCCAGCCCCACATCTCGGCGAACCGCGGCGCAAGCAGCGAAGCCAGGACGGTGCCGCTGTTACCGGCGCCGGCGATGCCGAGGACAAGTCCCTGCCTCTCGGGCGGGTACCAGCGGCTGGCCAGCGGGATCGCGACCGCGAAGCTCCCGCCGGCGACGCCCAGCATGACACCAGCGCACAGCAACACCGGCAGATGGTCGGCGAACAGCCATGCTATGGCGAGGGGCACCAGCGTGAGCGCCATGCCGGCCAGCCCCACGCGGCGGCCGCCGAACCGATCCGTCGCCAACCCCATGACGGGGCGCAGCGCGGCGCCCGTCAGCACCGGCAGCGCCACCACCACTCCTTTCATTGCGCCGCCCAGCCCGAGGTCCGACGCGACGAAGTTGCCAAGCGCGCCCAGGAGCACCCAGGTCATGAAGCTCGAGTCGAAGTACAGGAACGACGCGAACAAGACGCGCGGGTTCCCCCGCTGGGGGTTCACATCCACGTTGTGGTTCACAGCGCCACCTCCTGCGGCACGCGTTCGGCGAACAGCGCCGAGATCGCGTCGGCCAGCTCCGTCATCGGGACCTTTTCGGCCATGCGCTGGGCAAGACGCCCCTCACCCTGCAAGCTGCCCCCGGTGTAGATGTCAGCGGCTTCGACGACCTCGTTGTCGATGCGCACGTTCGCGCCTTGAATCCCGACGTCGGCGACATGGTGTTTCCCACACGCATGCACGCAGCCCGAGATGTGGATGCGTGTGTCGTCAGGGACCTGCACGCCACGTCGCTCCAACTCGGTCACCAGCTCGACGGCCCGGTCCTTCGTGTCGATGAGCGAGTAGTGGCAGTAGTCGATGCCGGTGCAGGCGACGAGGTTGGTCCAGAACGGCCGCGGGTTCGGACGCAGCTCTTGCAGCAGCGGTTGACGCAGCAGGTGATTGAGCCGCTCCTCAGGCACGCCGGCGATGATCGCGTTCTGGCTCACCGTAAGGCGGATGTCTCCGTCGCCGTGGACCCGCGCAAGCCGTGCCAGCTCCAGCATCTGGTCGACGCTGATCCGTCCAACGGGCACGTGCAGGCCCACGTAGTACAGCCCCGGCTGCCGCTGTCGGTGGACGCCCAGATGGTCGCCTGCGGTCCGTGCACGTTCGTCCTTGCCCTCGTGGAGCAACCTGCAGCGCATCTCCTGCTCGACGGCCCGCCGCAGCCACGGCTCGCCGCGCTCCGCGATCAGCCACTTCAGCCGGGCCTTCGTGCGCTGCTCGCGCGGGCCATAGTCCCGAAACACGCGCAGAACCGCCAGGAACAGCGGCGCCACCTGCGCGGGCGGCACGAACACGTCGAGCGGCCGCGCCAGGCGCGGGCTTGTGCCGCCGAGCGCGCCCCCCACGAGCACGTTGAAACCGACCGTCGGCGTGCCGCCGACGTTTCGCGTCGCCGGCACGAATCCCAGGTCGTGCGCGACGGCATGCCCGCAGTCGTCGCGGCAGCCGGCCAGCGAAACGTTGAACTTGCGCGGCAGGTTGCTGTACTCGCGCTTCCCCAGGTGCATCCTGCCGATCTCGGCGAGGAGCGGCGTCGTGTCGTAGACCTCGTCGGCATCGAGGCCTGCCAGCGGACAGCCCACGTAGTTGCGTACGTTGTCCATGCCTGACTGCAGGCTCGTCATCCCCGTGCGCTCCAGCCGCTGCCACACCTCCGGGACGTTGCGGAGCTCCAGCCCCCGAATCTGCACGTTCTGCCGTGTGGTGATGTCAACGCCGCCGCGGCCGAAGTCCCGCGCCGACGTAGCGATCGCTTCAGCCTGCGCGCTGCTGAGGCGGCCGCCCGGCGTGCGCAATCGCATCATGAACAGCCCGGGCGATTGCTGCCGGTGAAAGACGCCGTACCATTTCATGCGCACCAGGTCGTCTTCCGCGATGTCAGACGCAGGCGTCTCCGCCGTTGCATGCTCGTAGATGCGCCGCAGGACATCGAGCCCGTCTGCTTCACGCTTGATGACCTCGAACTTGTTCATGTGCGCCACCTCCTTGCGGGCGAGTCTAACGACGCACACACGCGAGGCTGTTGCGCGCGGATGAACGGCGGATGAACCGGAGAAGTCGCTGCCGTGACGGTTGCGTTGCGTCCGCGAAGGCCCTGCCGCGAACGGAGACCCGAGGACCGTGATAGATGCCGAGGAGCAAGAAGAGATCGTCGGTGAGCGTAGGCTGCGCGTCGGGCACCAAGCCATGTCGGCAGGTGTAAGATCGATGCGAGATGCCGATGAACCGCGCAGCCCACAAACGTGGCGCGACCGAGCCCCAATGAGGCGACGATGAAAGAGGCGACGATGAAACGCGAGCTTGCTCTCTATGTCTTGATGGCCGAGCGTCTCGGCACCGATCACGATCGGCTGAGTGTCCTCGAGGAGGGAGCTAACAACGTGATCCACATCGATATGGACGACTTCGAATGGCTTGCCCGCGAGGCGAGGTGCCGAACGCCGCGGACCGCGAACCCACACGACGTGTCATCGTGTGATCGTCGCCGGCGGCGGATCTCCCCATGACACGTGAAAGCGATCGCGAAAGCGAGTCAGGATCGAGAGCACGGGCCGCCCGGCCGCGGCGAGCAGCAGCACGTTACCCATGGCGGCCCAGATGTCCCATCCCGCGGACGTCAGGACGTAGAACGCCCAATAATGGCGCAGCGTCTGGAGGACGCCCATCCCCGGCCGCCACGAGACGCCTTCGCCTGCCGAGACGTACGGCCAGAACCAGAGGTTCATCAGCGCGCCGTACGCGAATCCCGCGAGCGCTCCGAACGCCAGCAGCACCGCGAGTTCGGCAACCGGCCGCCGCGCGAGATGGGGGCGCAGTCCGCCCAGCCAGCCGCTCGCCAGGCCGAGCCAGCCTGACGCGAACATCTGGAACGGCACCCACGGTCCGAATCCGCCGGCAGCGAACGACGAGACGAAGAGCGCCACCGCGCCGAGCAGGAACCCGAAGCGCGGTCCGAAGACATAGCCTCCGAGGATGATCAGAAAGTAGAAGCCGCTCGCACCGGCAGGCAGCGGCGGCAGTCGCATCACGGCGGCGGCGACGGCGAGCACCGCGAGCGCGGACGCCACCTTGGCGTTCATGCCGCCCGAGGAGAGTTCGACAAGGAAGAGGGCAGCGGCCATCACCGCCAGCACGCCGAAGATCAGCGGCGCGTCACCGGCGTGGGCGTTGTTTTCGTCCGGGGACGGCGCTCGCGACAGCAGGAACGGGTAGAAGAACGCGATCAGACCGGCGCTGCTCGCGGCGGCCAGCGTCACCATCGACGTGATACGCCCGCCGAACGTGCCGCGCACGGATGTCGGGAACGCCGCCGCCGGCTCAATCAACCGCGCGTCTCCTGTAGAGCACAACACCAAGCGCCGCCACCATCAGCGCGGCCAGCGCGGCGAAGGCGACCAGGCCTCGCCGGCTCGCCCCATGCGTCGCGGCCTCGACGCGAGGCGCCTCAGCGTTCTTCCTGCCTTCGTCCGCGCCGATCGAGATGACGCCCGTCCTTGTCGTCGCGGCCGGTGACGGCGCCAGCCGGGGCGTTGGCGTGACCGATGGGTCGCTTGAGACGGCGGTCGTGGCCGGTGGCGCGACCTCCGCGGCGGCGACGTCCGACGTGGCACCCGACATCGCCGTCGCCACCGGCGCTGCCGGAGTGTCGCTGGCCGCGACCGGAGATTCGATCGTGGCGGTGGCGCGCGGAGGCGTGGTCAACGTGGGCATGGGCGTCCGGGTGGGCCTCGCGGATGCGGGCGTCGACGACGATGTCGGCCAGGGCGCCGGCGTCGGCGTCATGCTGGGCGTGGCGGTGGGCTCAGGCGTCGGCGACGGACAGAGTCCGCCGGCCGGCGGCAGCTCCGGTACCGCGCCGCTGGTCAGCCCGCCCGGCCCCCAGGCCCAGCCGTCGGTGTCGCCGTCGTGGACGATCCTCAACTGCGCGCCCATCGACGAGTACGTCCACGCGGCCCCGCTCTCCTGGTAGTACGCCCAGTACCGGCATGTGCTGCCGCCGCTGCACTGGGAGAAGCAGTTACTCGGGTCGGCGCTCCCTTCCCCGCCGATGCCGCACACCGCACCGCCGGACGCGGCGACGACCAGCAAGTCGGAGCGCTGGAGCAGCTCGAGACCGGTGATCGAGTCCTCCGTGAATTCGATGCAGAACATATCGCTGTGGCGGTCGCCGTATGTGACGACGAGCCCGGCGTGGTGCGCGCCGGCCGTAAGACCGGCAACGCTCGTGCACGGATGCGTCGCGGACACCGTCGCAACCGACCCCGATGGAGCTGATGCGGCGGAGGCGAACGCGAGCATACACGCCGACAGGCAGACGACCCGGGCAAACCGCATCACGACCGCGCCTCCATTGCTGCCAGTGCGTCCTCGACCGTCAAGACGTTGCCGCCGAAGAGCTTGTTCGCCTGTGTGCTGAAGGTGATCGAGTCGGAGAGCACGGCGGCGGCGGGCCCGTCGGCGATTAACTCTCCCTCTGCAAGCAGCACGACGCGCGTGGCGCAGCGGGCGGCGAGCTCCACATCGTGGCTGGCCAGCACGATCGTGGCGCCGCTGCGGGCGCGCGCGCGCAGGTTGCGCACGAGCAACTCCTTGTTCTCGTGATCCATGCCGCGCGTAGGCTCGTCGAGCAAGATGACCCGCGGCGCTCCGGCGAGCATCGCCGCGATGGCGACGCGCTGCCGCTCGCCGACGCTGAGGTCCAGCGGGTTGCAGTCCGCGAGGTCCCGCAGGCGCCATTCGTCGAGCGCGTCATCCATGTGCGCTCCCCGGCCAGTGCCGGAGACGACGTCGGCGATCTCGCGCCGCACGGTGTCGTGGTAGAGCATGGAACCCGGATTCTGCGCGACGTAGGCGAGGTGGTGGTACGGCTGGTCGGCAGAAAGATGCGTGAGCGCGACGGCTCCGGATGCCGGCTTCACCAGCCGCGCGATGGCGCGCAGCAGCGTGGTCTTGCCGGCCCCGTTGCGCCCCATGAGCGCCACGACCTCACCGTCGCGCAGGTCGAGCGAGAGGCTTCGCAACGCGCGCTGGCCGCCCAGGGTGACGTTCAGCGATCGCACGGAGACGGCGACGTCGCCGGCTGCACGCGGCGGACCGTTCACAACGGGAGAACCGCCGTCCGGGCGGCGGGGGCTGGCGAAGCGGCGCGCCTCGGCGATCGACAGCGGTAGCGGCGCCCAGCCGAGGGCGCGGCCGATCGCGGTGACGGGCGGCGCCGATGGCAGCCGGGCGATCGCGGAGCGCACGTCGTGGAGGCTGACCGTACCGTCGCCGGGGACTTCCATGATGCGGTCGGCGTGCTGCACGAGCCGTTCGAGCCGGTGCTCCGCGATGACGATGGTGAGCCCGGCGTCGGCGCGGAGCGCGACGGCGGCGTGCAACACGTCTTCGGCGGCCTGGGGGTCGAGTTGCGACGTTGGCTCATCGAGCAGCAGCACGCGCGGCTGCATCGTCAGCACGGCGGCGATCGCCACGCGCTGCAACTCACCACCGGAGAGCGTCGTCAGGGCGCGCTTGCGGAGCGCCGCGAGGCCGAGGACGTCGAGCGACTCCTCCAGCCGCTTGCGGATCAGCACGCGGGGCGCACCGAGGTTCTCCAGTCCGAAGACGATCTCTTCTTCGACCGTCGGCGCGACCGCTTGCGACTCCGGGTCCTGGAAGACCATGCCGGCAAGATGCGCCAGGTCGCGCGGCTGGCGCTCGCGCGTGTCGATGCCGGCTACCTCGATCTTGCCGCGGAAGGCGCCGCCGTGAAAGTGGGGGATGAGGCCGTTCATGCAGCGCAGCAGCGTGGACTTTCCTCCACCCGATGGGCCGGCCATCACCAGCAGCTCACCGTCTTCGATTTCGAATGAGGCGTCGCTGAGCACCGGGTACGGCGCGCCGCTATACGTGAAGCCCAGCCGCTCGGCGCGCACGATCGCGGTCATCGCGCACCTCGAAGTGTGGACGGATAGAGCGCCGGCGCGATCAGCAGAACGCATGCGATCGCCGGCAACGGTGCGAACCGAGGCGTGAACACGGTCGGGAACGGAAGATACGCAAGACCGCCAGCCCCGGCGATCCGCAACGCCGCGAAGATAGCGACGCTGGCTGCCGTCGCCGTCATCACCAGGACATCAGGCGCGGCGGGCCGCGGTGCGTGGAGCCGCACCGCCGTGGAGCGGCCGCTCTGCCGGAGGAGCACCGCGGCCAACGCGGCCATCCCGGCGATCATGCACAGTGCGGCCGGCGCCCCGCCAGTATAGGAAGACGCGAACGCGCCGACGGTCGACACGGCGAGGCCGCCGACCGCGAGGAGCGACTCCCACGGCCGTGGCGCCGTCGCCAATCGGCCGAAGCCGCGCGCGTCGAGCGATTCGGCCCGCTGCACCGAGCGTTCGAGCGCGTCGGAAAGCAGGGGCAGCGCCAGCGCGACGACCGCGGCGGGACCTCGGCCGTGGTGCCCCCGCACCAGGCGGGCCTCCCGCAACGCAGCGCCCCGAGCCAGCGTCGCCGGCACGAGCATCAGCCCGACGCTGACGATGACGCCGAGCTGCGCCAACCCGGCGGGCACGTACCGGAGCAGGCGGAAGTGGTCGGCGCCAACGTTGAAGGCCCACACGGCCGCGAGCAGCGCGATGATCGCCATCGCCCTCGCCGCAGCGTAGGCAAGGGACTCCGCCGTGACATCGCCGCCGAAGGTGACGGCGCCGAGCCAGCCGGGGGTGGTCAGCGCCGGCAGCGACGCGACGTGCGTGGCGCCCGTGCTGCCAGTCAAGAGATTCAGTGGCACGGTGAGCGTCGCGAACATGATCGAGCCTGCAAGCACGTAGTCACTGCCGCGCCGCGTGGGATCGCGGTGCGCCGCGTATACGACGAGTGAGGCCAGGGCGATCATCGTCGTATAGAGCGGGTTCGACGTCAGGAACACCATCGCCAGCGCGCCCGCGAGCCATGCCGCCCACGCGACGGGATGGAGCGCGGACGCCGCAACCCGATCAGGCCGCAGCGCCCGCGCGCTGACTGCGCCGCTCGTTTCGGCGGCCGTCGTCATCCGGCTACGTCCTGTGCGGCCGGCCGCTCGCCGCCGCCCAAGCACCTAGCGCGAGTGCGCCGCCTACCACGACGATCGCGAGTGAGACGAGGATTCGCACGTTCCCGCCCGAGCCGTCGCTGGACTGCACGGGCAGGTTCGCAACCTCCGGGGCTTCGGCGATACCACCGACCGACGAAGTGGCGTACACCTGCTGTTCGGGATAGGCGTCGAGCATCAGCCCTGGCACCCCCTGGTAGGTGGCATACGGACTGTCTGTCCCGAAGTACTGGAGCGCGCCGGTCACGGGGTTCTGGAACGACACGAGCGCGGTGAGGGGGGTGTTCCCGCCGCCCGCGTCCCACGCGCCGCCCGCGTCGACGCTCTGACCGCCGGCGACGATCGCCTGGATGCCGTACGCCGTCGAATCGGGGTCGGAGGCGCCGGGCGCGGCGTACGGGAGGCCGCCGTCGGCCTGCTGACTCGCCTTCAAGTAGGCCAGGCCGTTGACGATATGGGCGTTCGACGGCGCCACACCTGACGTGATCAGCGTGCGGATGACGAGCGCCGTCGTGTTCGTGTCCTCGCCGAACGCGCAACAGTCCTCCCATCCCCCGTCCATGCCCTGCAATGACTCCGTATAGGTGACGGCGGCCGCCGGCACCGGGCGCGCGAGGCTGCGCTCGGCGAGCATGTAGAGCGACTGATCGAAGAGGCCGCTGCCATACTGGCCGGTGCCCGAGTTGTAATAGGACTCCATCACCGCGAGCGGGTTGATGCTGCCGAACGATGTCGAGTTCACGTCCATGGTGGCCAGCCCCACAACGAGCTTGGCGGCGCCGCCCGCCGTCGCGCCATAGGTCGCGGCCTGTGTTGCCAGGTAGTCGGCCGGCGACTTGCCGCCCTTGAGGACGTTCTTCGGGTTCACGCCGGTGGCGGCGAAGGCGAACTCCGCCTCGATCGTTCCGCCGGGCGACGAGGTCGCACCGAAGTCGGGGAAGCCCCCGTCGCTGTTCTGGAGCGTACGGATGTAATCCGTCGCTTTCGTCGCGGCGGTGGTCTGGGGACTGGCCGCAAAGAGTTGGGTGGCGCCGGTCGCGCAGAGCACGAGGCCGACGCACGCGAGCGTGAGTCGTCGCAACACGTGGTGTGCCTTTCTTCGAGAGATGGGTGGGAAATGAAAACCCCGGACGGATCGTCCGGGGGTCAGGCGTCAGAAGTGTTCAAACATATGTCCTGCCCCTTTCACGCGAAGGTTCATGGCTTCACTTGAGGCAGGTATTCTGGCTTGCGTCGCCGCGGCGGACGCTTACAGTTGCGCGACAGCGCCGGACTCTCACCGGCTTCCCCTGTCTGGCCCTCACGTCGGTGTTCGGGCCACCTCAAGCGCATCGATATTCGGTTGTGCAGCCCACGGTACGCCAATCGACTCATGGCGTCAACTGCCTGTCGTATGGGTGGCGCGATCTCACCCACACGATGAACCGATCGTCGACGTATCATGGAAGCGACGGCGCCGAGGACGTTCGTTAAGTTCGCGTGAGTCTGGCATCCGGACAGACCTAGCGGGGGCTGTGGCCGAACCTCACCAGACTGAGCAGGTCCACCGACCAGCGCTCATGGCGGGCGACGTCTCAAGCGGATTTTCGGCGCAGTTGCGCGATCGTAACCGCCCCCAGCCCGACCACCAAGAGGATCACGATGGCGATCACCGCGCCCTCTGCGGGCTTTCGGATCGCCGACCAGTGCGTGCCTAGGAGGGCACCAGCGCCCACGAACAGCGCGCACCAAGCGAAGGAGCCGGCGAACGTAACGAGCGCGAACGTGGTCGGCGGCATGCGCAAGATTCCCGCGACGAAACCGACATAGGTCCGTACTACGGGTAGAAGTCGTGCGATGAAGAGCGCCCACACGCGATGTGTGGACATTCGCCGTTCGGCGGCATCGATGTCGCGTTCGTGGAGTAAGAACCACCGCCCGTATCGGCGAACGAGCGGACGGCCGCCCCACCAGCCCGCTGCGTAGAGCATCCCCGAGCCGAGTGTATTCGCGGCGGCGGCGATCGCGCTCAAGGCGATGACGCCCGTGACGCCGAGATGGTGCTCGCGGACAACCAGCCACCCGCCCACCGGAAGGATCACTTCGCTTGGTAGATGGATCGCCGCGCTTTCGCCGACCATCATGACGAAGACGAGGAGCCACTGCACAGCGAAGTTCGCGTGCCGAAGCGGGAAATAGACCGCGACGACCCCTGTTCCACCAATGATGGAGGTGGCCGCGACGCCCAGCAGTCCTGCCAAAAGGCGGTTGATCGCGCCACGTTTAACGCTCGTGCCATCGTCGGCCATGGCTAGAGCCTAGCGCACCAGCGAGGCGGCATCAGATCGGCGCTAATCGTTACGCCCACATCGCGTCACCGCGACTCGTGAGTAGGAGTGGATCGCCTCGCTACAAGGGCAAAGGTGACGCGTAGCTTCGTCTCACACGACACGCGCTCAAAGGCGCGAAGCTTCTTCGTCTGGCCAGCATGCAGATCTCGTTGCGCTTGCCTCATTCGGCCAGCACTATTCTGGAATCGTGTGCGCGCCTTGACACGTATGCACCAAGAAGAAGCTGCTGCTCATCGGCTTGGGTAGATTGACCAGACGAATCGGCCGACGCAGAGACGTGAGATGACGGATGTCTGCAAAGAAGACCGCGAGCGGACCGGGCGCGCCCAGCTTCATGGATCCGACGTTGACGCCATGGGTGCTGGTCTCAGAACTCTACTGGATGTCCAGCAAGCTGCTGGAGCGACGCCTGTACCATCTCGGCGTATCGGCGCCTCAGTCGCGCGCCCTGGCCGCACTCTACTACGCAGCCGAGCCGATGAAGCCGAGCCTCGTCGCGACGCTTCTCTTCCAGGAGGCGCAGAGCATCACGGGCATCTTCCGACTCACCGAGTCGCGCGGCTGGGTCGTATCCACGCCTGACCCGAACGATCACCGTGCAGTGCGTATGCAGCTCACCGACGCTGGTCGCAAGCTGACGTCTGAGATCGTCCAGATCATGCGGGACCTGTACGATGAACTCTTCACCGCCGCTCTGAGCGCAACCGAGAGGCACCAGGTCGAAGCCAGCCTGCGAAAGGTTCGGGCACTCGGATTCAAGCTGTCGGAGACGGACTTCAAGCTGCGACGCGCGCAGCAGTTCTCGATCTGGAAGGACTGACAACAGCTAGCGTCGTCGTCGCGCCGACGCTGCGCTCCGAGCGGGAGGTAGCCGCGAGTCGACCGCCTGGCCACCGTCAGCCGCGACGGCTTCCCGCATGTCGTGACGATCTGGTTCGCGCGCGACTGGGACGATCTGATCTTCGCCTGTGAGCGCGGCGACCAGAAGGCGCGGAACGCGCTGCGAAACCCAAGGCGGCCGCCGTCATCGGCGGCGATCCGAAGCGGGACGATGCCGGCTACATGATCCAGGGCACGCTGACGGTGGAGGACGACCCCGACCACACCGTCGGCCGCCGGATCGCCCGGTGCGCTGCGCACGTGACGGCCCACAGCCACGGCTAACCAGATGCGCCGCCACCCCGCAACACGGGGTGACAGTGCCACGTCGGGAACGGCCTCGATCCGGTAGCGATAGAGGGCGGGCGTTCGCGCTCGCTCGTGGCGAGATGTTACCACCCTGCCGACCTGCGCCGAAGTAGCCGATCATTTGCCTGATGCGCGCTGATGATGTGGAGATCCCGCGTCATGTATGGCGCCGTGCTAATTGGAAGATGTGTATCCCATAGAAGCGAACGGACTCGACGGCGCCGTTGCTTCCTCCGTGAGCGCGCGCTCTGAGAGCGTCCTCCTCATTAGCAGTATCGATGAGCTTGAGGCACTACGGCGCTGGCGCCCGATGCCCGCCCGATTCTCGCTTGCCATAGAGATCCCCGGCTTATCTCGGACTGATACTGGTGCGGCAGGCGAACGCCTCGTCGGCTTCGCCCAGGAGTGCGGCTGCTCTCTTGGAGCCAAGTGCATGGCGGCCGGGTTCGTCGCAATGCTCCTGTATCTCGCCTGGAGCCAGGGCGTGGCCAGCGCCGGCTTCTTCTGGCGCCTGCCGCTGACGCTGGCGGCCGCGCTGCTCGGCGCGACAGCTGGCAAGCTCACAGGGCTCGCCCGCGCCCATCGAAGGCTGAACCGGGAAATTGACCGACTGCTCGCGACCCATTCGTCTCCGGAGACGACCGGGGGTAGTCATGCCTAGCAAGAACGCCCGGCGTGCCGCCGCTTACGAGGCTTGCCGAAATTGGGCCGACCAGGGCGCCAACCGGTGCGCCCGGTGGGTCGAACACGTCAAGCAGCAGTGCGATCAGTGGGTCGAACACGTCACCCAGCAATGCACGCAGTGGGCCGACCACGGCAGCAGCCAGTGCACCCAGTGGGCCGACCAGGGCAGCAGCCAGTGCTGTGACTGGGCACCCTGTTCCTGGTTCTGTGACGCGTTCTACTGGGTCGCGAACTGGGTCTGCCTCGGCTGGTACTGGGTGGCCAACGTGGTCTGCATCACGTTGCTCGAGCTTGTGGGCCTGTTCTGCATCATGTGGTCGTTCTTGGCGAGCTGGGTCTGCACTATCTGGTACTGGGTCGCGAAATGGGTGTGCATCTCGGCAACCTGGGTCTACTTTGCTGGGTTGTGGCTCGTCGCTGGAGTCGCTGCCATTGTGGCGACGATTGGCGTCGTCATATTCGCGTCCGGTGGCTTCGGCGGAGGCAGTGACACGGCGGCCACCCCAACCGCGACGCCGCGAATCGCCGCTACCGCCGTTGCGACGATCATCTTGCCCGCCACTCCGACGCCCGCTGGCAACGGTGGCGCTGTTTCGACGCCAACGCCCGTGCCGTCACCGCCGCTGAAGGACACGCCGCTCCCTGCGCCGACCGCCTCGACGGTCGTCACCGTCGCGCCGCCCGCGCCACCTCCGGCCAGCGCCACGCCGACGCCGGGGCCGGCCTCGACGCCCACCTGCGCCCCTCCGGCGACTCTCGGCGCCTGCACGCCGACGCCTTCGCCGCCGACCGCCACGCCGCAGCCGACGAACACGCCTCCCGCACGCCTACCCTAACGCCGACCTGCATCTCCGGCGGCCGCAACCAACACACGACGGTGATGGTGTCGCCACGGAGTTCGCATGGCAGGACGAGGCACGATTGTGCCATCGTGTGCGTGGCTCTCGGACTGCCAGCCTGAGTCGGCCTCGACTCTGAAGTCCCGCGCGCTTCACCGTTTCAAGCGGACCCAGGTGCTCGAACGTCACGGCTCCTCGTGAAGCGCGTCCGCTCGGCGTCGTGGAAGAAGCCGTCCGCGGCCAGGGCGCGCCAGAAGGCCATCGCCTGCTTGTCATCGGCGTCGACAACAGCGGCAATACGCCGCACGCCACGAGCTTCAAGCGCCGCCACGGCCTTGCGCACTAGAGTGCGTGCCACGCCGCGCCGACGATGTGACTCCGCGACGACGAGGCGATAGATGCCACCACGCCACCCGTCCCAGCCGGCGATTACGCTTCCGATGATCCGACCTGCGTCCTCCGCAACGAGCAGCGCATCTGCGTCGCGTCCGTGCAGCGCCAGCAACCCATCCCGGTCGTCCGTCGCCGTCGCGAAGGCCGCAGCTTCTCGCCACAGTGCGAGCACCGCGTCGAGTTCAGAATCAAGGCATGTTCGGATGCGCACGTTGACCATGATGCTCCGCGTGCCCTCATGGTACGAGACGCCTGGGCAGTTCGTGAAAGGCACGCCTACCGAATCGACACGATGTCCCCATCGTGGGGGGCTCGTGCGTACTAGTTCACGGAACGAGTACGCAGAACCTCAGTCAAGGCGAGGCCATGCCGCGTTGCCCGCGGAGGATGTCGCGTTCGGCTCTCTCCGTGCATAATGACGACGAGGGCCAACCCTGCATGACACAACCCGCCGAAAGCGATTCCGTCCACGCGCCGCCACCACCCCAGCTCATTCAGGGCGGCATGGGGGTAGGTGTTTCGAGCTGGCGGCTGGCCCGGGCCGTCGCCATAGCGGGCGAGAAGCTCGGTCGGCCCGTCCTAGGAGTCGTTTCGGGCACGGGGCTTTCCGACGTGATGATCCACCGCCTCCAGCGGGGAGATCCCGATACCCTCCGCACGCTCACGGACTACGACCCCGGGCTGGCCAGCGAACTCCTCGCGGTCTATGGAGCGAGCATGTCGGGGCCGAGCGGAGGCCGCCATCGGTTCGCACCCAAGCCCGAAGTGCTCGTCAACGGGACCGCGGCGATGAAGGCGCACCTGACGCGTCTCACCGTCGCTGCCGCCTTTGTCGAGGTCAGCCTGGCGAAGAGCGGCCACAACGGCCCTGTGGGCATCAACATCCTCGAGAAGCTGCAACTGATGCACCTGCCGATGATCCTCGGCGCCATGCTGGCCGGTGTGGACTATGTGCTCGTGGGCGCCGGCATTCCCCATCAGATCCCCGCGGTGCTCCAGAGCTACGCGTCGCTCCAGTTGGCCTCGTACAAACTGGATGTTGCGGGCACGAACGAAAAGCACCTGATGACCCTCGATCCGCGTCCCTTCATCTCGCCGGGCAGGGAGCTCAAGAAGCCCCGCTTCTTCGCGATCGTCTCTCATCACGCGCTCGCCATGCGCCTCGCCAGCACCGTGGAAGTCGACGGATTCATCATCGAAGGCCCGACCGCCGGCGGCCATAATGCGCCCGCGCGGGGGAAGGATGTCGACGAGGCGGGTCAGCCCATCTATGGCGAGCGGGACCAGCCCGACCTGGCCAGGATGCGGAGCCTCGGCAAGCCGTTCTGGCTCGCCGGTTCCTACGCCTGCAGGCTCCCGGAAGCCATGGCGCTCGGAGCGGCCGGCGTCCAGGTCGGCTCTGCCTTCGCCCTCTGCGACGAGTCTGGCCTGGATGCCAACGTGAAACGCGAGTTGCGTGGACAGATAGCGGCCGGCATCCTCCAGGTGACCACCAGCGCGACTGCCTCTCCTACCGGATTCCCCTTCCAGATCGCGCAGCTCGCGGAAACGCTCTCGGAGGCCCACGTCTACCGGTCGAGGAGTCGCATCTGCAATATCGGCCATATCGTGGAGGCGTACACGAAGCCCGGGGGGAGCGGAACCGGCGTCGGATTTCGCTGCCCGGGCGAACCCGTCGGCGCCTACCTTCGGAAAGGCGGGCGCCGGGAGAAGACCGCCGGCGTCGTCTGCCTCTGCAACGGTCTCGCTGCAGCCGCCGGCTTCGGGCGGGTCGCCCGAAATGGCCGCGAGCCGATGATCGTCACCTTCGGTAAGAACGTCGACTTCTACGATCAGATCAACACGGCCCCGGACGGCAGTTATCGCGCCGAGGACGTCGTGCGATCCGTGTACCGTTAAGAGTAAGTACGCCAGAGTCGGCCCGGCGAAGGCACGCCGAGGCTCCAACGCGACCGGCAGATTCTGCGCGAATTGACCAGCACCAGAGAGGTCATCGTGTCGCAGAAGCGTCGAGGCCCAGCCCACCGTGAGCTAGGTGCACTAGAAACCCGCTCTGGCTTCAATGCAACCGTTGCGGAATACGCAAGACGCGACGCCTTGCAGCGGTCTTCGGGCGGCGCCACGATCACGGCGTGATGGATCAATCCCTATCTGACGTCGTCGCGTTGCGGCAGGCCATCAAGGCCGACTTGCTGGTAATCTCGCGCATCATGAACTATCCGCCGGAGCCGCCGACTGCCACGCTCCTGGGTGTAGAACGCGCCAGCCGGCTCGGCGATCTGCTTGTTCGATCGGGTGTGTCAATCGCATTAGCGCGCACCACTGTGGCAATCCTCGACGGCGCCGTGGTCGGCGTGATGGATTGCGGCAGTCAGTACGCTATCCGGATGAGCGCCGCGGGTCTCCTGCAGCTCATTCCGCGCGCCGTCGCCGTCCTCGGTCCGGCCCTGCCACGAGGGTTGTGCGGAATGTGGCTACGCCAGCGGGTGCAGTTCGCGCCCATGTCCGATGCGTTCCTAGTCGCCGAACTCTACGTCGACGAGCAGCTGCGCAACCGCGGGATCGGCGGACGACTCTTACAACATGCCGAGGACCTTGCGCGTCGCGGCGGATTTCGACGTATGTGTCTGGAGACTGGCATCACGAATCCCGCCCGACGGCTGTACGAGCGTGCAGGATTCCGAACGGTGGCGACGAAGGAGAACTCTCGCTACGAGCAAATGACGGGCAGTCCGGGGCGCGTCTTGATCGTCAAGGATCTCTGACGCGGCACCATGAAGGTCGCCCGATGGCCGACCCATCGCTATGAGACATCGTGTGCGGCGAATGAGCGATCCCCGGGCACGCCGTCGCGAACACTGGCGTGGAAGCGCTGGCTGGCTCAGCTTCGCTCGGCCCGCGACTTCACGCCGCGAAGCATCCGGGACTCCATGACGTAGTGGCCGCACGCCGCGAGCGGGAGGAGGAGAGGTCGCGGCAGCTTCGCCATGAAGTCATAGACCCGCTCGATGGGGAGCGGTCGTCCTGGTGTGTTGTAGCCCTGGTTCGCAAGCCAGTCGCGAGACGGTCGACTGCGCGCGATGAGGCGCGTCTTGTCGCTGTTCACAGGCTCGAGCACCAGCGCCCAACTCGCGCGAAGCCGCGGCGCCGAGGCAACCGAGTCCAGAACGGAACGTTGAAGGGGAACGACGAGGACCAATGCGCGTTCGGGCGTGACTTCGCCGACGACGAAGCCATCTTGCGCTCCGGGCAGCCACGGCATCACGTCCCCAACCGCCACGTGCTGCAGCTCCGCGACGACTTTGCGCGCGCTCGGCACGCCGCCGTTGTCGACGTGGTCGTAGGAATACCACCCGGCTCGGCCGGAGCCCAACTGCACCAACCATAGCCAGACGAGCTCCGGCGGCGCGTTGATTGTCACCGCATGCGTGACCGAGCCAAGCGGATTCGGCACCAGTTCGTCGCCGGGAAGCGTCTTGCGTCGCTCCGCCCGCGTGGCAAAGCACAACTCGATCGTCATGAACTCCCTCGCACGCCTATGGTATTCGCCTGATCCACAAACCGATAAGAGGCGAACGGCTCCGCCCGGTGTCCTGAACGGACGAGACGAACGGGCGTCGGAGCTGCCGCCACTATGAGCGGATCGTGACCGCTCAGTGCGAGCAACGCTTTACGGGGAGCTACCTGGCGCCAACGGCCGGTATCCCCGATCAGCTTCGTGGCGGTGGCGAGGCGACGAGCGCTTCGCTCACTTCCCATAGCCGGCGAGCGACATTGGCATCGTGCGATATGGCATTTGACTTCTGCTCGCGTCCGTTGGCGAAATACTTGCCCGTGACGCCTTCGACGGCAGGCGAGGACGCGAGGTAGATAGATGTCCGTGCTCCCTTCTCGGGCGTGAGCAGGAATGGCCGTCCCAGGGTGTGGAACAGGCGGAAGAGACCGCCGGCGAGGCCCGTGTTGTGCTGGCCGAATCCGGTGAGCACGACGCCCGGATGCAGGCAGTTGGCTGTGACACCTGCGCCCTCGAGGCGCCGCGCCAACTCGTAGGTGAACAGGATGTTGGCGAGCTTCGACTGCGCGTAGGCGCCCCAGCCGCCGTACGACCGCTGGCCCTGCAAATCATCGAAGTTGATCGAAGCGCCCGTGTGCGCTCCCGCGCTCACATTGACGATGCGCGCCGGTGCGCTTGCCTTGATCGTGTCCAGCAGCAGCTTCGTGGTGAGGAAGTAGCCCAAGTGGTTGACGCCAAACGTTGTCTCGAAGCCGTCCTGCGTAAGCGTCCGGGCGGCGTTGTAGGCGCCCGCGTTGTTCACGAGCACGTGCAAATGCTGGTGTCGCTGTTGGAACTCGCCTGCGAATTTCCGGATGGAGTCCAGCGAGGCGAAGTCCACCAGCATGAACTCGACCGCGTCGCTGGCGCTGCGGCGTTTGACGTCGACGAGCGCGATTTCGCCCTTCGCGCGGTCGCGAGCAGTGATGACGACCGTCGCGCCGAGCCTGGCGATCCCGATCGCGGTTTCTTTGCCGATGCCTTGGTTCGCGCCGGTGACGAGGCAAGTCTTGCCGGCCAAGCGTTGATTGTCCATTCACGCGCCTCTAGTGCAGTTGGGCGCTCCGCTAAAACTGGCAGCCCGAGCCGATCTAAGCCACTCGTCGCTAGTCCCGTCGGGACTATAGCGGACCAAGCAATTGCCGTGGCGTGACACCGGCCGGATGTGGTCCGTGCCTGCACTGGCCGCGTGGCGACACGCAGGCGGCACCCTCAGAGCCGTATCGCGTCGTCGTGTGTGCATCTCGCCGCGGCTGCCGAGGCTCCCTCGCACGTCGGCCCATCACGATGACTTCGTGGTGAGGGTCCGGAGGCCAGCTGCTCGGTCGGGCTCAGAGGGGCCAGGTAACGAGATTCACTGAATCATCACGCGCGTGCCGATCGTCGCGAAGTCCCAGAAGAACTTCGCGTCCTGGACCCGCATCCCGACGCAACCATGGCTCGAGCGTACGCGGCCGAAGTAATAGTCCGGACGCCAGTAGTTGTCGTGCAGTGCGTGGCCGCGGTTCGTGAAGTACTGCGTCCACAGTACGTCCTTCAACACGTAGTAGTCGTCGGCGCCGATCGACGCCGACGTCATGGTCTCGTCCGCCACCCGATCCAAGATGTGGAACGTCCCCGTCGGCGTATCCCAGCCGTCTTTGCCCGTCGAGACGAGCGCTGCGTAGATCACCTGGTCGCCGATCATCGCGCTCGCCGTTTGGTTGCCAATGTCGACGAGAATCCAGCGCTCGCCCTGAACGTCCGGACCGGGCACGGCCGGTGGGTTCGGTGGCGGCACCTGGGGCTCAGGCGTCGATGTCGGAAGCGGCGTCGGCGTGACCGTCGGCGTCGGCGTGAAGGTCGGCGTGTTGGTGGGAGTGGGCGTCGGTGTAGCCGTAGCCGTCGGCGCGGCCGCGAACACGTTCCAGCTAGCCTGTGGCCCGAAGAAGCGGAGCGAGTAGCTGCCGACAGTTAGTCCCGCCGCAGCGAGCCCGAACACGGCGACGACGGAGAGCAGCTTCCGGCGGTTCAATCGAGGTCTCTCGCTCGCATCCTGCAAGCCAGTGCGTGCAGGCAGCGTTCCTTGCTCAGTACAACGTCTGGCGAGCGCGAAAGGTTAACCAGGCGCGCCGTTAGCTGTCGGAGCTGTTTCGATGGGCGTGCGCAACGCTCGTGGATTGCGTGGTCCTCACGGCCGGCTGTGGGATTCGCCCCGATACGCCAGCGGCCAATCGCGCGGCAGTCGCCGCCGCTGCGTGGAGAGCCAAACGCACACTAAGAGATGATCGTGCCGGGTTATGCTGGCCTCGCCGCACAACACCCTTCGACGGCGGACGTTCGCTTGCAACTGGGGCAAGCACAAGTCTAAGCTCGCCTCACGAGCTTCGCGCCGGCGGGATGGGCGCGATCGCGAGCCGCATGGGCGTCGGCGCGGCAGTCGCGCACCCGGAGTTGTCAGATGACCGCGAAACTGGTCGTGCAGGTCCCTGGGGGTCAGTACCATGACTTTCCACTGAGGCAGAAGGTCACGACCATCGGGCGCGCTCCCACCTGTGACCTCGTGCTCGAGTACGGCTATATGTCCCGTCTACATGCGCGCCTGGAATTGACGGAGTCTGGTTACATGGTCGTGGATACGGGCAGCACCAACGGCACGAACGTGAATGGCCGTCGCATCAGCGAGATGCAGCTATTGTCCTCTGGCGATGAGATCTCCATGGGCGAACTATCTGTCGTGTTCTTTGACGCAGCTTCGCAGGAGGGCGTACCCACGGCGTTCCGTCCGATGCCTGCCGACTGCCCGATTCGCTGCGATTCCTCGTCGTGGGAGGTGTGGGTTGGCGATCAGCAGGTGGACGTGCGTCTGTCAGTGCAGGAGTTCGAGCTCCTCAGTCTGCTGACCTCCCGCTACGGTAGAGTGTGCACACGAGACGAGTTGGGGACGGCCATCTGGGGCAAGGGGAACTACACGTACAACATGCTGCATCGCGTCGTCCATCGATTGAAGCAGAAGCTCTCGTCCTTGCATGAGTGGATCGCGAGCGTTCCCGGAGTTGGTTACAAAATCGAACGCCATTCCACGTAACGAACGCCGCGCGCTCCGGGCTATCCGGCCGGATGACTCTGCGGGATGAGGTTCCGCTCCGCGCGCGTTGTTATGCCCGCCACCGGGCGTTGCTCCGCCGGATCGCACCATTTCGCCCTCCCGGCGCACGCGCGTCCCCGGGTGGCGCCCGACGTGATCGGCCGCCTCCTAACCCCCAATGACCGAACCATTTGCTCGATCTGTCAGTGTATTGTCAGCGTCCTGGAATCGCAGCGGTCCGAAGGGTGTACGACACTGGTGCCGCGAAGCCCCGCGTACGGGCGGCGCGGATAGCAGGAGGCACCGACATGGATAGCCGCTTCAGACCGATCCACCAATCTCAGACCTTGAGCCGCCGCGAGTTCTTCATCGGCAATCTGACCCGGGGTCTGTCGCCCTTCAGCGCCCGCCGCCAAAAGGTGCACGCTGTGACGATGTGCGTGCTCTTCGGCGCCATCGTAGGGGCCGCGTGCTCGTCGTCGCCGAACGCCGCGCCGACACAACCAGCGTCGGTCACCGCGACGGCGGCCGCGCCTACGGCCGCGGTCTCGATGGCGCCGGTTCGGCCTTCGTCTGGTTGTCCTGGTCCGAACCCATCGGCATCGGGCGCGGCCACAGAGACGATCGCGGTGGCGGGGGCCCAACGGACGTACCGCCGTTACCTTCCGGAGCACACGGACGACCGCCCGTCGCCCGTGGTGATCGACCTGCATGGGGCGACGTTCAACATCGACAAGCAGGTGGCGATCAGCGCGTTTGAAGCCGTGGCCGCACGAGAGACATTCATTGTCCTAACGCCGCAAGGAGTCGGCACGCCGACGAATTGGAATTTCGGCAAGGAGGACGCTGCGAACGTGGACGTGCAGTTCATCACCTCGATGCTCGATGAAGTGGAAGCGACAGCTTGCGTCGATACGGCGCGGGTCTACATCGACGGGCTCTCCTCTGGCGGCAGCCTGGCTTCGGTCCTCGCCTGTCTCCGCGGCGACCGGATCGCCGCCGTCGGCCTCGTGTCCGGGATCAGGCGCTCCGACGCGTGCCATCCGCCGCGCCCGATCCCTATGGTGGTCTTCTGGGGCAAGCAGGACGTCGTGGCGCCGTACTGCGGCGGCGTCGGGAACGTCGCTCTTGCGCTCGCTCTGAACCAGCCGCTCCCGACCCCGAGCGCGCCCACCTGCCCGCCCGACAACCTATTTGGAGTTCCGCCGGTCGAGCAGGTAGTCGGCACCTGGGCGTCTGCCAACGGTTGCGGTCCTAACCCCAACGTTGTCCAGATGGCTGTCGACGTCGAGGAGCGGGACTTCGGCGGCTGTGATCAAGCCAGCGCCGTTCAGTTCTTCGTCATCGCCGCCGGCGGCCACAATTGGCCGGGCAGCAAGGTCATGAAGGAGATGAGCAACGCGGCGGATGGAGCCGCATTCAGACCCGTGACGGACGCTATCGACGCGACCCAACTGATGTGGACGTTCTTCAAGGGTCACGCCTTGACCGACGGCACCCCCTGAAGGAGCGACGACACGCAGACCATCGGGCGCTTCCGCCCGCCGCGCATCCGTCTGTCAAGTTCAGCTCTGGTTGCTCGCGCCCACACCCGGGTGGCGTGGTTCGTGCCGGCGCTCACGCCAGCAGCCGGCGCGATCCCTCGATCTGTCAGCGTATTGTGAGCGTCCTGGAATCGCGGCGCTCTCTGGAGGGTGTACGATAGTCCCACCGCGAACCCCCGCCAACCGGGCGGGCGGGGATCGCAGGAGGCACCGACATGGATAGCCACCTCAGACCCGTCCGTCAGTCCCAGACGTTGAGCCGGCGCGAGTTCCTGGGCGTCGCCGTCAGCGCGGGCGCCGTTGGCGCCGGCGTGGTGCTGCTCGGCGCCTGCGGCTCAGGCGGCAGCAAGGGCAGCCCGACGAGCACGCCGGGGGCCGTCGTCGACCCGCCGCCGGAGACGACGACGATCCGACTCGCCAAGACCGGCGCTATGTGCGCGGCGCCGATCGATCTCGCCGCACTCTTCCTGCCGGAGGAAGGGTTCACCGACGTGCAGTACGTCCAGGTCGACGGCGCCCAGCAAACTGGATGTTCCTGCCAGGTCGCGAGCGGCGACCACGGCGCAGGGCATACTGCCGCGGGCGAGATAGACTTCAGTCCCAGCCTGATGTCGTCGCTGACAACCGCCGCAGACGCGGGCCAACCGCTCGTGGTCCTCGCCGGCATCTACCCGACCTGCTACGACCTGTTCGCCAGCGACCGTGTGCAGACGCTGCACGACCTCAAGGGCAAGAGGATCTCGGTCCCCAGCACCGACGCGAACGACCCGATTTACACCTTTATGGCGACGCTGCTGGCATACGTCGGCATCGATCTCGAACATGAAGTTGAATTCGTCAAGCTGAGCGGGACAGATGGATTTAACCAGCTGCGGGCGGGCACGATTGACACGGTGCTCGTGTTAGAACCTTTCTCGACGCTGTTCCGGAACACGAACACCGGGCACGTCATCCTCAACGGCATGCTGGACGCTCCGTGGTCGCAGTACTTCTGCTGCATGGTCACGGGAAACAGAGACTTCGTAGAGAAGCACCCCGCAGCGACGAAGCGCGCACTGCGCGCCATCCTGAAGGCAACCGACCTGTGCGCCAGGGAGCCCGAGCGCGCCGCTCGCTACCTCGTCGACAACGGCCTCACGACGGCTGAAGGCGTGACGTTTGACTACGACAACACGCTCCATGCAGTGATGCACCTGTCGTCCGGCGCTTGGCGGGAGTTCAACCCCGAAGACACCGTGCGATTCCATGCGTTGCGGCTCAAAGAGGCGGGGCTCGTTAAGAGCACGCCGGATGAGTTGGTCGCCCGCGCCACGGACTGGCGCTACCTGAACGAGATCAAGCGGGAACTGGCGGTAGCGTGAACCCAGCAGAGGGACGGCGCGGGCGCATCGCGGGGCGGCGCGCATCGCAGAAGGAGGACCGACGTGGATAGCCACATCAGCCCCGTCCGCCAGTCCCAGACGTTGAGCCGGCGCGAGTTCCTGGGCGTCGCCGCCAGCGCGGGTGCCGTTGGCGCAGGCGTCCTGCTGCTCGGCGCCTGCGGCTCAGGCGGCAGCAAGGCCAGCCCGACGAGCACGCCCGGGGCCGTCGTCGACCCGCCGCCGGAGACGACGACGATCCGGCTCGGCAAGACCGCTATTGGGGTGTGCTCGGCCCCGTTCCAGCTCGCCGAACTCTTCCTGCCGGAGGAAGGGTTCACCACCGTGCAGTACATCGACGACCCAGTGGGTCACCAAAACGCCAAGAACGAGATAGACATCCATTTCGTCGGCGGGGAGCAAATGACCGCCATGCTAGATACGAGCGACCAGCTCGTGGTTCTCGCCGGCGTGCACCAGACCTGCTGGGAGCTGTTCGGCAACGACCGGGTGCAGTCGCTGCGCGACCTCAAAGGAAAGAGAATCTGGATCGAGAAGCGAGATGCGACCGATCCGTCTTACCTCTTCATGGCGTCGCTTCTGGCGTTCGTCGGCATCGATATCAACAACGAGGTTGAGTTCGTTGAGCTGAGCCCGAACGACTTCGTGCAGGCGTTCTTGGCGGGCACGATTGACGTGTTTCTCCTGCCACCCCCTGTGTCGATGCTGTTCCGGAGCCAGAACATCGGGCACGTCGTCCTCGACACTATGATGGACCCTCCGTGGACGCAGTACTTCTGCTGCATGGCTGCGGGAAACAGAGACTTCGTAGAGAAGCACCCCGCAGCGACGAAGCGCGCACTGCGCGCCATCTTGAAGGCAACCGACCTGTGCGCTAAGGAACCGGAGCGCGCCGCTCGTTACCTCGTAGACAAAGGCTACGAGTCGAACTACGATAGCACGCTCGATACATTCGCCGGGTTATCGTACACCGCCTGGCGGGAGTTCAACCCCGAGGACACCGTGCGATTCTATGCGCTGCGGCTCAACGAGGCGGGGCTCGTTAAGAGCACGCCGGATGAGCTGATCGCCCGCGCCACGGACTGGCGCTACCTGGAGCAGATCAAGCGGGAGTTGGCAGTAGCGTGAACGCAACGGAGGGACGCCGCGGGGGCATGGCGCCGGCCGAATGGCCCGGCTGGCTGGTCGCACGCGTTCCGGTGCCGATCTACGGCAAGCTCGCGGCGGCGTTCCTGGCGATGGTGCTGCTCCTCATCGCGGTGGGCGCCGCCGGCCTGCAGGTACTCAGCAAGGCGAACGACCGCGCCGAGCATTTGGGCGCGCTCCAGCGGAAGGTCTCCGCGTACCGGGCAGTCCAGAACGATGCCACCAACCAGCTCTATCTCGTCGCGTCGGCGTTCTCCGCTTCCGACGCCGAGACGCTCGACTCGACGCTGCGGCAGCTCAAGGAGTCGACCTATAACTTCGACCGCCTCCAGCTGGTAACGAAAGACCAGATCGGGCCGCACGAGACGGAGCTGCTGGGCCAGATCGATAAGGACTACGGCGATTTCGGCAAAATGATGGTTCAGGTCGTCGAACTTGTGCGCGACGGCAAGATCGCCGAGGCGCAGGACCTGCTGAGGACGCAGGCGCGACCGCTGGCGGACCGGCTCGCGCTGCGTACCAACGAGCTGGTGAACACGGCCGAGTCGGACATGGTGACGACGATCGCACAGAACAGCGATGCCTACGGGACGTCGCGCTGGATCGTCATCGGATTCGCGGCGGGCAGCATCGCGCTCGCACTCGTCCTTGGCTACGCCATCGCGTCTTCGCTCAGCGGGTCGGTCAGGCGGATGGGCGCGCACTTGGAGAAGGTCGCATCCGGCGACTTCTCGCATCGTGTGCAGGTGCCGAACCGCGACGAGCTGGGCGCGCTGGCGGCGAACCTCAACCGCATGAGCGGCGAGCTGGGGCGGCTCTACCGGGAGCTCGAGTTGGCGAGCCGCCATAAATCCGAGTTCCTGGCGAGCATGTCGCACGAGCTGCGCACGCCGCTGAACGCGATCATCGGCTTCTCCGAGGTGTTGCAGGAGCGCATGTTCGGCGAGCTGAACGAGAAGCAGGACGAGTACCTGCAGGACATCGTTGCGTCAGGGAAGCAGCTGTTGTTGCTGATCAATGACATCCTCGACCTCTCGAAGGTCGAGGCGGGGAGAATGGAACTCGAGCTCGGCGCGCTGTCGGTCGCCGAGACGCTGGAGAGTTGCCTGGGCATGTCGCGCGAGCGGGCAGGGCGTCACAGGATCGCGCTCGGGCTGGAGGTCGACCCGAACAGCGGCGTCATCGAGGCCGACGAGCGCAAAGTGAAGGCGGTCGTCTTCAACCTGCTCTCCAACGCTGTGAAGTTCACGCCCGAAGGCGGCCGCATCGATACGTCGGCGCGGCTCGTGGACGGCGAGCTCGAGGTGGCCGTCCGCGACACGGGCACCGGCATCGCGCCCGACGACCAGGAGCGCATCTTCGAAGAATTTCAGCAGGCCTCTCAACCCGACGCCCAGAAGCGGGAAGGGACGGGGTTAGGCCTCGCGCTGGCCAAGAAATTCGTCGAGCTGCACGGCGGCCGGATCTGGGTCGAGAGCGAACTTGGCGTCGGCAGCACCTTCACCTTCCGGCTGCCGGTGCGCCGTCCGGCCGAGACGGAAGCGTCTGTCCAATCCGTGGTCCCCGAAAAAGCGAAATTACGAAACGAACCCCGATCCAGCTTCAAATCGCACGACATAACGCGACGCCCGTCCCCGCCGGCACCCGCCCCGGCGATTGGCCCGGAGCCGGAGCCGACCGTCGGCGGCGCCACCATCCTGCTCGTCGAGGACGACCAGGCGGCGATCGACCTGCTGACGATCTACATCAGCGGCGCGGGCTTCAACGTGTCCGTCGCCCGCGATGGCGAGGAAGGGCTGGAGATGGCGCGCAGCCTGCACCCGTCGGGCATCACGCTCGACATCTCGCTCCCGCGCCTTGATGGCTGGGACTTCCTCACGCAGATCAAGGGCGACAGCAGCACGGCGGACATCCCGGTGATCATCGTCTCCATGCTCGATGAGCGCGGCAAAGGCATCGCGTTGGGCGCGGCGGATTATCTGGTGAAGCCGGTCAACCGCGACGAACTGCTCGCCACGCTGCGGCGCTTTACGGCGGACGGACGGGGCCCCGACGCGCCATGCAAGGTGCTGGCGATCGACGACGATCCGCTTGCGCTGGAGCTGATCGAGACCATCCTCGTCCCCGCCGGATTCACCGTCCTGCGCGCGACGGGCGGCGAAGAAGGGATAATGAAGGCGGAGTCTGAACGGCCCGCGCTGATCATCCTGGACCTGCTGATGCCGGAGATGGACGGCTTCACGGCAGCCGAGCGTCTGCACGGCAACCTTGCGACGGCGGAGATCCCCATTGTGGTGCTGACGTCAAAGAGCATCGGCCAGAAGGAGAAAGAGCGGCTGAATTCCCACATTAGTCACCTCGCGCGCAAGGCGGAGTTCAGCCGGGTCGAGTTTGTCGAGCTCGTGCGGCGCTTGTGTCAGCGAGAGGTTGCGTGAGGCATGGCGGGTGAGCTGATCCTCGTCGTCGAGGATAACGAGAAGAACCTGAAGCTCGTACGCGATATCCTGCAGTTCAATGGTTACCGTACGCTCGAAGCGGAGACGGCGCACGACGCTATCGCGCTCGCGACGGAGCACTTGCCGGACCTCATCCTCATGGATATCCAACTGCCCGACATGGACGGCGTCACGGCTCTGGGCCGGCTGAGGGGCGAACCGGCCACGGCGGCGCTCCGCGTGGTGGCGCTTACCGCCTTCGCCATGCGCGACGACCGTGACCGGTTCCTGGCCTCCGGCTTCGACGGCTACCTGACGAAGCCTATCGACATCCGCCGATTCCCTGAGCTCATACGGCAGCAGTGCGAGGTTGCCCGCCGGGGGGTATAGCATGGACTCGCAGCCGAAGATCGTCGTGGTCGACGACACGCCCCAGAACATCAGGCTCCTGGAAGCCGTCCTTGCCCCCCGCAACTACACCGTGCTGCCGGCGACATCTGGCCGCGACGCGCTTGAGCTGATCGGCCGCGAAAGACCCGACCTGATCCTCCTCGACATCCTGATGCCGGAGATGGACGGCTACGAGGTCTGTCGCAGGCTGCGCAACGATCCAGCGACACGCGCACTCCCGGTGGTGATGATCACCGCCAGCGGCGATCAGGAAAAACTCAAGGCGCTCGAGGCCGGCGCCGACGACTTCATCGCTAAGCCGTTCGATAAGGCGGAGCTACTGGCGCGCGTCGGATCGCTGCTGCGCGTGAAGCAGTACTACGACGTCATTCGTACGCAAGCGGCCGAACTCGCGGAGTTGAACCGGACGCTCGAAGACCGCGTGCAACAGCAGCTTCGCGAGTTGGAGCGCATGGGCCGGCTGCGTCGCTTCCTCTCGCCACAGATCGCCGATGTTCTTGTCTCCTCCGGCGACGAGACGATGCTGCGCAGCCACCGGCGTCGGGTGGCTGTCGTCTTCTGCGATTTGCGCGGCTTCACGGGGTTCAGCGAGAGGTCGGAACCCGAAGAAGTGATGGCCGTCCTTGGTGAGTATCACGAGGCCATGGGGGCGCTGATCTCCGCTGCCGAGGCGACAGTTGGGTTCTTCGAGGGCGACGGCTTGATGGTCTTCTTCAACGACCCTCTTCCCTGTCCGGAGCCGGCCGCTCAAGCTGTGCGGTTGGCCGTGTCGATGAGAGACCGCATGGAAGAGATGCTCCGTGCCTGGGGGAAACGCGGGCACGACCTCGGCTTTGGCGTCGGTATCGATTTCGGATATGCGACGCTGGGCGAGATCGGGTTTGAAGGACGTCGCGACTACGGGGTGATCGGCAACGTCGTCAACCTGGCCTCGCGCCTCTGCGATGAGGCGGCAAGCGGACAGATTCTCCTGAGTCAGCGTGTTTACGCCGCGGTCGAACAGGGGTTGGACGTCGAGCCAGCCGGCGAGTTTATGCTCAAAGGCATCCTCAAACCAGTGACCGCGTACAGAATCGTCGACTTGAAGGAGCGCCCGGTCGACGGCGCGACGGTGATCGCCCCGAGCACCGGGAGGACCCTGGCGGGCGGCCGCTATATGGTGCGCAGGGCGCTGGGCGAGGGCGGCCAGAAGATCGTATATCTCGTGCACGACCTGACACTCGACCGCGACTGCGCGTTCGCACTGATCAAGACTGCGCTCCTGGAGCCGGAGGATCGCTTCCGTCTTCAGCGCGAGGGGCAGGCGATGGCGCGTCTGGGGGCGCATCCCAACATCGTGACCGTCTTCGACGTCGGCGAAGACGAGGGCCGACCGTACATTGTCTACGAGTACGTGCCCGGCGGCGACCTGAAGCAGGAACTGCGGGCGGCCGGGGGATCGCTGTCGATCAGCCGTGCGCTTTCAATCGGTTCGGGCATCGCCTCCGCTCTGGCCGTGGTCCACAAACGCGGCATCATCCATCGCGATCTGAAACCCGGAAACGTGCTCCTCGGTGAGGATCGCGAGGCGAAGCTGGGCGACTTCGGCCTGGCCCTCGCAATGGACCGCTCGCGTCTCACCATGGCAGGCGTTGTCATGGGTACGGCGTCGTACATGTCGCCAGAGCAGGCGCTCGGCCAGGAGACCGACGCACGCACCGACCTCTACGCGCTTGGGGCCATGCTGTACGAACTGGTGACAGGGCGGCCGCCGTTCGTCGGAGACAGCACGGCCGCCGTGACCTCGCAGCACGTCCATGCGGCCCCCGTCGCTCCGTCAGAGCACAACGCCGCGGTACCGCCGTCGCTCGACGCGCTGATCCTGCGTATGCTCGCAAAGGCGTCCGACCAGCGACCGGAGAGCGCTTCGGTTGTGGTCGAGGAGCTTACTGAAATCCGCCACACAGCCCCTTGACGGTATCGGCCAACACAACGCAGTCATGGTGCGCACGTCGGGCGACGGCCCAGCGAGGACGAGTGCTACGTCTTTGCGCGCCGATTCAATGAGACCTCGTTTTCCGCCAGTCGATGGACCGTTGGGCAATCGTCAAACCTGACATGAAGCCAGCCAGGCCAAGCGGCATGGCGCCCTTCGACGACGGTGCCAAGGTCGCCGTGCAGCGCATGAGCGTGGAGGTGCGGCTGCCGTGAAGTGTCAAAGGCTCCTTGTCGCAGCGTGATGCGGCTACCTGGAGCGATGCCCACCGGCTTGGGTCGTCTGCGTCCGCTCACGTGTTCCTCGCCTCCAGCGAAAGCAGGATACCATCGTCACGCGCTGGCGGACTTGATAGTGTCCGCGTGAGAGCCAATATGGTGACGCCCTTCCAGGAGGGGGCGTCACCATGCAGACGATCGCCACGTTCGACAACACCGCCGAGGTCCGGGAACGCAGCCTCTACGCGTTCCTCGCCGAGAAGGAGCGACGCTCCGGTAGTCGGCGCACCGTTGAGGGCTACAGCCGTATGCTGCAGCACTTCTTCGCCAGCGTCGGCAAGCCGCCCGACCGCGTCACCAGCCCCGAGGTCTTCGCCTGGGGGTACGGCGTCGGGCTCTCCGGCAAGCAGCCCTCGTCCGTCACCATCGGCGCGCGGCTCGCCTGCCTGAGCAGCTTCTACCGCTTCCTGATCCGCATGGACGTCGTCTCGTCCAACCCGTGCGACGCGCTCGAACGCCCGCGCGTCCAGGTCGCCCCGCCGAAGGGCCTCACCGCCGACGACATCCGCAAGCTGCTCGCCGTGATCCCCGAGACGCCGGTCGGCCTGAGGGACCGGGCGATCATCCTCACGCTGACGCTCACCGGCCGGCGCCGAGTTGAAGTGCTGAACATGACCGCGGGCGACCTCACGCAGGAGGACGAACGCATCTGGTACCGCTACCGTGGCAAGGGGAACAAGCAGGGCAAGCGGGAGCTGCCACAGCCCGCGTACGTGGCGCTCACGGCGGGCCCTGGCGGCCTTCGGGCGGGACATCGCGGCCATGCCCCCGGAGGCTTCGCTGCGGCCGTCCAGCGCGGGCGACAGAGGCGTCACGTCGGGGACGTTCTACGGGAACCTGCGCCGCTACCTGAAGGCGGGGACCCTGCCGCTCGCCGGCGTGCACATCTTCCGCCACTCGGCTGCCAAGCTCCGGCGAGACGCCGGGGAGAGCATCGAGAGCGTCAGCCGCTTCCTCGACCACTCGTCGCTGCAGGTGATTTCGATCTACCTCCGGCGGTTGGAAGGCGAAGCTGACGCGAGCTGGGGGAAGGTGGCCGCGGCGATCGGCGTGTGAGCCTGTTGACAGCAACCCGGGCGGACGAGTGCGCACAGGCGCGGACGGATATGGAATTTGAGTATGCTGGTGTACGCGTAGACGGACGGGTACGGACGGTGACGTACGGAACGATACGACCTTCGGAACCGAGGGTCGGGGGTTCGAATCCCTCCGGGCGTGCCACTTCTCAGGATCGAAACTGGGCCGCTTGCGCGTCAGATCGCCCCTCCCGCGCCGTGGATGACAGCAACGGTGACAGCAACGCGCGCGGCACCGCGGGCCAGGGGTCGCCGGTGAAGGCCCCGGTGACCGTCGGGCGGCGCCCCTCCGGCGGCACCCGTCTGCTTCCCGCTCCAAGTCCCCCCTCACTATATGGAAGCCCCGGACGCGTGTCCGGGGCCTTCGCCTCTGGGCCCGAATTCTGCGACCATCTGCTTACTGAGCAGAGGGTTGATCGAGAAGTGCAGGCTCCAACGAGAGTCAGTCGCTGCGGCGGTCCGCGGAGGGCGTCGGGCCCGAGGCTAGCTGTAGTTCCCACGGACGTTATTGACAGATCCGCGAGAGCGGCGGGAGACCGCCGAGTGCGGTGTGTGGGCGATCGCCATTGTACGCCTGGAGGAAGCCGGGCAGGGCTGCGAGGCGTTCTGCGTTGCTCTGATAG
>JBGQBE010000024.1:0-45510 GCA_041494685.1 Dehalococcoidia bacterium | reverse complement strand
GGCGGTCTCAAGCGGTGATCGCACCACCCCGTCGAACGGGCTAAGACTGCTCGTGAAGGATGGGGTGGTAATGATGGTCCGATCAGCGTTGACGGTGCAGGAGAAGACGGAGATATGGCGGAGATACGGGGCAGGTGCGTCGCTGCGTTCGATCAGTCGGACGCTGGGGCGCTCGATGGGGACGTTACGCATGCTCGTCGCGTCGACCGGCGGGCGCCAGCCCGTCGTGCCGCGGCGGTCTGCGCTGCGGCTGTCGCTAGCGGAGCGGGAAGAGATCTCGCGTGGGGTCGCGGCGGGTGATTCGTGCCGGTTGATCGCCGGGCGTATCAGACGTGCTCCGTCGACCGTGTCTCGCGAGATCACCAGCAACGATGGCCGCAACCGCTATCGCGCTTGCCGGGCGGAGCAGGCAGCATGGAGGCGGGCCCGACGTCCCAAAGCTGCGAAACTTGTGAGCTGCGCGCAACTGCGGCAGATGGTCGAAGCCAAGCTCGCATCGCGCTGGTCTCCGCAGCAGATCGCCGGCTGGCTCGCGCGAACGTATCCGGACGATCGGGAGCTGCAGGTGTCCCACGAGACAATCTACATGTCGCTGTTCGTGCAGCCGCGGGGCGCACTGCGGAAGGAACTGACCCGCTACCTGCGCTCGCGCCGGATGGTCCGCCGACCGCGCGTGGCGCGGGCGGCGAATGGGCAAGGGCAACTGCAGAACGCGGTCCATATCAGCGCACGTCCCGTTGAGGCCGCTGATCGGGCTGTGCCTGGGCACTGGGAAGGCGACCTCATGCTCGGGAGTGGCAACAGCGCGATCGCGACGCTGGTCGAACGCAGCAGTCGCTTCGCCGTCCTCGTCGGCTTGCCCAACGGCAGGAGCTCCGAGCCGGTGCTCACGGCGCTCGCCGCGCGCATCGTCACGCTCCCCGAGCAGTTGCTGCGGTCCCTGACGTGGGATCAGGGCAAGGAGATGGCGCAGCACGCGCGGTTCACCATCGCTACCGGTCTGCAGATCTACATCTGTGATCCACGAAGCCCGTGGCAGCGAGGCACCAACGAGAACACCAACGGCCTCCTCCGCCAGTACTTCCCCAAGGGCAGCGACCTGGCCGCAGTCACCCAGCACGAACTCGATGCCGTCGCCGCCGAGCTCAACGGCCGCCCTCGACACACGCTCGGTTGGGTGTCACCCTCTGAGAAGTTCGCCGAGGCCGTTGCGATGATCACTTGAGACCGCCGCAGATCGTGTGGTCTGTCAGAAGGTAACAACTCCGAAGCACGCCGGACCGCGCGTGAGGTGATACTGAAGTGTGCTGGCTCGCCCGACAGCGCGCGCCGAGCCGATAGGTGAATCGTGAAGCGCCTGAGTCCCTTCATCGCCGTCGCTCTCGTCAGCGTGTTCCTCGGCGCAGGCAGCGTCGTCGGCGTGACCTACGTTCGTGGCACCTCCAGCCATATGAGCAATGACGTCGTCAACGCGACCGCGGCGACCGCGACCATCCGACAGATCAGCGAGCACACCTCGACCAGCGCCTCGCCAGGGATCGCGACGAGTGACTTCTCCGCGCTGTACGCCGCCATCCGGCCGACGATCGTCGAGATCGACATCACCGGTCAGAGCGGCCGCCGCCGCTCTCGGCAGATCCAGGCCCAAGGTTCCGGCGTCGTGCTCGACACGAACGGAACCATCCTTACGAACGACCACGTCGTAAGCGGTGCGCAGACGATCACGGTCACCTTTACCGACGGGGCAACGGCGTCGGCGGACATCGTCAGCACCGATCCCACCGACGACCTGGCCATCATCAGGACGAACGCGAACAAGAGTGAACTGCACCCCGCCACGCTCGGTGACTCCAGCGCGCTCAAGGTAGGCAATGTCGTCGTCGCCGTTGGGAACCCGTTCGGACTCGCGGGCTCCTTCACGACGGGGGTGATCAGCGGCCTTGATCGGACGCTCCATGGCGTCGGCGGACAGGCCGATCAGGAAGGGCTGCTGCAGACCGACGCGGCGATCAATCAAGGAAGCTCGGGCGGTGGGCTCTTCGACACGCAGGGCGAGCTGATTGGTATCACGAGCGACCTCGAGAACCCCGACGCCAGCACCTTCGCCGGCGTTGGGTATGCGGTTCCCATCAACATCGCTAAACAGGCGATGCGACAGTTCCTCGGTGGTTGAACTCGAAGCATCCGGGTCGTCAGGGAGCGATGACCGCATCGGCGCCTCATACGGTACGTCAGGGCGCCCGTAGGCCAGGCCGTTTGGACGAGACGCGCATTGGCGCGACGACCGGACGGCGCGATCGTTCGACCGGCCGGTACCACGTCGCAGGGCCGCTGCCGGTGCGGACATGCCGATCCTGACTCTTTCGTAACATCTGTTTGGGCCCCGTAGGTGATACTGGCCGAAGGCGTGCGCTTGGAGGGAAATTGTCCACAGGCCGGGAGATCCTCCGCACCGAGGGGCTTTGGAAGCAGTACGGCGCCGTGACGGCCGTCGCCGACATGCATCTCCGCGTCTACGAGCGCGAGGTGTTCAGCTTCCTCGGCCCCAACGGCGCAGGCAAGAGCACGACAGTCGGCATGATCCTCGGGCTCGTCCGGCCGACGAAGGGACGAGTACTCGTCTTCGACACGGACGTCGCGACGCACCCGTGGCCGGTGCTGAAACGCGTCGGTGCCGTGATCGAAACGCCCGCCTTCTATCCGTATCTCTCCGCCTACGACAACCTCAAGACACTGACCATCGCGTTGCAGGACGTGCCCAAGGGCCGCATCGAGCAGATGCTCGAGCTTGTCGGCCTCCAGGAACGCGGCCGCGACCCCTACAAGACCTACTCGCTCGGGATGAAGCAGCGGCTCGGCATCGCGTCAACCCTCCTCCGAAACCCCGACCTGATCATCCTGGACGAGCCGACGAACGGGCTCGACCCCGCCGGCACGCGCGAGATCCGCGAGCTGATCCCACGCCTCGCGCGCGAGGGCCACTCGGTCTTTCTCTGCAGCCACCTGCTGCATGAGGTGCAGGCCGTCAGCGACCGCATCGCCATCGTGAAGCAGGGCCGGCTCGTTCAGGAGGGTACCGTTGAGGAGTTGCTGGGGCGTGCGGAGTACCTGCGGCTTCGCGCGGATGACACCGATGCGCTCCGGCGCGCACTCGGCGCGATCCCATGGGTGACAGGCGTTGCGAGTATGGACGGCTGCCTGCGCGTAGCGGCGCCCACCGCACGCGCCGCTGAGCTAAACGGCGTCCTTGCCGCCCAAGGGGTACTGCTCTCGGAGTTGGCGCCGTGGGAGATGGAACTCGAGAGCGTGTTCCTGGAGTTGACCGGGGAGGAGACGGCGCAGTGATACCGCTGATCGAGACCGAGTTCTTCAAGCTCCGCAAGCGCATGATGACGTGGGTAGTCGCGCTCATCCTCGTCGGCCTCGTCGTGCTCCTGTACTCGGTGCTGTGGAGCGCGAGCAGCCGGGTCGAGCACTTCGGCGAAGGCAGGCAGTTCACCGGGATTGACCTGCGGCAAGCACTCTTCCTTCCGGGGGCCGTTCCGTATGCGCTCCAAATCGTGGGCACGTTCGGAGCGATCCTGGCGATCATCCTGGCTGCGGGCTCGATCGGCAGCGAGTACGCCTGGGGCACCGTGCGCCTCATGGCGACCGTGTCGAGCGGCCGGATGAAGCTCATCCTGGCCAAGCTGACCGTGGTGTTCGCGCTGACAGCGGTCGGGACGCTGCTCGCCATCGCCGCCGCGCTGACATACAGCCTGATCATTGCCCTCTATTACGGCGACGCCAGCGGGAGCTTCCTCACCGCGACATTCTTCCGGGACCAGTCCGCCGCGTACGGGCGCACCTTGCTCGTGCTCACGCCGTATATGACGCTGGCATTCGCTGTCGCCGTGCTCGGACGGTCGACGCTCGCCGGCGTCGGCACCGGCATGGGCGTGGCCTTCGCCGAGCCGCTCATCGACGCCTTGATGCGGACAGCCGGAAGCCCCTGGAAGAACATCCCCGACTACTTCTTGAATACGAACCGTCAGATCATCTTGCTGCAGAACAAGGTGCCGGAGGTACTTCCCCGACTGGGCGGCGGGGGCGGGGCGGACTCGGCCGTCCATTCGCCGTTGGTTGCCGGCTTGATCCTTGTCGGGTATGCCGTCGCGTTCATCGCCGTGGCGCTGGTGCTCTATCGCAGACGTGATATTGGATCGAGTCAGTAATCGTCCGGCTCAACGTCAGCGGAACTCGCACGATGAAGGGTGTCGTCGTGTGTTGATCTGGCTCATGCCGCGCCCGTCATTCCTGAATGTCACGACGCTGGAATCGCCACAGCGCGAACGCGACAAATCCCGCCGACCAGAGAAGAAGGATGAGAGCAGCCCGCCAGACTGGCGCGTCGCCGGATCCCGAGAGGAACACACCGGCCCCCTCGGCGCTGAACGTCCCGTTCGCCCGCATGACCGAGTCGCCATTGAAGTTCAACAGCGCTTCCGGTATGTGCGACGTCCAGCCCACGGTCCTGTTGAGGAGCGTCGTGAAGATGCCCTCGAGGAAGAACACGCCGAGTGCTGCGCCTACCGCCTGTCCCGCCGACCTGAACAGCGTTGCGCAGAGCAGAGCGAGAAGAACCAGTGGCAGCATGACAAATGCGGTTCGTGCCGCGCCGGCGACGGCGGCGCCGAGACGCGCGACGTCAAACGTGCCGTATGGCAGGCTGTACAGGTGCGAGAACCAGGCGCTGGCCGCAATCGCAACGAGAAATCCAAGAGTCACGGCGGCGACGGTAAAGAGCACGCTCACGACCGCCTTCGCCGCAACGAAGTGCCAGCGGCGGACGCCCCTCGCGCTGAACAGCCCGACGGTGCGCCAGTCGAATTCGTTACCCATCATGCTGCCTGCAAAGATCACGCACACGATGGTCGCGAAGAATCGCTCCAGCGCCAGCCCGTACGGCGTGACTCGGGCGAAGGACATGGTCGACTTCAGCGCGATCCAGTCCGCGAGCGCATTCCGCCGGTGGCCCGGACCAGCCCGAATCCCCCACCAGAGGAGGAGGTAGGAGATCAGCATGAGCAGACCAAGGGCCAGCAGGAGGATGTAGGTCATCCGACGCCGGACGATCTTGAACATCTCCGCGTCAATCGCGTGGCGGAGGCGGCGCGCTTCCACTCGAAGTGCGTCAGTCATCGTGGTCCGTCTCATCGGTGAGTTCGAAAAAGACCTCCTCGAGCGTTTGCTGCACTGGGCAGAGCACATCGGCGTACAGGCCGCGCTCCGCGAGGAACCGGTTCACTGCGCGGCCTTCGATGCCCGCCCCGGATATGTGCAGCGCATCGTTCTCGCGGCGCGTGGAACTGGCCCAGGGCGACGACTGCAGGGCCGTCTCGGCTGCGTCGATCTCAGGGATGCGGATCTCGAACTCGGTGCGATCACCGACGAGTTCGGCCGTCCTGCCGCGGGCGATGACCCTCCCTCGCTGGAAGATCGCGACGTGGTCGCAAACCTGCTCCACCTCGTGCAGGAGATGGCTGCATAAGACGACGGTGCGACCCTCGGCCGCTAACTCGGGAATCAGTTCGCGCACTTCGCGGGTACCCTGCGGATCGAGCCCGTTGGTGGGCTCATCGAGGATGATCAGCTCCGGATCGTGGAGGATCGCGGCCGCGATGCCGAGTCGCTGTTTCATGCCCAGCGAGTAGTTCTTGAAGCGTCGATCCGCCGCCTCGCCGAGGTGGACGCGGTGCAGGACCCGGTCGATCGTCTCCTCCCCGGCGCCTGGTGTGTAGCGGTCGAGCAGCCTGAGGTTGTCCCGTCCCGACAGATAGGGCACGAATGCCGGCGTTTCCACGACCGCACCGACGCGGCCCAAGAGTTCCGGTGCGTGCTCACTGAGCGGTTGCCCGAAGAGTTTCACGCTGCCCTGGTCCGGCCGGGCCAGACCGAGGAGCATCCGGACCGTGGTCGATTTGCCCGACCCGTTCGGCCCGAGCACGCCGAACACACCGCCTTGTTCAAGGACGATGTCTACACCCTGAACGGCGGCCGTGGCGCCGTACCGCTTGAAGAGTCCCCGCGCCTCGATGATGTATTCAGGCATGGCCAAACTCGGCTCGCGTTCGGTCCTCGATCCCTTATGTGCAGGTGGCCAGCCAGAGATGAAGATACACGAAGGTGTACCCTACAATGTCGACGACGAACGCGCCGGCGAACAGGCTTCCGCACGCGGCCTTCAGGGATTGTGCCGCTGAGTTCCTGCGAGCCGCGCTCGCCTGAACATGTGCGTGCCGCTCGCTCCGCGAACCGCAGCATATCACTTCACCGATCGGCGCGACGTTGGCGCCGAGCGACCGAGGATCCTCTCGTTTGCCTGGCTAGGAGCGCCGGTAGTTGATTCGCGAAGAAGCCACTCCCAAAGTCGATAACATTCCTGAAGCACCTTGGTGCCGCAGCGGCACCATACTTCAGCAAAAGGACGAGCGCGCGGCACGGTTCGCGACCGAAAGCGGGACCATGAACCCCTTAGCCCATCGGGACGGCAAAGACGCGGAGCTAACCGAGAAGCTCCAAGAGTGGAACTCGGCAAGGTGAGAGCAACGCACACCGATGAGACTGCGCGGGCGTGACCGCGACAATTGGCCCCGGCTCGATCCCGACCATGTACGAGGCGCCCCGGCGCACCATCCTGCGCTTCGCTCTCGATGTTCTCGCGGGGCGCTCGCGGTCGTTCGCGCGCGACTCGCGCGAAGTACTCGACGCCAATCCGTACCCGCGGCGGATCGAAGGGATCGAGCGCGTGCCCACCGACGGCGTATTCATCGTCGTCATGAACCACTACAACCGCCCAGGGCTCCGCCCATACCACTGCGCGATGGCGGTCAGTTCGGCACTCGCGGAACGGCGTCCCGGCTCGCCGGAGATCCGTTGGGCCTTCACGAGCGAGTACCGTGACCGGGGAATCGGTCCCATCCCGATCCCTCCCGCGCTGTTCCGCTGGGCCTTTTCCCGCATGGCGCGCGTGTACGACTTCGTCGCGCTTCCCCGGCGCGAGACGTTGATGATGAGCCGCGCCGTAGCGCTTCGAAGACTCGTGCGGCATCTCGAGACCGCGCCGGTCGGGCTTACGCCCGAAGGCCTGCTTGCCACGGATGGCCTCGTGGAACCGCCTGCCGGGAACGGGCGCTTGCTGGCGTTGCTCGCGCGGAAGGGTGCTCCGTTGCAACCGGTAGCGGCCTGGGAAGACGGCGCCACGCTCGTCGTCAGGTTCGGCGAGCCGTTCCTCCCATCGGTGCGGATAGAAGGCGGCCCGGAAGATCTGGATCGGCGCGTGCGCGACGAGGTCATGGTAGCGATCGGCCGGTTGCTCCCTCGCCGGTACTGGGGCGCGTACGACGACCTGATCCTGAGATCAGGAGGCGCACCAGAGGATAGGTGAGGAGCAACGGCTCGTGGATCGTTGGCCCCAGCGACTTGGCGCAGGTGTTCAACGGCAATCGCCGGCCTCCGTCAATCTCGCAACCGAGCGCTGGACGGCTGATGTACACGACGGTGACATGGTAAGCGTCCCGCGAGACGGCGTTCTTGCGGCGCGGCCGATTCTCTTCCGCTGGCTGCGTACCCCGTGCGAGTGGTGCTTCAAAGGGATCTCTGAAGTAGCGTGATGGCGCATCTTGACATCAGTCGGCTGCGGGCGTAGAATCGCTCCTCTATAAGAGCAAGGAGCTCTGCCTGCGTCCGCGATGCAGGTTGCTGCGTAAGTGGGTGCTAGGCAAGGAGCGCGCCTATGCCATTCACCGACAGGTCGGACCTATTCGCCAGGATTGACGAAACGGCCTTCAACCGCTTTGTCATCCATTCCATGCGGCAGCTGCCGTGGCTGTTCAACTACGGCACGCCGCTGTTCGTCACTGACCCGCAGCTTCTTTGCGAACGCATCGAGACCGCGGCAGGCGTTCGTGCCGAAATCACGGTCGAGCCACTACTACCGCTGGTGGGGACGAGCGGAACGGTGGGATTGGACTTCTGCCTGCAGATCACGCGCGTAGAACTCGACTTCCATCCTCAAAACGTGATCCAGCTTCCACCCGAACTCGCGCCGCTGCGACCGCGAAGCTTCGCATTCCACGCGTCAGTCTGCGCAGGCATCGCCTGCCCCGAGCCGCGGGCCTTCACGGAGCTTCCGCCTCCCGTCCACGGTGTAGAAGGCCGCCGAAAAGTCGACTTCCGGCCAAAGCCCGTGCCCTTCAAAGAGATCTCGTGCTTCTGCCTCGACGTATTTGCCACCGGCTCGATCATCATCGTGGGACCTGAGGGCGCACAGCGACTGATTGGCTCCGTTGGGGGAGTTGAGATCGTCGACATCGCGCCGACGGGCCTTGAGGACAGTCTGGAGTGCTACCTCCGCTCTGTTCTGCAGATCGCGCTCCTGCCTCGACTCGCCGTTCCGCTGAATGCGGTCGTGCTGCGCCTCATGGATCTCGCCACACTAACGATCTTCGCCACGCCATCAGCCGGCTCCCTAGTGAATCCGCTCATCGAAAACGACGCCATCAGCGTCTTCGTCAACGTGAGGGTCTCGCCATGAGCAACATCACCGTCGCCGTGTCCGAAGACTCTTGCCGGCGGCTGTTCAACACAGTGGTGTCCACGTTCCACATCGCCAATTCCAACAGCGCTGACTTCGGACCGTTCAGCGCGGGCTACAACGTAGCCGCGCACCTGCAAGGCGGCACCTTCGACTTGAGGGCCAACAACACAGCGCGCATCGGTGAGCTGGACATCAAGTGGGATCAACTGAGCGCCTGGATAGGCCTGGATATCCCTGAACTGTGCATCGGCGGATTCTGCGTCATCCCGAATCCGTTCGGGGGTTGCCTGGTCCGCGTGCCGCGCATCTGCGTGTTCAGCGCCGATCCGGACATCACGATCCCGCTCGACCTCAGTTCACTGCTCACAACAGAAGTGTCAGTCATCGCTGCCCCGGTGGTCCGTTACCACTATGGGGCGCCGGGCTCTCCAAACGAATGGCGGATCTTCCTTGATCCCGTGTCCGTCGATCTTGACCCCATCGACATCGCCGACACCGTCGGTGACTTCCTTCAGCACGCAGCCGAAGCCGCCGTGAACGGGCTGCTGGGGTTCCTGCCTCGCTGGGCTCGAAACGTGCTCTTATCCATTCTGGGGTCGATCATCGACCTCATTCGCACGATCCTCGATATCCCCGACGACATCGGGGAGTGGCTGTCCGACCTGCTCGGAATGAGCCTCGGCCTGGTCAACTTCCTGACCACGGCCATCCTCGATTACTTCGCCGCGCAGCAGTTTGCCAAGGTCGAAGATCCCTTCCCGATCGATCTCGGTCTTCCCGGGTCGGGCGGCCCGGCCGTGGTCCGCATTCCTCTACCGAGCCTGACCGTCTATGTCGACGACTTGGAGCTGGTGGCCCAAGTTGATGTGGGGGCGCCATGAACGCATTACTGAACCAGCACCTCCTTGCCGATACGGTGATCGACAGCGCCGCCCTGGGAGTCCACGGCTGCATTGTCCATCAGATGGCGGAGCCGGGCTCATACGCCGGTACCGTCTACCTTGGCCCGAAGCAACTCGCCGGGCGCTTCCGGCTGATGGTCGAGGACGAAGGACCTTCACAAGCGGACATCGACCTCGCCTCGTTCGGGCCAGCGAAGGTCGCAGAGCGGCAGGAACGATTCGTCGTCGCCAAGGGCGGGTACGTCGTCTTCCATGTGTCGTGGGGTCGAGCCGGTTACTCTGTCCGGCTGGTGCCGGCGGAACGAGAAACCAAGGCCCGTCCGTTCGACAGCCGTGTCCTTGGCGAGGGAGACGTGTTCGCCGTGACCCTGATACGGCCCGGTGCGTATCGCGTGACGAACGACGAGACCGGCGCTCGAGGGAAGATCATCGTCAGCTATCCGCCGATTCGGGCCACGCCGTATGAGCCGCCGAAGCCCGTCTCCATCGAGTGTCGTGGCAAAGCGCTACGGCCTTCCGAGATCAAACTGAACGCGACTCAAGGACAGGTGTATCGATGCAACGGTCCGGCGCATGTCCGGATCGAACTCACGAAACCGGATGATGGACCGCGAATCCCCGGGCCGCAGCGGAAGCGCCCTTCGGCAAGCGAACGACCTCGGCGGGCGTGAGGGGGAGCCATGCCCGGCACGACGACGTCGATCGACTGCGGCACACCTACGGGCAGATCGCCGAACCCGATGATCGTGAGCTGACGGACCACGTCGCCTGCCGCGTTAGAACGCCGCGCAGCCATAGTAAAGCCATCGTACCCTGATTGGCTTGGATACTCCCCGTACCAAGTAACACACCGCGGTCGCGAACCTTCTTTGTCGTTATCCTTCGCGCCGGCGTTTCCGTTCTGCACTGAGACTGGCCCACGCGATGGCCAACACTCCTCCGAAAACGGCCGGAGCACCGATGGCAAAGGCCTTCAGGCGGCTGCGCGCGGGCTGGCGATCCAAATGGCGAGCCGCGTCGCGCAGCAACCCGTCCATCGTCACGTCGGCGTAGTACGGCGGCTCAGGGCCTCCATAGGTGCCGCTGAACTCGGTGCCCCCCTGACTCTCCACCAGCACACCATGTCCGGCGTGCGACGCATCGTCGGGATAGTACGTCAGCTCGGACGGCCGCACAGCGTCGGGAAACGGATCGATGCCGCGCGGCCAGATCTCGACATTCAGGGGCGTGCCGGTAAACGGCGGCACCGGGCTGCTGTGCGCACAGTCACCGGCCGCGCACGGCGTCGAATTGTCGTACACGTCCGGGATCGCCGCGCGCAGGTGCGGCCCGTCACCGCGCCACACTTCGATGTGGTCGTTCCCAAACGTCAGCTGTGCTTGATCGAGCGGCACCACATGGCTGTCGATCAGCTCGCCCTCGTCGGCGCCCTGGAACCCGGCATCGTTCATGAGTTGATCCAGCTCCGGAGGCACCGTGTAGGCGTCTTGCGCATAGCCGGGAGGATCGAGCATCGTGATGTACTCCCAGTTCCCGAGTGCCGCCTTGTTGAACAACAACCCAAAATGCGCGACCGGACCCGGCGGCACGTACGCAAACGTCAGCGCGCCGGCGCCGATCCGCACCTCCACCTGGACCGCGTGGAGATCCCGATGCCCGATCAGCGTGCCCCGCACACCAAAGACGACGGGTACCGCCTGACCGACGAGCGCGAGAAATCGGTCGGCGACGGGCGGAGGCAACGCGGTGCCGTTTGTAGTGACGGCGTCGCCGAACGCCTCGCGCGACGCGGACATGGCCTCGGCGAATGTGGGACGCTGCGGGAGTGCGCCTCGGACGCCGAGTTCAATGTAGCGATCAAGTAGATCACGGATTGGCGGGATCGGCTCCGCCCACCCGGGACTGCCGGCGACCGTGATGCGTGCAGGGGGGCCAGGCACGTAGACGTAGGGAGACTCCGAAAGCTGCGACTCGTCGCTCGCGTCGACCAGGCTCACCTGGTAGCGCGTCGCCGCCGCTGGAGGTTCGGGCAGACCCGAGGGCGTCGTGTACCAGGTCTCTTCGCCGCTTGCCACCATGCTGTATTCCGGAAGCGAGACGACGACCGGATGTGGAAGATTTCCGCCGGAGATCTTGAACGTCCCGGGGCGGGAATCACCTTTCGCCTGCGTTGCGCTTGCGTGTGAGAGGGCCACGCCGGCCACCAGTAAGCAGAGAACGAGCGTACGTTTCATCGTCACCTCATTGGGGCTCGGTCGCGCCACGCTTGTGGGTCGCGCGGTTCATCGGCTGGCGAGTACATTCGCTCCACCTGGCACCTCCACGTCGTCTCGTGTGGCTACGTCCGTAATCAGATCGAAGATCCCCGCCCGAGAGCTGCCCTCTCGAAGCAGCACAACCGAACTCGATCGCCAGGCCGTGACAAAGTCAATCGGCGGCGAGAGTTGGACCGTGTGGACATCCGACGGGTCGTCCCGCGACATGACGAGCAAGCCGTCGTACGCACGATCCCCCGAGCCGTACGCTGCGACCCACAGGTTGGTGTCCGTCAGCGATGGCGTGTTGAACCCGATGTCGTCACCCGGCTGCGTGAGAAGCTGGGTGCCGGCATCGTCGGGCGAGCGCAGCAGAACTCCATCGCGATACAAGACGTAGTAGTTCCCGTCACGATCCAGATCGGCGATGACCGGATTGGCCGTGCCAGTCGTGCGCGGATCGGTCCGGATCGGAAACCTCGCGACCTCTTGCGCCGTTCCGGTGGCAGAAACGCGCGTCAGGATCACGCTCGACTTCTGACAGGTCGCCAGTGCGTCCGACGCGCCCACGCGCGTGAGTTCAGGGAAAGAGCATCCGACCGGCAGCGCCGCGGCGCCGATCTCCTGGTCGGCGTTGAGGTCGATCACACCGATCGATGGGAGAGCGCACGCCTCTCCGCCGGGACAGCCCGACTTTATCTTGACGTAGTACAGGAACTGTTCGTCCGCCGACAACAGCATCACCGGGTAATAGACAATCGGCGTTGCTCGGTCGAGCATAGGTAGCGTCACAATCGGTGTGGTGAGGTCGTGCAGGGAGAAGATCTTGAGCGTCGGCGTCGCGGCATCGGGTCCAGGGCCAAACGACTGGGAGATCAGGATCTGATCGGCGGATGAGCGGACAACCACTGACGGACGGTACCCCGCCGTCACGTGGCCGAGCGTAGATCCGGCGTCCGGGTTGAGCAGCGTGATCTCCGAGCCATCTTCGCCGAAGGCAGCCACCGCGCTTCTCGGTGCGGGGCGCGTATCCACAACGGTCGCGGTTGTGACGGGAGCGCCCCGCCACCAGGCCATCACGTCATGCCATGCGACTACCCCGTAGTAGCCGAACCACGCTGGCGCCGTCGAGCCGAGGATGTTGGACGAGACATCGGCCACGACCTCCCGCGGAGCGCCACCGGACGAAGGCATCGTCCATAGCGACCAGCGATCCTGCGCATCGAGCCGCGCGAAGAGGATCTGCGAGCCGTCGGCTGACCACTGCGGAAACTCGTCGCGGTAGGCGGGGTCGGCGGTGAGCTGCCGCCTGTTCGCGCCCAACTGATCCATGACCCAGATCTTCCGCTGCGCCATCGCCGCCTTCGCCGCGTCACCGCCGCTGATGTCTGTGCCTGCATTCGGCGCGGCCACGTACGCGATGCGCCGTGAGTCCGGCGACCACGAAGGCTCGATCGCCGCGACGGCAGGGTCCGTGACGTCGGTTACCGTGCCGCTGGCAGTCGACACGACGGCGATCCGCTTGCCGGACCACGCTTCGCGACCGCCGCCGTCGGTGATGGCCACGAGATCGCCGCGCGGTGCGCTGGACCGTAACTCCGGCTCGATCAGCATGATCGGATTCGCCGGGGCGAAATCGATCGGGGCTGCCGAGCCCGGCCGAATCTCAAGAACCGTAACGCCGTCGGAGAGGTCCGCCGTGAAGCCAGGCACGCGGTAGACCAGGATGGACCCTTCTCTGGTCCAGCCGAGCACACCGACGCCGTCCCGCGGCGGGTCGCCTGCGGTGTAGACCTCGGCCGGGGCGCCGCTGCCGTCGGCCGGCACACGCCACACACCCGCGTATACGTATGTCGACGGCGTGCCAGCCTGGCTGCGCTGCTCGACGTAGGCGATCGACGTGCCGTCGGCGCTCCATGCGGGCTCCGAGAGTCCGCCCACAAGACCGGACCCACTATGCCAGCGCGCGACCACCGTACGCGCCGAGCCGTCCACATTCTCCACGACAAGCTCTCCGGCGATCGCTTCCGTGCCCGTGCCGGGATCGGAGATATACGCGAGGCGGTCGGCGACCGGTGACCAGGCGAGCCAGCCGGCGTCGTAGAAACGGGCGTCGCTACCGTCCGCGCGCATCACCCCGAGTTGCTTGCCCTTCAAGAAGCTCAGCCATTGTCCCGACGCCGACCACTCCGGGCGGGCGTTTGGTTGTTCTGTGTGGTTCGTGATGCGTTGCGGCGTGCCATCCGGGAGATCCTTCACCCAGATGTCCTCGTCCTGCACGTACGCAATCTTGCCGAGACCGACGGGCGCGGGTGCCCGTGCGACGCTCGTCGTGCCGTGACCGCAACCGGGAAAGAACGATGACGCCCCGATGGCCGCCATCAAGATGAGTACGGCGGCAAGCGGACTCTTCCACCCGGCACCGAGGTAGCGAGGGATGGTGCAGCGAGACGCGAGCGACCGGCGCACGGAGTCGGTCGGTTCGTATCCGCTCATCGAGTCGGTCTTCGTTGCTGGCATCTCGCATCGATCTTACACCTGTCGCCATGGGTTGGTGCCCGACGCGCAGCCTACGCCTACCCGACGATCTCCTCTTGCTCCTCGGAACCTGTCATAGCCCTCCCAATCGATGTGACTACCAAGTCAGGCACGCCGCACGCCTTCCCGCCGGCTGGCCAGGGCTGACCGCCAACACGTCCAGCCCGAGGGGGCGCGGCTGCCGGGCAACCGATCCGAGCCACTGTGCTGCTGGTGCTTACTCGTTCGCTTGACATCTGCCGACGCCGGAGTATGCTGGGTCTCTCTGCGTTTCAAAGGAGGTCTCTCGTGCCACGCAAGATCAAGCGTTATGGGTGGATTCCCGACATCCCCGACCACCGCGACCTCGTCTATTCGGCCCCGATCGCCGTCGTCAGGAAGCTGCCGTCAAAAGTCGACCTCCGCAAGTTGTGCCCGCCCGTCTACGACCAGGGGATGCTGGGCAGCTGCACCGCCAACGCCATTGGCGCGGCGATCCAGTTCGAGCAGATGAAGCAGAAGATGGCGAAGTCCTTCATGCCCTCGCGGCTCTTCATCTATTACAACGAACGCGCGATGGAAGGCACGATCGACACCGACAGCGGCGCGATGATCCGCGACGGGATCAAGAGCGTCGCCACTCAGGGGGTCTGTGCGGAGACGACCTGGCCGTATAACATCGCCAAGTTCGCCGTGAAGCCGACGCCGAAGTGCTACACGGAGGCGAAGGCGCACAAGGTCGTCCTCTATCAGCGGCTGACACAGACGCCGCCTCAGCTGAAGGGCTGCCTCGCGGCCGGCTATCCGTTTGTCTTCGGCTTCGCCGTCTACGCCAGCTTCGAGAGCGACGCCGTCCGCCGCACGGGCCACGCGCCGATGCCGGCGCCGAACGAAAAGCAAGTCGGCGGCCATGCGGTGATGGCGGTTGGATACGACGATGCGAACCAGTGGTTCATCGTCCGCAACTCGTGGAGCGCCAAGTGGGGGATGAAAGGATACTTCACGCTGCCGTACGCCTACCTGCTCGACGACAACCTGTCCGACGACTTGTGGACGATCCGGCTGGTGAAGTAGCCAGCCTCAGGCGACGCGAATCCGCACGGCGAACGTCTTCTCCGGTTCGCTGGGCTCGTCCCAGGGGCGACGGTACACAAGGAGCAGTTCGGCTGCACCGGGTCGAGTCGCACGGAACGCCCAGACGTGGACGCCGCCGGCTCCGGGTGTGGGCTTCGGGGCTTCGTACTCGTCGCTCGCAAGGTCGCAGACGGTGCTCGCCCTCGATCTCACATCCCACCGGTAACCGGTCGTCGGGTTTTCCGCGAGGCGGATGGTGAGCTCGTCGCCGACGGCGAGGTCGATCGTCTGGCCGTGGGCGGCTTCGTCGAGTTCCATCCAGATGCCTCCAGCTACCGGTGCCGAGGAGAGCCTAGCAAGGATTCAGGTCGTCGGGAGAGCAACCGTCATGGCAGAACCTGAAACCGCTCAGGAACCGGCGACGCGCAAGGTGGCGGCGTTCCCGAAGCAGGAGGCCTGAGATGACGTCCTCGACATCGCCTCAGGCAACCCAGCCACCCCAGCAAACGCGGAAACCCGAACAAGTGCCGTTGTCGGCCTTCTCTGCTGCGATTGTAGTGTTACCGAGACAAGCAGGGGACGAAGGTGACGGCCTGTACGGCGCGCCGGCTGCTCGATGCGCCGCCGTGTTACCGTAGACATGCCGTCGGGCGAGCGTAGGCAACGCGTCCGGTCAGGTCCGCGCCCGCACGCATAGATTAGCCACCGTAAGGACGCCGACGCGTCCGGGAGTGGCCCGTGCTGTTGACCGAGGAGCAGGCCTTTGTGCGTGAAGCGCGGCGCGCTCGTCGCGGCGCATTGCGATTCGCGCGGGCCCGCTCGTGGGCACGCCTCGGCTTCCTCGTCGCGATCGTCGCGTACGCCGCCCTCTACCTGGCGCCTCTCCCTGCCCCGCCTGCGCCGCGACAGCTCCCGCAGTCGACCAAGATCCTGGATGCCCACGGGCGCGTCCTCTACGACTCCGCCGGCCCTGCGGATGCGCGCTACACCTACCTGCCGCTGTCGGACATGCCGCCGCGGCTGCGCCAGGCCGTCATCGCCACCGAGGACGCGTCGTTCTACCGGAACCCCGGCATCGATCCGAAGGCGATCGTCCGTGCCGCCCTGACCGACCTCGTCCACGGCGAGGTGCGCTCCGGCGGCAGCACGATCACCCAGCAGCTCGCCCGCAACCTCTACTTCAACCAGGAGGAGCGCTCATCTTCGAGCCCGCTCCGCAAGGTGCGCGAGGCGCTGCTGGCACTCCGGCTCGACCGGTCGCTGTCGAAGGATCAGGTCCTCGAGCGGTACCTGAACCGCGTCTACTTCGGCAATCTCGCCTACGGCGTCGAGGCGGCTTCCCGCACCTACTTCGCCACGAGCGCGCGCGACCTCGATCTGGCGGAGTCAGCGTTGCTGGCCGGCCTGCTTCAGTCGCCGTCCGACTACGACCCGTTCGCCCATCTGGCGACGGCCCGCGCGCGCCAGCGGACCGTGCTCGACCGCATGGTCGCCACGGGCGACGTCTCGCGCGCCGAAGCCGATGCGGCCGCGGCCGAGCCGCTGGCGCTCAACCCGACGCCGTTCCCGATCGAGGCGCCGCACTTCGTCGCGTGGGTGCGGCAACTCCTGCCGGATCTCGTCGGGCAGGATGCGATCGCTGCGGGCAACCTGCGCGTCGAGACGACGCTCGACCTGGACCTGCAGCAGGCGGCGCAGCAGGCCGTCGCCCGGCAGGTGGCGGCGCTGGGCGACCACCACCTCACCAACGGCGCCGTGGTCGCGCTCGATCCCGCGACCGGCGCAGTCCGCGCGATGGTGGGAAGCGCCGACTACTACGACGCCTCGATCAACGGCGCGTACAACGTCGCGCTCGCCGAGCGGCAACCCGGCAGCGCGATCAAGCCGATCATCTACGCGGCAGCGCTCGAATCAGGATTGACGCCCGCGTCCGAGCTGCTGGACATCCCGACGACGCTGCAGACGAAGCTCGGCCAGCCGTACGCCCCCAACAACTACGACATGACCTTCCACGGACCCGTCTCGTTACGCGAGGCGCTGGCGTCGTCGTACAACGTGCCGGCCGTGCGGATGCTCGCCGCCGTCGGGATCGACCGGGCAGTCAACGTCGCCCGCCAGATCGGCCTCACGACCTTCACCGACCCCACGCGATACGATCTCTCGCTCACGCTCGGTGGCGGCGAGGTGCGGCTGCTGGACCTGACGGCCGCGTATGCCGCGTTCGCGGGCGGTGGCCTGCGCGTCGATCCGGTGGCCGTCTTGCGGGTCGAAGATGCGAGCGGGCGCGTGCTCTACCAGGCGCCGCCGCCGGCGCGGCCGCGCGTCGTCTCCGCGCAGACGGCATACCTCCTGACCGACATCCTCTCCGACAACGACGCACGTGCGCCCGGCTTCGGCTACAACAGTCCGCTTCAGCTCGACCGGCCGGCCGCGGTGAAGACCGGCACAACAACCGACTTTCGCGACAACTGGACCGTCGGCTACACGCCGGACCTCGTCGTCGGTGTCTGGGCGGGCAACGCGGACAATACGCCGATCCGCAACGTTTCCGGCGTCGACGGCGCCGCGCCGATCTGGCGCGACGTCATGAACGCGGCGCTTGCGGGCCGGCCGCCGCGCGCCTTCGATGAGCCTCCGGGGATCGAGCGCGTCACCGTGTGCCTGCCGTCTGGCCTGCTGCCAACATCTGCGTGTCCGCGCCAGCGCGTCGAGGTCTTCGCCGCGGGGACGGCGCCGACGGCGCACGACGACTACTATCGTAGCGTTGCGGTGTGCGACACGACCGGCACGCCACAACCGTTGTGCCCGGGCACGGTGACACAGCGCGTCTACTCATTCGTGCCGTTCGAAGCGATCCCCTGGGCGCGCGCCGCCGGCGTGCCGCTGCCCCCGGTACCGCCTTACGCCGGCGGCGCGACGCTCGTCGCGACGGGCGTCGCGGCGCGGGAGCCACAGCTTCGGCTCGTGGCGCCGGCGGACGGGACCGTCTTCCACATCACTCGCGCTCTGCGACCCCAGGATCAGGCGGCACCGTTAGAGGCGCTGCCGTCCGTCTCCGTGCGCGACGTGGAGTTCTATCTCGACGGCGCGCTCGTCGGCAGCGCAACCTCGGCGCCGTATCGCATCAACTGGCAGCTCGGCGCCGGCACGCACGCTATCCGCGCGCACGCCATCGCGATGGATGGTTCGGAGCTATGGAGCGAAACCACGACGGTCATCGTCGAAGCCCCTTGAGGAGGAGCGCCATGTCGACCCGTACTCATGCCATTGCCGACCGCATCCGGTCCACGTCATCGCGGCTCCGCCAGCGGTGGCGTACGCTCGACCGCCGCGCACAGGTCGCCGTCTGCGCGGTCGTGGCAGCGGTCGTCGTCGGCGCGGCCACCGGCGGCGTGCTCCTGTTCACCCGCGGCGGCGGGTCGAACTGCGACAGGCCGCTGTGCGTGGATGTGCTCGGCCCCGGCAGCGCCGACGTCTCACCGATGACGCCGGTCCGCATCCGCCTTGCCGGCTCAATCGACCGCACAGCAGCGCTCGCCGCGCTCCAGATCAGCAACGAACCCGCGGGGAGCCGTCAGTTCGTCGGCGACATCCTCACGTTCCGCCCCGCATGGCCGGGCTTCGCCCGCGGTGTCACGTACGACGTCAGCCTCAAGCTCTCGCCCACGCAGGTGCCCCAGGACGCCGGCCCGGTCGACGTGGGTTTCCGCTTCAGCACGGAGGGCAAGCTACAGATCGCATCGGCGTTCCCGCAGGACGGCTCGGCCGAAGTCGCGCTCGACGGCGCCATCATGGTGCAGTTCAATCGCTCCGTCGCTCCTCTGACGGTGATCTCGAAGCGCGGTGCTGACGGCATCCTCGCGTTCGATCCGCCTGTGGCCGGCCAGGGGCGGTGGCTCAATACCTCGCTCTACACCTTCACGCCGCAAGGCGCCGGCTGGGCGCCGTCGACCCACTACACCGTGCACGTGAAGGCTGGTCTGGCGAACGAGCTGGGAGCGACGCTCGACGCCGACTACGCCTTCTCGTTCACCACGCTGACGCCGAAGGTAGTGGCCTACGCGCCGGCGGACGGAAGCAAGTTCGTCGCGCCGCTGCCGGAGATCAGCGTCGCGTACAACCAGCCCGTCGACCGCGCGTCCGCGTCAGCGGCGTTCGGCCTGGCCGTGCAGCGGTCGGGCGCGACGGTGTCCGGCACGATCGAGTGGACCAACGACCGCGCATATGTCTTCCACCCGGCGCGGCCGCTCGCGCTCGATACGACGTTCGCGGCGACGGTGCGTGGCGGCGTCAAGACGCCGGACGGAGCAGCAGCTTCGGCCGGCGACGTGCGTTGGACGTTCAGCACCGTGGGCGTCCCGCGCGTCGATAACACGACGCCGGCGAACGGCTCGCAGTCCGCCGATCGCTACGGCGTCACGATCCGGTTCAACAACCCGATGGACGAGAAGTCCGTCGAGGGTCACATCAGCATCGACCCGAAGCCCGCCAGCGACCCGTACATGAACTGGCAGCCCGAAGATACGGAGCTGAACATCGGCTTCCCGATGTCGCCGTCGAGCCCGTACCGCGTGACGCTCACCACAGACGCGGTCGACCGCTACGGCGCGCACCTGGCCGCGCCCTTGGACCTGCGGTTCGTTACGCAGCGCATGCAGCCCAGCTTCAACCTGTTCCGGTCCTACCTGACAGGCACCTTCGACGCCTACCTCGACCCGCAGGTCGGCGTCACCGCCTGGAACCTCGGCCGCGTCGACTTCTCGCTCTACAAGTCCGGCTCCGACGGGCTCATCGCGTACGAGCGCGGCGTACAGGGCGACACGGCGGTCTCGGGCGACCCGATCCGCAGCTGGAGCGAGACCGTCACGAACCCGCCGCTCGACAAGCCCGTCTCCGTGATGACACGCCTCGCGGCCGCTGGCGACAAGCTGCCGGAGGGCGTGTACCTGCTGCGCGTCACCGCGCCGGGAACGCCGAACGTCGAGACGATGCCGTTCGTCGTCAGCAGCGTCAATGTCATCACCAAGTGGACCAGCCACGACGTGCTGGTGTGGATGGTCGATATGCAGAGCGGCGCCCCGATCGCCGCGACGCCGTTCGACGTACTCGACCAGTACGCCGCCGTCATCGCCCACGGCACGACGGATGCCGACGGCGTTGCGCGTGTCGATGCGCCCATACCGGCGAACGGCGACGTCTACCCTGGCTACTACGTGTCTCTACGTGCCGGCGGGCGCGTCGCCCTTTCCGGCACGCAGTGGAGCAACGGCATCAACCCCGCGGCGCGGATCTCGCAAGCTGGCTTCCAGTTCATTCTGCCGGAGCTTGTTGGCTACCTGTACACCGACCGCCCTATCTACCGCCCCGGCGAGACGGTCAACTTCAAGGGAGTCGTGCGGAAGGACGATGATGCCCGGTACACGCTGCCGCCCTCGACGCCGCTTCGGCTCGTGATCAACGATGACCGCGGGCGCGAGATCAAGTCACAGGACGTGACGCTCTCCGACTTGGGCACCTTCGACACGCAACTCGCCCTCAGCCCGGACGCCGCCACCGGCCAGTACTGGGCGCGCGTCGACTTGGCCTCGATCTCCCCGCCGACGTACTACCAGCCGTCGCTCGCGCAGATCTCGTTCCGTGTCGCCGAATTCAAGAACCCGGAATTCGAGGTAAACGTCACGCCGGGGAAGGAGGCGTACGTCAACGGGGAGCGCATTGGCGCCAGCGTGACCGCCGATCTCTTCTTCGGCGCGCCGCTCGCCAACGCAGCCGTGCAGTGGACCGTGACGTCGCAGCCGTACTTCTTCGGCAGCGACGACTATCCCGGCTTCAGCTTCAGCGACTACACGCCGAACTACGATTACGGTGAAGGGCCCTACTACGAGCCGCAACAGCACGTACGCGGCACCGGCAAAGGCACGACGGACGCCACCGGCACGCTCGCCATCAGCGTGCCAGCCGACCTCAGCGGCGATCCGCTCAGCCAGACGTTCACGCTGGAAGCGACGGTGACCGACCAGAACGGCCAGGCGGTCGGCGCCTTCACCGGCGTGATCGTGCACAAGGGCCGGTTCTACATCGGCATGAAGCCGGTGGACTACGTCGCGGCGGCAGGGCAGGACGCCGGCGTCGACGTCGTCAGTCTCGGCATCGACGGCAAGGTCGTGCCGAACAGCCAGCTGCACGTCAGCGTGTTCGCCAGGCAATGGAAGACCGTGCGCCAGCGGGACGCTGACGGGACGCAGCACTACAGCAGCACGGCGCAGGACACGCTCGACCAGACCATCGACGTCACGACCGGCGCCGACGGCAAGGGCCGGTTCACCTTCCGCCCGTCGAAGAGTGGCGAGTACTACGTGCTCGCGGAGTCGAAGGACACCAGCGGCAACCCGATCAAGTCTTCCGTTGAGCTCTGGGCCTCGAGCCCCGAGTACGCGAGTTGGCGCGTCGGCAACGACGACGTGATCCAGCTCATCGCGGACAAGGACGAGTACAAGCCCGGCGACACGGCGAAGATCCTCGTCGCCGCTCCGTTCACCGCGAGCCGTGGGATTGTCACGCAGGAGCGTGGCCGGCTGATGAGCTACGAGCTGCGCGACTTCGCGACGAACTCGGAGGTGATCGAAGTGCCGATCACGGAAGCGCACGTGCCCAACATCTTCGTCGGCGTGATGCTGTTCAAGCCGGGGACGGCGGACGACCCGCTGCCGCAGGTGAAGCTCGGGATGGTCAACCTCAAGGTATCCACCGACGTAAAGCAGTTGCACATCACGATCACGCCCGACAAGGACAAATACGCGCCGCGCGATACGGCGCATTACACCATCAAGACGACCGACAGCACGGGGAACGCCATCCCGGCCGAGGTCTCGCTCGCGCTCGTCGACAAGTCGGTGCTGTCGTTGCAGGACGACCCCGCGCGTCCCGCCCTCCAGGCGTTCTGGTCGCAGCGCCCGCTCAGCGTCACCAGCGGATCGAGCTACTCCGTCTCCATCGACCGCGCGAACGAGCTTGCGATACGCCTGGCGCAGGGCGGCAAGGGAGGCGGCGGAGGCAGCGGTGATGAGACGCGCACATTCTTCCCGAACACCGCGTACTGGAACGCGTCGCTCCGTACCGGCGACGACGGCAGCGCCACAGTTGACGTGAAGCTGCCGGACACGCTCACGACGTGGCGGCTCACTGCCCGCGGCGTCACCGCTGACACGAAGGCCGGCGAGGCTCGCAACGAGATCGTGACGAGCAAGGAGGTGATCCTCCGGCCGGCAGTGCCCCGCTTCCTGGTCGCCGGCGACCAGGCGTCGCTCGGCGCCTCGGTCCACAATTCCACCGCCGCGGCGCTCGACGTGGACGTTTCACTCAAGGCGGACGGCATCACCCTTCGCGGCGACGCCACAAAGCACGTGACGGTACCGGCCGGCGGCGACACGCTCGTCCGCTGGGACACCAGCGTGCCTGCCGGTCGCGACAGCTTTGATCTGACGTTCGACGCGAAGGGCGGCGGCAAGTCCGACTCGGTCAAGCTCACGCTGCCGCTCTACTCGTACTTCACGCCCGAGACGGTCGGCACCGCCGGCGAGGTGACGGACCAGGGCGCGGAGGCGATCGACGTGCCGTACTACGTCCGGCCGGACGCCGGCGAACTCACCGTGAAGGTGGCGCCGTCACTCGCGGCCGGCGCGAACACCGCCGTCGACTACATCAACGAATACCCGTACGAGAGCGCTGAGACGACCGCCAGCCGGTTGGTGTCCGTGCTGGCTCTCCGTCGCGCGACGACGCAACTTGGCATTACCGACCTCGCGTCCCCGCAGGACAGCGCGAGCACCGACGCGCTCGTCCAGCGATCGCTGCAGCGGCTGTACGCCAGCCAGCACGTCGACGGCGGCTGGGGCTGGTGGATCGACGACGATTCGGATGCCGCGATCACCGCCTGGGTCGTGCTCGGCCTCGCCGAGGCCGGCCGCGACGGCTACCAGGTCGATCGCGCCATCGAGGGCAACGCGTCGCGCTACCTGCTACAGCAGCTCGACGTGCAGCGCGACGTGCTGTCGCCGCAGCTCGACCTCAAGGCGCTGATCCTCTACGCGCTCGCGCGCGACGGCTACGGCGACCTCGGCCGCACCTTCGCCCTCGCCGAGCAGCACCCCGGCATGAGCAACACCGGCAAGGCATGGCTCGCGCTCGCGATCAAGCTCGCCGGCGGCGCCGCCACGGACCCGCGGCTGACGTCGCTCCTGAGCGAGTTGCAGGGGGCCGCGATCCCCTCGGCGACGGGCAACCACTGGGAGGAGTCGGCTTACGATCCGAACATCTTCAGTAACAGCACGCAGTCGACCGCGCAGGTGCTCCAGGCGCTCACGGAGTTTCAACCGGACAACCCGCTCGTCGACAGCACGCTCCGCTGGCTGATGGTCGCCCGCAAGGACGGGCACTGGGAGTCGCCGCACGATACCGCCGTCGCGCTGCTCGCCATCACGGACTTCATGCTCGTGCGTAGGGACGCGCAGGCCGGCTTCAGCTACAAGGTGTCGCTCAACGGAGACACCAAGCTGTCCGGCAAGGCCGAGAAGGGCAAGGTTCGCCAGGAAGACACCGTCGTCATCCAGATGAAAGACCTGCTGAAGGACCAGACGAACGAACTGGGCATCCGGCGCTCTCCCGCCGACGCCGCGGGCAGGCTCTACTACACCGCGCACCTTCGCTATTTCACGCCAGCCGACGATGTCGAGGCCGCGAACTACGGCATCGGCGTCTCGCACGAATATGCGCTCGCCGACGACGCCGCCGGCACGCTGATCCGGCAGGCGAAGCTCGGCGACGTCGTGCGCGTGAAGGTCACCATCGTCGCGCCCTCCGACCTCAACTTCGTCGTGCTGGAGGACTACCTGCCCGCCGGCCTGGAGGCCGTCGACACCACGCTCAAGACGACGCCGCCCGAGATCCGGCGCCAGCTCGCCGAGGCGCAGCGCCGGTCATATCAAGTCGACAAGCGATACAGCCCCTTCGGCCACACGGACCTTCGCGATAACCGCGCCGTGCTGTTCGCACGCTTCATCGCGAAGGGCGTGTACGAGTACACCTACTTCGCGCGCGCCACGACCCCCGGCGTTTTCAAGCTGCCGCCGGCGACCGCGTACGAGCAGTACTTCCCCGAGGTCTGGGGACGCAGCGATGGCGGAACATTCGAGGTCACAGATGCGTCGGCGTCCGCGCCGCCCGCCGGAGCGGCGGAGTCGTCAGCGCCGGTTCCCGCTACTCGCGCTGCTGCGCCCGTCCTCGCCAGTGCGCTTCGGGCAATGGAGGCCGCATTGGTTCATGTACGCTTGACCGTACTGCACTACGGCCGATTCCCGTCCCGCACGATTTCACTGCTTGGATGGCACTGAAGATGACGAATCCAGGCATCTCGATCCCCGCGAAGGTAGGCAAGCCGTACCAACTCGTCCACGCGCAAAGGCACGCTGACCGAGGTTCACGTCTCGTTCGAAGATTGGGGGAAGTTGCAGGGCCTCATCCTTCGTGAATCGGCGCGCGGGCTAGGCGTGGCCAAAGGACGCATCGTGCTTTCGCTCTTTCGGTCCGACGGGGATGCGCCCTCGACGGCCGACGGCCAGCTTGCGCTGGTGCGGAGGGGTGCTCGGGCAAAGGTCGCCAAGCCTTAGTCGTACACGGCAGACCGGACCGAATCCGCTTCCGGCGCACGTACACGCGCCGTGTTCGGGGCCGTGTGAGCAAAATGCCCCACTGGGTGCGGGGCACGGTGTTGTCTACGAGCCGATTCTGAATCTGAGAAGTGGCACGCCCGGAGGGATTCGAACCCCCGACCCTCGGTTCCGAAGGTCGCTTCCACGCGTCCGTCGCCGTCCTCAGGCGGCCGTACACGTGACGACCCAGCGCTCCACGTTCCGTCGGTGTCCGCTATCGTCCGGCCCCGTGCGGCCGGGTTGCTGTCAGCGTTGCTGTCTCGGTCAGATCCGAATCTCCCCAGTTCAAGTCGGTCACCCACCCGGCATCCGGCGCATCGTCGCGGGGTCACATGGACCCGCACAAGTGTCCGCGCCCGTCGAAACCCTAACCGATCAGCGAGGCCGCACGTCCAGCATTTCGCCGTTGCTGTCCACGTGAATCGGAACACCATCCGAGGTCATCGCAGTAGCCGAAGCCACGAGCACGAACCGTCCAGGACGCTGCGCCAGCAACACCCAGACGTACCGTCCGATATGCGAACGGCATGACATGGTTTCCCTAGATCCGATGTGCAACAGCACGCGCAGCGCCCCGGTCTGATAGCCAAGCCGTTGCTCCAAGAGAAAGACGCGGGAACGACCGGCGTTCGAGATCTGGCTTATCGCCACGACGACCTTGGCCTACGCGCACGCTCTCCGGCCCGACCGCCAGCTTCGCCTCGAGCGGATTGACACGCACCGAAGCGGACACGTTGTCGATGATCTGCGCACGAGAGACGCCGTCTGGCTCATTTGAAGAGACGGCTATGGCGGCGAACAAGACGGCAATTAGGATCCGTCGCATCGTCTTGTAGGCGCCGCCGTGACACGTCACTTTCAGCGCCTGCGCTCGACGTTGACGCTCACGCGTAGGCTACGCCGCAGCATGAACAATGCTAGGATCGCCAGTGAGAACGCAGGGAAGGCATATGACCATAGAGAGTAATCATCTATCGTCCGCTCGACCTTCAGCCGCCACGCCCCGAGCCGGTTCGCTGGTTTGACAGGGAACGACACGCGGGTGGCCGCAGCAGCACTGATCAGAGTTCCTTCGGCCGCCTGCGCAGGATGTGCCTCGATCATCGCCAAGGACGAGCCGGGGCGAGCGCCCGTCGGCAGGTCGATGTCGAACTGAACCGCCTTCGATTCGCGTGGTGCGAGATCGATGCTCGACGGACTGATGCGGAACCAGCTGCTCGGCGGGCGCTTTCGCCCAGTTTCATCAAGGTAGTTCACCACGACGTCGTACCTCTGCGCGACATTTCCGACGTTGGTGACAGCGATGGTCGGAAGATGGTAGCGTCCACCCGGCGACAGCCGCTGGCTCACATCGATCCGGCCTAGGCTCACCGACACGCCCTGGTCGGCGGTCGCGGGCGGACACATCGCCGTCAAGGCTACGATCGTCACGAGACAAGTGGCAACGACAAGCTTCAACATGTTGAACTCAACTCTGTGGGCATAGCCATGTTATGGGCTCGTCGCGACGACCGTGATCGCCGTACTCGCCACCTTGCCGGAGCCATCACTTCTGGCACAGGGCAAAGACCGTTGTCGACGGGCGGATGTATGAGCGCGGATAGTCCATTGCGGCCCTCTCCGGCGAGGTACACGCGCGTCTTCCGGTACATGTTGATGAGCTTGGCTGCCCAGCCGACGCAGAACTTCCGCGCGCCGAGCTTCTCGACGTTCGTTCGATGCCATCGTCCGAACTCCGCGTCATCGATGGCGGCTCGGTTCGAGTCGAAGAGGGGATCGAACTTGACGGAGTCGAGCGCCCCGTAAAACGTCTCGTGCCTTCGGGTGGCTTGCTCCAGACCGTAACGCCGAAAGCGCCGTCCAACGAGCGAAGTCGTCGACGATCTTGGATCGGGGCGTCATTGCGAACCCCTCCTTGAGCTACGATACACGTTCGGGACAGCTATCGGACCTGAAGGCCGAAGATCGTTGATCCGCGAGCGGTGCGGTTCGTAGGTGTGCCGACCGAGCTTGATCGGCGAACTGCTGCACCTCGATGTGAAGAAGCTCGGCCGCATCGCGGATGGCGGTGGCGAGCGTTTCGACGCCGGCTTCGGGAGACGGGCGCCGGCCGGCAGGCCAGCCGTGGCCTGGGCACGACTTCGTGCACGTCGCCGTCGATGACTACAGCCGCTACGCGTACGCAGAGGCGCTGCCGGACGAGCCAGGAGACACGACCGCGGCCTTCCTGGAACGAGTGTTCGCCACCTTCCAGGCACTCGGAGCACACGTCGAGCGCATCCTCACCGACAACGGCGGCAACCGTCGCTCGTACGCTGTGGCAGCAGTCGCGGTCACCCACGGTGTGCGGCTCAAGCGCACGCGGCCCTAACCGGCCGCAGACGAACGGGAAAGCCGGAGCATTCAACAAGACGGAATGTTTCTGTGACGTGCGTGCCGCGGATGGCAACGGCGGCGCAACGACCGCGGACGATACGTACGTACGATTCCTCCCCGGAAGGGGCGGCGGCTCCTCCCCTCCACCCGCCACGATGCCGCCGCTCCTTCCGTCCCTGGCCCAGCACTGCCCGCACGCCTCGCTGTGTCCCGATCGTTGGCAGATCCTATGGTTGTTCAAGACGAGCGTGCGCGGTGTACTCTCTGTGGGAGCGGTGGCGGATCGATGAGGTGCGCTGAGGCGCGCAGCTGTTGCGGGTAGCGGTCGAGCAGTACGCTCGTTTGAAGGCCGGGCATGATGCCATTCGAAGAACCACTGGAGTCGTTCCTGCGTGCGCTGCCGGCGGCGGTAGTGACCGACCGGCGCGGCGTCATCGTGTTTGCCAACGCGCGGTTTGCGGAACTCTTTGGATATGCGCCTTCCGAACTAGCCGGCGTGCCACTCCGGGCGTTCATCCCCGGATGCGCGCGGATTCTTGCGCGCGGTGACTCCACGCCGGACGCCTGGCTGTCGATGCAGGGGCTGCGGCAGGACGGCACCCCGCTCGTCGTAGAGGTGAGCGCCTCGCCGGTACGGGTCGGCCGCCGCCGCTACACCGCGAGCGTCGTCCGCGAGAAGCAAGAGGACTGGGCCAAGTCCGCGCTCGGTGCGATAGCGCAGGGGTTGACGTCGTGGGCGGACGCGAACTTCTTCCGGGCGCTGGTTTCCGGCATGGCGCGGCGGTTGGGCGTGCGGCACGCGCTGGTCGGTGAGCTGATCCCCGGCACCACGCGCGTCTCCACGCTCGCTGTCTGGTCCGGCGACGACTTCGCGGACAACTTCGAGTTTGAGATAGCCGGCACGCCGTGCGCGGGCATCATGACGAGCAGGATCTGCGCCTATGAGCGCGGGGTACGGCGACAGTTCCCGCATGACGAGCGGGCGCACCGGCTCAAGCTCGAGAGCTTCCTGAGCGTGCCGCTGCGGGATGCCACCGGAACCCGCCTGGGGCTACTGGCTCTTGCCGACACCGGCCCGCTAACGGTCACGCGAGATCTGTCTGATCTCATGATCTTGCTCGCGGGGCGCGCCGGTGCGGCTCTTGAGCAACGCTACCAGATGGAGTCGCTGCGCGTCCGTGCGCGCCTGCTCGATGCCGCGGGGCAGGCGATCGTGGCCGTCGACGCGCAGGGACTGGTCACCCACTGGAACCGTGCCGCTGAATCGCTGTTCGGATGGACATCATCCGATGTAATCGGGAGGCACGCGCTCACGCTCCTGCCATCGTGGGCGACCCGGCAGTACTCGGACGGTCTCGCGAGGGCCTTGCTGGGGAGCGAGACCTGGTCGGGCGAGTTCACGATGCCACGCCGCGACGGCTCCGAGCTGCAGGGGTATGCGACGATCGTACCCCTGCATGACGCTGACGGGCGTGTCGAAGGAAAAGTCGTAGTGACGACGGACGTCCGCGAGCTCCACGCCGCCCAGGCGGCGGTAAAGGAAGAGCACCGGCTGCTCACCAGCGTCATCGAGAGCACGGCGGACCTGATCTTCGCAAAGGACCGCGAGGGGCGCTACATACTCGCCAATTCGGCCTTCGCCGATACCGTAGGGATGCCGGTGAGCGAGATCCTGGGACGCTCAGCCGCGGACCTGATGGACGCCGATGGCGCGGCGAGAAGTGAAGAGGCGGATCGATCGGTCATCGAGACGGGCTCGATCGCCGGCGTTGAAGCGCAGGTGGGACGGCCAGACCGGGAGAGATGGATCCTTACGACCAAGTCGCCGCTGCGTAACGAGCGCGGGGAACGCAGCGGCGTCGTCGGCGTGTCCCGGGACATCACGCGCGCGAAGGTGGCCGAACAGGCGCTGCGCGAAAGCGAGGAGATGGCCCGAGACATCATCAACTCGGTGGTCGCGCATATCGCCGTCGTCGATCCCGCCGGCGAGATCATCGCCGTCAACGATGGGTGGCGCCGATTCGGCGCGGCCAACGCTGCCGGGCAGCGCACGATCGACGGCATCGGCATGAACTACCTGGAGGTGTGCCGTCGCGCGGCATCCGACAGCGTCGGCGCGGCGGCGGACGTACTGTGCGGGCTGGAAGACGTGATCACCGGTAGGTCGACGGGGTTCCGGATGGAGTACGACTGCCACAGCCCTGAGGAGCAACGCTGGTTCGTCTTGTGGGCCACGCCGCTGGTCAGCGGACGCCGCGGCGTCCTGGTCACGCACCTGGACATCACCGCGCAGCGCAGCAACGAGGAGATGCGGGTGCGGCTGCGCGCCGCGGAGGAGAGCGAGCGGTTCCGGAGGGACCTGCTGCGCACGGTGTCGCACGAACTGCGGACGCCGCTCGCCGTCATTCGCGGCTACCTCTCCACGCTGCTGGAGTACCAGGATCGCGTCCACACCGACGAAGCGCACCACATGATCGCCGAGGCGGATGGAGCGGCGCTACATCTCGACGAACTGATTGAGAACGTGCTGACGATGTCGCGGCTTGATTACGGCATGCTCGTCCTGGACATGCACAGCCTGCCGCTCGATGATTTGCTGCAGGGTGCGGTGGCGGCCGCCCGTCCGTTCATACGCCGCCGCCTCGTGAACGTGACCCTTCCGCCGGAGCGCGTGCTGGTGACCGCCGACCCGATCTGGATCCGCCAGATGCTGCTGAATCTGCTCGACAACGCGCGGAAGTACTCCGGCCCAGAAGCGCCAATCGAGGTACGGGCGGAAGTACTCGACGCCGAGCGGGTCACCGTGTCGGTGTGCGACCACGGCCCGGGCGTGCCGACGGAGAAGCTGGCGGCGATCTTCGAGCCGTTCGAGCGGTATCGCGCGGCAGGCAACCGGCATGCGCGAGGCGTCGGATTGGGGTTGGCCATCTGCGCGGGCATCATCGCGATGCACGGTGAGCGCACGTGGGGGACGGCCGCGGAAGGCGGGGGGCTCTGCGTGACGTTCACGCTGAAGCGGGCGGGTTCGGACGGCGACATGGCATCCGCTCCTACAGCGTAAGTCCGGACGGAGCGGCCCGGCGCGTCAGATCGTAGCCGCCCACATCTTTGACTCGTTGGGCTCGGCCAAACCCATCGCCTCCCCGCTCAGGCGATATCCGATGCGTGGAAGGGTCTCGATCAGGTGGGGGCCTGCAGTTTCCAGCTTGTGCCGCAAGCGGCTCATGGTGACGCGCAGGACGTGCGGTGAATCGATGTATTCATTGCCCCAGACGCCCTTGAGAATCTGGGTGTGCGTCAGCGCGCGCTCCGCGTGGCCGGCAAGATACGCGAGCAACGCGAACTCCGTGGGCGTCAGCACCAGTTCAGCGCCATTGACCGTCGCGAGGCGGCGTGCGCCATCGACGACGAGCGGACCTGCGACAACGCGCTCGCCGCGAATGGCGTCGGCCTGGTTGCGCCGGAGAACGGCCCGGATGCGCGCGCGCAGCTCCTCGGCGGCGAACGGCTTGCGCACGTAGTCGTCGGCGCCCGCTTCGAGCGCTGCCGCGGCGTCCCTGGGCTCGTTCATGACGGTGAGCATGATGATCGGCACGCTGGAGGTGGCGCGGATCTTTCGGCAGACCGCCAGCCCGTCGAGGCCGGGCATCGATACGTCCAGGATGACTAGCTCCGGGTGTAACTCCTGGAACATCTCGACCGCCAGCGCGCCGTCGCGGCAGGTGAACGCGAAGAGGTCGTCGAGCCGGAGCATCGTGGACACGACGTTGAGAATGCCCTGATCGTCATCGGCCACCAGCACCGGCCGCGGACCGCGGTCGCGCACCCATCGCTTGGATTCCATGCCCCCCTCCTTCAGGTGTCCCCTCCTCATCGAGGCATCCGTGGCTCTGGGTTCCATCGTACTGCGAGTATCTCCACTTTGGACAGTCCCTGCAACACATTCGTGATAAAGTCATTAGTGATGTATTAAGTCAACAAATCGGCGTCAGCGGCGGCTCGCGGCCCGGCGGTCCTATCCTGCGGCCGCGGAACCGCCGCCGGGCGCGCGTGCGATGGTGGTGCGTTCAACATGGCTCCTCCATTGCGCCGCGTCGAAGCAGGGCAACCTCGGGCTGCGCCGCCGAGGGCAGTCCGAAGAACTCTCCGGGAAGCAGACCGGGCCGCCCGCCGATGCCGGAGCCGCCCATGCCGAGCACGGCGATCCGATCGACGTCCGAGAAACTTGATGGCAGGCAGAGGCCGCTAACCCGCTGCCCAGGCCGATTCAATCTGGTCCGGCAAACCGGCGATGCGGTCAATCAGGCCCGCGCTGTCAAGTGCGCGTGCGGTAGATGGTGCATCAAGGATCGATTGCACGAAGTGCCGCTCTCCATACCGATAGAAGGCCGCGCTTGACGCATGTCGTCCGGCGCGTTCACATCGTGTGCGTGCGGCGCTGCTCTCACGCGGCCTGCTGGGCGACCCGAAGCCGGTATCCGACGCGCGGCAGCGTCTGAATGTAGTCGGTGCCGTTGCGATTCAGCTTCTGTCGCAGGCGGCACATGGTCACGCGCAGCAGTTGCCGCGAATCAACGTAGCCGCGTCCCCAGACGGCTTCGAGCAACTGCGCGTGGGTGAGCACGCGGTCGCGGTGCTTCATAAGGTGGCCCAGGAGCAGGAACTCGTGGACGCTCAGATCGAGCTCCCGCTCGTCGATATGAGCGCTGTGCTGCCCACCGTCGATGAGCAGCGGTCCGGCTTCGATGCGGTCGCTGAACGGGCCTGCGACCGCCGCGCGGCGGAGCATCGCCCTGACGCGCGCGCGCAACTCGTCCGAGCCGAAGGGCTTGCGCACGAAGTCATCGGCACCTGCTTCGAGGGCGGCTGCGGCTTGGCGCGGGTCATCGGCGGTGGAGGTGATGATGATTGGTACGTCTGACCTGCCCCGGATGCGGCGGCAGACGGTGAGCCCGTCCGGCGCGGGCAAGCCGGCGTCGAGTATTACGAGCGCGGGCTCGACCTCGTGCAGCAGCCGGAGCGCGGCGTCGACGTCGCTGCAGCTGAACACCAGGAATCCTTCGGATTCCAGCACCGACGAAACAAGATTGCGCATGCCGGGATCCTCATCGGCGATAAGGAGGTGCACTTTCCGTCCGTTGCCTGTCATGTTGTCGCATCCTTCTCCGCCACCAGGAAGGCTCGATATCTACGCTATCGCACGCGGGCTACGAAATTCGTGACCGTAACGCATCTGAGACAGCGGGCGGCGACAGCCGCATGTGCTCCCGAACAGGTCATTTGAACGGGAAAATCATCTGCCGGGCGACTTGACCGATTTCGATTGATACGATTCTGAGAGAGTTCCGTGGCGCGGCAGCGGCGGACATCGCGTTGCGCTTGATCCGGTTACACAGTTTCAACGTGGCTCCCTTTTCAGGGTGCCGGCCCATGTACGCATCCCGCAATCCGTTTCGCAGTGGCGCGCGTCCTCTCGAGCGAATCCCCGGATGACGGGACGGAGGCACGAGCGGGATGGGCTTCCAGGGGGGAGAAGCTCACCTGCTCGTGCCTCCTCTCGCTGCGCTCGGACCGGTACGTGCTCGCCGCGGGGTACGGGTTGGGTCTTGGGGGCGTCAAGTGCGGCTACGGTATCGGCCTCGGCGATGTGTGTCCGGAGCGGGACGGAAGCGAAACGTGCCCGCCCCGGACGTTCCCCTCGAGAGCAGCGCCTCGATTCTGGATGTGAACATTGTCGTACCGTTTGTGACCGCCCGTACGCCCCCAGCGTCACAGAGAGGTGTCAAGGCGATCACAAACGTGCATCGCTATGCGGCGCGCCGTTCATTCCACTCGACGTCAAACCTGCGGAAGTTCTCCGTGGCCAGCCAGTGCTTCTGCACGGCGACGATGACGTTCATCACCTGCACGTACGAGATCGGCTTGATGATGTACATGGTTGCGCCAAGGTTCATGCACGCGTTCGCCGTCCCCTCGTCGTTCGCGCCGGAGAGCACGATGACGGGGACATCGGAGACGCGGGCATTCTTCTTGATCTGCCGCAGGACCTCAAGGCCGGAGACCTTCGGCAGGCCGAGGTCGAGCAGGATCACGTCCGGCACCTCGGCGAGCGGCGCCGACGCGGCCTCGTAGCGGTTTGGCCCCAGCAGCAGGTCGAGGGCGGCACGTCCATCCTGCACGACATACGGACGGTCGGTCAATCCTGCACGCTTCAGCGCGTGCTGAACCATCACGATCTCGTCATCGTTGTCTTCGACCAGGAGCACGCCGAACGGCTCACCCCATGCCCAGGAGAGCGGCGCAGCGGACATCGTCGGGGCGGGTGTGGGGCGCGGTGGCTCCGGGATGTATCGCACCGGGCGCGTGGCTATTGCTGTTGCTGTTGCTGGCACCTGATCCCCCCTGGTACTGGTGGTCGCCGCCGCACGAGCCCTTACCCGCGTCGACCCCGACCGCCGTACGGGGAGCATCGTCAACATCTGGCGAGATCTGCCGAGCGCGCAAGGCCCTCCGAAGCGCGTGTTCGGAGCTGGTACGCGAGTGTGACCTTGCTGAGATCGGCATGCTATACGTCGAACAGCCGCTGCTGACGACTCATTCAACACTGGCAGGACGGCGATCGAGCCGCACCGCACCTTACGCCGAAGAAGGAAGCGAGACATGCGCGAACCAAAATGGGAGTCGCTCAACCCGAAGGACGCATCGGTGCTGGTCGTTGAGGATAACCCGGACGACGCGCGCGTGATTGTGCGGGTGCTCCAGAACTTCGGCATCAGGCGGATTTCGGTCGTGAGCACGGGAGAGGAGGCCCTCGTGCGGTCGGCCGCGCAGCCGAGCGACGTCGTGCTCACCGACTTCGGGCTGCCGGGCATGAGTGGTCTGCGCGTGCTGGAGCGGATCACGGAGGTCAGCCCGCAGACGAAGGTCATCGTCATGACCGGCCTGGGGGACGAGCGGATCGCCGTGGCGGCGATGAAGCTGGGCGCCAGCGATTACATCTGCAAGGACGAACTGCTCACCGCCGGCATCGTGAACTCGCTGCAGACGGCGCTGCGCGCGAGCATCGCCGCGCGGACGTCGCACATGTCCCGCATGATGGAGCAAGGTGCAGACCGGCTGGAGCTCGCCGAGGCCGAGGCCGACTGGCTGATCCTCTACAACGTCGAGGATCACGGCTACGGGAAGAGTTCGCCGGTCTCGACCGGCGAAGACGACGACCTCGGGCACCTGCGCGAGATGCTGTGCCGCTACCTGGAACTGAGCGAGCACGGCTTCCAGGGCCCCACGCAGAAGGAGGAGGAGGGGCTGGTGGCAGCGTTCGTGACGCGCGGGATGAGTTCGCAGGCGATGCTGTCACTCTACCGATCGTCGATCCAGGCGATGCGGCAGCGCAAGCACCTGGACGGCAAGACGCTGGCGATGAATCCGACGGCCAGCTTCGTCCGTGTGCTGTCGCGCGTGATCGAGGAGTACCAGCACCTGCTCTCGATGTCGGCAATGCCCGCCGCGCAGGCCGCCTGAGGGAATCCGCACACCGCATGGTCGTCCCGCTTGTGCGGCGCGTTCACGCCGCGTATACACTGACGACCTACGACGGGAAAGACCATGACACCACCGGTCGCCCTGTGCGCGCCACAGGGCGGAAATCTCTGCCGATGTACTGCGTTCCATCACTGCGGTTCCATCGACGATACGGCGACGGTTCTCCCCTCCCCGTTGCCGGAAGGCTAGCATGAGCCAACGTCTTCAGGATGAGGTCGAGATTACGGGCCTGTTCGCGGCGTTGCTGGACGCGCTGCCCGATGGCGTCGTTGTGCTCAATCGGCATGGCGTGATCGTGGCGTGCAATCCCAGCGCGGAGCGCATGATCGGGACACCGGCGGCGCGTCTCATTGGCTTGCCGCCGACCGCGCTATTCGACAAGACGCGGGAGCTGCCGCCCGGTACCCTTCACCTTCAATACCCCGTATTCGATGTCTCTCGCGGTGACGGCACGCGCGCGTGGCTCTCAGTGATCACGAAGCCGCTGAGGCGTGATGATCAGGCGGACGCCTACGGCACGCTCCTGTGCCTCACCGATATGACGGACAAGAAGCTGGCCGAAGAATCCTTTGCCGAAGCGCTCTCGATGCGCGATCTCATCGCTCAGGCCTCGAACGACGCGATCTGGGACTGGGATCTGCAGTCCGATCGGATCTGGTGGAGCGAAGGGCTGCAAGCGCAATTCGGGCACAGCAGCGAGACGGCGATCGATCGGGAGTGGTGGCTGAGCAACGTCCACCCCGACGACCGTCACATGGTCAACGCGAGCTGGCTCTCCGTCTTCAATAGCACGGGTAACGTCTGGTTGCGCGAGTTCCGGTTCCGTACCGCTGACGGCGAGTTCGCGTCGGTGATTTGCCGGGGGCACGTCGTACGGGCCAAGAACGGGGGCCTGGTACGGATGTTCGGGGCGATGCAGGACGTGTCCCCCCAGAAACGCGTCGAAGACGACCTCCACCAGTCCGAGGAGTTGAGCAGAGTAGTCCTCTCTTCGCTCTCCGCGCGGATCGGCGTACTCGACCGCAACGGGATCATTATCGAAGTGAACGACGACTGGCGCCGCTTTGAGCGCGACGACCGGCCGCCCCCCGAAACGCGCTGCCTGCTCGGGGCCGACTACGTGGCCGAGCGCGGCGGACTCGGAAGCTCCGGCGATGCGGTCGCTGAGCAGGCGCAGCGCGGAATGCGGGAGGTGCTGCGCGGATCCCGCCGGCGCGCGGACATCGAGTACCAGCTCGACACACCGAACGGCGCCCGCTGGTTCGCGATGCGCGTCGAGCCCCTCCGTACAGGCCGTGGAGGCGCCGTCGTGGCCCACATCGAGACCACCATGCGCCGGCGCGCGGAGGAGGCGGAGATTCACCGGCTCGCCGCGGAGCAGAGCGAGCAGGCCAAGACCGACCTGATCAACGTCGTATCCCACGAGCTGCGCACGCCCCTGGCCGTGATCCGGGGACACGTGACTACCGTGATCGAGTACGACAACCGCATGACGGAGGCGCAGCGCAGAAAGAGCCTGGAATCGGCCGACGCGGCAGCGCAGCAGCTGGAACGCCTGATCGCCGATCTGCTCATGATGGGGCGGCTTGATGCTGGCGTGATGCGTATGGAATGCCAGCCGCACTCCCTAGAGGCGATCCTGCGCGACGCGGTCGAAGGCGCTGAGACGATCTCCCGACAGACGATCGAGATCAGCATTCCCGAAGAGCCGCTGGCGGTGAATGTCGACCGGTCCCGGATGATCCAGGTGTTCTACAACCTGCTCGACAACGCCATCAAGTACGGAAGTCCGGGCGCGCCCATCCGCATCGAAGCGCGTCATGCCGAGCGGAACATGGCGCTCATGATGGTGGAGAACGCGGCCGCGGGCGTCCGTCAGGCCGATGTCGACAACATCTTCGAGCGGTTCTACCGGACGAATCACGGGATGAAGCTGAACGTTCGAGGAGCGGGACTGGGCCTGTCCATCTCGAAGGGAATTGTCGAGGCGCACCAGGGCCGCATCTGGGCGCGCGTCAGGAGAGGGACCTTTCAAGTGTATCTGTTGCTGCCGAAGCTACCGGTGTCCGGTGCGGAAGCAGCAAGCGCTTGAAACACAAGAGATTTCTCGTCGTCGATGACGAGCCCTCCGTCGCCGATTTTGTCCGCACAGTGATTGAACTCGAAGGCGGCATCGTCGTTCTCGCGGGTACAGCCGCAGCTGCCCGCGAATGCCTCCGCGTGGAGGGGCCCTTCGATGTCATGGTGCTGGACCTAGCGCTGCCGGATCTTTCCGGATGGGAGTTGCTGGCATCGGTGCAGGATCTCCTCGCCGGCTGCAAAGTGGTGCTCTTCAGCGCGCACCTGCCGGACGGCGGCACGGAGCGCGCCCAACGCGCCGCCGTCGCGCTGTCGCTGGCCAAGCCCGTTGCCGCGACTACGCTTCGTGATGCGCTGAGGTCGGTCCTGCAGCCGCCTCCTGGACCATGAGCCGGTACCCTACACCTTCCACCGTCTGGATGCTGACGCTGCCGGAATCCATCAGGACGAGCTTCTGGCGCAGACGGCTCATCGTCACGCGCAGCACGTGCCGCGAGCCCGAGTAGCCCGCGCCCCAGACCGTCGTAAGGGTATCGTCGTGGGTCAGGACATGGTTCTGATTCATCGCCAGGTGCGTCAGCAGCCTGAACTCGATCGGCGACAGCTCGACGGCCCGGCCCTTGGCCTGCACCTCGTGTTCGAGGACGTCGATCACGATGTGGCCGATCGTGATCGGGTTCGTGACCTCAGCGCCGACCAGAGCGGGGCGGCGGAGCGCCGCGCGGACGCGCGCGACGAATTCGCCCGCTCCCACCGGCTTGCGGATGTAATCGTCAGCGCCCGATTCCAGCGCGTGGGCCGCGTCCCACTGGTCGTCCAACGCGGTGAGCATCAGGATCGGCACGTCCGACTTCGCACGGAGGATGCGGCATGTGGCGAGCCCATCCAGCTCCGGCATGCGCATGTCCAAGATGACGATGCTGGGGTGTAGCGTCTCGAAGCATCGAATCGCTTCGCGGCTCTGGAGACAGGCGATGACGGCGTACCCCTCCAACTCGAGCATCTCGCTCATCGCGCCAAGGACGCCGGGATCGTCGTCGACCATGAGGACCGTCGGAGCTGGACGCGCCCGTCCGTTAGTGGATTGCGTCGTGTTGTTCGTTGAACTCATCGCGGTGCCTTCCAGCGAAGATCGGGGCCGCACTGCCCGCACGCGTACGCCCGATCCGTCTGCTTGCGTATGCTACGACCATACAGCGATAGCGGGGTCCATTTTTGAATTGGAACAGTATTGAGATATCCAGACAGCCCTGTCTGACGCACGTCGCACACGGGGCAGAGGCGCAGAAGCCCCGGGCCGCCTGAGATACTTCTGTGATCGATCTGGGAACCGTACGTGTCGCTCGCGACGGGCGCGCGACGCGTGGCGTGGTGAGGCGCTGCCGATCATTCGGTAGCGGGATCCCACAACGCGTGGCGCGGCACCGCCGATGCCGCTGACCCCATCGGGTCACGCCCGCAGCGTGAAGCCTGGTCTCGGGTGAGGGTAGAGGTTAATGATCCACATTTCGCTCGCACAGAAGATCAACGCCGCCTTCGCGCTCGCGCTCGTGTTCGTGGCGACCATCGGCGTCGCGTCGTATTTCAGTGCGCGGCAGGTGCGTCAGAACGTGTCGGAGGTGGATCGCACGAATGCGGTGCTCCAGGGGCTCGGAATGATGCTCTCCGACCTGCAAGACGTTGAGACGGGCACGCGCGGCTACGTCATCACGGGAAACCCCGCGTATCTCGAACCCTATACCGCCGGCGCCGCCGCAGCTCCGCTGGAACTGAGCAGCCTGCGTGAGCTCACCGCGGGCGACCGAAGTCAGCAAGACCGGCTCGACGCGCTCCAGCCACTCGTGACTCAGCGGATCGACCTGGCAAGCGGCACCATCGCACTCAGGCGAGATGGCGGGTTCGAGGCCGCGCGGGCCCACGTCGAGACCGGCGAGGGCAAGGCCGTCATGGATGAGATCCGCGCTCTGATCGACCAGATGGACAGCTACCAGACAGGCTTGCTCAACCGAGGGAACGCCAACGCGAAGGCAGTGTCCACCCGGGCGGAATACGTCGTCGTGGTTGGCGGTCTCCTCGCCGTTGCCGTCGTCGCCTTCGCGCTCGTGAGCATCAAACTGCAGATGAGGCGCCGGCGCCGCGCCGTCGAAGAGTTGAACCGCTTCTTTTCGCTCTCCGTAGACATGCTATGTATTGGGGGATTCGACGGCTATTTCAAGCGGGTCAACGACGCGTGGGAGGAGACCCTCGGCTGGACCAGTGAGGAGATGACGGCGAAGCCGTGGTCCTACTTCGTCCATCCGGATGACCTGGAGCGGACGATTGAGGAAGCGGATAAGCAGACAGAGCAAGGGCTCGAGGCGATCTCGTTCGAGAATCGATACCTCGCCAAAGACGGCTCGTATCACTGGTTGCTATGGAACAGCCGCCCGAGCGCGGAACATGGCGAGATGCACTCAGTTGCGCGAGACGTGACGGAACAGAAAGAGGCGGCGAACGTTCTTCGCGAGAGCGAGGCCAGGCACCGAACCGTCGTGGATAACATCGCGGATGGCGTCATCGCGATCGATGCACAAGGGCACGTCGAATCGTTCAACCACGCCGCGGAGCGGCTCTTCGGTTACGCGGCATCCGAAGTGATCGGTCAAAACGTCAAGATGCTGATGCCCGAGCCGTACTACGGCGAACATGACCAGTACCTCGACAACTACCTCAGCGGAGGCCCGAAGAAGGTCATCGGCATAGGGCGCGAAGTGGAAGGACGCCGCAGGGATGGCGAGCGCTTCCCGATGGATCTCGCCATCAGTGAGATCGCTCTGGGCGACCGGCGTGTCTTCGTTGGCATCACGCGCGACATCAGTGAGCGGAAACGCGCCGAAAACGCGCTCAGGGACCTCAACGCGACGCTGGAGCAGCAGGTCGCCGAGCGGACGGAGGTGGCCGAGCAGCGGACGGAAGAGCTCGTGAAGATCAACGGCGAACTGGAGGCGTTCACGTACAGCGTGTCCCACGACCTCAAGGAGCCGCTGCGCACGGTGGAAGCGTTCAGCCAGTTCCTGCTGGAAGACTACGCCGACAAGCTCGACGCGGAAGGGAAGGATCATCTCACAAGGCTCGCGCAGGCGAGCGCGCGCATGAAGCAACTCATCGAGAACTTGCTCGCCCTCTCTCGCATCGGACGTGTCACCGAGCCACCTGCGCCAACCGATGTGGGCCGCATCGTCTCCGCGGTGGTCGAAGGCATGCGCGCAACGCTGGCTGAGCGCCACGCATCCGTCGAGGTCGCCGACGACATTCCGAGAGTCCTCGCGGACCCGACGCGCATCGAGCAGATCTTCGGCAACCTCATCGGCAACGGGATCAAGTTCAACCAGAGCGATGCGCCCCGCGTCACCGTCGGAGTTCGCGGTATCGAAGACGGCCAGGTCGTGCTCTATGTCCGGGACAACGGGATCGGCATCGACCCGCAATACCACGGACGCATCTTCGGCATCTTCCAGCGCCTGCACCGGCGCGAGGAGTACGAGGGCACCGGCGCCGGGCTCGCGATCGTCCAACGTTCCGTCGACACGCTCGGGGGCCGTATCTGGGTCGAGTCCGAGCCGGGCGCCGGTACCACATTCCTGTTCACGCTGCCGCTTGCCGCCGGCGAGAGCACCGGTGAGCGAATCGCAGCATGACGAAGGAGCAAGACCATGACGCCGTCTAGCGCAATGCGCATCCTCCTAGTGGAAAACAATCCCGACGACGTGGAGATCGCGCGGCACGCGCTGAAGCAGAGCGCGGTGGGGCATGAGATCACCGTCGCGCGCGACGGCCAGGAGGCGATGGACTTCCTCTTCTATGAAGGCGAGCACGCGGGCGCGACGCATGCGCCCCCGAACCTGATCCTCCTTGACTTCAACCTGCCGCGCATCTCCGGGTTCGAGGTGTTGCAGCGCGTGCGGAAGGCGCACACGTTCGCGACCACGCCCGTCATCATCCTCGCCACGTCCATCCGCGATGAGAACATCGCAAAGAGCTATCGACTCGGAGCCAACACGTATATCCAGAAGCCCGCGAACCTGAAGCAGGCTATCGAGGTGCTGGGGCAATACTGGGGCATCTTCGCCATGCTGCCGCCGGCGGCCTGAAGAGAGAGGTAATTCCATGCAAAGCTACAAACCCGTCCATCTCCTCCTTGTGGAGGACAATCCGGACGACGTGCTGATCACGCAGCGTGCGCTCAAGCGAAGCCGCATCGCAAACGATCTTCACGTAACGCGCGACGGGCAAGAGGCACTCGACTTCCTGTTCCACCAGGGCGGCTGGGGCTGCGACACGCCGCGCCCGGACCTCATCCTGCTCGATGTCAATCTTCCCAGGGTGAACGGCATGGAGGTCCTTAAGCAGATCCGCTCGAATCCGCCACTGTCGGCGATCCCGGTGATCATGCTGACGGCCTCTGACCGCGAGGAGGATGTCGTCAAGAGCTACCGCCTTGGATCGAACACCTATATCCAGAAGCCGGTCGAGTTCGAGAAGTTCCTCCACGCCCTGGAGGTGCTGGGCGAGTACTGGATCGTGATCGCGAAGCTGCCCTCGGCGGCATAACATGGCGAGCACGATCACGATCATCAGAGCGCGTGTCGCGCAGCCGGCGGGCATGCTGCTCGGCATTGGCGTGCCACTGGTGAGCTTGGCCTACGCTTCGGCATTCCTCTTTCCGTCTCCCTGGCACAATCTGCCCGGCATCGCTGTGTCGAACATTCCGCTCGTCGTGGCGGCCGTCATTATCGTACGCAAAGCGGGTACGGCTCACGGCCTCGAAGCGCTGGGGTGGCTGCTGCTCACCATGGCCCTCGCGTTGTTCTTCTGCGGAAACGGCGTGTACGCCTACTACGCCGTGGTCGTCCGGAGCGCCGTGCCGGTTCCCGGCATCGCCGATGCCCTGTATTACGCCGGATACATTGCGCTGCTCGGCACAATCCCGCCCCTCATGCTCGCCAACAAGCGATCGTCGCTCCGAGAGTGGATGTTCGATAGCACGCTCATGATCTTCGTGGCGTGCACGCTCACCTGGGCGTTCCTGATCGCGCCGATCATTTCGAGTAGCGAAGACGTGCTGGCGCGAGCCGCCGCCGTTGGTTATCCGATCTTGGACATAGGACTTCTGGCGGGCGTGGAGGTCGCACTGTTTGCGTCCGGCGGACGCCTCCACCCACGCGGAAGGACGCTCGCGCTTGCGGCGGGCTTGCTCATTCTCACGGACCTGGGCTGGAGCTTCATCACCACGACAACTGGCGCTGTCACGGTGACCAGTCCGGTTCAGTATGGACACGCGCTCGTCTATCTGCTCTGGGCTGCATCGACGTGGCAATCGGATCGCCCGGAAGCGCGGCCCGCAGCCCCGGACGCCGTTACGCTCCTCCCCTACGCGATCGTACTGCCGCTCGTAGGCGTCTACGTCGTCGCGCTGATCGCCGGCGCCGCCACGGTGCAACTGAGCGTCGGCGTGTTTGTCGGACTGAGCCTCGTTATCGGGCGGCAGTTCTTCGTGATCAAGCAGCATCTCTCGTCGCTTGCCCACGAGGCGAATCACGACGCGCTGACCGGCGCGTTCAGCCGCCACCGTTTCGAAGCAGACCTCGAAGCGTACTGCAAACGAGCGATCCGCCAACGCTCGCAGGGCGCCGTCCTGTTCATCGACCTGGACGACTTCAAAGCCGTAAACGACACCCTCGGCCATCGAGCCGGAGATGAGCTGCTCGTTGGACTGGTCGCCGCCCTACGCCGCGATGTGCGGGACGGCGACGCCATCGGCCGCATGGGCGGGGACGAGTTTGGGATTCTCCTCGCCGGCGTCGATGCCGAGGAAGCGCAGGCTGCCGCCATCCGCCTCCGCGCGTCGATTAACTCACATACCCTGCGCGCTGACGGCGTGAAGGCGACGGTCACCGCGAGCATCGGCATCGCCGTGATCCCCCAACACGCCCGGACGGGCCGCGAGGCCGTCGCGCGTGCCGGTCTCGCGATGTACAACGCGAAGGCGGCTGGCCGTAACGCGATCATGGTGTGGGCCGACGAGGGCGACGCTCGGCGGGATGGCGAGATGCACCTTAACTCCCGCATGCGCATTCGCGAAGCGATCGAACGCAAGCAGTTCGTCCTCTACGCCCAACCGGTCATATCCTTCAAGACCGGCGAGGTCTACTGTCACGAGCTGCTGCTCCGGATCCAGGAGGATTCGGGCGATCTGATCCTGCCCGGCGCGTTCTTGCCGACCGCGGAGCAATTCGGGCTGATTCGCGAGATTGACCGCTGGGTCATTGCGCACGCCTTCGAGGTCGTCGCGAGCCATCAGCGCGACGGATTCGATACGTGCGTGTCCGTCAACCTCTCGGCATCGACGCTGGGTGACGACCAGGTACTCGCATTCATTTCCCAGCAGATCGCCGAAACCGGCGTCAACCCGTCGAGCATTGTGTTCGAGATCACGGAGACGGCGTCGATCGCCGATATTGGAAGAGCGGCGAAGTTCATGAACGACTTGCGTCTGCTCGGCTGCCGCTTCGCGCTGGATGACTTCGGCGTCGGCTTCGCGTCGCTGTTCAACTTGATGCACCTCCCGCTCAGCTACGTCAAGATCGATGGCGCCTTCATCACGAACATGAAGGACCACAAACTACAACGCCAGGTTGTGATCGCGATCGTTGATATCGCGCGCGCGCTCGGACTTCAGACGGTGGCCGAATACGTTGGCGACGAAGAGACGGCACGGCTCCTGCGTGAGATCGGTGTCGATTTTGGTCAGGGCTTCTTCTTGGGAAAGCCGGAACCGCTCTACGGGGCTCTGTCAGAACTCAGGGCTCGGAGAGGTAGTAACCTTGTCTCAATCTAGAGACGAGGAGGTACCCCATCGACTGCCCGCATTGCCGATCGACAGCCACGAGCGAACGCAGGCACCGCTCCGTCCTTGGCTACCACAGGTTCTCGTGTCGGTCATGCGGCCGCCGGTTCAATGAACGCACCGGCACGCCCTTCAACGATCTCCAATACCCCACCGACATCGTCCTGTTGGCCGTCCTCTGGCGCCTCCGCTACAAACTCGGCTTCCGCGATGTCGCCGAGCTTCTCGGCCAGCGGGGCTACGAGGTGACGCACGAGACGATCCGGGCTTGGGAGTTCCGCTTCGCGCCCCTCGTGAGTGCACAACTGCGCGCCAACCGCCGCGGCCAGGCCGGCCGCTCCTGGTACCTCGATGAGACATACGTGAAGGTGAGTGGTCGCTGGCGCTACCTCTACCGTGCGATCGACCGGGAGGGGAACCTCCTCGACTCGATGCTCAGTGACCAGCGGGATCGAGCAGCGGCGCTCGCTTCCTCCGGCGGCTGGCAGAGATCGCACTGCGCATGCCGCTGCGCGTCACGACCGACCAGCATCCGGCGTACGGCAAGGCCATCCGCTGGATCTTGGGCCGGAAGGTGCGGCATCGCCAGAGCCAGTACCTGAAGAACCGGATTGAACAGGCGAGCTCCGAGACAAGCGCTCACGGCATCAGCGCCGGATCCATGAAGGTCGGCGCGGTGGGCGCCTTCGCTTGGGTCTTGGTAGCCATTGCTCGCCTCACGTGTCTGCATCCGCTGATTGGTTGGCCGCTCAATCTACCGCAAGGACTCTCCAGCCACGGGCGGAGGTCAGCCCGGTGGCGAGCGCCCTCTGCGGTCATCTGTTGCGTGTCCCGAGGCTTGGCCATTGGTCTCAGGTAGACCATCGAGGTGCCATTGCGTTGACTGATCGCAGGTACTTTACCGACGGAAGAGTCCCTTCATCTGGCCGATGACGCCGCCCGAACCGCGCCGCGCGTCGTGCCACGCCTTCTGCGCCGACGCCGAGCGCCGCAACCCGCGCACCCGCTCCTGCATGATCTCACGCACGCGGTCCGATTCGCCGGCGTCGAGCCACCAGCCGTGGCCCTCGGCGCAGGCGTCCAGCTCGAGGTTGTAAGCGCGATAGTTGAACGCGTGCATCGGCTCAGCACACACCGGGCACTCGATCCGGCTCTCGTGCTTGGAGTATTCGATCATGCCGAGCCGCTGGTCCTCGTCCGCGACGGTCGCCTCCAGCTCGGCCAACTCGTCGTAGTCGTACCAGGCGCCCATGCATGTCGCGCATCGGTCAACCTCGACGCCGTGCTCCTGCTCGGTGTGCAGGATGGCGCCGTCACGCGGGCAGTTCATCGCCACGAGATCCTCCTCGTTCTAGGCAGGGGCGCTGTTCCGCGGCCCGCACGCACAGCCTAGATTGCGGCAATGCCTGCTGGCAACGGAACATCGATGGAACACCTACTGGGACGCCCCCTGGTGGGCGCGTAAGCTTGACGCCCCCCGCCACCCGAGGGGTTATCATGGCAACATGCCAATCCTGATCATCTCCCGTGCGGCGTCCTGTTCGCGCTGCTGGTCGCTGACGTTGCACGCCGCCGGCGTCAGCAGATAGCACGC
>JBGQBE010000023.1:0-46337 GCA_041494685.1 Dehalococcoidia bacterium | reverse complement strand
GCCGCGCAGGCCGCGGAGCGCGAGATCGCGGGCGGCCGCTACCGCGGCGCCCTGCACGGCATCCCCGTCGCGATCAAGGATCTGTTCGACACGAAGGGCATCCGCACGACCGCCGGCTCGAAGATCATGGCGGACCGCGTGCCGAACCGCGACGCGACCGTCGTGGCGAAGCTCGCGGCGGCGGGCGCGATCAGCACTGGCAAGCTCGGCATGCACGAGTTCGCGTACGGCGTCACCTCCGACAACACGCATTACGGCCCGGTGCGCAACCCCTGGAACCTCGACCACGTGCCTGGCGGCTCCTCCGGCGGCTCGGGCGCCGCGACGGCGGCGGGTCTGGCCTTCGCCACGCTCGGCAGCGATACCGGCGGCAGCATCCGCATCCCGGCGGCCGTCTGCGGCTGCGTCGGGCTGATGCCCACCTACGGCCGCGCGAGCCTCTACGGCGCGGTGCCCCTGTCCTGGACGCTCGACCACGCCGGCCCGCTCGCGCGCACCGTGCGCGACGCGGCCATCGTCATGCAGGCGATCAGCGGCCACGACGCGCTCGACCCCACGACCGAGCGCGTGCCGGTGCCTGACTGGCTGCAGAACATCGAGCGCGGCCCGAAGGGCCTCCGCATCGGCGTGCCGAAGCAGTATTTCTGGGACAACTGCGACGCCGAGGTGCTGTCACTGGTGCGCAAGGCCCTCGCCGCGCTCGAGGCGGCGGGCGCGCAGCTCGTCGAGGCGGAGTTCCCGCACGGCGCGGCGTACCGGACGGCGCTGATGGCCGTCATGTTCGCCGAGGCGGCGGCTTTCCACGCCGAGACCTTCCCATCGCGGCGTGACGAGTACGGCGCGCAGGTGGCGGCGCTCCTGCAGGCGGGGCACGGCGTGACCGGTATCCAGTATGTGCTGGGGGTGCGCGCGCTGCAGCAGTCGCGCGCCGGCGAGGCGGACGCGATGCTCGAAGGCGTCGACGTCTGGGCGATGCCGACGGCGCCCGTGCCGGCGCCCACGATCGAGGCGTCGCGCGCGGCGGACCCGGCCTTCCTGCTGGCGCAGAACACCGGCGTCTTCGATTTCACGGGCCAGCCGGCGATCGCCGTGCCGTGCGGGCTCACCTCGCAGAAGCTGCCGGCGAGCATTATGTTCGCTGCGAGACGCTGGGACGAAACTTCTGTACTATGGGCCGGTCGAGCGTACGAACAGGTGCGCGGGGAGTTCCCCGCCCCGCCCGTCTCCTGACGCACCTCGCAGGCATCAACCGCGGACACGGATTTCCACCGGTGACGCGAGGCGCGTGCATGATGTGCGCGCGCGGTGGCACACATCATGCACGGAGGCAGACGCATGTCCGCAGTATCGCCAAGGGTCTACCTGGCCGCAGCGATCGCCGCGATCATCATGGGGATCGCGATCTTCGCGCTGTCGGCGACGCGGCATGCTGGCGCCGCCGACGTGACGATTTCAGCCCCCAGCACGGCGGTCTCGACGGCGTCGCCGCACGCTACCACGTCGCCGCACGCGACGACGACCGCGCGCACCAGCACGCGGACCCCGGTGCCGACCGCGACGAATACGCCAACCGCCACGGCCACGGCGCAGCCGTCCAGCACGCCCAGCACCGTGCCGACCGCGACCAACACCTCCGTGCCGACCGCGACGGCCACCTCCACACCGCAGGCCACGGCTACGGCGACAATGACGCCGACACCGACAGCAACTTCGACGGAGCAGATCCAGGGCACCGCCACGCCGACGCCGTCGCCGGCAGCCACAAGCACGTCCACGCCGGTACCCACCGAGACCAACACGCCGTCCCCCACCCAAACGCCACAGGGAGAGGCAAGCGCGACGCCGAGCGGCACGCCCACGCCGTCGGCGACCGTGACCGTGCAGGCGGAGGGCACGATCGTCGCCGCAACGAGCACGAGGACCAGTGCCGCGGGCACGCCGACAGCCGCGCCATCGGTCACGGCGACGCCGACGCTCGTCAACATCGTGCTGGCGGCTACGCCGCCGGGTCAACCGGTCACCATCTCCGTCCTGCCGTCTACGGGCGACGGCGCCGGCAGCGGCCGCGGCTACGGCGCGGCCGCGCTCGCGATGCTCGGGGCCGCAGGACTATTGCTGATGGCGGGCAAGGCTGCGCGCGCGCGGCGGCGCTAGCGGCGGTCGTCACTATGTGGCACAGCCGAGGACGGCTGTGCCATGTCATATCTAAGCCCGTGTCGCGATTCGGGGTTTCCGCCTCGAACGGACACAGCCGGGGACGGCCGAGCCACATCAATGTGCCCTGGCTGCCGCTGTTTCGCTGGTCGGGACTCCTCCGCACGCTGCTTACGGCTAACCGCTCACCGCTAACGGCGGCTCAGCGTCCGCGCACGGGCGCGCGGCGCTGGTAGCGGCCGGGCTTCGAGCCGAGTGAGCCGTACGACGACTGCGCGAACTCGTGCAGCGCCGACTGGTCGTCCAGCATCGCCTTCCGGAGCTCGATCACCTGGTCGCGCAGCAGCGCGGCCTTCTCGAACTCCAGCGACTTCGCCGCCGTCTTCATCTGCTGCTCGAGATCCTTCACCAGCCGCGCCATCTCGTCCTTCGGCAACGACTTCACGTCGTAGCCCGGGCGCTCCTCGGCAACCTTCCGCATCTGGTCGGTGATGTCCCTGATCGCCTTCGTGATGCCCTCCGGCGAGATGCCGTGCTCCTCGTTGTACGAGCGCTGGATCGCGCGGCGCCGCTCCGTCTCGCTGAGCGCGAAGCGCATCGAATCGGTGACCTTGTCGGCGTACATGATCACGTGGCCGTCGACGTGGCGCGCGGCGCGGCCGATCGTCTGCACCAGCGATCCGCCCGACCGCAGGTAGCCCTCCTTGTCCGCGTCCAGGATGCAGACCAGGCTCACCTCCGGCAGGTCAAGGCCCTCCCGCAGCAGGTTGATGCCCACCACGACGTCGTACACGCCCAGGCGCAGGTCGCGCAGGATCTCGATGCGCTCCAGCGTGTCGATCTCGCTGTGCAGGTAATGCGTGCGGATGCCCATCTCCTGCAGGTAGTCCGCCAGATCCTCCGCCATGCGCTTCGTCAGCGTCGTCACCAGCACGCGTTCGCCTCGTGAGACGCGCTGCTTCGCCTCGTCGAGCAGATCGTCGATCTGCCCGCGCGTCGGCCGCACGTCGATCACGGGGTCGAGCAGCCCCGTCGGCCGGATCACCTGCTCGACGATCTGCGAGCTGCCCGACATCTCGTACGGGCCCGGCGTCGCGGAGACGAAGACCACCTGGTTCAGGTGCTGCTCGAACTCCTGAAAGTTCAGCGGGCGGTTGTCCATCGCCGAGGGCAGGCGGAAGCCGAAATCGACCAGCGTCTGCTTGCGGGCGCGGTCGCCGTGGTACATGCCGCGCACCTGCGGCACCGCGATGTGCGACTCGTCGATGAACATCAGGAAGTCGTCGGGGAAGTAGTCGAGCAGCGTCCACGGCGTGCTGCCGGGCGCGCGGCGCGCCAGGTGCCGGCTGTAGTTCTCGATGCCGGAGCAGTAGCCCGCCTCGCGCAGCGTCTCGATGTCGTAGTTCGTGCGCTCCTCCAGCCGCGCCGCCTCCAGGATCTTGCCGGCTGTCCGCAGCTCCTGCAGCCGCTCGCGCAGCTCGATCTGGATGTCCTCGATCGCGCCCTCGAGCTTGTCGTGCGACGTGACGAAGTGCTTGGCCGGGTAGATGTCGATGAAGTCGCGGTCGGCCAGCAGCTCGCCCGTCAGCGGGTCGATCTCGATGATCCGCTCCACTTCGTCGCCGAAGAAGTCGATGCGCACCGCCAGCTCCTCGTACGACGGCTGGATCGTGATGCTGTCGCCGCGCATCCGGAACTTGCCGCGCACGAGGTTCATGTCGTTGCGCTCGTACTGCATGTCCACCAGGCGGCGCATGATGCGCGCGCGGTCGAAGCGCTCGCCCTTGCGGATGTTGACGACGAAGCTCTGGTACTCCTCCGGCTCGCCGAGTCCGTAGATACACGAGACGGACGCCACGATCAGCACGTCGCGGCGCTCGAAGAGCGCTCGCGTCGCCGCGTGCCGCAGCTTGTCGATCTCCTGGTTGATGTCCGCGTCCTTGGCGATGTACGTGTCGGTGCGCGGGATGTACGCCTCGGGCTGGTAGTAGTCGTAATACGAGACGAAGTACTCGACCGCGTTCTCCGGGAAGAACTCCTTGAACTCGGAGCAGAGCTGGGCCGCCAGCGTCCGGTTCGGCGCCAGGACAAGCGTGGGGCGCTGGTAGCGCGTCACCACGTTCGCCATCGTGAACGTCTTGCCGCTGCCCGTGACGCCCAGCAGCGTCTGCGCCCGGTCGCCACGCTCCAGGCCGGAGACGAGCGAATCGATCGCCCCCGGCTGGTCGCCGGTCGGCTGGAAGTCGGAGACGAGTTTGAAGGCGTTGTCGCTCACGTTTGGGTCCGATTCAGCTTCGTATGGGGTCCGATGCAGGATAGCAGAGCGGGCAGGCGCCCTCTGCCGTCGCCCGACGCCCTCCTGACGGCCGGCTGTCAGGAGTGATGCCGTGCTCCACCATGCACCCGCGGCATTGCAGCGCGGCCCGGCGGTGCTACCATGTCTTCGATGCCAGAACGCGACGAAGTCCAGATCGCCCGCTGGGACGCTATCCGCGACCGCATCGGCGGCAGCCTGCGCAGCATCCGCGGCCAGGGCCGCTCGCAGGCGCAGCTGGCGTGGGAGCTCGACGAGCTCGGCTTCCACATCAGCCAGAGCATGGTCTCGCGCTACGAGCAGGGCCAGGGCGAGGTGCCGCTCACGCTGGAGCGGATCGTTGGCTGGGCGCTCTGCTGCGACGCGCTGAGTTCGGAGCATCTGCGCGAGATCTTGGGGCTGGCCGGCTACGCACTGCCCTGGACCGTGGGCGACATGGTCCAGTTCGACAGGCTGTTGCAGCGCTACCGGTCGCTCTCACGGCCGGACCAGGGCGTCCTGCGGCGCCGCATGCTCTGGCACCTGCTGGGGCTGCAGCCGCGCCGGACGGCGGAGCGCACATGATGATCGAGATCGCTATCTTCGACGAGACCCGCCGCCAGCTGCGCGACCGCGTCCGCCGCCTGCCGGCCACCGGCACCGCCACCGAGCGCGCGCGCCGCCTGCGGTCGTTGCTCGAAGAGATGGGCGTGCACTGCGACGACACGGCGGAGTTGCAGGACGCCGACGCCGTACTGCTCGCCTCCGCGCGCGGCACCGAAGCGCTCGTCGCCGCGCGGCTCAGCGACGAGCGCCGGCTGCACGCCTACGCGCGCATCGTGGCTCGGCTGCTCGTCGGAGAGATCCACGCGCCGATGGACGCGAAGATCGAATACTTCGGCGTGCACGCCACGTCGTCGCGCGAGGACCGCGAGGAAGACGCCGTCGTCGAGAGCCTGGCCGGCGCGCTGATCGACGACCGGCTCGATGCCGCGCCGCGGCCGTTCTATCAGGACGTGCCGAAGCTGCGCTTCGCGTTCACGCCGCGCGACGCGGCGCGTTCGACGCTCGGTGGCTTCCACCAGTGGAGCCAGTTCTGGTACCGCCGCTCGAACATGTACCGCCGCTGGCGCGCCCGCCGCGACGTCAGCCACCAGATCCGGCGCATCTGCTTCGTGCTGGACCAGCCGCGCCACGCCTGACGCTGCACCCCTGGCCCCTTACTTACGCATGCCCGATCCTTGATCGGCGCCTCCTCGCGCGCGCCCGTCAGGCAGCACCCAACCGACAGGAGAGACCAGCATCATGCCGAAGCCAGCACTCTCGCTTGCCGCGGTCGCCGGACGGCGCCGCCAGACCATCGCACTCGCGCAGGAGATCGAGAAGCGCGGCTACCCGGGTGTCTATCTGCCGTCCTTCGGCGACGCGATGGGCCTCGCCGTCGCGCTGTCGCTGAGCACCGAGCGCATCGAATTCGGCACGACGGTGCAGCCGATCTACCTGCGCCAGCCGTCCGACTTCGCCGCGCAGGCGGCGTTCATCCACGAGCTCAGCGGCGGCCGCTTCCGCTTCGGCATCGGCGTCACGCACGGGCCCGTCCAGCAGCGGCTGGGCGTGACGCCCGGCAAGCCGCTGTCCGACATCCGCAACTTCGTGGAGCGCGTGCGCAAGACGGCGGAGCAGGGCGCCGGCGAACTGCCACCGATCGTGCTGGCCGCGATGCGCTACAAGATGATCGAGCTGGCGGCGGAGATCGCGGAGGGCTGCGTCTTCGCGAACGGCGCCCGCTCGCACATGGCGGCGTCGCTGGCGCACCTGCCCGCCGCGAAGCGCGACGCGCCGGCATTCTTCATCGGCGACATGATCCCGACGTGCATCAGCGATGACGTCGAAGCCGCGGCCGCCGTGATGCGCCGCACGCTCACCGGCTACGTCATGCTGCCGAACTACCGCAACTACTGGATCGAGGCGGGATACGAGGAGGAGATGCGCGCCATCGAGGCGGCGCAGCAGGCCCGCGACATGGAGAAGATCCCCTCGCTCATGTCGGAGCGCTGGCTGCGGGACGTGACGCTCTACGGCACCGCGTCGCAGGTGCGAGACGGCATCGAGCAGTGGTACGCCGCCGGCGTCCGGACGCCGATCATCGTGCCGTCGAGCGCGTCGGGCGGCCAGATGAAGGCATTCGAGGAGGTCTTCGCGGCGCTCGGCTAGCTTCGGACGCGATACGAAGGTCCAATCGGGATCCGGCGCGAACCCGGCCGCCGGTATGGCCGCTAACGCCCCGACGCCGTAGAATCATTTCGTAACGGCGAAACAATCGCCCGGAGAGACGCCGCCGCGGGGCGCGCCTCGCTCGGTACGGAACCGGAGGCAGACGACATGGATTTCAACGACACGCCCGCTGAAGCCGCATGGCGAAAAGAGGTCCGGGACTTCCTACAAGCGGAGTACCCGAAGAATGTGGCCGGTGGCGGCGGCGGTGAGGGCGAAGGCCTGTTCCGCAGCAAGAGCGCGAACCAGAGCGGCGACATGATGAAGTGGCGCGCGGCGCTATCCTCGCGCGGCTGGGTCGCGCCCGCGTGGCCGAAGGAGTACGGCGGCGCAGGACTCGATACGAAGAAGCAGTTCATCATGAACGAGGAGTTCGCCGAGTTCGGCGCGATGAACGTCGGCGGCTTCGGCACGATGATGTTCGGCCCGACGCTGATCGTCCACGGCACCGACGAGCAGAAAAAGGAGCACCTCAAGGGCATCCTCGACGGCTCGGTGCAGTGGTGCCAGGGCTGGTCGGAGCCGAACGCCGGCTCCGACGTAGCGAGCGTGCAGACGCGCGCCGTCCGCGACGGCGACGACTACGTGATCAACGGCCAGAAGATCTGGACGACGGGCGCGCAGTTCGCCGACATGATGTACATGCTCGCGCGCACCGACCCGGACGCGCCGAAGCACCGCGGCATCAGCTACTTCATGCTCGACATGCACGCGCCGGGCGTCACGGTGCGCCCGCTGATCACGATGGCCGGCAGCGCCACCTTCAACGAGGTCTTCTTCGAGAACGTGCGCGTGCCCGCCCGCAACCGGCTGGGCGAGGAGAACCGCGGCTGGTACATCGGCACGACCACGCTGGACTTCGAGCGCTCGTCGATCGGTTCGGCCGTCGGCATCCGCAAGCAGCTCGAAGGGATCATCCGCTTCGCGAAGGACCACCCGGAGCTGTCCGTCGGCGCGAAGAACCACACGACGCAGATGGCGCTCGCCGACCGCTGGATCGAGTCGATGGTGGCGCGGATGATGTCGTACCGCGTCGTCAGCATGCAGAACGCCGGCCTCATCCCGAACCACGAGGCGTCGATGTGCAAGCTGTTCACGTCGGAGATGGGCCAGCGCATCGCGGCGCTCGGCATGAAGCTGACCGGCCTGTACGGCACGGTGATGGGCGGCGCGCCGCAGTATTCCGCCGGCGGCCGCTACGCCTTCGGCTACATGGCCGCGGTCGCCAGCACCATCGCCGGCGGCACCAGCGAGATCCAGCGCAACATCATGGCGCAACGCGGACTGGGCCTGCCGCGCGACTGAGGTGGGAGCCGGCGCCGCGCCTGCAACCGCCAGTTCACAGCAGACAGACGGGGGCCGCGATCAATGATCGGGGCCCCTTCGTGTACGCCCGGTGCGGCGGCAGCGCTACTTGCGCGGCAGCGCGCTCGCGTCGCCCGATGTCACCGGCAGCGTGATCGGCGGGTCCACCACCCGGCGCGTGTTGCCGAGCGAGATCCCCATCGCGATGCCTGTCGCCTCGTCGTCCCTGATCAGTTCGTACACCGCCTCGGCGATCTCCTCCGGCGGCAGCATCGGCATCATCTTGATGCGCCGCTCCGCCTCCTCTCGCGCCGCGCCGGTGAGCGTGTCGACGCCGGACGTGACGAGCGGCGTGTTCACCACCGCCGGGCAGACGCAGTTCACGCGGATGTTCGCCTCCGGCTTCAGGTAGACGAGCGCACGCGTCAGCCCGACCACGCCGTGCTTGGCGGCGCTGTACACCGGGTCCGCCTGGAAGCCGAACAGCCCCGCCAGCGACGCCGTCTGCATGATCACGCCGCCGCCGCGCGCCTTCAGCAGCGGGATCGCCTTCCGCGTGCCCTCGATCACGGCGTTCAGGTCGACCATGACCGTCCGCGACCACTGCTCTTCCGAACAGTCCGGCCAACGCGGGTTGCCGGTGGTGATGCCGGCGTTGTTGTAGAGGATGTCGAAGCCGCCGTACGTCTTCTGCGCGAACGCGAACATGCCGTCGAGATCGGCGGACTTCGTGACGTCGACGTGCACCGCGGCCGCATCGCCGCCGGCGGCCTTCACCTGCGCAACAGTCTCCGCCGTACCGGCGTCGTTCATGTCCGCGACGACGATCCGCACGCCCTCACGCGCCAGCCGCAGCGCCGTCGCCCGGCCGATGCCCGACCCCGCGCCCGTGATGATCGCGACCTTGCCTTCGAGTTTCACTCCGACCTCCGACTCCTGAGTCCGCGTTCTCAACAGGCTGACGCTACAAGCTGTACGGCGCAGGGGCAACTACACAGGCGACTGACGGATAGCCAAGACCAAGTCTCGCATCAGTTCGGCCTGTCCCATGTGCTCGGCCGCGTGGCGCGCGGCAACCAGTAACACTTCTCTGCAGGGCAGCCGTCCCCGCCGTGGATGATCTCGCTCCGCGTCCAGTTCGTTCGCCGTGAAGGCGTCGAGGCAACGGCCGATTCTGCTCAGCACATCCGCGAGCCGCACGCGAATCGCGTCGGCCGCAATGTCTGACGAGAACTCGTCGTCGCGAATCCGGTCGATGGCCATGCCGCCGGCAACGCCAAGTACATTCTCCTCGGCGTTAGCGATCGAGTGCACCGCCAGATCTCGAAGACTGTTTGCGCCTGCGGCCGCAGGCTGCCAACCGATCTCGGCCTCACTGAGTCCCTCGAGACAGGCGACGGTTCGCGCGAGCGAACCGGTGATGTAGCGCTTGAACGCGTCCGCTTCGCTGGCCGGGCCTACGATAGCGGCGGTTTCAGCAGCGCGAACACTACCGCTCTCAGCGTCCTGCATCCTTGCCGATCCGTCTGCGTCCATCTGCGTCATCTGCGGATAACACGTGTTCCAGCGACTCAGCTGCGGGACTTCGCGGCTTCGCGCTCGTCGAAGCGCGCGACGACCTCCCGCATCTTGCGCATCTGCGCCATCCGCTGCTGCTGCTCTTGCGGCAGCTTCGACACGTCCACTTCCGCGATGTTGTAGCCGTACGCCTCGTACGCCGGGATCTCGTTGTCCTTCATCTCCGCCATGCGCACTTTGCGCTTCATCGCGGCCTCGATGTACGGCGCCAGCTCTTCGTCCTTCTTGCGGAGCCGCGCCTCCTCAGCCGCCTTGAACTCCGGCATCACTTCCTTCGCGAAGAGCGACAGGTCCTCGCAGATGTTCTCGTGCAGGTTGTTGCCGCCCTGCTGGATGAACACCGCCTGGTCGACGCCGGCGTCCGCGAACTTCCGCAGGTGCTCGCGCAGCTGCTTCGGCGTGCCGATGCCGCCCGCGCCGCCGCCCAGCGCCTCCAGGCCGATCTCGTCGCGCACGGCGGTGTAGCGCTCCCAGATGTTCGTGCGGCCGGGTTTGTGCTTGCCGAAGCCGTAGAAATGGCCGAGCGCGAACTGGAAGAAGCGGAAGCCGTCGGTGCCGCGGCGCAGCGCCTCCTGCTCGTCCGGGTGGCACGAGAAGCTCGACACCATCGCGATGTTCGGGTTCACCGTGTGGCCGATCGGCACGCACTCCCGCTTGAACGTCTCGTAGTAGTCCGTCACCCAGTGCTGCGCCTCGGCCGGATCGACGAACGCGAAGGTCAGCGCGCCCAGCCCAAGCTGCGCCGCCAGGTGGATGGTGTCGCGGTTCGAGCAGGCGACCCACATCGGCGGGTGCGGCTTCTGCACCGGCTTGGGCACGACATTCCGCACGGGCATCGAGAAATACTTGCCTTCGAAGCCGGGGTACGGGCTCATCGCCATCATGTTGGCGACCTGCTCCACCGTTTCGCGCCACATGGCGCGGCGTTCGGCGGGGTTGATGTTGAAGCCCTCCAGCTCGGAGCGGCTCGCCGACTCGCCCGTGCCGAACTCGACGCGCCCGTTCGAGACGATGTCCAACGTGGCGATGCGCTCCGCGATGCGCGCGGGGTGGTTGTAGCCGGGCGGCATCAGCGTGATGCCGTGGCCCAGGCGGATGTTCTTCGTCCGCTGCGACGCAGCCGCCAGGAAGACCTCCGGCGCCGACGAATGCGAATACTCCTCCAGGAAGTGGTGCTCGACCTCCCACGCGTGGTCGATGCCGAGCTTGTCCGCCAGCTCGACCTGGTCCAGCGCGTCGTGAAAGAGCTTCGCCTCGCGCCCGTCGTCCCACGGCCGGGGAAGCTGGTGCTCGTAGAAGATGCCGAATCTCATGACTGGGGGTCTCCTGTCGCTTGGTCCCGTGGTCTTCGCGTTCGGGTCAGTTGCGTTAGCGGCCGCCGGTGACGCCGCCCGATCGGACGAGCAGGTCTTCCAGCTCCATCTGCCATTCGAGCGCCGCGCGCCGCTTCTCCGGCGTGTCGGCCAACTCTTCGTAGATCGCCTGGCCCCACTTCACGTGCTGCTCTTCCTCCAGCAGGATGTGGTCCAGGATGCGCACGGTCGGCGCGTCGCAGATCTGATCCGTCACCAGCGCGTGATGGCGGTAGTAGACGCACAGGTGCGTCTTCAGCACCCGGTACAGCCCGACGATGCGCAGGAGCTGGTCGCCCTGGAGCTGCATCGCCTCGACGAACTTCAGGAACTGCTCGTTCGGCGGCTCCGCCTTGTTCGACCAGCGGAAGGTCGGCGGCAGCGTCAGCTCCATGTCCTCGGTGACGCGCAGCTCAGGCAGCCGCTGGCCCAGCCAGAGCGCGTGGATCGAGTCCTCGTAGCAGTGCTGTCCGAGCGCGAACTTCACCTTGATCAGCGGCGCCGACGACGCCCAGCCGCTGGCCGTCGTCATGCAGACGTGCTCCGCGAACTTGTAGTGGATCAGGCGGCGGGCGTTCTCGTCGACGCTGAACGCGCCGCCCACGGTCTTCAAGTCAACGGCGAGTTCAGGCATGGGCGGCACTCCTGGCGGCCAGCTTCGCCAGTGCGTTCCGCGCGACGACTTCGCGGTCGAGCTGCATGCGCCGCTGGTTCGCGGTGAACTGCTTCGCCTTCGCCCGCGCGGCATCGAGCAGCGCCGGCGCGACGACGTACGCCGCGTCCGGCTCGATGCAGTTCACCGGGCAGACCTTCGCGCAGATGCCACAGTCGATGCAGCCATCCGGCTCGACGACGTGGGTGCGGTGGTGCGTGGCGAAGTACTTGATCGTTTCGGTCGGGCAGGCGCGCCGGCACCAGCCGCAGTTGATGCACCCGGCAAGCTCGATGCGGACAACAGCCATACGCTCACTCTTCTACGGCCCGCACACCGCGGGCCGCCGGGACGCGCCGCTCTAGCCGAGCGCGGCGCTGGCGCGCGTCATCTCTTCGGCGAAGAACTCCTTGAGCTCATCGCTCTGCTGTCCGCTCATCCGCGCGCGGAACGCCTCCGCCATCGCGTGCACGCGCAGCGCCTTCGCCTCTTCCGCCGGGTTGTCTTCCGTCAGCAGCTTCACGAAGTAGTCGCCGATCGCCGTGTGCGTCACCTCGTCGGCCCAGTTGTAGTCGTAGCAGTGCGCCATCAGGTGGTCGCCGATCTTCTCGCCGACGGCCGACGTCTCCTGGAAGAGCGTCAGTGCCTGCCCCTCCAGCGATACGTTCGTCATCGAGAGGCTGACGACCGGCTCACGCATCAACGCCTCAGCGGCGCCGGAGCCGAAGCCCTGCGTCAGCGGACCCTGCGGCGCCACGCTCGGCGGCGCGCCGCCGGCCAGCGTGTCCGGGTAGTCGCCGATCGCGCCGCCGTACGACTCGATTAACCCGATCGCGAGCCACGCGTGCCGGACTTCGTCCCACGTCTGCCGCGCCATCGCCGTGATCAGCGTCTGCGGCACCGGCCACTCTTGCCACTCGACGACCTTGCGGCTGAACGCGTCGATGCCGGCGAACTCCGCGCTGGCGATACCGCTGACCAGCGCCTTGCGGAACTCCAGGTTCTCGGGCTGCTGCTTGACGAGTTCGCGCATCGTCGTCAGGTCGGCGTAGATATCGGCGTTGCCGATCTTCGCCTCGAGCTGCGCCTTCTCGTCGTCGCTGAGGTACATCACGGGGCGATACGCCGGCTCACGCACGGATGGCGTTTCGCGCACTCTCTCTGCGAACCTGTTCATACGGGCACCCTCCGTACCGCAAGCCGCGGCTGTTGAACCACCGGATGTGAATCGACTATACTTGCCGGGATTCCTTTTGTAAAGGGCAAATGTTTTCGGCCGGGAAAGCATCGCTATGGTCTCGCAGAACCTCCTCCAGTCGCACGACGCTGACACGCTCGATCCGGCGCGCCTGGAGTTGCTGCGCCGCATCGCCGGCGCGTACGGCGACGCCGTCGGCATCATCGACACACTGCGCATCCAGGGCTGGTCGGAAGACGGGCTGACGATCCCGCAGATGCGCTTGCTCTGGGCGCTGCGCGACCAGGACGGTCTGCCCGTCGGCACGCTGGCCGAGCAGCTCGGCGTCAACCCGTCGACGATCACCGGACACGTCGATCGCCTCGTAAAGCAGGACCTCGTGCGGCGCGAGGAGGATCCGATCGACCGCCGGATCGTGCGCAACTATCTGACCGACGAAGGCGTGGTGTGCGTCGGCACGCTGCGACGCATCGCCGGCACGTACGTCATGAACATCCTCAGGCATCTGGATGACGGCCAGTTGCACCGCCTGGAGGCCGCGCTGGGGGACCTGAACCGCGCCGCGGAAGAGGCGCGGCACGAGAGCGCCTGACGACGCGGCTGCGCTAATACTCGAACACTTTGCGCCAAGACAGGTCGTCCGGATACACGTCTCCAAGGCCTTCCGCATTCGCATTCGCCAGGAACCCGTCGTCGCGCGTGACGGCGCGGAAGTACGCCGAGCGCGGCGGCGCGATGCTCCACGACGGATCTAGCGGCAACCGCGCGCTCAGCTCATACTCGCCGAACGCGAACGTCGCGCCGGGGAGTCGCTGCCAACCCGACCCTGCGTCGATGTACATCACCCAACTCTCATCGGCGAAGCGGAGCGCGGCTTTGAATTGCGGCTGCAGGTCGGTCTTTGCTGCGTCGTCCGACGGATCGGTGGAGGAGAACCACCACTCGTATGCCACGAACGTTCGACCGTGGTCGAACATCATCGCAGGAAGGGGAGCGGTGAAGATCATTGAGAGCCCCAACCAAGGCGGCGCCGCGGCCCCTTCTACGGAGCTGTCAAGACGCGCGTTGGCCGAACGCATCAGCAGGCGGTTCGCAAGCCCCAGCGGGATCCTGCCCGAGCCGCCTACGCTGTAGACGCGCTGAAGCGTGTTGAGGTCGAAAAGCTCGATCGAGCCGGGAATGCGAGTGCTCGCCGGCGAGACCGCGGGTGTCGGTGGTGCACGCTCCACGCGGTCACCGCGGCAGGCGCCAAGCGGCAGGATGAGAAGAAGCAGCAAGACTAGCGCGCGCATGATCGCCTCGTACGACTTGGCCTGCCGCGACGATTCCGGCAAGCGACCGGATCGCCGCCGAGGCCTGGTTAGTCCGCCCCGGCCGCGTCGCCGACGCCGTAGGCGTCGAGCCGGGCGCTGAAGCCGGCCACGTCGTGCGAGTACACGAGCAGGTCGTGCTTCTTCCCCTGCCGGTCCTTCACGTGGTCGACGAGCATCGCCTCGGCGCGGAAGCCCAGTTCTTCGAACGTGGCGATCGCGCCCCGCTGGTCGACGGTCATCTGCGCGACCATCTTCTCGATGCCGCGGTCCAGCGCCTGGGCGAACACCGACTCCGTCAGCGCGCGGCCGAGGCCTTTGCCGCGCATCTCGCCGCTGATTAGCACGCGCAGCTCGCCGACGTGGTGCGACCACGGCGCGTTGCTCATATGCAGGCTGCCGTAGCCCCAGATCCTGCCGTCGCGCTCCGCGATGATCGTGATGATGCGATCGAGGTCGACGTTGTCGAGCCAGCCGTCGATCACGTCCGGGTTGGTGATGTCGGTGCGCAGGAACAACAAGTCGTGATCCGACAGCGACGTGGTGAACGCGAGGAACTTCTCGCGGTCGAGGCGGTTCAGCAGGCGCAGCGTGATCTGCGTGCCGTCCGAGAGCTTGAGCTGGCGCGGCAGCGTGAGAGCCTGCGTCGTCATACCGACCTCACCGAAAGCCACTCGTTCACTTTCGGCCAGAGCCGCATCACGGCGTTCATGCCCGCCACCAGGCTCACGTGTCCGCCCTTCAGCACTACGTCCTCCGTATCTTCGCTCCCTACCAGCGCCGTCAGCTCGTGCGTGGCCTCGTACGGCGCGATGTGGTCGTGCTGGGCCATCGTGTTCAGCACCGGGCACGTCACCCGCTTGAGGTCGACGAGCCGGCCTCCGATCTCCAGCTCACCTTTGATCAGCTTGTTCTCCCACATCAGCTCCTTCGTCGTCTGGCGGAAGCACTCACCGGGAAACGGGATCTGATCGCTGGTCCACTTGTTGAACAGCCGGTAATGCTTGACGTACTGGTCGTTCCAGAGGTTGTCCCACAACCGCACGTACGCGACCAGGCGGTCCGCCGGCCGCAGCAGCTCGAACGAGCGGTACATCATCTCCGGCGGGATGTTGCCAAGCGAATCGACGACGCGGTCCACGTCGAACCAGCGGCGGTCGGTCCACTGCTTGAACAGCCCCATGCCCTCGTAGTTCACCGGCGTGGCGATGCATGCCAGGTTCTTCATCGGCGCGTCCGCAGTCAGGCCGCCGTAGATCAGCGCGAGCAGTCCGCCCATGCAGTAGCCGATCAACGATACGTCGGTCTCGCCCGTCGCCCGCTGGACCTGCTCGATGCACGACGGGAGCAGGTCGAGCGTGTAGTCTTCGAGCTTCAGGCGGGTGTCTTCCGGCCGGGGCACGCCCCAGTCGATCATGAACACGTCGAACCCCTGCTTCAGCAGGAACTCGACGAAGCTCACGCCCGGCGTCAGGTCCAGGATGTACGGCTTGCTGATCAGCGACATCACCAGCACGACGGGCACGCGGTACACCTCGTCCGCCTGCGGCAGGTAGTGGTAGAGCTTCATCGTGCCGCGCGTGTAGAGCACGTCTTTCGGCGTCTGCGCCACCTCCGGCTCGTCGCGGTTGAGCAGCACATCGATACCGCGGCGCGATCGCTCGATCGTGCGCTCGATCTCCTTCTGGACGATGTCGCCGATGTTCGGGGAGTCGGTGGCGGTCTCGGTCGTCATGGCAACCCTCCACCCCGCCGGCGCGGGCGTGTGCGCCGCGATGCGCGTGCGGACATCCTTGTAGCGCCCAGTATGGCACTACGGCGACCGGAGTTGAATAGGTGCAGCCCCCACGTAGCGGAAACCGCTCGCGGGGGCTGTGACCGGCGCGGCCGGGGCGGAGTTAGCTGGCGCTCTTCATCGCCGCGACGGCCGGGCGGCGCGTGCGGGCCGGCTTCGGCCGCGTCGCGGCGCGCTTCGTCGCTTCCGGCGCCAGCGTCGCCAACGCCTGCTCGACGCGCGCGAGCGTCTCCTCGATCGCCTTCATGCGCTCGCCGAGGGCGACCAGGTCGTTGTGCGTGGGGATGTTGAACGTCTGGTAGTAGCGCTCCAGGTTGTCGGCGACCATGCGCTGCACCGTTAGCGACGCCTCTACGAACGCGTTCATCGCGCTCGATGCGCCGTCGGTGCCGAGCACCTCTTTGAAGAAGCCGTTCCACTGCCGCTCCGAGTCCGTGATGAACTGGCGGAACGTGTCGAGGGGGTTGCCCTGTGCCGTGTTGTCTGCCATGTCGTTCGCTCCTTCGAGGCTATCCATGCCGGGCGATCCGTCTCGCCCGCGGGCTCAGCCGCCCGCTGCCTGCTCTTCTGTTTCGGCGTCGCCCGTAGCGACGGTGCGGTCCATGCCCTGGATCGGCTTCTGCAGCACCGCCTGGTAGCGCCCCAGGACGTCGATCCAGCTTGAAAGAAAGAGGTCGCCCGCCTTCGTCAGCGAGTACATCCGCCGCGCCGGCCCGGACTCCGAGGTGTCCCAGAACGACGAGACCAGGCCCGTCCGCTCCAGCTGCCGCAGCGTGCGATACACCGTGCCCGAATCGAAGGCCGGCAGCCCGGCCTCCGCCAGCTGCTGCGAAAGCTGGTAGCCGTAGGCGTTCCAATTGCGCAGGAAGGCCAGCAGCGTCGTCGTCAGCAGGTCGCCGTGCATCCGGAACGGCGTGTCCTGCGGTTCCTCGGCCTTGCCCTTCGGTGCCATGCTACCACGTCCTTTTCAGCCTGAATATTCCGCCATGCGGCGGTGCCTGTTCCTCTTGCGTTATGTCGATTTACGAATGTTCGCCGCAGGTTCTGTGATTTCGCACTTGACAGCACTCTGCCACTAGGTGTACTTTACACATATCGACAGGGCGGCGCAAGCCCCCCAGACACGAATTTCACCGGAAGGAGCAACACATGGCCAGGAACACCGCAGTCGACAAGTACTTCGAGGCGCTCACGGAGAGCTACGACGCCATCATCGAGGCCGTCAAGGCCGGCAACGAGCGCGGCTTTCGCGTCTCCAACAACCTGCTCGCTGAGGCGCAGAAGGGCCAGCGCGAGTCCGTCGAGCTGGGCCGCAAGTTCGCCGACGACCCGACCGACATCGGCGGCTTCTACCGCGCGCTGATGGAGTCCGCCACGCAGGCCCAGGGCCGCGCCCTGGAGTTGGCGCGCCAGATGTTCGACGAGCTGTCCGAGTCCCGCAACGAGGGCCGCGACGTCATCGAGAAGGTCGTCAAGGCGCAGCGCGCCGCCGGCGAGGCCGCCGTCGAAGCGGCCCGCGACGTCGCCAGCACCACCGCCGAGCGCGTCCGCACCGGCGTCACCCGTGTGACGGGCGGCGGCGCCGCGACCGCCACCGCCCCGGCGACGAACGGCGCGACGGAGTAGATCCCCGGCAGGAAGCGCCCGCCAAAAGGGGCGACCGCTACAGCGGTCGCCCCTTTTCTGTCTCCCGTCCCTGTCACCCGACGCACCCGGAGCTACGCGACTCCGGCCAGCAGATTCGCGACCGTGCGGTAGACGTCCGGGTTGAACGCCATGCCGATGTGCGTCGCGGTCACCTCGCGGTTCAGCGATGCGTCTTCTTCCACGCAGGAGCGCCAGTCCACGACGCCATCGACGCGCGAGTAGATGGCGTTGCGCTTGAAGTCGTCGGCAGGCTCCTGGTCGCGGATCGTGCTGACGAAGACGCAGTTGCACTGCGGCGTGAAGCAGTTGGTCGCCACTTCCTTGCGGTGCCGCCGCTCCCGCACGATGTTCGAGCGCACGAAGTTGGCGGCGCTCAACACCAGCGGGTGCGCCCGCACGCTACGGAACGGCGACCCCATCGTGATCACCTGCCGAACCTTCTCCGGCACCCGGTGCGCCGCGGCGCGCGCGAGCATGCCGCCCAGGCTGTGGCCGACGATCGTCACTTCCGTATGTGTCTCCGTGTATGCCTGCTCGATGGTCATCAGCAGGCGTTGGGTCAGCAGCTCCGGGCAGTCTACGTTGCGGCCGATGCCGGAGAAGTACGGCTTGTAGCCGATGCGGCGGAGCCAGAGGTGCATCTCGGTGAGGTAGCGGTCGTCGCCCATGAATCCGGGGACCAGTACCACCGGCTGACCGTGCCCGTGCGGGACGCCGAAGCCGTAGTAGACGGGCGACGCGTGGAGGGCGATCCAGTCGAGCGGGAACAGCGCTTCGAGCCAGATCGGACGGCCCGTCGGCTCGTACCCGGCGAGGTTAGGTTCCGCGGTCGTGCTGTTCGTCACGATCCCCCCCTGGCGACTCCCGGCACAGGCGCACAGGTAGCGTCACCACGCCTGTATCATACATAATTACGTTCGGCCGCCCGCGTAACAGTCTCGCGGCGGGTTTCGCTCACCCTTGTCACAAAATTAATCCGCCGTTTATCCCAGGCGCGATTTCGAGGAGTATAATCGCCGCGCAGGGATCCGTCCACGGGAAGGCGACGCTGGAGGCAATGCCTGTATGTCCGCATCGCGGTTGAACCGGCGCATGAGCGCCGAGGACGCCTGGTTCCTTTACTTCGAGAAACCGGACGCCCCGCTCCACATCGGCTCCGTCGGCATCTACGAGGGGACCATCCCCTTCGAGAAGATGTACGCCAGCATGGACGCGCGGATGCACCTCATCCCGCGCTACCGGCAGCGCGCCGTCACGCCGCCGTTCTTCGCCGGCCACCCGACCTGGGAAGACGACTCGCGATTCTCGCTCGACCGGCACCTGCGGCTGGTGCAACTGCCCGCGCCCGGCACGATGAACCAGCTGCGCGCGCTCAGCGCCGAGATCTTCGCCAAGGTGCTGCCGCGCGACCGGCCGCTCTGGGACATCACGATCATCCACGGGCTGGAGGGCGACCGCACCGCCTACGTCAGCCGCGTGCACCACTGCCTGGTCGACGGCGTCTCCGGCATCGAGCTGCTGCTCGCCGTGCTGGACCTGGTACCAAACCCGGAGCCGACGCCGCAACCTGAGACGCCGTGGTCACCGCGCCTGCCGCCCAATCCGGTCGAGTCGTGGGCCGACGCCGTGTTCGAGCGATGGAGCGACGGGCTGCGCGTGATGACGGAGTGGCAGCAGCAGGCGCTCGACCTGCGCGCCCAGGTGCGCCGCGCGCAAGACTTCGCGCACGCGCTCGAGGTCGCCTTGCCCGCCGCGCTGCAGCCGCCGGCGAAGATGCCGTGGAACAAGCCGATCGGCGGCAAACGCGCGACGGCGTGGACGGAGATGTCGTTCCAGGAGGTGCGCGGCGTGCGCAGCGCCCTCGGCGGCACGGTGAACGACGTCATGCTCACGATCCTCGGCGGCGCGCTCGGGCGCTACCTGCGCGACCACGGCGTCGACACGGCGGGGCAGACGCTGCGGCTGATGATCCCCGTCAACGTGCGCGCCGAAGGCGAAAAAGGCGCGCTAGGCAACCGCGTCTCGATGATGCTGCCCAATCTGCCGGTCGACGACATGCTCCCGGCTGACCGCCTGGCCGCGGTGCGCGCCGAGATGGAGCGCCTGAAGTCGCAGTCGCAGGCCAACGCGTTCGAGGCGCTGCGCGCGATGTCGGAGAACCTGCCGGCGATGGTCCACGCGCTCGCGGGCATGAACGGTGTGCCGCCCGGCGGCGCGAACCTCGTCTGCACGAACGTGCCCGGCCCGATGATCCCGCTCTGGAGCGTCGGCCACAGATTGCTGGCCCACTACCCCCTGGTGCCGATCGCCGGCGACATGGGCATCGGCGTCGGCATCACCAGCTTCAACACTGCGCTCTACCTGGGCATCATGGCCGACCCCGAGATCGTCGGCGACGCGGAGCTGATCACGCGGTACGCGGACGAAGAATTCCGCGCGCTGCGCGACGCCGCAGGCGTACCGGTGAGCGACCTGCCCGACATCGGCGCGCCCGCGCGCCACGCCCACGCGACGAACGGCCACAAGGCGAACGGCGCCACGCCCGCGCCGCTGACGCAGCAGCCGCCTGTCCCGGCAAGCTGACCGGCCTCGACATCTCGGCGCAACAAGCAGGGGCGGTCAGCAGACCGCCCCTCGACTATCGCCGCGCGCCGGAGTCCGGCGCTACAGGAACGCGTAGTCCGCCGGGTCCGGCTGCCGCGTCTGCTGCCAGTACTCGATCAGGTTGCCCGGCCAATTCTGCGAGACTCTGCCCCTGTCGTTCTTGTACCAGCTGTTCACGCTGGAGGCGCCCCACGCGCGCAGGCGGTTCTGCGCGTCGATGCGTTCGTTATAGGCGTCGTGCACGTCCTTCTTGCAGTCCATCGCCCTGTGGCCCTGCTCCAGCAGCAGCCGCACGCACCCCATGATGTACTGCACCTCGCACTCCGAGAAGTAGATGATGCTGCCGTTGACGACGATGTTCGTGTTCGGCCCGTACATCATGAAGAAGTTCGGGAAGTTCGGCACGGTGATGCCCATGTACGCGCGGGCGTCGCCGTCCCACTGCTGGTTCAGGTCGATGCCCTGCCGCCCGACCACATGCATCGGCGTCAGGAAGCGCGACGCCTGGAAGCCGGTGCCGTAGATGATCACGTCCACCGCGCGCTCCTGCCCGTCCGCGGTCACGACGCCGCGCGGCGTGATCTCCCTGATCGCGTCGGTGATCAGGCGGACGTTCTCGCGCTTCAGCGTCTGCGCCCAGATGCCGTTGTCGAGCACCATGCGCTTCGCCGCCGGCGGGTACGCGGGGATCACCTTTTCCAGCAGGTCGGGCCGGTCCGCGAACTGCGACTGGATGTAGCCCGTGAGCAGCGCGCGGATCATGTCGTTCGCCGCGCTCACCGAGCGGTCCTGGTGCGGCCAGCCCTCGTCGACGATCGCGGCGGGCAGCAGGCCGTCGGTGCTCATCCAGAAGAGCCAGAAGCGGTACCAGTGCGCGTAGTACGGCACGTGCCGGAAGAGCCACTGCAGCCCGTCGGGCACGTCGTCGTGGTAGTGCGGCGACGGTATGAACCAGGCGGGCGTGCGCTGGAAGACGTGCAACTCCGCCGCCTCGCGCGCCACCACCGGGATCAGCTGCGCGGCGCTGGCGCCGGTGCCGATGACCGCCACGCGCTTCCCCTTGAGGTCGACGCTGTCGTCCCAGCGAGCGGAGTGGAACGCCGGGCCGGCGAAGCGCTCCATGCCGGCTATCTCCGGCATTCGCGGCCGGTTGAGCTGGCCGGCGGCGCTGATCACCGCCTGCGCCTCCAGCGTCTCCTCGCCGCCGTCCGACGTGCGCAGGCGCAGCGTCCATGTGCGGCGATCGTCATCGAACACGACGGACAGCACCTCCGTGCGGAAGCGGATGCTGTCGCGCACGCCGTACTCGGCTGCGCAGGCGCGGAAGTAGTCGAGCAGGACGGGCTGCGTCGAGTAGTACTTCGGCCAGTCGATCTTCTGCGCGAAAGAGTAGCTGTAGAACGCGTTCGACGAGTCCACGCGCGCGCCCGGATACGTGTTCTCGAACCAGGTGCCGCCCACGTCCGCGTTCTTCTCGATGATCACGAACGGCACGCCCGCCTGCTTCAGCCGGATGCCCGCGAGGATGCCCGACATCCCGGCGCCGATGACGGCGACGAAGAACGGCGTCTGCCCGTCGTACCGCCACGCCGGCGCGCGCGGGTCCTGCCCCGTGGGCGCGAGCTCTTCCCGCAGCAGCGGGAGGTAGTCGTCCGACGCGGTCGACGAGGTCATCCAGTTGGTGATCCGCAGCAGGTCCGCATCGGCCGGGTACGCGCTGTCGTCGAACGCGCGGCCGCGCAGCAACGTCAGCGCGTCGAACGCCAGGGCGCGCGCGGTCTCCTGCTGCTCCGCAGTCATGCCGCCCTGCTCGACGCCCATCGCGACGCCCGGCGGCCGCAGCTCCTCGCGCAGCAGCGAGAAGTCGCCCGTCGCCTGCGCCAGCGCCGGCAGCAGCGCCGGCAGGAACGCGTCCGCCAGCGCCGTCCGGATCGCCTCGTCGTCCTGGGGGATGGGCTCGATCGCACGGGAAATAGCCACGCCGCTGCTCCTTGTCATCGATAGGCGCCCGCCGCCGGGCAGCGCGCCATGGGCAGTAGAGTAGCGCGAACGCCCCGTACGCGCCGCATGCCCGTCCACCGGCGCTCCGGGGCCGCGGGCCACACGTAGGGGCGGTCTTACGACCGCCCCTCGACTACCGTTATCCGCGACCGCGCCTCAGTCGTTGAAGCCGTCGATGTCGTACGACATGATGAGCATGTCGTGGGTGCGGCCCTCGTTGTCCACGACGTGGTCCGCCAGCAGCGCCTCCGGCCGGAAGCCGACGCGCTCGAACGTGGCGCGCGCGCCCTTCTGGTCCGACGTCATCTGCGCCGTGATCTTCTTCAGGCCGATCTGCTTCGCGATCGAGAAGATCTCCTCCACCAGCCGCGCGCCTAGGCCGATGCCGCGGTGGTCCGTGCCGACGACCGTGCGGATCTCGCCGACGTGGCGCGTCCATAGCACTTCGTTGTGGTGCAGGCTCGCCCAGCCCGCAAGCTGGACCCCGTCGTACGCCAGCACCGTGATCGTGCGCCCCGTGCCGATATTGCGGATCCACTCGTCGACGTTCCGTGGGTCGGTGATGTCCATGCGGAGGAACAGCAGGTCGCGCCTCGGCAGCGTGCCGGCGAACTCGAGGATGTCCTCGCGCTGCTCCGCCGTCATCAGCCGCAGGTCCAGCGACTTGCCGCTGTCGAGCCGCACCTGGCGCGGGAAGGTCCGCTCGTAGCCGGCTGTCTGCACGTCCGTGGTCGTCATCGCGTCCTCCCTGGTTGCCCTGCCCGGCGACGCGCGTGCCGCCCGGCGGTCCGTTGCCCGGGGAATCGATCCTATCACAACCCACATCAAAACGGCAGAGCCGGTCTACATATCTATCGCCGCACCGGGCCCCGTGCCGCTCCGGCGATTAGCGCCAGCGCATCGCGCCGCCTAGAGTGTCCCGGAGCGCAGATGGAGGAGCAGATGACCAGCGAGCCGATGCCGCCGAGCGACGACCTGGACGCGTGGAACGCCCGGATGCGTTCCGTCATCGGCGGCGTGATCCCCATCCAGTTCGAGCACGTGGCGAAGGACCGCGTCGTCGCGACGATGGTCGTGGACCACCGCGTCCATCAGCCATTCGGCGTGCTGCACGGCGGCGCGTCCGTCGTCCTGGCCGAGAGCGTCGCATCGGTCGGCGCCGGCCTCAACTGCCCGGAGGGCATGGGCGCCGTCGGGCAGGAGATCAACGCGAACCACATACGCCCCAAGCGCGACGGCATCGTGCGCGCCGTGGCGGTGCCGGTGCACATCGGCCGCACCAGCCAGGTGTGGACGATAGAGATCCGCGACGAAGACGAGCGGCTGATCTGCATCGCCCGCTGCACCCTGGCAGCGGTGCCCCTCACGTAGCAGCTGTGAGCGGTACCAGTTGCTGGCCCCAGTCACCAGCGACCATGCGACCAACCTACGGCCACCACAGCGCGCGCGCCTGTTCCCGCAGCTCGTCGCGGTGGTCGGGGTGCGCGACCGCGATCAGCTCCTCCGCGCGCTGGCGGTGGTTCTTCCCCCACAGCCGCGCGATGCCGTACTCCGTGATCACCGTGTCGGCGTAGAAGCGCGGGATCGTCACCAGCGACCCCGCGTCCATCTGCGCCACGATCCGCGACACACCGCCGCCCATCGCCGTCGACGGCAGCAGCGTGATCGCGCGGCCGTGCGGCGAGAACGCGCCGGCGAGGTGCATCTCCGGCTGGCCGCCGGTGCCATTGATGATGCGCCCGCCGAAGACGCTCTCCGCGTTGATCTGGCCCAGCAGGTCCACCGTGATGGCGTTGTTGATGGCGATGAAGCGGTCGAACTTCGTCAGCGTGCGCGGGTGCAGCACGTACTCCGGGTCGTACAGCTCGAAGTGCGGGTTGCCGTCGATGATGTCGAGGTCCGTGGGGTCGCAGCCCGTCCACGCCGTCGCGATGCTGTGGTTCGCGTGGATCTCCTTGCGGCTGCCGTCGACGATGCCGTCGCGCCACATCTTCGCCAGTCCGGGCCAGCCCAGCTCCGTGTGTATGCCCAGGTGCCGGCGGCCGGCGAACGCGCCGACGCGCACCATGCCGCGCGACGGCTCGCCCACGCCGACCTGGATCGTATCGCCGTCCTGGATCAGCGTGCTCAGGTGCCGCCCGATCGGCTCCGCCTCCGGCGGCGGCTCCGAGAGGCCCAGCAGGCGGCGCACCTCGTCCGGCGGCAGCACCGGGATCAGCGCCGAAATCGCGCCGAGGATCTGCAGGTTCGGCAGCTCCGCGCCCAGCTCCGTCCAGCCCCTGTGCCGCGCCGGGTCGGTGATCGCGCCCACCGCCCTGTCGAACTCCTCCCGGCCGAACGGCGGCGGCGTGTGCTCGACGAACTTGTCGATCTCCGACACGTGGATCCAGACGTCTCCGTATACCGGCGTCAGGTTGTCGTTCACTTCCGCGATGACGATCGGGCAGCGGCGCGCGTACGAGCGCTGCACCCAGTTGTGCACGCCGAAGTGGCAGAAGCCGGCGCGGTTCGGCCGCGAGACCGTGCAGAACAGCACGTCGGGCACGTGCACGTCCTCCCGGCCCTGGTCGTACGCTTTCATGCCGAGCGAGAAGAGGTTGGGCAGGTAGGTGCCGCGCCGCTCGTCCATCACGAAGCGCGCGAAGTCGCCGATGAACAGCTCGAACTCGACCTTGAACACCGATTCGTCCGGCATGCGCAGCCAGCCCGGGTCCGCGGACGGCGCGAGCAGGCGGACCGTCACGTCGCGCAAGGAGTCCTTGCGCGCGGCGAGGTTCAGACAGAGGGTCGGCGGCGGCAGGATCGGCACCATGACGGTGTCGCCGCTCTTGACGAGCTTCACCGCCTCGGCGGCGGTCGTCAGCTTCTCGCGGTAGATCTCCTGCCAGTCCATGCACCCTCCTGCACACGCCGCACCCCGGTTAGCCGCGATTATGTGCGCAGCGGGCGCAAGGGACAACCGCGGCCCGGAGAGCGCCTACGCGGCGCGCACGCCGAGCGCCGCCAGTTGCTCCTCGAGGCTGTGGCCCTGGTCGACGAGAAAGTGGACGCCCGCCATGCCGCCGTCGCGCGCCGCCTGCACGTTCGGCTCCAGGTCGTCGATGAATACGCACTCCTCCGGCGCCAGGCCGAGGCGGCGTGCGGCGAGCGCGTAGATGCGCGGGTCCGGCTTCGCCATGCCGACGTCGGCCGAGACGATCACCTCGTCGAACAGGTCGTCGATGCCGTGCGTCTCCTTCAACTGCCGCGCCAGGCCGCTGTCGGCGTTGCTGAGGACGGCCGTACGATGCGGCGGCCGCAGCCGCCGGATCAGGTCGATGTTCGGCGCGATCAGGTGCTGCCGCTCGCGCCAGTGCTGGTGCAGCGGCGGCAGCGCCCGCCCCGCAACCGCTTCGAGATCGCGGTGCGAGGCCGCCAGCCACGCGTCGCGGTCACCGACGCCGACCTCGATCTGCCGCCACAGCTCGGAGCCGTAGAGCGTCGACGCCAGCGTGCGCGCGGCGAGGCCATGCTCCCGCTCGAGGGTGCGCGTGATGTCCCAGCGCATGTCCCAGAGCACGCCGCCGTAGTCGAAGATCAGCCCGTTGATCGGCAAAGAACCCTCCCGCGCGGTGCGCGGCGCATCGTGGCATACGGGGAGCGGTAGGAACGTCCCAAGTACCTCTATTTTGCGTTATGTCGCACAAATCGAATCTGGCGGTGTACCTGTTTTGTAATTTCGACCTCTTTCCTGTGCACCCGGGGCATCGCAGCGACCTGCGATGCTGCATCGACTCAGACCGCATGCTCTACGAACTTAGGGGGTGCGGGGTGCGATGTCCAAGATCGGTGGATCACCTGCGCCCCGCCGGTGCGGCGACTGCCGGAGCGGCGCTCCTTCTCGGCGAGGAACACGCGATAGCCGGACGCGGCCTTTCCTACACGCCTGACGTCATACTAATCGCCGTCGCGGGCATCGCCGTCGGCGTCTGGTACTTGTGGCGGAAGCGGGCGGCGTGGGCCCGCAAGGGCTTGACGGACCGGGCGATAGACGCTCCTGTCGGATCGGCGTATGGTGGTGATCTTCCAGAGGGGGGAGTCGCCATTCGTAGGATCAGCGACCGCGTGCCTAACTGCCCGAAGTGCGGAACCGAGAGGGTCGGCACCAGACCGTACTGCCCGAAATGCGGCACGAAGTGGGCGGAGGGAACTCCGAACGGAGTTCTTCCGGCCGCCCGCCACGGCGGCTTGTTCGGGTTGTGGCGGCGAGTCGCCGGTTCGACAGTCCTGATTGAGCCCACGATCATCTCAGAGCCGTCGCGCGCCAACCTGCTGGGTGGTACTGGCAAGTTCGGCCTCGAGGTCGTCGGTGAATCCCATTATCAAGAGACACTCCGACAAGCGCAGAGGCGAGCGCGACGGACGCCAACGGGACTGGTGATCGATGTGGTCATGCGGCCTGAGCCAACTAATCCATACGATGCCGCCGCCGTACGCGTGATGTCCGCCGACGGCGCTGGATTGCTCGGGTACTTGTCCCGCGAACGTGCCAACCAATACAAGCAAGTCCTTATCCAGTGCGAGGAAGCCTCGCTCGAAGTGACGTGCGCGGCAGTTCTGCGCGGCGGAGCGGGCGACGAGCCGAGCATCGGGATATGGCTCGACCTGGCTTTTCCTGCGAGGTTGAAGTCGCTTCTCAAGGAGCGTCTCAACGGCACTCAGGCGTAGAAACGGCGTGAGTTGTGGCGAGCGTTTGGGGCATCGTCGTCGCGTGACGTGGGCGTCGCAGATGTACGTTTCGTAGCCGCCGGCGGCGGCGTCAGCGGGGGATGTAGCGGTTGGCGATCGGCAGGCGGCGGTCGCGGCCGAAGGCGCGCGGCGTAATCTTGATGCCGGGCGGCGCCTGGCGGCGCTTGTACTCGTTGCGGTCCACCATCTTCACAACGCGCTGCACCAGCGCCTCGTCGAATCCCTGCGCCACGATCTCCTCGACGCTGCGGTCGTCCTCGACGTACGCCTTGAGGATCGGGTCCAGCACGGCGTACGGCGGCAGCGAGTCGGTGTCGAGCTGGTCCGGCCGCAACTCGGCGCTCGGCGGCTTGTCGATCACCGCCCGCGGGATCACCTCGCCGCCGCTGCGGTTGCGGTGGCGCGCCAGGTCGTACACCAGCGTCTTCGGCACGTCCTTGATCACGGCGAAGCCGCCGGCCATGTCGCCGTACAGCGTCGAGTAGCCGGTCGCCATCTCGCTCTTGTTGCCGGTGGTCAGCACCATCCAGCCGAACTTGTTGGACATCGACATCAGGATGTTGCCCCGGATGCGCGCCTGCAGGTTCTCCTCCGCCACGCCGAACTGCGTGTCCGCGAACGATTCCTTCAGCATCTCCAGCGACGCCGCGAACGCGCCTTCGATCGGCACGCTCAGGCAGCGGATGCCCAGGCGCCGCGCCACGTCGTAGGCGTCGCTCTTGCTGTGCTCCGACGAGAAGCGCGACGGCATCGACACGCCGACGACGTGCTCCGGCCCCAGCGCGTCGGCCGCGATCGCGGCGACGAGCGACGAATCGACGCCGCCGGAGAGGCCGATCAGCACCGTCTGGAAGCCCGTCTTGCCGATGTAGTCGCGCACGCCAAGCACCAGCGCCTCCCACACTTCAGCTACCGGATCGAGCAGCGGCGCGATCGCGTCCGCGATCGCCGGCTTCGCCTCGCTGTACGGCCGCTCGGAGACGACGATCTTCGGCGGCACACCGGCGTCGTGGAGCGCCAGGCGCTCCTTGCGATGGCGCGGGTCGTGCACGCGCGTCTGCAGCACGCCCTCGACGTCGATGTCGTGGACAAGCAGGTCCTCGCGGAACTGCGCGCCGCGCGCGATCAGCGCGCCGGTCTCGTCGCAGATCAGACTATGCCCGTCAAACACCAGCTCGTCCTGCCCGCCCACGGCGTTGACGTGGCAGACGACGACGGCGTTGTCGTTCGCGCGCGTGGAGATCATGCCCTCGCGGAAGGCGCCCTTGCCACGGTGGTACGGCGACGCGTTGATGTTGATGATCACGTCCGCGCCCGCGTGCGCCTGGTCACGCGTCGGCCCGTCTGGGTACCAGATGTCTTCGCAGATGTTCACGCCCACGTCGATGCCGGCGATGACGTACACGGGCGACCGGGTGCCGCGCTGAAAGTAGCGGTCTTCGTCGAAGACGCCGTAGTTCGGCAGGAACTGCTTGTGGTAGACGTCCACCAGGCGGCCGTCTGAGATCACCGCGGCAGCGTTGTAGTTGTCGTCGTTCGCGTCGACGAAGCCGACGATCGCCGTGATGCCCTGCGAGGCGCGCGCCACCTCGTGCAGCGCGGCGATGTTGTCGGCGACGAAGGAGCGGCGCAGCACCAGGTCTTCCGGCGGATAGCCGGCGATCGCCAGCTCCGGGAAGGCGACCACGTCCGCGCCGGCGTCGCGCGCGCGGCCCATCCACTCGACGATCTTCGTCGCGTTGCCGTGCAGGTCGCCGACCGTCGTGTTGATCTGCGCCAGCGCGACGCGGAGCGTGCGCATGCCATCGCCTTTCGCTGGGACCGGCGGCGAGGAGCCGCGCCGGTACTTAGTGTCTCCCCTACACTAACTCCCGCGCCGCCGCGAATCAACCGCCAGGTGGGAGGCTCCCCCGCCCGTCGATCGCCGTCTCGTACCGTGACGGGCGGTCGGCTGGTATGCTGGCCGCGGCGATTCAGCCGCTGAATTTGAACGTTTCCACCCCCATCGACGCCCCCTCGCCCGCGCGCGCCGGCATGGCCGCCAGCGCGGTCGATGTCCGCGACGTCACGTACCGCTACGGCGACCGTGTCGCGCTCGATGCGCTGACGCTGGACGTGCCCGCCGGCGCCGTCTTCGGGCTGCTCGGGCCCAACGGCTCCGGCAAGAGCACACTGCTCAGCCTGCTCATCGGCCGCCGCGAGCCGGCATCCGGCAGCGTCCAGGTGCTCGGGGCGCCGCTCTCGGCGCGGCTGCGGGCGCGCCTGGGCGTCGTCTTCCAGGAGCCGTCGCTCGATTCGAACATGACCGTCCGCGAGACGATGGCGCTGCAGGCGCGGCTGTTCTCGCTCCCGCGCGCGGAAGCCCGGCGCCGCACCGACATGCTCCTCGAGCGCGTCGGACTCGCGGACCGCGCGGGCGCGATGACGCCCACGCTCTCCGGCGGCATGAAGCGGCGGCTGGAACTCGCCCGCGCGCTGGTCACGAAACCGGACCTCATCCTGCTCGACGAGCCGACGCTCGCGCTCGATCCCGACTCCCGGCAGCGGCTCTGGCAGCATCTGCTGGAAGCCAACGCCGAGGGCTGCACGCTGCTCCTCGCGACGAACGACGTCTACGAGGCCGAGCGCTACTGCCGCAGCGTGGCGCTGCTCGACCGCGGCCGGCTGGTCGCCCAGGGCACGCCGGCCGAACTGAAACACGACCTGCGTCGCGACGCCGTCCGCATCGAGTGGAAGGGCGACCCCGCGCCCGAGGCCGCCGCGATGCGGTCGTGGCCCGGCGTCGGCGGCGTCCGCGTCGCCGGCAGCACCACGCACGTGACGGTCGACGAAGCGAGCCCGTTCCTCACGCGCCTCTTCCAGTCTTCCGGCGACCGGGTCTCGGGCGTCCGGATCGAAGAATCGACCCTCGAGGACGTGTACTTCCAACTCGTCGGCCACGGCATCACGCCGCGCGCCGACGGCGACGCACAGCCGGAGGAGGGCGCATGAGCCAGATCGAGGCCGTCGCGGCGCTGCTGGCGCGTGACCTGCGCTCGTTCTTCCGGTCGCGGTCGCAGCTCTACTCGTCGGTGCTGTTCCCGCTGATGCTGCTGGCGATCCTGGGCACCGGCGTCAACGACGGGCTCGACCCGAAGAACATCACCGACTACGTGACGTTCCTGACGCCCGGCATGATCGTCATGACCGCGCTGTTCTCGTCCACGTTCTCCAGCGCCTCGTACTACCAGGACCGCGACTCGGGCATCCTCAAGGTGTTCCTCGCGTCCCCGCACTCCCAGCGGGTGGTGCTGCTCGGCAAGACGCTCAGCTCCGTCGTCATCGGCGTCGCCCAGGCGCTCCTGGTGCTGGCGGTCGCGGCGGCCATCCCCGCGATCCACTTCCAGTGGCAGTACGGCGTCGCGCAGAGCGTCGCGCTCACCGTGTTCTCGATCGTGCTGCTCAACCTGTTCCTGTCGGGACTGGGACAGCTTCTTGCATCGCGCATCCGCTCGATGCAAGGCTTCCACCTGGTCATGAACCTGGTGCTCTTCCCGTTCCTCTTCTTCTCCGGCGCCTTCTTCCCGCTGCACGACCTTCCCGAGTGGCTGAAGCTGCTGGGTCGCGTCAACCCGCTCTCCTACGGCGTCGACATGATGCACCTGGCGCTGTACGCCGATGGCTCCGACGGCTACTTCGGCCTGCCGCTCGACTTCGCCGTGCTGACGCTGCTGGCCGTCGGCGTGTTCTACGTCGGCACGAGCCGCGGCGTGAACCCGGACCGATGACCCGCGTCCGGCTCGCGCTCGCGGCGGCGTGCGCGGGGCTGCTGCTCGCGGCGTGCGGCGGCGGCTCCGGCGGCGATGCGGTCTCCTTCCCGACCGTGATCACGCTGGGCAAGGGCAACATCTTCCCGACGATCAACAACGCCCACCTCGCGCTCGGCGACAACCGCATCAGCGTCAGCATCATCGACAAGGACGACAACCAGGTGCTCGGCGCCGCCGTGCACCTTCGCTTCTACGACCTGAACGGCCCGAAGCCCGTATTCAGCTCCGAGGCGGACGCCGTCTACGTGCCCGTGGAACTGGCGTACGTGGACGAGCAGTCGAACAAGGAGACATCGAAAGCGGGCGAGAGCGGCGCCTACATCGCCCACGCGCGCTTCGCCACGACCGGCGACTGGGGCGTACAGATCACCGTCACGCGAGACGGCCGCGCGGAGAAGCCGATCCCCTTCCGCTTCAACGTGATCGAGCGCACGCAGGAGCCGATGATCGGCGACGCCGCGCCGCCTTCGCGGCAGATCACGCTGGCGAACGTGGGCGACATCACGCAGATCGACTCGTCGTACCCGCCGCGGCCGCAGATGCACCAGCTGACCGTGGCCGATGCCCTGGCGGCGCACCTTCCCATCGTGCTGGCCTTCGCCACGCCGGCGTTCTGCCGCTCGCGCACGTGCGCGCCCGTGATGGACACGGTGATGGATCCGCTGTACGCGAAGTACGCCGCGCAGGCCGCGTTCATCCACATCGAGCCGTACGACCTGGGGCCGCTGCGCCAGTCCAACGTGCAGGAGCCAGTGCGCGCCACGCGGGAGTGGGCGCTCGAAAGCGAGCCGTGGGTGTTCGTGATCGACAGCGCCGGCAAGGTCGCCGCCAAGTTCGAGGGTGTTATGTCGCTTGCGGAAGTGGAGGCTGCCTTGCGCGCGGCGATCGTGCCTCCCGCAGGCGGGTCGCAGGCCGCACCCACGGCGGCGGCGGCGCCTTCGAACTGAGCCGTTTCGAATCCAGCGCCCCCTAGTGCTAAACACGACGGCGGGATAGCATATGTTGGCTCCGAGCCCTGCCGGTAGCGGGGCCGCGCCAGTACAGACCGGCACATTCGAAACGCAGGACAGGTGAACATGGAGTACGTACAGACGGTCCTGGCCCGAATCTCGGCGACCAAGTTCGACGAGGCGTCGCGGCCGGGCGGGCTCCTTGCGGAGCTGGATGCGCACAGCGACTTCCTCTCGTCGGTGCCCGGTTCCCGGGGCATGCAGGTCACCCGGTCCGCGAACCCGGAGGGCGACGTGCTGGTCGTGGTGGAGACGCGCTGGGCGAACAACAACGCCATGGCGGACTACTCCACCCGCGAGCCGAACGCCGCCGGCATCCTGAACAAGCACAAGGACCTGCTGGCGGGGGCCGTCGAGGTCCACCGCATGCAGGCCGAAACCGCCCCCCGGCAGCAAGCCTCGGCCGAGGTGTACAACCGCCTGGCGCTGGCGCTGTTCGTGCCCACCGGCGTGCTGGCCTTCGCCCTGCTGGTGATCTACGGCGTCTCCCGTATCTACCTCGTCCTCCCCGGCGAATGGGCCACCGTCATGGCCGCCTGTCTCGCCTTCGGCATCCTCCTCGTCTCCTGGTACTTCGCGACGCACCCCGCGGTGCCGCGCTGGCAGTGGGCCGGCGTCGCGCTCGTGTCCGCTATAGCGCTGGGCATCGGCGGCACCGCGGCCGGCGTCTACGACGAGAACAACCACACCGTGAAGACGCCCGAAGCAGCCGCACCGACCGCCCCGGCGGGCGGCGGCACCCCGGTAGCGCCCGGCGAGCCCGTCATCGACATGAAGGACAACAAGTTCATCGACGCCTCCGGAGCCGACCTGACGACCCTGACCATCAAGTCCGGCGCCACGATCCAGATCAAGAACACCGGCCTGGCCATCCACAACGTCCACGTCGCGGACGCCAGCGGCAAGTTCAACGCTGCGTTCTGCTCGACGACCGGCAGCGACCCCTGCTCGAAGCCGGCGCAGGTGGCCGCGGGCACGACGGCGACGCTCACCATCAGCCTGCCGGCCGGGACGTACAGCTTCCGCTGCGACTTCCACACGTCGGACATGAACGGCAAGCTGGTCGTCCAGTAGCTTCGCCCCGACGACATAACGAAGAAGGCCGCCCGGTTTGGGCGGCCTTCTTCGTTATGTCACTCCATCCCCGCAACCCGCCGCGTCACAGTGCGCGCGCGCACGCCTGGCGCCCTCGATCAGGGGTGGCTGCGCGCGCCCACTGACGCGGCCACGTGCGCCTCTCGCAGGCCCGACGGACTCGCCGGTCACCGCGCCGACGGGCTGACACGCGGACAAGCTCACTACGGCCGCGGCAACAGCCCCATGGACTCCAGCTCGCCGGAAGGAAGATCCCGGCCGGGATCGCTCGTAGCCGCTTCGTCGTGCTTGTACCACTGGAAGAAGACCACGGTGATCCACGTCCACACGATCACGCTGCCCATGACCTTCATCAGGCCGCCGCCGAGCTGCTGGTCCGTCTCCGCCGACATCCCCCACGTGCGCGGCGCCTTCTCGTAGAACGAGTAGACCGCGCCGTCGGCGAACGTGATGAACGACGCCAGTACGGCCGGCAGCAGTGACTGCATGAACAGGTAGCCCATCTGCAGCGGCGCCGGCAGGCGCGGCAGTTCGGGAACGGTGCTGAGCACCGGCCACCACATGCACATCGCCGACGAGACGAGTGCCGCGTGGACGCAGAAGTGGAACCAGTGGTGGTAGAGGGCGTAGTCCACGACTGCCGGCAGATGGGTCACCAGCAGCAGCATGTTGAAGCCCAGGATGCCCACGATCGGATGGGTGATCACCCGCGCGACGGGCAGCACACCCCGGATGCGGAAGGCCGCCTGGAAGATCCACCCTGGAATCCCCGCCAGCAACAGCGGAGCGGCGATGAGGACGTACACCGAGTGCTGGAACATGTGGAAGCTGAGGAGGTACTGCTCGCTCAGCTCGTGGATCGGCGTGCCGGAAACGGCGTAGATGGCGAACACGCCGCCGCAGAACAGCGCCATCTGCGAGCGCTTCACCTGCCCGCCGTCGGAGAGTGTCTCGCGCAACTGCGTGACGGCGTAGAAATACGCCACCAGCACCACGATGCACAGGAGGATCACATCCGGGTGCAGATTCCAATGGAAGCTATACGGGGTGGTCGCTACGTGGAGAAGCGGAAGCATGCTACGTCACCCCATGCCGCGTGTGCCGCGGCGCACCCGGGGACTCCTGCCGGTCGGCCTCAGACGATGTTGGCGCCGAGCGTCACCAGCACCACGGTGAACACCGCCATCGCCGCCAGCAGGCCGGTGGCGAATACGGTAGAGAGCAGTCGGCTATCGAACTTCAGGTGCATGAACCACATCACGACGATCATGAATTTCGTGAGCGAGAGCGCCATCAGCATGCTGACGAAGAGCGCCCGCGGAATGTTGAAGTAGTAGATGATGACTTCCACGGCCGTGATCGCGCCCAGTGTGAGGCCGACCCTCACGTACTCCTCCGGACCCGGGTGCCCGCGATGCCGCACGACGGCGGCCCCGCTCGGCTGCGGCGCGAGCATCGTCAGCCCCGCCATGCCCAGCCCCAAAAGGCCGAGAAGCAGCAACGGTAGACCAACGAGCAGGGCGGGATCTTCGAGGAACGCCTTCATGTGCCAGATTCTTCCTTTACTGCGGGTTGGCCCAGGACGCGACGAACGCGCTGAACGCGAGGAAGGCGCCCGTCATGCCCACCACCAGCAACGGCCAACCAACCAGCAGAGCCGGATCTTCGAAGAACGCCTTCATCCGTGTCTCCTACTGGACCAGGTAGACCAGCGTGAAGATGATAATCCACACGATGTCCACGAAGTGCCAGTACAGGCCCGCCAGCTCCACCGCAATCGCGTCGCCCTCGTTTAGCTTACCACGTGTGGACATGCTGAAGAGCGACAGCAGGATGAGCACCCCCACCGTGACGTGCGCACCGTGGAACCCGGTCAGCACGAGAAACGTGGTGCCAAACAGGTTGGTGTGGGGCGTCAGCCCCTCGCGGTAGAACTCCGTGAACTCGAACACTTGCCCGCTGAGGAACAACATGCCCAGGAACGACGTGCAGATCAGCCAGACGCGCATGGCGCGCAGGTCGCCGCGCTGGATCGCCGCCAGCGCCAGCACCATGCTCAAACTGCTCGCCAGCAGCACGAACGAACTGACGGACGTAAACGGGATGTTGTACAGGTCCTTCGCGTACGGGCCCGTGGTGCTGCGGTCCCGGTACAGCAGATACGCGGCGATGAACGCGCCGAAGAACAGGCAATCGGACCCCAGGAAGATCCACATGGCCAGCTTCCGGTTGTCCAGTCCCGTATTCGTCTCGGGGTGCGCGATCGTAGCGGCGTGTGCCAACGTCTCTCTCCCTTACGCGGTGAGGTCTTCGGTCGCGGGCTCCAGCACCCAGCCGTAGAGTCCCACGAGAATCAACAGCAAACCCACCGGCAAGAGCGCCATGTGGTAGATCAGGCCAAAGCCGAGGAACGGGAAGCCCAGGGAGGCGATCAGCGGGAAGTACGACGGCGATGGCATGTGGATGCCGTGCCCGTCGCCGTGCCCGGCCTCGACGGCGTCGTGCCCCGCCGCAGCGGCCGCCGCGGGTATCGGCACGGGCTTGCCCTCGGCGTCCTCGGTGTACTTGCGGTGCCAGAAGTCGTCCAGCGAATGCACCTGCGGGATCTCCGCGAAGTTGTACGGCGGCGGCGGCGACGGGATCGTCCACTCCAGCGTACGGCCGTCCCACGGATCGTCCCCTGCGATCTCGCCGCTGCGGAGGCTCTTGACGACGTTGTACATGAACACCAGCAACGAGACCCCGATGGTGAACGCGCCCACCGTCGCCATCATGTTCCAGAAGCCCCAGCCGTAGTCGTTCTGGTAGGTCTGGATGCGGCGCGGCATGCCCATCAGGCCGAGGATCATCATCGGCTGGAACGTCAGGTTGAAGCCGATCAGCATGAGCCAGAAATGCAGCTTGCCCAGGCCTTCGTGCATCATGCGGCCCGTGAATTTCGGGAACCAGAAGTAGATGCCGGAGAAGAGGCCGAAGATCGCGCCGCCGAACAGCACCTGGTGGAAGTGCGCCACGACGTAGTACGTGTCCTGCTGCTGGTAGTCGGACGGCACGATGGAGTGCGTCACGCCCGTAAGGCCGCCGACCGTGAACATGGCGATGAAGCCGACGGCGAAGTAGAGCGGCGTCTTGAAGCTGATCGAGCCGCCGTAGAGCGTGGCCATCCAGTTGAAGATCTTCACGCCCGTCGGCACCGCGATCATGATCGTCGAGATACCGAACGCCGAGTTGGCGACGGAGCCGAGACCCGTCGTGTACATGTGGTGCGCCCACACGCCCCACGACATGAAGCCGATCGCCACGCCGGAGAAGACCACGAACGGGTAGCCGAACAGCGGCTTCCGGGCGAACGTCGGCAACACCTCCGACACGATGCCCATCGCCGGGAGGATCAGGATGTACACCTCCGGGTGGCCAAAGAGCCAGAACATATGCTGCCAGAGCAGCGGCGTGCCGCCCTTCGCCACGTTGAAGAAGTTCGCGCCGAACAGGCGGTCGAACGAGATCTCGAAGAGCGCCACGGAGATGACCGGCATCGCGAAGACGATGAGCAGCGACGTGACCAGCGACATCCACACGAATACCGGCATGCGGAACAGCGTCATGCCCGGCGCGCGCATGTTCAGGATCGTCACGACGAAGTTGAAACCGCCGGCGAGCGACGCGATCCCCAGCACGTTCAGGCCGATCATCCAGAAGTCGATGCCGTTGTCCGGCGAGAAGCGGTTCAGCGTCAGCGGCGCGTAGCCGAACCAGCCGCCGTCGGGCGCGCCCAGGTCGCCCTTCAGGAAGTTGCCGCCCGTGAAGAAGCTGACGTTCAGGAAGATGCCGCCCAGGAAGAACACCCAGAAGCTGAACGCGTTCAGCCGCGGGAACGCCACGTCGCGCGCGCCGATCATCAACGGCAGCAGCAGGTTGAAGAAGGCCGCGCTCATCGGCATGACGACCAGGAAGACCATCGTCGTGCCGTGCATGGTGAAGATCCGGTTGTACTGGTCCGGGCTCAGGAAGTCCTGTTCCGGCCGCGCAAGCTGCACGCGGATCAGCAGCGCTTCGAGTCCGCCCACGAGGAAGAAGAAGAACGCCGTCAACCCGTACATCAGGCCGATGCGCTTGTGGTCGACCGTCGCGAGCCAGCTCCAGATGCCCTTGTACGAACCGGCGTCCTCGCGCGTCTGGCGCAGGGCATCGGCCATCGTCACACGTCGCGATCTCGGAATAGCGGTTGCCATGAATTACTCCCCGTGGAACGCGAACTGCGACTGACCGCCGCTCTGCTGCGCCGCAGCCTGCGACTTGAGCCACGCGTCATAATCGGCCTGCGACTGCACGACGACGCGAAAGCTCATCTTCGCGTGGTCCAGCCCGCAGAACTCCGCGCACTGACCCGAGTACGTGCCGATGTCGGTGGCGCGCAGCCACATGTGGTTCTGGCGGCCCGGCATCACGTCGGTCTTGCCGGCCAGCTTCGGCACCCAGAACGAGTGGATCACGTTGTCCGAATGCAGCTTGATCTCGATATCCCGGCCCGCCGGGATGTGCATCTCGTTGATCGGCGCCTGCACCGCCGCGCCGCCGCTCGGATCCGGGTACGAGAACTGCCACGCCCACTGGATGCCCGACACGTCCACCTCGACGGCGTTCTTCGGCGTGCGGCCCAGGTCGATGACGCCGCCCACGACCGCCGGTACGAACATCGCGAGCAACACGATCGGCGCGATCGTCCACGCGATCTCCAGGCGGTTGTTTCCGTGGATCTGCTTCGGCAGCCCCGGATCGCCCTTCTTGCGGCGGAACCTGATCAGGATGGCCAGCAGGCCGAATTCGACCAGCAGCAGCACGGCAAGCGCCGGCCACATCGTCACCGTGAAGAGGTACTTCTGCTTCGCCGCTACCGTGCCGCTCGGCGAGAACGTGTTCTGCGGACTGTTGAACACGTCGCAGGCCGAAAAGAACAGCATCGCTGGCAACAGCGACGCCAAGAGCGCGAAGCGAGAGAGTCGATTACGCACAGGCGACCTCGAAAGAGCTGCTGGCTGTGAGCGGTTGGCGGCCGGCTGACGGATCGGTGGCGACAGGACCTGCGTGCCGCAACCACGCGCCACGGGTAGGAGTCGCTGAAGGGGCAGGGGCGTCAAGCACAAGGATGAAACGGCGTATTGGGACGCGGCACCCGGAACGCTGCATTAGCCATCCTCGCTCAATTCGCAGTTTGGCGAATTATTCCCCGGCCGGAGTCTATCGTCAAGTGCTCGTGAGAGGAAGCACAATCCTGAGGACGCCGAGACCGGCCGCCGACGCGCCGCCCCGCGACGTTATGTCGCTCTTCCGCCAGGCACTACCGCAGGATCAGCTGGTCCGCGGCCACCGCGATGAAGATGAAGCTCAGGTAGTAGATCGACACGCGGAAGACGCCCATCGCCGCGCCGGGCGCGTCGTTCGAGCGCAACCGCCACGTCTCGCGGACGAACGCGCCGCCCAGCAGCAGCGCCGCGCCGATGTAGATCCAGCCGACCGTCCCCGTCAACGCCAGCGAGAGCGACACGGGCACCAGCAGCACCGCGTACACGAACATCTGCGTCTTCGTCGCCGCCATCGTGGCCACTACGGGCAGCATCGGCACGTGCGCGCGCTTGTAATCTTCCTTGTACTTGATGCTGAGCGCCCAGAAGTGCGGCGGCGTCCAGAAGAAGATGATCGCGAAGAGGATGAGCGCCGGCACCCCGACGTCGCCGCGCACGGCCGCCCACGCGACCAGCGGCGGCACCGCGCCCGCCGCGCCGCCGATGACGATGTTCTTCGGCGTCGTCCGCTTCAGCCACATCGTGTACACGAACACGTAGAACGCCGTCGCCGCGAGCGCCAGCGACGCCGCCAGCAGGTTCGATGAGGCGGCCAGCAGCACGAACGCCGCGGCTTCCAGCGCCAGCGCGAAGACCAGCGCGCTCAGCGGCTCCATCTTGCCCAGCGGCAGCGGCCGCCCCTGCGTACGGTGCATGATCTCGTCGATGTCGCGGTCCAGGTAGCAGTTGATGGCGTTCGCGCCGCCGGCGGCCAGCGACCCGCCGACTACGGTCGCGAAGATCAGCCAGAGCGACGGGACGCCCTTCGCCGCCAGGATCATCGTCGGGATCGTCGTGATCAGCAGCAGCGAGATGATGCGGGGCTTCGTCAGCGCCAGGTACGCGGACGCGATCTCCCGTATCGAGAGCGCTGGCCGTGTCCGCACGCCGGTGTCTATCGCGCCCATTCCGCTGCCTCTCTGCCCCGCGGCTGCCGCCCCCCGGCGGCGTCCTCGGGTTCGGTCCCCGGTAGATAGTACGACAAGGCGGCGATCAGCACCGTCAAGCACCAGAGCAGCGCCGCCAGCGACAGGTGCGCCACGATGACGCTCGCCGACAGGCTCGTCCAGATGTTCGCCGCGCCGACCAGCGCCTGCACCACGTACAGCACGCCCGCCGCGAGCGACAGCGCCACCAGCAACGGCTGCCGCCGCCGCTCCTCGAACCCGACGTAGATCAGGCCGAGCAGCATGATACCCAGCAAGCCTGCCACGGCGCGATGCAGGTAGTGCAGCCCCTCGTCCGTGCCGCTCCCCGGCACGACGCTGCCGTTGCAGAGCGGCCAGCCGTGGCACGCCAGCGCCGCCGAGGTCCCGCTGATGTACGAGCCCAGCACGAGCGTCACCATGGCCGCCGCGGCGCAGAGCAGCGCGAGACGCGTAAAGTTCGTCTCCGAGGCGAACGCGAACGTCGAGATCCCCCGTGACCGCATCATCGAGATGACGGTGGTGGCGATCATGATCCCCATGAACGACATCGCCGTACCCAGGTGCGCCGCCACGATCTCCGCCGGCAGGTCGCGCTTCACGGTGATGCCGCCCAGGATGATCTGGAACAGCAGCAGGACGCCCGCCGCGAAGGCGAGCCGGAAGACGAGCTTGTTCTTGCGCTCGGTCTTGAACGTGAAGAAGGTGACACCAAGGAACAGGAATCCCACCACGGCCGCCGCCGTGCGGTGGGAATACTCGATCAGCGTGTGCTCTTCCATGCGCGGTACCAGCCGGCCGTGGCACGTCGGCCAGTCGGGGCAGCCCAGACCGGAGCCGGTGGCGCGCACGGTGCCGCCAATGACGACCAGCACAAACGTGGCGGCGATGGTGATCAGAAGGAGGCGCTGGAACCAGGACATGCTTCGCGGCGGCTCGCCGGAACAGGCGGGCGCACTCCTCCCGAAGGCGGCGCAACGAATCTGAAACCGTCGTTCGTGACCGCTATCACGAGTAACATGGTGGACAGGCAGGGTCAAGCAAGACGAGTGTTACGGAGCCTCTCGATCGCGTCTCGTTGACGTACCGCGCGCGGGCGCTACGATCAGCCCACCCGCGCCGCCACGCCGGCCCGGCGCACGATCAGTGCCTCGCGGACGCGAGGATGAGTGAGAGGATGCGACATGGGCGCGGCGCCCTTCTTCCGCCTCACGACACCGGCGCCAGCACGCCGTCACGGGGCCGGCGGCGAGCTACCTCTTCGGTATCCTGCTGTCGATCTCAGCACGCGCGTAGTCTGACGTCATCACCCAGGCCGGTCGCACGACTTTCTCAACCTCCATCGCGACGTAGTCCACGTGGCAGGTCGATGTCTTGCTCTTGATCAACGTGCACGTGCGCACCGTCTTGCCGACAAGCACCGGGCCAAGAGAGTTGAGACATTCGATCAGCGTCTGGCCGGAATAGACTTCGCCGACAACAACGAGCACTTGCTTGCAGTCGTCGCTGAGGTGGACTTCCGAGAATCCACTCTGTATGAAGTCTCGTCGGTGATGATCCCAGGAAAAGTGACGATCCAGCAACGCCATTGGCAGATTGTGCATGTTCCCGGCGAGGAGCCCACCAAGGATCGCGCCGCTGCGCCCGATCGCCACGACCACGTCGGGCACATAGTTATCAGCCCTGAGTTGCGCGATGAGATTGCGCGTCCCCTGTTCGATCGCTCGCCATCCCAGGACATCAGGGACGCGCTTTCGGTACGACGCCCAAAGCTGATCGGTTCCGGCGGCAACGCCTACGACCGCAGCCACAACCGTCACGACGACGAGGGCGATACCAAGCAACGCGAACATTTCGTTCCCCCGGCTCTGCTAACGATGGCTGCCGACGCCGGCCTCGCGGTGTATTGAACAGTGCTTCGTAGCCGAATGTAAAGCAATTGAGTCAAGCCGAGTATCAGAAAACCATCCGCCGTGGGCGGCCTGGGATTGTCCAGACAACCGCGGCCCGCCCTACGGCGCGGGCACGATCGTCACGCCGGGCGACGCGTCCGGCTTCGGCGCGTCGGCGATCGGGTCCACCACGAACGACGCCACGACATCCTGCGAGACGAGCGCGAGGAACTGATCGCACTCCGTCTGCAACCACACGACGCGTCCGGACTTGACGTGCAGGGCCACGCCCGCCGGCGTGCCATCGCCGCGCCGGCCCGCGCTCAGCACGACGACGTACTGCGCGCCCAGGTCCGCGCCGAACGCGTTCGTATCGGACTTCGGCACATAGACCGCGAAGAGTTGGGGCGTGCCGTTCTTCAGCGCCGCGCGATACGCGTCCGGCGCCGCCTCGGGCCGGACCCAGCCCGTGTCGCAGGCGCTCCGCGCCAGCACCTCCACGGTCTCGCCGTCCGACTCGTTGCTGCGGCACAGCGGCGGGTCGCCGGAGGCGCCCGCGGCCGTGCCGCTGCACGGGACCCTCTCGTAGCCGGTCAGGCCCGCCAGGCCGATCACGTCGGCGCCGGTCGCCAGGTCGATCAGGTGGTCGACTTCCGCGATCTTCGTGATGCTGCGCGGGGCCGCGCCGCCGGCCGGGGCCGTGACCGTGGTCGCGCTGCCGCTGCCGCCGCCGCACGCGATCCCGGCGAGCGCGACGGCGCACGCGCAGGTCGCGGCGAACATGGCCCTGATGCTGCGTCCTTGCATCGTGTCGCTCCGCTCGCTGTCTGAATCGGACACAGTATCGGCGAGCGCGCGACAAACGGAAAGCCCTTCGCGCGAGGGGCTTACCATGATCGCTCTGTGTTCCGCGCCTACGACGCCTCGACGAGCTCCTTCGCCGACTCGCCCGCGCCCTCTTCGTCGTCCGGCCAGGCGCGCTTCTTCAGCAGCTCGCGCGGCGGGTCGATGTAGATCGCGCCCCAGCCGCACGAGTCCTCGCACAGCCGGCACCCCGTGCACTTGCGCTCGTTCAGCACGGCGATGCCGAAGAAGTCGCCGACGGTGCGCTCCGGGCTGCCCAGGCTCAGCGCCTCGAACGGGCACACCTGGATGCACAGCTCGCAGCCGCTGCCGATGCAGTTGTCCTCGATGACGATCGCCTTCGGCCACTCCTTGCGCGGGAACGTCTTGCAGACGTCGCCCACCGTGTCCAGGATCGCCTCCGGCGGGCAGACGACGCCGCACGCCCCGCAGTCGATGCAGAGGCCCGCGTCGATGACGTGGACGACGTTACGGCTGCCCGTGATCGCGTTCGTGGGGCAGCGCTTCGTACACGCCGTGCAGCCGATGCAGGTGTCCACGATGGTATAGGCCACGGTTCACTCCTGGTGGCGGGGCGGCCGCCCCGTGCGTCTCCCGCGTCGCGCCGATATCCCAAGCACCCGCTTGTGAAATTCGGCACCGAAGTATAGGCCCGCCAGCTTCGGCCGGGCAAGCACAGTATGGGGGTAGGCGCGGCGCCCGCCCCATCTCAGATGATCGGTACCCCGTACTCCTCAAGCGCGGCTCGAAGTTCCGAAATCAGCCGCTCACGAGTGATCCACCCGACCAGATCATCGAGGTGCTCAAATCGTATCTGCCGTCTGTGATCACGCTCCTGCTCTCTGTACCAAGCGTCCATCACAGGTTGGACGTACGGGTTGCAGTGTCCATTGCACAGAAGAATGCCTTCGCGCGTGTCCGGGGCGTCCCGCAGCTGGAAGTCAGAAACTGGAACGAGGAACATATCTTCCAGCTCGCGACGCGCGTCGGTCCACACTGCGGTGGTAATGTCGCCGATCTTCAATTGGTACATCCGGAGAATAACCTGATTGTCGCTCCGAACGACGACCACGATGTCCTTACCGTACTCCAGCGGCCCGTGCAGGATCTGTGCGTAACTCGGCGACGAACTCTGGATGAGTCGAAGCACAATTCTTTGCAGCGTGCGCTCATCCTTGATGCTCTCCAGGGTGCGGTAGATCCAAGTTTGTTGCGCGCCAAGCGCTTCGCTAAACGCCTTGCGTCCCAATGCCGGAACGACCGCATTGGCGACTCCCTCGTCGAGTAAAGGGATACGTTTTAGAAGTTCAAGCGCCGCCGGCAAATTACCCGTGGTCACTTCAATCTCTGGATTGCGCAGGAATCCTTCGAACGAGTCGGCGGCAAGAATTGCGAACTGCTCGACAAGGTCGGACTCTGGCGAACTCGCAAAGGCCCGTATCTCACGTTTGAACTGTTCTTGTATGCGGCGTACCTCAGACGACGAGCCGGCGGTCAACAATTGGTTCAAGCTCGCAATGAGCACGCCGAACGCCACCGCTCGAGCGTTCATCCAGCCAACTTCATTGAACTTATATGCCGCGGCGGCAGATGCCACCAACTCTGTCGCGCGGTCTGGCGCAGTGCGAATCTCCGCGATGTGCGCTCGTGCCGCGAAGTATGGCGACCACAGCTGGCTGTTTATCCCTGTCCAGTACGGGGCGCCGTCTTGGCCGGGGAGTTCTCCCGTGGAAGGAACATCTTCGGCAAAGGCGGCTGAGGCGTCACGAAAGTGCGACGCCGCTCCATCCGGATCTGTAAACCCGAGCACAGCCGAACGCCATCCTCGGAGTGCGGGTGATCTGAAGGCGGAAGCGAAGTCGCAGGCAATTGTCCGCGCCGCACCGTAATCAGCTTGTCGTACGAACAGCCCAAACGCGGCTGGTACACCCACGATCCATCCGTCGCGAAGCGAGCCTCGCTCGACAGCCATATCAACTTCGTAAGGCGTGAAGTTAGCGGTAACGGCTCCGTTTGACGCAATTTGAAGCTCTACGCCTCTAACCAGGTAAGATTCCGCATCCGCAGATGTGCCGAGGCAGGACACGATAAGCTGCGCCAGTTCTTCGGTTGACGAGACCCGGTCCAGATCCTCCTGGGCGGAGGGCGCTAGGTAAGACTGCCACGTGAGCTTTATCATCTTAACGAGGGCCGCCAGCCCTGCGAAGGAGCAACGATCCTCGCGGGCGTAAACACCGGCATAACAGTCCATCGCGGAACGAAATGCTTCCGCCATCCTGCTTGGATCGCCCCAAGCGGCGTGTATCGCACGTTCAAAGGCTAGCCCCGCCACGAGTCCATTACCTGCGGCAGAGTACCCGGCAGCGATCGCCATCAGGCGGTGGTGCGCACCGATGTCACCCGTCGCCATCGTTCCCATGAAATCTTCCGAGCGTGGATCAGGCATCTTCGTCAGGTCATAGCTCCAGGGCCGCACGCTCCGGGCATCGTCCGCGCGCCATCGTGTCGCGCGGTTTGGCTCGCCCGCGGGTTCTCGACGACAGTCTAGCGCCTCCTTCTGGCGCTTCGTCGGCGACGCTGCCCCCCACCCTCGGCCAACCATCCGCCCCGCCCCCACCCTTCAGCGTTTCCCCTACGCCCGGCCCGTCGCGCCCGCATTTCCGACGCGCCGCCTCCCTCACGTCCCGCCGCGCGCCGATACACCAGCGCAGGAGGATCGCACCATGCCGCACCCCGAACAGGCACGCCCGCCGAGGAACATCACTCCGCTCCCCCGGTTCGCGGCCGTGCGTACGGCGTGGGAGGACGCGCGCGGCTTCCTCGACCGCGCCGCCGAGCAGGTCGGGCTCGACCCGGACATCCTGCTCCTGCTGCGCTCGCCGTTCCGCGAGCTGCACGTCGAGGTGCCCGTCCGCATGGACGACGGCCGCCTCGAGGTCTTCTCCGGCTATCGCGTGCAACACAACGGCGCGCGCGGCCCGTACAAGGGCGGCGTCCGCTTCCACCCCAACGTCAACCTCGACGAGGTGCGCGCGCTGGCCGCGCTGATGACGTGGAAGTGCGCGCTCGTCGACATCCCCTTCGGCGGCGCCAAGGGCGGCGTCCACTGCGACCCCACGACGATGAGCGAGGGCGAGCTGAACCGCCTCGCCCGCCGCTACATGCAGAACATCTCGCACATCCTCGGCGTCACGCGCGACATCCCCGCCCCCGACATGGGCACCAACGCCAACACGATGGCGTGGATGATGGACGCCTACGGCGCGGCGAACGGCTACACCCCCGCCATCGTCACCGGCAAGCCGGTGGAGCTGGGCGGATCGTACGGCCGCGAGTCGTCCACCGGCCGCGGCGCGGTGCTCATGCTGACGGAGGTGTGCCGCGACCTCGGCGCGGAGCCCGGCGACATCTCCGTCGTCGTGCAGGGCTTCGGCAACGTCGGCTCGTGGGCGGCGCGGCTGGCGCACGCGGCGGGCTTCCGCGTCGTCGGCGCGGGCGACCTGCGCGGCGGCATCTACGACCCGGACGGCATCGACGTGCCGGCGTTCGTCGAGTGGCTCGTGGAGGGCCGCTCGCCCGCCGGCTTCCCCGGCGCGGAGCCGCTGGACCCGCAGCAGCTCGTGACGCTGCCCTGCGACGCGCTCATCCCCGCCGCCACCGGCGAGGTGATCGACGGGACGAACGCCAAGGGCGTGCGCGCCAGGATCATCGTCGAGGCGGCGAACCACCCCGTCACATCCGACGCGGACACCGCGCTCTCGCGCGACGGCGTGACGATCGTGCCGGACATCCTGGCGAACGCCGGCGGCGTCATCGTCTCGTACTTCGAGTGGACGCAGAACATCCAGCAGTTCCGCTGGCCGGAATCGCGCGTCAACGAAGAGCTGACGGCGCTGCTGACCGCCGCCTACCGCAACGTGCGCGAGACGTCGATCGCGCGCGGCGTCACCATGCGCGAGGCGGCGTTCGTGATCGCGCTGGAGCGCGTCGCGAAAGCGATCAAGCTGCGCGGCTTCGTCTGATCGGCGCCCCTACGACGTGGCCCTCGCGGCCGCGACGATGAGCTGCGCCGCTTCCGCCGCCGAGAGCGTGTCCGTGTTCACGACCAGGTCGTAGTGCGTCGGCTGCTCCTGCCGCGCGGCGTAGAACCGCCACAGGTACTCCGACCGCGCCCGGTCCGACGCGCGGACCGCCTTCGCGGCCGCCCCCTCCGACATGCCCGATTCCTTCTGCATCCGCTCGGCGCGCACCGCCTCCGATGCAGTCGCGAAGACCCGCAGCACGCCCGGCCGTCCGGCCAGGCACATCCCCGCGCCGTGCGCGACGATCACCGCGTTCGGCTGGTTCGCCACTTCGACGATCACCTGCTGGATCAGCTGCTCGTAGCTCATCGCGGCCTGCGGGCTCCAGCTCGCCTGCACCGGCACGTAGGTCTCCGCGCCGCCCAGGAACGCCACCGTCGAATCGGAGGTTGCCGTCATCGCCATGCCGTCGAGGATCCGCGCCAG